>DASWCZ010000047.1:0-35664 GCA_036395755.1 Thermoanaerobaculia bacterium
AAAGCGATTTGCTTTCCATCAGGCGAAAAAGCAGGCTGGACGTCGTCAGCCGGGCTGTTCGTGATGTTGACGTCCGGCCCCCCGGAGACCTGCTTCAGGAAGATGTCGAAGTTGCCGGTGCGATCGGAGACGTACGCGATCGTCTCGCCGTCGGGCGAGAACGTCGGCTCGCCTTCGTAGCCCGGCTCGGACGTGAGCGGCGTCAGCGTCACGTCGGCAAGGTTCGACCCGCCGTGTCGCGCGCCGGAACGGCCCAGATACCACGCGCCCGCGACGAGCGCCGCGACGACGAGAGCTGCCGCTCCCCACGGGAGTCCCCGTCCTTTCGCGGGCGCCGCGGGCGCCGCGGGCACCGGGGTGACCGGCCTCGCAAACCCCGACTCGAGCGCGCGCCTCGCGCGCTTCAGATCGAGCGCGAAATCGCCGGCGTGCTGGTATCGCTCAGCCGGGTCCTTCGCGAGCGCCTTGCCGAGGATCTCGGTCGCCTCCGGCGGGACCCGCGGGTTTCGCTCGGCCGCCGGCACCGGCTCCTCGTTGATGATCGCGTGGAGAGTCTCGACGGCGCTCTTTCCGGAAAACGGGCGGCTGCCGGTCAGTCCCTCGTAGAGAACGAGACCCAGCGAGAAGAGATCGGTGCGGTGATCGAGCGGGCGGCCCTGCGCCTGCTCGGGCGACATGTAGGAAACCGTTCCGAGAATGACGCCCGTGCCTGTGCCGGCGGGCGCGCGCGGGGTGTCGGCGACGGTCGCGACGCTGCTCTGAAGGAGCGGCGCATTCTGGCGCTCGACGACCTTTGCCAGCCCGAAGTCCATGATCTTCACCTGGCCGTTCCGGTTGATCATCAGGTTCTCGGGTTTGATGTCGCGATGGACGATCCCCGCTTCGTGCGCCGCGGCGAGGCCGGCGGCGGCCTGCGAGACGAGATCGAACGTCCGGCGCACTTCGATCGGGCCCGCCCCGAGCAGCTCGCGAAGCGTCTGCCCATCGACGTACTCCATCGCGATGAAGTCCCGATCCTGCGCAGTGCCGATATCGTAGATCGTGACGATCTGCGGATGGTTGAGCGCGGAAACCGCTCGCGCCTCCTGCGAGAACCGGCGCCGTACCTCCGGGTCGGAGAAGAGGCCCTCCGGGAGGAGCTTCAAAGCGACCTTTCGACCGAGCGTCGTGTCTTCCGCCAGGAAGACCTCGCCCATCCCGCCAGCGCCAAGCTTACGGAGAACCCGGAACCGGGACATGCTCTGGAGCTCTGGCGGCAGGTCGCTCACGAACTACCTCGAGATCGGCAACCAGCCGCGCGTCATGAAGTCGGAAAGAGTAAAGGCGATCAAAATCGCGAGCCAGAAGAGACCGCCCGCGACCACGATCTGGGTCAGCCGCGGGCTGTACTTTACGTGCATGAAGAAGAGCGCGACGAGCGTCGCCTTCACAAACGCGATGCCGAGCGCGACGACCGTGTTCCAGGGACCGAGGTTGAGGAAGGAGATCGCCGTCGTGGTCGCGGTCAGTACGATGAGGGCGGTGAACACCGCGAAATAGACCTTCGGGGGGACGACGTGCTGCGCCATCACACTCCCCCAAGAGCCGTCATCCCGAGGACCGAAGGTCCGAGGGGTCCCTCGCTTCGCTCGGGATGGCAGCTCTGTAAAACGTGCTGCGCCATCAGTGAAGGTGCCTTCCAATCAGGTACAGCAGCGGAAACAGGAAGATCCACACGATGTCGACGAAGTGCCAGTAGAGGCCGGAGACCTCGACCGGCGTGTAGTAGTCCGGTCCGTAGCGTCCCTTCCGCGCCTGGAGCACGAGCGCCGTCAAGAGCCCGATGCCGATCACCATGTGGGCGGCGTGCAGCCCTGTCATCGCGAAATAGAGCGAGTAGAAGATCTCGGCCTGCCGCGCGTACGGGCCGGGAAAGCGGAAATGGAGTCCGGGGACCAGGTGGTCGTGGAACTTGTGTCCGTACTCGACCGCCTTGACGCCGAGGAAGACTCCGCCGAGGGCCATCGTCGCGAGCAGGAACACGAGGACCGCGCGGCGGCGGCCGGTCGAGGCCGAGAAGACCGCCAGTGCCATCGTCAGGCTCGAGACGATCAGGACGGCGGTGTTGAACGTTCCCAGGCTGATGTCGAGGTGGCGGCTCGCCTCCGCGAACGCCCGCGCGTACTGGGAGCGATAAACGGTGTAAGCGAGAAAGAGGCCTCCGAAAAAGAGAATCTCGGTGACGAGAAACACCCACATGCCGAGCGACGAAGCATCGCGCTGCTGCTCCATCGTGTCGAAGTGGTGCTGGAGCTCGCGCGGTCCGGCGTGGGCGGCCGGCGCAGCACCCGCCGCGGGCCCTCGCGCCTCAGCCAACGACTTCGACCTCGCCGGGCGAATAGTGGTAAGGCTCGTCCGTCACGACCGGAGTCACGGGGAAGTTCTCCGTGGGCGGCGGCGACGGGGTGTCCCACTCGAGCCCGGTCGAGCCCCACGGATTTGCGGGCGCGGCCTTTCCGTACCGCATCGACCAGACGAGATAGACCATGGGCATGAGGTAGCCGACGCCCAGGATCGAGGCTCCCGCGGTGGACATGACGTTCAAGACCTGGAACTCCGGCGGATAGGCGTGATAGCGCCGCGGCATCCCGAGGTAGCCGAGGATGAACTGCGGGAAGAACGTCAGGTTGAAGCCGAGAAAGACGACCAGGGCCGCAAAGCGCGCCCACGCTTCCGGGTAGAGCTTCCCCGAGATCTTCGGCCACCAGTAGTGGATCCCGCCCAGGTACCCCATGATCGCGCCGCCGACCATGATGTAGTGGAAATGCGCGACGATGAAGTACGTGTCGTGAACGTGCACGTCCACTCCGAGCGTCGCCAAGAAGAGGCCGGTCAACCCGCCGATCGTGAAGAGCCCGATGAAGCCGAAGGCGTAGAGCATCGGCGTCCGGTAGGAGATCGACCCCTTGTACATGGTCGCCGTCCAGTTGAAGACCTTGACCGCCGAGGGGATGGCGACGAGGAAGGAAAGGAGCGAGAAGATCATCCCGGCATAGACCGACTGGCCGCTGACGAACATGTGGTGGCCCCAGACGAGAAATCCGAGGACCGCGATCCCGATCGAGGCAAATGCGACGAACTTGTAACCGAAGATGTTCTTGCGCGAGAAGGTCGTCACGAGCTCGGACACGACGCCCATTGCCGGCAGCACCATGATGTAGACGGCAGGGTGCGAGTAGAACCAGAAGAGGTGCTGGAAGAGGATCGGGTCTCCTCCCAGCCGGGGATCGAAGATGCCGAAGTGGAAGAGCCGCTCGACGGCGACCATGAGCAGCGTTACGGCAATGACCGGAGTGGCGAGCACGAATATGAGGCTCGTCGCGTAGTGCGACCAGACGAAGAGCGGCAGGCGGAACCAGGTCAGCCCGGGTGCGCGCATCGTGTGAATCGTGACGATGAAGTTCAGCCCGGTCAGGATCGAGGAGAAGCCGGTGATGAAGATGCCGACGGCGGTCGCGACGACGTGCGTGTTCGAAGAGGCCGTGCTGTACGGCGTGTAGAACGTCCAGCCGGTGTCGACTCCGCCGTGGACCACCGCCCAGAGCGTGAACGTCGCGCCGACCATGTAGATGTACCAGGAGAGCAGGTTCAACCTCGGGAAGGCCAGGTCCTTTGCGCCGATCATCATCGGAATCAGGAAGTTGCCGAGGACGGCGGGGATCGACGGGATCAGGAAGAAGAACACCATGATCACGCCGTGCATCGTGAAGAGCTTGTTGTAGGTCTGCGACTGCACGAGGTCTCCGGCGGGCGTCAGGAGCTCGAGCCGGATCAGCAGAGCGAAGAGCCCTCCGAGGAAGAAGAAGAACGTGATCGACGCGAGGTAGAGGAGAGCGATCCGTTTGTGATCACGCGTCAAGAGCCACGACTTCACGCCGTAGGTCGCGTTCAGGTAGTTCACGCGCGGCTCGACCGGATGCTCCGACGGGAGCGGCGCGATGGCCGCAGAGCTCACTTTGGCGCCTCCCGCTCGGGGGCCGATTCCTTCACCGGCTGCGGGATCCCCGCCGGCGACGGCGCCGCTTTCGAGAGCGATTTGATGTAAGCGACGAGCTGGAGGAGTCCTTCCTCGCTGATCAGGCCCTGGAAGGTCGGCATGATCGGCTGGAAACCGGCCACGAGCTTGGCGTTGGGCGCGACGATCGACTCGCGGATGTAACTCTCGTCCGCGACGATCGTCCGCCCGCCCTGGAGGGTCACGGTCTTCCCGAAGAGACCCTCGAGGTTCGGACCGCGGGCGAGCGAGTCCGGGCGGTGGCAGGTGTTGCACGCGTGCTGGGCGAAGAGCTTCGCGCCGGCCGAGGCGAGCGACTCGCTTCCCGTGCCCCCGGCTAGCCAGTTCTGGAACGCCAGGGGATCCATCACTTCGACCCATCCCGTCATCGCGGAGTGCTTCGTGCCGCAGTACTGCGCACAGAAGACGTGGTAGCGGCCGGGCCGGGTCGCCTCGAACCACGCCGTCGCGTAGCGCCCGGGCACCACGTCCTTCTTCATGCGGAAGGCTGGTACGAAGAAGTCGTGGATGACGTCCTCGGAGGTCAGGGTCAGGCGGACCGCGCGGCCGACCGGGACGTGGAGCTCGTTGATCTCCCGCTGCCCATCGGCGTGCTGGATCTTCCACATCCACTGCTTGCCGACGATGTAAATCTCCAGCGCGTCGGTGGGCGGACGGTTCATGGCGAAGAAGAGCTTCGTCCCCCAGAAGAAGAACGTAAACGTGATGAGCAACGGAATGACCGACCAGGCGACTTCGAGCTTCAGCGAGCCTTCGACTCCGGGCGGGGTCTCCGACTCCGAGCGGCGCCGGTACTTGATGGCGAAGTAGATGACCGAGAGCGCAATCAAGGTCGCGAAGAAGAAGCTGACGGCGAGCAGGTAGAAGTAGAGGTTATCGACGTGCGGCGCCATCGAGGAGGCCTGCCGGGGGAAGAGCGGGAATCCCTGGTCCATCAGCGCGACCTCGGTGCCGGCGCGCCTGCCGCGGCTCGGACCGCTTTGCGGTGGTCTCGTCGCCACATGACCGACAGGAAGATCGCGAGGACGAGGACGGCCGCGACCCCTCCGAGGCGCACCATGTTCATCACGACCGCGCCGTATCGCCCGGCGACCGGGTCGTAGTGGTAGCAGTAGAGAAGGAGCTGGTCGACCGGCGTTCCGATTTTTCCGCGAGCGGCCTCGACGAGCGCGAGACGCAGGTCGCGGGGCGCGTACTCGATTCCGAAGAAGTAGCGCGAGAGCCGCCCGTCGGGCGTCGCGACGTAGATTGCGCTCGCGTGCGCGAACTGCCCGATCCCCTCGTCCCACGAGTACCGGAACCCGACGGCGTCGGTCAGGGCGGCGATCGATCGAGGCTCTCCCGTCAGGAAGTGCCAGCCCGGCGCCGCTCCCGGCCTCCCGTAGCGCGCGACGTACGGCTCCTTCTTCGCCCGGGCGGCCGCGGGAGTGTCCCGCGGGTCGAAGCTGACCGTCACGACCTCGAACTCGCGGCCGGCGTCGAACGACAGGACCCGGAGAGCCGAGAGGAGGCCGTTCAAGACCTGAGTGCAGAGCATCGGACAGTTGTAGTACGCGAGCACGAGCACGACCGGGCGCTTTCCGAAGTAGTCGGAGAGATGGACGGTCCGCCCCGACTCCTCGCGGAAAGGGAGATCGAGAGGCAGCGGGCGATCGAGGCGCTGCTCGATCGCGACGTTGCGAAGGATCTGCGGGCGTCCATCCTGCGCGATTTGCGCAAAGAGACTCGGCGCGACCAGTCCCGTGAAAACGACGCCGAGCGCCCGTCTCATGGGTTCTTCTCCTGTCCCGCGTCCCGTGTCCCGCCACCCGGAACGGGCGTCACCGCCGGCGTGACCGGCTTCGTGACCGGCAGGCCG
This sequence comes from Thermoanaerobaculia bacterium, assembly GCA_036395755.1. Classification (GTDB taxonomy): domain Bacteria; phylum Acidobacteriota; class Thermoanaerobaculia; order UBA5066; family Gp7-AA6; genus Gp7-AA6. The sequence continues at coordinate 5,913 of DASWCZ010000047.1, forward strand.
CGCTCGACCAGGAGATCGATCGCGCGCGCGATCGGGATCCGCGCCACGCCGGCGTTGCGGTCCACCCATCCGTAGGTCGTCAGGACCGCGTCTTCTCGCGCCCGCATCCGGAGGCGCGGCGCGAGCGGGTCCGGCTCCAACCGCGGCTCGGGCGGCGTGCGCCGCAGGCTCGCCGAGACCATGGGGGAGACGGCCTCGACCTGGTCCTGCCGCCGCTCGCGCTTCTCGAGCAGACGAAAGAACCCCCAGACGGCGACGTAGATGACGATCGTGACGGCCGCGAGGCCGATTCCGAACTTGACGATCCCGCCGATCGAGACGTCGCTCGTCTCGTGGCCGGCTTCAGTCATGAGCCAGCGCCTCCTGGAGCTCGGGGTCGTTCAACGGCAGGAGCGGCCGCTTGCCGAGCTGCCACGAAAAGACGGCGAGCCAGAGCCCGCCGACTCCGATCGGAGCGAGAACGTCCATCCAGTGGAGCCGGAAGCGGTCCCCGGCGAACGGAGGTTGCGTCAGCCAGAAGATCTCCACCAACTGCATGAAAACGACGAGCCCCGCGACCGTCGCGAGGACGCGCGGATTGCGGTTGGCGGACGCGGGCAGGAGCATCAGGAAGGGAAGGACGAAGTGGAAGAGCAGGATCGCGACGGCGATCCAGCCCCAGCCTCCCTGCAGGCGGCGCAGGTACCAGGGGATCTCCTCCGGCAGGTTTCCGGCCCAGATAATCAGGTACTGCGAGAACGAGACGTACGCCCAGAACATCACGAAGGCGAGCATCAGCTTCCCGAGGTCGTGGTAGTGCCGCGCCGCGACGTAACCCGAGAGAGGGGCGCGCTCCGCTAAGAGAACGAGGACGACGACGATGAAGGCGAAAGCGGAAAGGCCCTGGCCGGCGATGAACAGCACGCCGTACATGGTCGAAAACCAGCGCGGCTCGAGCGACATCGCCCAGTCGATCGACGCGAACGTGACCGACAGTCCGTAGACCACGAGGCCCGCCGAGGACAGGAGCTGCAGCCGGCGGTTGATCGGCCGGCCGCCGGCCGTGTCCTGCTCGAGAGACCACCGGTTCAGAAAATACGCGAACGCGAGCCACGCGCCGAAGTAGAGGACCGCGCGGCCGAAGAAAAACGGCACGTTCAGGTAAAGGCTCTTGTGCCGGAGGGCCGCGTCGCGGGCGACGGCGGCCGGATCGGCCCACTCGTAGAGCTTCCGGGCTCCGGCGACGATCGGGAGAAAGAGCAGCGCCATCAGCGGCAGCGTGCGCGTCGCCGACTCGAGCGGGCGGCGGATGGGGAGGCCCCATGCCCCGCCCGTGACGTGGTGGAGCATCGCGACCGCCATGCAGCCGAGCGCGATCCCCGCCCAGAAGAGGAAGGCAAAGAGGTACGAGTGGAAGAACTGGGAGGGCGCGAAGAAGCCGCCCACGGCGCACGCCGCGAGCGCCGCGACCCCGACGAAGAGCGCCGGCCGCTGAAAGCGATCGAGAGCGTGAGGCAGGGCGATTCCGGTCCGTCCGTTCATCGGGGAGCTCCCTCGAGACGCCCGCGCTCCGGCTCGGGGACGTCCTGGATCGTCGCCCGCTCGGAAAGCTGAAGGGCCCGGACGTAGGCCGCGATCGCCCAGCGGTCCGACGGCGGGATCTGCTGAGCGTAATCGGGCATCGCGCCGAGCCCGCGCGTCATCACGTCGTAGAAGCTCCCGATCGGCGCGTCCCGGAGCCGGTCGATGTGCAGCGACGGCGGAGGACGGTAACCCCGGCGGACGACCATCCCTTCGCCCGCGCCGGTCCGGTCGTGGCAGGGAGTACAGAAGATCTCGTAGCGCTCGCGCCCGCGCAGAAGGAGCTCGCGCGTGAGCGGCACCGGCAAGGTCGTCGAGAGCGCCTCCGCGCTCGGAGCTCCGGCCGCGGGCATCGGCGCCGCGGCGAGGGTCCCGCGAGCGACCGTTCCCTCGACGAGCGGCCGGGACGCGCGCTGGTCCGCGAAGAAATCGCTCTTCTCGAGCGGTTTGTATTTGGGTTGGTCGTACATTTCCTGCCGGCAAGCCGCCAGGACGAAGAGCAAAGAGCCGAGACCGAGGACCCGGGTCGCGCGGGAGTGACCGAGGACCGGGGAGCGCGGAACGAGGACCGTCATTCCTCGACCGCCACGATCTCCTTCGCCCCGAGATCGGCGAAAAACGCCCGAATCTTTCCCTCGTCGTACATCGGATCTCCCGCCTCGATGCAGAGGAAGAAGCGATCCCTCGACGCGAACGCGAAGCGCGGCGCGTTGAAGACGGGGTGGTACGGCATCGGCAGCCCGTTCATTCCGAGCATCCCGAGGACGGCGGACACCGCGGCGAAGAGAACGGTCAATTCGAACGTGATCGGGACGAAGGACGGCCAGCTGGCGAGCGGGCGTCCCCCGACGTTCAACGGATAGTGAATCGTGGCGGAGAACCACTGCATCCCGAGCGCGGTCGCGCAGCCGATCAAACCGCCGGCCAGGACGACGAGCGGCAGCTTCGTCCCGCGGAATCCCAGGGCGTCCGAGAGCCCGTGGATCGGGAAAGGAGTGTAGGCGTCCATCTTGCGGTATCCCGCCCCGCGCGCGCTCCGCGCGGCTTCGACGAGCTCCTCCGGTCTCTCGAACTCCGCCAGGAGACCATAGATGCGCGGGAGGTGGATCGGGTTCGAGCTCAACCTTCCTCCCCTGCGACGGAATGCTCGGGAATGGGCTGCATGGCGAGCGGCCCGGCTTCCGGCACGAGCGTGCGCATCTCGAAGATCGAGATCATCGGCAGGAACCGGATGAACAGGAAGAGGAGCGCGAGGAAGAGGCCGATCGTCCCGGCGAACGTCGCCCAGTCCCAGATCGTCGGGTAATACATCCCCCACGACGAGGGGAGGAAGTCGCGGTGCAGGCTCGTCACGACGATGACGAACCGCTCGAGCCACATGCCGATCGAAACCACGAGCGCGATCCCGAAGAGAGCCGGCGGGCTCGACCGCACGCGCTTCAACCAGAGGAGCTGCGGCGTCACGATGTTGCAGAGCATCAGCGACCAGTAGATCGGGGCGTACGGGCCGCGCATCCGGTTCCCGATCATGTAGCCCTCGTACGGGTTCGCGCTGTACCACGCCATGAACGCTTCGATGACGTATCCGTACCCGACGATCAAGCCGGTCGCGAGGAGGATCTTCGCCATGTTCTGGAGGTGCCGCATCGTGATGAAGTCTTCGAGCCCGTAGACCTTTCGCAGCGGGATCGCGAGGAGCAGGACCATCGCGAAACCGGCGTAGATCGCCCCGGCGACGAAGTAGGGGGGAAAGATCGTCGAGTGCCATCCGGGAATGATCCCGACCGTGAAATCGAACGACACGACCGTGTGCACCGAGATGACGAGCGGCGTCGCGAGACCGGCGAGGAGGAGGTAGGCCGTCTCGTAGCGGTACCAGTGGAGCGCGGAGCCGCGCCAGCCCATCGCGAGCATCCCGTAGAAAATCTGGAAGCCCTTCCGCTTCGCGCGGTCGCGCAGAGTCGCGAGGTCCGGGATGAGGCCGACGAACCAGAAGAGGAGCGAGACGCTCGCGTACGTCGAGACGGCGAAGACGTCCCAGACGAGCGGGCTTCGCCATTGCGGCCAGAGCGCCATCGTGTTCGGGTAAGGGAGCAGCCAGTAGGCGAGCCACGGCCGGCCCAGGTGCAAAACCGGGAACAGGGCGGCGCAGGCGACGGCGAAGAGCGTCATCGCCTCCGCGAACCGGTTGATCGAGGTGCGCCACTCCTGGCGGAGCAGAAGGAGGATCGCAGAGATGAGCGTCCCCGCGTGCCCGATCCCGATCCACCAGACGAAGTTGATGATCGCGAAGCCCCAGCCGATCGGCTGATTGACCCCCCAGATCCCGACTCCTTTCGCGAAGAGGTAGCCGACCGCCCCGAGCAGCACCATCGTCAGGAGAAACGAGACGAAGAACCCGAGCAGCCAGAAGAGCGGCGTCCGGCGGGCGAGAACGATCGAGCTGATCTTGTCGGTGACGGAGGCGTACGTGTGCCCCGGCCCGATGACCGGCGGGCCGCCCCGCCCATGGTCGTGCACCTGGCTCATGCGGGCCGCGCCTCGCCGAGCTCCGGGTTGGGATTGGTCAACGCCGCGAGGTACTCGGTCCGCGGCCGCGTGCCGAGCTCCGCGAGCAGCCCGTAGGAGAGGTTCGACCGGCGCATCTTCGACACGCGGCTCTCGCGGTCGGCGATGTCGCCGAAGACGATCGCTCCCGCGGGACACGCCTGCTGGCAGGCGGTGACGATGTCCCCGTCGCGCACGGTTCGGTTTTCGAGCTCCGAGCGGATCTTCCCCTCGCTGATGCGCTGCACGCAGTACGTGCACTTCTCCATCACTCCGCGCCAACGCACCGTGACGTCGGGGTTGGCGAGCATCCGCATGCTCGGCGCGCGGAACTGCGTCGAGTAGTGGTAGAAGTTGAAGCGCCGCACCTTGTACGGGCAGTTGTTCGAGCAGTACCTCGTCCCGACGCAGCGGTTGTAGATCATGTCGTTCAGCCCTTCCGCGCTGTGCACGGTCGCCGCGGTCGGGCAGACGAGCTCGCACGGCGCGTTCTCGCAGTGGACGCACGCGACGGGCTGGAAGATATGCCGGGGGTTGGCGGCATCGCCGTCGGCGTAGTGGTCGATCCGGAGCCATTGCATTTCGCGGCCGCGGACGACCTGGTCCTTGCCGACGATCGGGACGTTGTTCTCGGCGGTGCAGGCGACGACGCACGCGTTGCAGCCCACGCAGCTCGAGAGGTCGATCGCCATCCCCCAGGCGTAACCGTGCGCCGGGTGCGGCGGATAAAGAGAGAGACCGGGCGGCGGCTCCTCTCCCATCTTCGCGATCGCCTCGGGCTCGCGCCGGATTTCCTCGACTGCCGCCGTGCGCGCGAGATTCCTTCCTTCCATCGCGTGGTGCGACTGGGTCACCGCAATCGGGTACTTTTCCCCGGTCTTCCGGACTTCCACGCCCGCGCCCTGCCAGAGCGCGGCGGCCGGACGGATCGAATAGGCGTCGAAGCCGGCCCGGGAGCCGAAGTGGCCCGCCTTCGTTCGGCCGTACCCGAGCGTCACGCCGACCGAGTCGTCGGGATGTCCGGGCACGACCCAGGCCGGAGCGCGGACGCGGCGCCCCGAGAACGAGAGCTCGAGGACGTCCTCGTTGCGGATGCCGAGGCGCTGCGCGGTCGCCGGTGAGATCGCGGCGACGTTGTCCCACGTGACTTTCGTGATCGGCTTCGGGAGCTCCTGCAGCCACCCGTTGTTCGCGAAGCGGCCGTCGTGGATTGTGGGGTCGGGACGGAAGGTTATTTCGAGGGTCTCAGCTCCGGTTTGAACTCTCTCAGCCGCCGGTCGCGCGACCGCAGCAGCGCCAGTTTCGCGACCAGCGGACAGAGTTTTCGAAACCGGGGCTTCCACCGTGGCTAAGCGCGTCTCTATCGGTAATGAGGCCGTCGCCATCGCTCGAACGGGCAGCGCCGTCCCCGGAATCACGCCGTCGTGCAGCGCCCGGCGCCACGCCGTCTCGAATTCCCCTGCCATCCGGGTTTTCCACGTCGCGCGGACGAGCTCGTAACCCGACTGCTCCGGCTGGTCGGAGAGAGCCGCAAGGACTTCGTGCGCGGACTTGCCGCCGTACAGCGGCGCGATGAGCGGCTGCACGATCGACGCGGTGCCGTCGAACGCGCGAGCGTCGCTCCACGCCTCGAGGAAATGCGCCTCGGGGACGTGCCACTGACACTCCTCCGAGGTCTCGTCGTTCTCGAGAGAGAGATGAACCCGCCGCGCGACTTTGCCGAGAGCCGCCCGGAACCCGAGATCGGCGGGCGCGTTGAAAACCGGGTTTCCCCCGAGGATCAGGAGAGTGCGCACCTTTCCGGCGCCGAGGTCGGCGACGAGCGCGCGAAGCGACTCGAGCTCGATCTCCGGTCTCGCTTCGATCGGCTCGGTGTAGACGACCGTCCATCCGGTGTTCCCGAGCATCCCGTTCAAGGCGTGCGCGAGCGCGTGGACGGCGGGCGTCTGGTGGTCGCCGGCGAGGACGAGCCCTCGTCCTCGATGGCGTTGGAGGTCGGCGGCCACGGCGCGCGCGAAACGATCCGCGGCGAAGGGACCGCCGGCTTCGGCGCTTCCGGACGGGGCGCCGAGCCCGACCGCCGCCGCCACCGAGCGAGCGAACGGTTCGATTTCGGACGCTTTGAGGGGGCGCCGATGGTCCGCCTTCGCCCCGGTCGCGGTCATCGTGCTCTCGACGACGTAGAGGCGGTTCATCTCCGCGCCGGAAGAGCCAGCGTGCCGCCTCGCCGCGAAGTCGCGGGCGAGGCGCACGTGCGCGGGGCCACAGGTGAGGAAGTCGGCGTCGAGCGAGAGGATGACGTCGGCCGCGTCGACGTGCGGGATCACGTTGACGGGCGAGCCGATCGCGAGCACCGCGCCCGCCCGCGCGTTGTCGGGCGCGGCCGCCTCCCACTGGTGCCAGCGCGCTTCGGGAAGCGCCGCCAGGAGCTCGGTGAGCTGCCGCGCGAGCGTGGGCGACGAGACGGTCTCGGTCAGGATCCGCAAGCCGGCTCCGCGGCGGGAACGCTCCTCTTCCAGGACGAGCCGCATCTCGCCCAGGAACGCGGACCACGGCCGGATCTCTCCTAAATCGAGAAGGGTCTGCGACCGGTCCGGGTCATAGAGAGAGAGCACGCTCGCCTGCGCGAAGGCGTCGGTCGCGCCGAGGCTCGCGGGATGGAGCGGGTTCCCCTCGACCTTCGTGGGCCGGCCCATCTGGCTCTCGACGAGGAGTCCCGTCGCGAGCCCGCCCATCGTCATCGCGGTCGCGAAGAAGAGGGGCTTGCCCGGCACGATCTCCTCCGGTTGTCGCACGTACGGGACGATCTTCTCCGTCGGCTGCCGCGTGCAGGCGGTGACGCCGGCAAGCGCGAGCGACGCGCCCATGAATTTGAAGAGCTCCCGCCGGTCGAGCCCCTCCGGAAGCCCCGCGGCGTGCCCGATCTTCGTCGTGGACGAAGGATGAACCGGCAGCCCGACCGAGGACTTCTTCATCTGTGACACGTCGAGCAGCTCGTCAACACGATTTCGTCGCGGATGTGGTACTCGCGCTTCAAGCGCTCTCCCAGGACCGCCTGCTCGATCGGCGGGCGCCAGCCCATCGTGAAGACCTCCTCCTTCGGGCGGAGGTACTTCTCCGGGTGCCGGTGGCAGTCGAGGCACCACTTCATCTGGAGCGAAGACGCCTGGTACATGAGCGGCATCTGGTCGACGCGTCCGTGGCAGGTCTCGCAGCCCACGCCTTTGTTCACGTGGATCGAGTGGTCGAAGTAGACGAAGTCAGGCAGGTCGTGGACGCGGGTCCACTCGAGCGACTTGTCCGTGCGGAAGCTCTCGCGGACCGGCTCCAGGTAGGGGCTCTGCGCCCAGATCTGCGAGTGGCAGTTCATGCACGTCTTGGTCGGGGGGATCCCGGCGAACGCCGCTTTCTCGACCGACGTGTGGCAGTAGCGGCAGTCGATGCCGATCGCGCCGACGTGGTGCGCGTGCGAGAACTGAACCGGCTGCTCGCGGGCGATCGTCTGCTGGGTCGTGTAGGGGGACGCTTCGAGGTCGTAGAAGAGCCACAGGAGGATCGCAAGGAAGAAAATCGCCCCGAAGATCGAGACTCGGGACAGAAAGTTCGTGCTGCGGTGAAAGATCTGGGCCATCGAGTCTGATGAATCTCCGGTCCGGCCGGGAGTATGTCACCCGCCGGTGCCGCCTGCGGCGATCCGGAGCACTTGGGCGGAATGGAGCGGGCTTCGCCCCGTGACCTGCGCGATCTGCTCCCGACAGCTGAAGCCGTCCGCGATCAGGAGCGTTTCCGGCGCTGCGGCCCGCACCGCGGGGAGCAGAACCCGCTCGCCGATCGCGAGCGAGACGTCGAAGTGAGATCTCTCGAACCCGAAGGAGCCCGCCATTCCGCAGCAGCCGGAGTCGGGGATCTCCACCTCGAGCCCCGCCCGGAGGAGGAGCCGGCGGTCGGCCTCGATCCCGAAGATCGCGCGCTGGTGGCAGTGGAAGGCGACGAGCGCGCGGCGGCCGAGCGCTCGGGGACGCCACTGCCGCGCTTCCTTCTCGAAGAGCTCCGCGAGAAGGAGCGTGCTCCTCGAAAGCCGCGCCGCCCTTTCGTCTTTCGGGAAGAGCTCGGGGAGCTCGTCGCGAAAGACCGACGCGCAGCTCGGCTCCAGGACCACGACCGGCGTGCCCGCATCGACCGCCGGGGAGAGGACGTCTAAGACCTTTCCGAGAAGCCGCCGGGCGCGGCCGAGCATCCCGAAGTCGTAGAGCGGTCTTCCGCAGCAGAGCGGCGCGCCGGGTATGGTGACCGCGAAGCCGGCTTCCTCGAGGAGTTCGACCGCGTCGCGCGCGATCCCGGTCGAGAAATGGTTCGTGAAGGTGTCGGGAAAGAGGAGGACGCGTTTCCCCCCGTTCGGGCTCGCCCGCCGACGCGCGAACCACGAGCGGAACGTCTCGCCCGCGAACGGAGGGAGACGTCGCCCGGGCGCGATCCCGCCGAGCGTCTTCGCGAGCGCCGCCAGGCCTGGCGTCTGCGTCACGAAGTTCGCGAGCGCCGGCACCCCCGACGCAAGCCGCGCCCACAAGTCGACGAGGCCCATCGCATACGCGGCGGCGGGGCGCACGCGGCCGCGGTAGTAGCGGGACAGGAACTCGGCCTTCCACGCCGCGACGTCCACTCCGACGGGGCAGTCCGACTTGCACCCCTTGCACGCGAGGCACAGGTCGAGGGCCTGGCGGACCGATTCTTCACGCCAGCCGCCGGTCAGGACTTCGCCGCGCAGCATCTCGTCCAAGAGCTTCGCCCGGCCGCGCGTCGAGTGCTTCTCTTCGCGCGTGACCATGTAGCTCGGGCACATCGTGCCGCCCTTCGCCCGCCGGCACTCGCCGACCCCGACGCACCGCTGGAGCGCGCGCGAAAAGTCGCCGGCATCATTCGCATACGCGAATGCCGGGTTGGGTAACGCGTTCCGGAGCGGCCCCCGATCGACCCGCAGGTTCTCGTCCGCGCGGTAGGCGTCGACGATCTTGCCCGGGTTCATCAGTCCCTGCGGGTCCCAGATCGCCTTGAACTCGCGGAACGCTCCCACGAGCTCGGGCCCGAACATCCTGGGGAGAAGCTCGGCGCGCGATTGTCCGTCGCCGTGCTCTCCGGAGAGCGAGCCGCCGTGCCCGACGACGAGGTCCGCCGCCTCGAAGAGGAACGCGCGGAACTTCGCGATCCCCTCGCGGGTCGCGAGGTCGAAGTCGGTCCGCGTGTGCACGCAGCCCTGGCCGAAGTGGCCGTACAGGTCTCCCCGGTAGCCGAACCGGTCGAGGAGCGCCCGCAGGTCGCGCAGGTACGCGCCGAGCTTCTGCGGGGAGACGGCGGCGTCCTCCCATCCCTCCCAGGTGAGCGGTGAGCCGGGGACGTGCGCGGTCGCTCCGAGCGCGGCCTGGCGGACCTGCCAGACGCGCGCCGCTTCCTCGCGGCGGTCGAAGACCCGGGCGGAGACGGCGCCGCCGGACGCGACCGACTCCACGAGCCGTTTCGCGGCCGCGAGCGCTTCGGGGAGTTCCGCCGCGCCCATCTCGACGAGCAGCCAGCCGCGTCCCTCCGGCAGGAGGCGCCGGTTCTCGGGAAAGAGCCCGGTCCTCTCCATGTCGGACATGAGGCCGTCGTCGAAGCCTTCGAGCCCGATGGGACGGTGCTCCAGGATCTCCGGAACGGCGTCCGCCGCGGCAAAGACGTCGGAATAGCCGAGGACGACCAGGACCCGCGCCGGCGGGCTCCAGACGAGTCGGAGCTTCGCCTCGAGGACGAAGACGCACGTCCCCTCCGAGCCGACGAGCGCGCGCGCGACGTCGAAGCCGTTCTCCGGCAGCAGGTGAGGAAGGTTGTAGCCCGAGACCCGGCGCGGGATGTCGGGATAGCGCGACCGGATCAGCGGCTCGAACCGGTCCCGGAGGTCGCGGAGCTTCGCGTAGATTTCGGAGCGCCGGCCGCCTTCCGAGACGATTCGCTCGAGGTCGGCCTCGGAGGTGCGCCCGACGGTCAGGAGCGTCCCATCGCCCGCGACGACCTCGAGCTCCTCCACGTTGTCGTCCGTCTTGCCGGCCATGACCGAGTGGACGCCGCAGGAGTTGTTTCCGATCATGCCGCCGAGCGTGCAGCAGGCGTGCGTCGCGGGATCGGGTCCGAACGTCAGACCGTGCCGCTCGGCCGCGTCACGCAGGTCGTCCAAGACCGCGCCAGGCTCGACGCGGGCCGTCTTCGCCGCGGCATCCACCTCGAGAATTCGATGGAAGTATTTCGACGTGTCGAGAACGACCGCGACGTTGCAGCACTGGCCCGCGAGGCTCGTTCCCGCGCCGCGGCCGAGGATGGGAGCGCCGAAGCGGCGGCAGAGGGCGAGCGTCTCCAGAACGTCGTCGCGATCGCGCGGCACGACCACTCCGATCGGCACCTGCCGGTAGTTCGAAGAGTCGGTCGCGTAGAGCGCGCGGCTTCCGGCGTCGAAGCGGACCTCGCCGCGGATCGCTTTCGCGAGCGCAGCAGCCAATCCGTCGGAGTCGACGTTCGGGGTCAGGTCTCCATCTGACACTCTGCGGGCGCCATGTGGCAAGTGGAGACCTGACCCTCAATGTGGCAAGTGGAGACCTGACCCTAATCAAAAAGCCCCTCGTTCGAGGGGCTTTTTGATCGACCGAGAACCCCGACGCGCGGGGGTCTGGATCGTTGGAACTCTCTCTAGCGCCGGCCGCGCTGCACGGTCACCGCGCTCGGCTGCGGGGACGAAGTCACCGTCGGAACGTAGTCGCAGAAGAACGGGCTCACGTACGTGCAGAGCCAGGAGTCGGTGTGCTCCGGCTTGAATATCACCACGCGGCCGTGGGGGACCGCGGCGGAACGAGTCGCGATCGGCCGCAGCGTCTGCATTCTGGCTTCGGTGCCGGACGCGACGCCCGCGAAAAGGACCGATCCGAGGACTCCGGCCGTGAACGCTCCTTTCCACTTCCTCCCGCTGAAACTCATCGCGAACCTCCTTCCCCTTTCTCGCTGCGTTTTCGGCGCAGCCGCCGGGATGGAAGTGCGATATGTGTGCCAGCCCGCAACTCTCTGAAGAGATGGAGGTTTGCCGCGTGATCGAGGTCACACGCGGCTTTGCCGCTCCGAGGAGCGAAGCGACGGGGAATCCCTCGCTGCGCTCGGGATGACACGCGAAAGGGCGAAGCGCTCCGCGTGTCACTCCGATTCGGCGAAGAGCGCCGCGATCTTCAGCGCGTGATCGTCCAGATGCTCTCCGTCGACGTTGGCGAGCAGCGCGACCGCGAGCTTCGACTCCGGGACGAGCACGAGGACCGAGCGTCCGCCCGGAGTCCGCCCGCTCTCGACGAACCGGCGGCGTCCGGCGGCGTCCACGCCGATCTGCCATCCGAGACCGTGTCCGGTGCTCTCGCCGGTCGCAGTCTTCTGCGGCGAGAAGAGAACCGGCAGCGATTCGCGCCGCACGAGCTCGCCCCGGAGGAGCGCGAGTCCGAAGCGCGCGAGGTCTTCCGCCGTCGACACGAATCCCCCCGCCCCGGAGCGGCAGGTGTCGTCGATCCGCGGGGCTTCCGAAAGCATGGAGAGCCAGCCGCGGACGTACGGCACCGCCATGCGCGGAGCGGGCGTGCGACCATCGTCCAAGAACGTCGAGGTCATCGCCGCGGGCCGGAAGACCCTTTCCTGCAGGCAGGAGACGAAGTCGCCTCCGCACGCGCCGGCGACGACCGCCGAGAGGAGAACGTATCCCGGCGCGGAGTAGAGAAAACGCGTCCCCGGTAGCCGAGTCAAGGGAAGGCCGGCAAAAACGCGGACGGCGTCTTCCGGACGCGAGCAATGCGCCGCCCGCAGTCGCTCCGCGGGCAGCGACGGCACGCCGCCCAGATGCGCGGCGAGCTGGCGGACGGTGATCGGATAGCTCTTGTCCGGAAATCCCGGAGCGTACTTCTGCACCGGAGCGTCGAGATCGACGCGGCCTTCCTCCGACAGCCGGACGAGCGCCGTCGCGGTCAGCGCTTCGGAGACCCGGTCGATCCGGAACTGCGTCGTCGAGCTCACGGGGATCTGACGGCTCACGTCCGCATAGCCGAATCCCGCCGACCACACGATCCGGTCGTCGCGTGCGACGGCGACCGTCGTGCCCGGGTACAGCTCGAGGACGTCCGCGAGAAGCTTGCGGGACCGTTCGATCGCGTGCCGGCGGGTCGGGGTCGCCGATCCCTCTTCGAAGACGGACGCGACGTCCCCCGCGGCGATGCCGGAGCACGCGAAGGCGAGCGCCAGCGCCGTGCATCTCTTCGCCGCGAGACGTGACAAGGTCTCGAGATCTCCTACGGTTCTAAACGAACCGGACGAAAAAAAGATTTTTGGGGATCGGCCTCCGACCCCGCGGGACAGCAAGCGCGGTGCCGCTCGAAAGCCACTCGACCGCGATTTCGGGACGAGCGCCCGTTTTCGAAGGACCAGCTGCCCCGAGTGAGAGAAACCGGCGCACCGGATCCCGAAAAAAAACTTCCGCCGCGGCCGGATCGCCCGGCTCCCCGCGGCGCCGGAAGATCAAAAACCTGCCGGGAATCCGGTAAACCGGATGCCTTCGGGACGTCCGAACCGTCCGTTTCCTGCCGTCCCGTCCGGCGACGCTTTGGTCCTCCGGTTCCCGGCGCGCGTGTCCGCTCTCGAGCGCCGCAACGAGGCCGCGCGACGCAGACGACGTCCAAGGATTTGGGGAAGCATCCGGAGATCTGGACGGTGTGCGCGCGCCGGCTCCGCCGTGCCGCGACTCGTCCGTCCCGGCCGCGCATTCGTCCACTCCACGACGCAGCTCGTCGCGCCACGTTCGGCACGCCCCGTGGCAACCGCGTTGCTCTTCCGCGAGCGACGGGATGTGACTCACGAAGACGGGACAGGAAAGAAAGGAAGAGACATGAGATATCGATCGACGAGGTTCGCGGTGCTCGCGGTCGTCGCGCTCCTCGCGGCGACCGGCGCCTTCGCCGCGACGACCACCGGGACCCTCTTCGGAATCGTGACGGACGCGGACGGAAGCGCGTTGCCCGGCGTCACCGTCACGATCTCGAGTCCGGCCCTCCAGGGAACGCGCACGGCGACCACGACTGCGGCGGGCGAGTACAACTTCCCGCTGCTTCCGCCCGGCACCTACCGCGCGGAATACGACCTCTCTTCTTTCGAGAAGGTCGTGCGAACCGACATCGTCGTCTCGCTCGACCAGACCACGAAGGTCAACGTCACTCTCGCGCTCGCGCGCGTCGCCGAGTCCGTCGAGGTGAGCGGCGAGCGGGTCGTCATCGACCCGACGCGCACGAACACCCAGCTGAACCTGAAGGAAGACCACCTGAAGTACGCCACCGTCGGTCTCGCGAACCGCTCCTACCAGAACGTCGTTCTCGAGGCGCCCGGGGTCGCGAACCAGACGGGCGCCGGCGGGAACCCGTCCGTCTTCGGGTCGAACCTCGGTCAGAATTCCTTCCTGATCGACGGCCTGAACACGACCGATCCGGTCACGCACACCTTTACCTCCAACTTCACGTTCGACTCGATCCAGGAGATCGCGATCCAGACGAGCGGCTTCGAAGCCGAGTACGGAAAGGCGATCGGCGGGATCATCAACGTGATCACGAAGTCGGGAGGAAACGATTTCCACGGCAACCTCGACGCCCGCTACCGCTCGGAGAAGCTGACCGAGCAGGGCAGCAAGAAGCGCGACTATCCGCCGGGCACCGACGTCCTCCGCTACGACAAGAACACCCAGGACTTCCAGAACTTCTCTCCCGATGCGACTCTCGGCGGTCCGATCGTGCGCGACAAGGTCTGGTTCTTCGGATCGGTCGAACGGCCGGACTTCCAGGTCCAGCGGCCGGACCTCTTCGGGTTCCAGCCGGGCCGCCGCGACTTCAAGGGATGGACGATCTTCGGGAAGATCACCGCGACGCCCGCTCCCAGCCACACGCTGGCGTTGAAGTTCAACAGCGAGACGGCGGACATCACTCACGCCGAGGACAGCTCGTTCTTCAGTCCGGAGGCGGGATACAACCAGTCCCAGGACCTGCGGATCTACAACGGGTCTTATGACGCCGTCCTGAATCCGAAGTGGCTCGCGAACTTCCAGGTCGGTTACCTCGAGAACAAGCTCGATGCGCGGCCGGCGAGCGGCGACCTCGACACGACCGGGACGGTCGACCAGGTGACGGGCGTCTCGACCGTCAACTACACGAACATCCAGACGTCCAAGAGACCCCGGTTCCAGGTCCTCGGCTCGACGAGCTATTTCGCCGACTTTCTCGGCAGCCACGTCTTCAAGGTCGGGACCGACCTCGAGTGGACGAAGTTCTCGAGCGTCAACAACGTGACCGGGACGCCGCTCGACCCGAGCTTCTGCTCGCCGCAGTTCGGCCAGCCGGCAGGCGCCACCTGCGGCGCGGTCAACGAGCCGGCGGACGGCGCGAACTTCCTCTATCTCGTTTACACCGACGTCCCCGAGCAGACATTCAAGGGCCGGGGAATGGCTCTCTACGCCCAGGACGAGTGGCGGCCCCGGACGAACGTCACGGCGAAGGTCGGCGTGCGTTACGACCAGGCCGACTTCTATCTTCCCGGCGACGAGAAGGTGAAGACCTTCGCGCGATTCCAGCCGAGGGTCGGCGTGGCGTGGGACCTGTTCAACGACTCCTCGACCATCCTGAAGGCGAACGCCGGCGAGTTTCTCGAAGACAACGCCCTGACGCTTCCCAACTTCCTCTCGCGGCAGGGATCCGTCCTCTCCGCCTTTCTCTGGAGCAACTCGCGGCAGATGTACCGCTTCCTGGGCTCCTTCGGCGGGCCGTCGGGCAACACGCTCGATCCGGCGCTCCGACCGACTTACGCCCAGGTCGTCTCCGCGGGCGTGTCCCGCAGGATCTTCCGCAACACGAGCCTGGACGTCTCCGGGATCTACCGCCGGAACAAGGACATGTTCGAGGACACCTGCGCCGACGACGACTGCACGCACTACTGGATCACGAACCGCCCGCACGGGCTGGACGTGCTGAAGTCGGACTATCGCGGGTTGATCTTCAAAGTCGAGAGCCGGCCGACGAACTCGATGAGCTGGATCCTCTCGTACACGGTGTCCAAGTCCCGCGGATCGGTCGAGTACACGCAGAACACGGGGACCGACTTCGACATCTTTCCCGAGCACTTCGTCAACCGCTACGGTTACCTGTCCGACGACGCGCGGCACGTCGTCAAGCTCGACGGCTACGTCCGCCTGCCGTGGGACCTCTTCCTCGGGACGAGCGCGTACTGGGACAGCGGCCTCGCGTACAGCGTGACGCGGCCGGCGGCGGACGCCGGTTACGGGGTCGAGTTCCTGGAGCCCCGCGGATCACGCCGGCTGCCGCACTTCTACCGGTGGGACGCGCAGGTCCAGAAGGACATCCCGATCGGTCCGGTGCGCATCGGCCTCATCGGCGCGGTGTTCAACATCCTCGACACCGAGATCGCGATCCAGCGCGACGGCAATGTCGGCGACGGCGGCACGGTCGACGACCCGACCAACCCGCGTTTCAATTTCGCGACCGCGTGGCAGAGGCCGCGCAGCTACGAAGTGGGCTTCCGGCTCGAGTTCTGACGGCGAAGGGCGGCACTGCGCCCGGGGCGACCGGTCCCTCCCGGCCGCTCCGGGCAACTTTTCTCAATCGGCCGGAAGCGGCGTCGGATGGAGCTCCCGCGAGGCGATTCCGTTCGCCGAGAAGGGGAGGTTGAGCGTCACCTCGAGCCCTCCCTCGGCCATGTTCTCCAGGTCGAGCCGCTGATCGTCTCCGTAGAGCTGCTCGAGGCGGGCGCGCGTGTTCGCCAGCCCGACCCCGGACCCGCCCGGGCGTGGAGGTTCCAAGAGCCCTGGCCCGTCGTCGCGCACGCGCAGTACGAGCATTCCCTTCTCTCTCCGAGCGGAGATCTCGACCTTCCCGCAGCCGGGTTGCGCCGAGACGCCGTGCTTGATCGCGTTCTCCACGAGCGGCTGCAGGATCAGGTTGGGTACGCGCGCCGAAAAGAGCTCGGGCGGAACGTCGAAGGCGACCTTCAGCCGATCCTGGAACCGCGTCGTCTGGATCTCCACGTACATCTCGAGGAACTCGAGCTCGCGGGAGAGCGGGACGAGCTGCGCGGCGTCCGCCTCGAGGCTCCGCCGGAGGAGCTCCTCCAGACGTGAGATCGTCCGCGCCGCCGCCTCCCCGTCGCGAAAGACGAGCGGCAGGACGCTGTTCAACGCGTTGAAGAGGAAATGCGGATGGAGCTGCGTCTGGAGTCGCACGAGCCGAGCCCCGGCGAGCTGAGCCTCCAGCTGCGACGCGCGAAGCTCGCGCTCGCGCGAGAGCCGCACGGCCTGGATCGCCCAGCAGACGCCGACCACGCCCCAGTAGGTCAGGAGGTTTGCGAAGAGAAAGATCGTCAGCACCGACGGCACCGCGCGCAGCTGCCGCAGAAAGCCGAAGGGCATTCCCATGAGCGCGGGGTAGGCGAGGGCGAAGAGGGTGCCGTGTCCGACCGCGAAGACCGCGCTCGACGCGAGATGCACGCCGAAGATCCGCGGACGCGGTCCGCCGGAGATCGGATACCGGCGTGCGAGCCCCGCCACGAGGGGAGTGAACGCGGCCCAGAGGTAGGAGAAGAGGAGGTTCTGCGCGAGCGCCTCGCGAAAACCGAACTCCAGCCTCTCGCTCGACACCGGGTCGAGCGTGTAGCGCTCGACGGCGCGGAAGAGACCCACTGCGGTCCACGCTCCGAGGACGAGAGCAGCCTGCTTCCACGAAAGGTGTCTCCTTTCTGTCACCGCGAACCCTTCATTTCTGTCATCCCGAGCGTTTCTTCTGTCATCCCGAGCGCAGCGAGGGATCCCTCGGACCTTCGGTCCTCGGGATGACAAGCCGGGGGGAAATGTTCTCGGGGATGACAGCCAAAGGAACGCTCTCTCCGCCCTCGACCCGGACGAACGGGATCTCCACGACCGCCTCGCCGGTCAGGCTGCTCCACTCGAGGCGGTGCCTGCCCGGGTACTCGAGGTCGAGCCGGCGCCGCGCGCGCGTGATCGCATCCGCGCTCGCAGAGGGGGGAGCGGAACGGCCGGGCCTTCCCGTGTCCGCCCGGACCCGAAGCGTCATCCGCTCGCCGCGCCTCTCCGCCGAGATCTCGACCCGCGCTGGCTCGGGATGGGCCGCGACTGCGGCTTCCACGAGGGGCTGGAGGACGAGGCTCGGTACGGCGGCGTCGATGACTTCGCGGGGCACGCGGATGCGAACTCCGAGGTCCCGCTCCAGCCGCGTGCTCTCGATCCTCAGGTAGAGGTCCGCGTACCGGATTTCTTCGGCGAGTCGAACGAGCCTCTGTCCGCCGTTCTTGAGCGACAGCCGCAGCAGGTCTCCGAGCTCGACGATGGTCCGCGCCGCCGCGCGCGGGTCCCGGCGGATCGTGGACCGCAAGAGCGCGAGGGTCTGGAAGAGAAACGCCGGATGGAGCTGCAGCTTCAGGGCCTCCAGCCGCTCGCGCGCGAGCTGCGCCTGGAGGTGCGACGCGCGGATCTCTCCCTCGCGCCACGCGCGGTAGTCGTCGAGGCCCCACGTCACGCCGACGATCTGGAGATAGGTCGCGATCCGCGTGGGCCCGGTTTCGACCGCGGAGTGGAGGCCGTTGGCGAGGAGCTCCGCCCAGGGCACGCTGGGCGCGACGACGACTTTGTAGACGACGTTCGAGACGAAGGTGTGAAGGAAGGCAATCGCGGCGGCCGCCGGAAGGTGGATCGCCGCGAGGACCGGGAGCGAGCGTCCCGGGAACGGATACCGGCGGGCGATCCGCATCACGAGGGGGGTCGCCGCCGCCCAGATCGCCGCGAGAGCGAGGTTGTCTCCGAGAGCGCTCCAGAAGACCCACGGGTTCGGCTCGAGCTCCCGGCCGCGCAGGTAGCGCTGCGTCGCCTGGAGGACCGCGACGAAGCACCACACCGCGACGATCCACGCCGCGGCGATCAGGCGTTCGCGGCGCGAGCGACTCATCGGTGGAGCCCGACCGGGCTCAGGTCCCGAAGCGGCGGAATTCCCTCAGACGATCGCGATAGCTCGCGGAGAGCGTGAGCTGAGTGCCGTCGCGGAGGATGACCGCGTAGTCGCCGTTGAACCACGGGTGCAGCTCGCGGATCCGCTCGATGTTGACGATCGAGGAGCGGTGGATTCGCAGGAACTTTTTCGGGTCGAGCCGCGACGCGATCGCGGAGGTCGTCTCGTGCAACAGGTACACGGTCGGTCCGACGTGGATCCTCACGTTGTTGCGCGACGACTCGATCCAGTCGATGTCGCGCACCTTGACGAAAACGTTCTTGCCGTCGGCCTTCAAGAGCACCCACTCCGGGAACGAGCGATCGCGGCGGATCTTCTCGACGATCCGCGAGACGGACTCGCGGAAGTCTTCGAGCGACCGGCCCTTGACGAGCTCCCGGACCCGCCGGACAGCTTCTTCCACCCGCTCGCGGCTGAACGGCTTGATCAGGTAGTCGACGGCCTGAGCCTCGAACGCGCGGACGGCATACTGGTCGAACGCCGTGACGAAGACGATTGCCGGGATCTCCTGGGGCGCGAGTGCCTCGAGGACGCCGAAGCCATCGAGGCCCGGCATCTGCACGTCCAAGAAAACCAGGTCCGGCTTCAGGCGCCGGATCGCCTCGGCCGCTTCGAACCCGTCGCCGCATTCGCCGATGACCTCGAGGTCCGGGTCTTGGGCGACGGCCCCCCGGACCCACTCGCGAGCCAGCGGCTCGTCGTCTGCGATCAGCGCGCGGATCTTCACCGGCCACCTCCATCCGGCCCCGGGAGCCATGAAGAAGAGTACGAAGGGCCGGCGGAAGGGTTACCTCCGCCGGCGGGTGTTCCCGAGCCCGCTCGCCGCGACTATCCCCGTCACGGGTCGTCGATCCAAGAATCCGGGGGCCAAATCCATTTTTCCTGGGACGAGATCGCCGAAAATGGGGTCAGGTCTCCACCTGCCACATTGGGGGTCAGGTTGCCACTTTGCCGTTTGACTCGCGTCTATCGACTTGCCGCGCTGCTCGGCCTTGCCGTTGCGCTTCTTCCTCCCGACGCCCGCGCCTGCACCACTTTCTGCCTCGAGCGGAACGGAAACATCGTCTTTGGCAAGAACTACGACTTCGGGATCGGCTCCGGAATGCTCGTCCTGAACAAGCGCGGCGTCTCGAAGCTCTCACAGGTCGGCGCGCCCGATCACGCGGCGCGCTGGGTCTCCCGATACGGCAGCCTGACCTTCAACCAGTTCGGCCGTGAGTTTCCCTCCGGCGGGATGAATGAGGCCGGCCTGGTCGTCGAGCTCATGTGGCTCGACGCCGCCCGGTATCCGAAGGCGGACGCCCGCCCCGCGGTCGGCGTTCTCGAGTGGATCCAGTACCAGCTCGACAACTTCTCGACCGCCGCGGAGGTCGTCGAAAACGCGGAGCGCGTGCGGATCGCATCCCGGACTCCGCTCCATTACCTCGTCGGCGACCATTCGGGAGGCTGCGCGTCCGTCGAGTTCCTCGAGGGCCGCTTGGTCGCGCATACCGGCGCGGCGATGCCGGCCCGCGCGCTCACGAACGACACGTACGAGTCGTCGCTCGCGTTCCTGCGGGAGCGCGAACGCTCCGGCGCCCGGGAGCTCCCGGCCGGTGCCGGATCCCTCGAACGCTTCGTGCGTGCGGCCACGCTCCTCCGGGCGGCCGAGCGCGCGTCGACGAAAGCCCCCGCCGTCGAAGAGGCGTTTCGGATTCTCGGGAGCGCCGCGAACCCGAGCCGGACGCAGTGGTCGATCGCGTACGACCTGAAAGCCCTCCGCGTTCATTTCCGAACGCGCGCCAACCCGAAGATCCGGACAGTCGCGCTCGCCTCGTTCGACCTTTCCTGCCGGACGCCGGTCCGGGTCTCGGACGTCGACGCCGACCCGAAATTCGCCGACTACTCTTCCCGGGCGAACCGCGCGTCGATCGAGAGGGCATATCGCGGCGTGGACTTCCTCCGCGACACGCCGTCGTCCGAGCTCGACGCGACCGCCGCCTATCCCGATACGACGTCCTGCGTGCGCTGAGCTCCCGCCCTCAGTGATGCGGCGTCGCCTTCGGCGGCGGCATCGCCATCTCGGGAGTCATTGCCTTCGGCGGGATTACCTTGGTCGCCTTCGGCGGCGGCATCGCCATTTCCGGGGTCATCGCCTTTGCCGGCATCGTGTGCACGCCCGCTCCCCCGGCCGCCATTCCGTTCCAGATGTCGCGATAGATCTTCCAGGAGCCGTCCTTCTGCTTCTTCCACACGACGATGTATTTCGCGCGCTGCGTAGTTTCCGGCTTGCCCGCCGTCTGGACGTGGAGCAGAGCTTTACCGGTCTCGATCATGTAGTTTCCGCTCGACTCTGCCCCGAGCACCGTCAGGTCGAGCGACTTGATCCCAGAGTCGGAGGCGCTCTTCCAGAGGTCCTGAATCGCCTGCCGACCCATGACCATGTCGGCGTCCGGCGGGAAGGCGATCGCGTGTTCGTCGTACATCGTCCCGATCGTCTGGAAGTCGCCGCGCTTGAAGGCGTCGCTGAATCGCGCCCCCATCCGTTCGAGGCGGTCCAGATCGGCCTTCATCTTCGGCATCTGCCCGAAAGCGAAAGAGACGGCCGAGAGCGCGAGAGAAAGAGCGAGCAGGAAAACGCGAGTCCGGCGCATACATCCCTCCTCCAAGTTCGACGGGTCGGGAAGCGACCCGTGTTGCTCCCGAGGTTTCTACTGCTGCGTCGCGGCGGGCGCAAGGCCCGCGAGCCAGCGCTGCAACGCGGCGAGGTCGTCCCCCTTCAGCCGGCGCAGCACTCCTTCGGGATGCGACGCGACGACCTTGGGATCGTCGAACGGCAGACGGGCATACATCTTCCCTCCCGGATCATGGCAGGCGCCGCAGCGCGCGGAGAGGATCGGGCGGACGATCGTCCGGAAAGGGTCGGCGGAGGCCGGCGGGACTGCGGATGCAGCGGCCGGTCGAGCGATGACAGCGGCGGCCTCGACAGGTTTCGCGGCCTGCTCCGGCGCCGCCGAAGCCGTCATTTCTGGGTACGAGGGAACGACTTCGGACGCCCGAGCCGATGGCGACGTAGCCCGGCCGGCGGATCGGGTCGCGGAGCGGGAGCGGGTCGTGCACTGTGGCACGAGGGCCAGGCTCGCTAGGAAAGCAACGGTCAGAATCATTCTCGGGCGCATGAGGGCTGCGGCTCCGGCCTCGGGATTCTCTAACGAAAACGGGCCCCAAATGGTTGCGAATTTCCGCCGGCTGGCACCGGGCTTGCGGTTTCCTGACTCGACGGTCCTTTCCGCGAAGGCCCGCCGTTCGAAAAGGAGGTGACGGATGTTCCATCTCTACTCGTTCCCCTGGACGGCCTGGCAGAGCCTCGGATTGCTCGTTCTGCGCCTGGTCGTCGGCACCGCCTTCATCCTCCATGGCCTGCCGAAGATCCAGAACCCGATGCACTGGATGGGCGACAAAGTTAACCCCGTCCTGCAGCTCGCGGCCGCAGTCGTCGAGTTCGGCGGAGGGATCGCGTTGATCGTCGGGTTCCTGACGCCGATCGCGGCAGCCTTGATTGCGGTCGACATGATCTTCGCGCTGGCGCTCGTGCACCTGCCGAAGGGAGACAAGTTCGTGAATCCGGGTGGCGGGACCTTCGAGCTGCCGCTCGTCTATCTCGCGCTCATGATCGGGCTGATCGCGACCGGCCCGGGCCGCTACTCGCTCGACGCACTGCTCTGGGGGTCGCACAACGTCGTGATCGAGCGCAGCGGGACCTGGACCCGATCGAACGCCGCGTAAGTCCCGGGTTTCACGGATTCACTCGACCGCGGCGGTGAAGACCTCCTCCATGAGGTACGGCCGGCGGCAACCGGTCGCCGGATCGAGCTGTCGACGGCTGTCCGTCCAGAATCATCCGCCGCGACACGCGGGCATTCTATTCCGGCGCCGGCGAAGTTCCCGCCCGCTCCATCCGCATGGCGACGAGCTCGCGCTTCGCGGCGCGCGCGATGATGAATGCCGCCACGATCGTCACGACGAGACCGACACCGAGGACGATCCACTCGACCGTGGATTGGTGATGGCCCCGGCCGGCTGCGGCCAGCGCCGCCTCGCGGCCCGCCGCCCCGATCGAGACGTAGACCGCGACCATCGGCACCATCCCCACGGCGCTCGCGATGATGTAGTGCCAGAAGTCCACCGCCGTGAGCCCGTAGATGTAGCTGGAGAGCGTGTACGGGAGGATCGGCGAGATCCGTAACAGAAAGACGACCTTCCAGCCGTGCCGCCGGATCGCGCGGTCGACTGCCTCGTATTTCTCGTTCTTTCGGACGAGCTTTTCGATTCGATGACGCGCGAAATATCGCGCGATCAGGAAGGCCGCCGCGGCGCCGAGGGTCGCAGAGGCCCAGACGAGCAGGCCGCCGCGCACGAGCCCGAAGGCCAAACCCGCCACCAGGGCGAAGAGCCAGGCGGGACCGAGAAGAACCGCGTCGATGACGTAGAGAACGACGAAGATGACCATGCCGAATGGTCCCGTTCTGTCGAGGAGCGCATCGAGCTTCGTGACCAGGCGGCCCACCGGGAGAAGCGTGATGACCAGGAACGGGAAGGCGATCGTGATGACCGTTGCGAGGATCTGGGTAATCCGGCGAACCAGCGACTTCTTGGGCGGGGCTGTTTCGGTCATGTGCCTCCCGAACGTCGGCCCTGCATCTTAGAATGGGGTCAGGTCTCCACTTGCCACATTGGGGGTCAGGTCTCCACTTGCCACATTGGAGAGCGATGCCGCCACGACTGGCTGCCCTCGCTGCGGTCATCCTGTGGGGGATTTCCTTCGTCGCCACGCGCGCCGCGCTCTCCGAGATTTCTCCGATCCCCCTCGTGTTCACGCGCTTCGCGCTGGGGACAGCGTTCCTGCTGACGTTGCTCGCGGTCCGACGTCGGCTGGAACTTCCTCCGAAGGAGTCCTGGCCCGCCCTCGCGGTGATGGGGTTTCTCGGAATCTTTCTGCATCAGATGCTCCAGGCCCACGGCTTGACGCTCACGACTGCAGTCCACACCGGCTGGTTGATCGGCTTGATCCCGATCTGGTCGGCTCTTCTTTCGGCGGTGGTTCTCCGCGAGAGGCTCGGATCCGCGAAAGTCGCCGGTCTCCTGCTGGGTTTCGCCGGAGCCGCGCTTGTCGTCACCCGCGGGAATTTCTCCGGCGGGCTGCTCGCGCTTCCGACGACAGGCGGTGACCTCTTGATCCTGGCGAGCACGGTTAACTGGGCGATCTACAGCGTCGTCGGCCGGCGGACTCTCATGCGTCTCGGAAGCGCCCGCGCGACGGCGTTCGCGATGCTGGCCGGATGGGCCATGCTCGCGCCGCTCTTCGTCCTCCGCGCCGGTTGGACCGAATATGCGCGGCTCTCTGGTGCGAGCTGGGCGGCAATCGCCTTTCTCGGGATCGGCTGCTCCGGCCTGGGCTACCTCTTCTGGTACGCCGCGCTCGAGAAGTTAGAGACCTCGCGCGTCGCGGCGTTCCTGTATCTCGAGCCGCTCGTCACGCTCGCGGCCGCCGTCGTCCTCCTCGGGGAGCCCGTGCACGCGACCACGGTCGCCGGCGGCCTGATCGTTCTCGTCGGTGTGTTCCTGGTTTCCGGCGCCCGGTCTCCGCTGACTACCTTCAACCGCCGAAAGTGGCAAGTGGAGACCTGACCCTCTATGTGGCAAGTGGAGACCTGACCCCCATGCCGCTTCTCTTCGACGTCGCCATCATCCTCGCGGCGGCGTTTCCGCTGCTCTTTCTCGGCAAGCGCTTCCGCGTGCCCGAGGTCATCGCCTACCTCGTGACCGGCATCGTCATCGGACCGCACGCTCTCGGCTGGATCCGCGACACCCGGCAGGTCGAGGTCATCGCCGAGCTCGGCGTCGCTCTCATTCTCTTCTTCATCGGCCTGCACCTGCCGTTCGACAAGCTCCGCACGCTCGGGAAGACGACGCTCGTCTCCGGCTCGCTGCAGATGGGGCTGACGGTGCTCCTCGTCGTTCTCGTCGGGATGCCGTTCGGGTCCGACCCGCGCCGCACCGCCTTCTACGGGATCCTGGTCGCGCTCGGATCGACGGCGGTCGTGCTCCCGATCCTGGCCACCCGCGACGAAATGGGAGCGCCGTTCGCGCGGAGGTTCCTCGGGGTCTCGCTCTTCCAGGACCTCGCGGTGATTCCGCTCATGCTGCTCGTCCCCGCTTTCGCCTCGGGAGGAAATGCGCCGCCGCTGCCGCGCGTGCTGACGCGCGTCGCGATCGCGGTCGTCGGCGTCTTCGCGCTCATCCTGGTCGCGCGCGTGATCGTGCCGCGGCTGTTCCGCCGCATCGCCGCCCTCGGCAGCCGGGAGGTGTTCACGGCCGGCGTGATCGTCCTGATCGTCGCCACGATTGCCGCGGCGGGGCGCCTCGGGATCTCGGCGGCGCTCGGCGCGTTCGCGGCGGGAGTCGTCGTCGGCGACACGGAGTTCATCCACGAGATCGGCGGGACCCTCCGTCCGTTTCGCGACTTCCTTTCCGCGCTCTTCTTCGCGTCGATCGGAATGCTCCTCGACCCCAACTTCCTCTTCTCCGCGCTGCCGCTCGTGCTGGCGACCGCCTTCGCCGCCGTCCTCATCAAAATCGTCGCCGCGTATCCCGCGTTTCGCGCCGCCTCCGCGCTGCCGCGCACGTCGCTGCGTGCCGCCTTCGCGATCGCGCCGATCGGGGAGTTCTCGTTCCTGCTCGCGCTGGAGGGCAAGCGCCTCGGGGTCCTCGGGCCGGAGGACGAGCAACTCTTCGTTTCCGTCGCGGTGCTGACGCTCGGAACGGCGCCGCTCTTCGTGACCGCGGGGTTGAAGCTCGCGGAGCGGCTGCGGAGCCGGCCGGAGCCCGCCGACGAGCGGGAGCGCCCGCTCTCCGGCCACATCGTGATCATCGGGTACGGCCTGAACGGGTTGAACGTCGCCCACGTGCTCACCGAGACCGGAATCCCGCACGTCGTGATGGAAGAGGATCCCTCGCGCGCGCAGGTCGCGCGCGAGAACGGCAGCCGCGTCGTCGTCGCGGATGCGGCGTCTCCGGAGGGGCTCGAGGCGGCCGGGCTCGCGCGCGCGCTCGCCGTCGTGATCGCCATCTCCGACCCGGACGGCACGCGCCGAATCGTCCGGCTCTGCCGGCGCGAGAACGCGAACGTCCACATCATCGTCCGGACGCGGTACGTGTCGCAGGTCGAGCCGCTCAAGGAGCTCGGCGCAGACGAGGTGATCCCGGAAGAGTTCGAAACGTCGGTCGAGATCGTGTCGCGGCTGATGCGGCTGCTCGCCGTCCCCGGCAACGTTGTCGCGGCGCAGATTCGCGTGCTGCGCGACGAGGCCTACCGGCTTCTTCGCGACCCGGCCGTGCGGGCCGCCGAGGGGCGGCGGCTCTCCGCGGCGCTCGAGGCGGGTACGGCGCTGACCTTCTTCGTGCTGCCGGAGACTCCAGCGGCCGGGCGCACACTCGCCGAGCTCGGCGTCGCGGACGATCGCGTCGCGGTGCCGGCGATGATCCGCCGCGGCGCGCCGCACTCCCCGGCGCCGACCGACGAGCCGCTGCAGTCGGGAGACACGCTCTTCCTGGTCGGCGCGCACGAGGACCTGATGCGGGTCATGTCCCGCCTGGAAGGACGCCGGCCCGCCTGACTCATCTCGGCGCCGCGCGAAGGCGGGCCGAGCGCCCTACATCTTCTTCGTCTTCTTCGCCGCGGGCTTCGCCGCCATCGTCGCGGGCTTGTAGTCGCTCATGCCCGGCTGTTCCTCGAAATACACGCAGTCGCTGCCCATCTGGCACTTCGCGGTGTGCTTGACGCCCGCCGGCACCATCGTGTACGAGCCGGCGCTCAGCTGTTTCACCGTGTCGCCCTCGAGCTGGAAATCGAAGGTGCCCGAGATGGCGACGACCTTCTGATCGAAGCTGTGCGTGTGCCAGCCGAATTCGGTTCCGGCCGCGACCTTCTTCAACGCCCCGTACGCGCCCTTGCTCGGGTCGCCCCACAATGGAGCGATCGACAGCCCTTTCATGGCGGGACTCGGCGTCCACTTGACGTCGCCGGCCTGCCACACGACGGCCTTGCCGCCGCCTTGGGCCGCGCCGATCGCGACGCAGAGGAGAAGACCTGCGAGAACCAGGGGAAAAACCCGGATGAGTGCCTTCATGGAAGCCTCCCTTTCTTGATGAGTTCCGGTCTTGCGGCGAATCCTAGCACCGGCGAAACCCGGCATAAGACGCGAGGACCGCCGTGTTCCCAGAGGAAAAGCGGAGGTCGGACGAATGCGAACGCTCTCGCGGTCGGCACTGGTTCTCCTCGCCGGTCTCCTCCTCGCTTCCGCGGCTCGCGCCGACGAACCCGTATGGCGCGACTCGACCCGCGACGTCTACGTGAACGGACGGCTCGACCGCGGCGTGCAGGTCTTGTCGGCCGACTCGGGGCGCCGTCTCGCGCTCCTCTTGCCCGATTCGAAGAAGGCGCTTCTGCTCGACCGCGAGAAGTCGACGTTCTCGGTCGTGCCGCGCAAGGAGTTTCACGTCGCGACCGACGGGATGTCGGCCGACCTCGCGCCCGACGTGGTCGCCAAGCCCGGCGGGTCGCTGCAGCATGTCGACTCGTCCGCGGCAGTCCTCTTCTGGAAGCGCAAGACGGTCCTCGTGGCCCGGCACCAGGGTCTCGTGGGCGACGTCGACGAGAGGACCCTCTTCGCGACGGTGCCGGCGTGGGGCCGGTCGATGGAGAGCTATCAGCCGGTCCCGGCCGCGGTCGCCGGGCTCGCGAAGGAGAAGCGGCCGGTCGCGCTGACGGTCGTCTTCGGCAGCTGGTGCGGCGACAGCAAGGAGTTCGTGCCGCGCGTCTTGAAGAGCGTTCACGCCGCCTCGAATCCCAACATCTCCGTGCGCCTGGTCGCGCTCGACAACGACTTCCTGCACCCGCAGGACGTGATCGCCGGCCGGCGAATCATCAACGTCCCGACGATCATCGTCGAGAGCGGCGAGGAAGGGGAGATCGGGCGCATCACGGAAACGCCGGCGGCCAAGACGATGGAGGAGGACATCGCCGCGATCCTCGGCGGCCGTCTAAGCGAGCACGAAGGGCGCTACGAGCGCGGGGCCGAGCTCGCGCGCGGGACCTATCTCTACCGCGACGCGTCGGGAAAGCGCGGCGGGGAGCGCTGGACGCTCTTCGCCCGCGAGGACGGCGGACGGCTCGTCCGGAGCCAGATCGAGATCGGGGACCTCGTCGTTGACGTCTTCCAGGGCACGGACGCGACCGGGAAGCTGAAGTTCGCGGAGATCACGAAGCGCCAGGGGGAAGCGGTAGAGCGCGCGCGGTTCTTCGTCGAGGGTGATCATTTGACCGGACGCCTGCGCGGCAAGGAGGCCGGGATCCTCCAGCAGGACCTCGTGCTGCCGCCGTCGTTCGCCTTCGCGGCGCCTGCGATCGCCGCGTCCGGCTGGATGGGCGTCGCTGCCGTGGCCGGCCCGGCCTCGCAGCTCGTCTGCTACATCGCGCCGTCCGGGTTCGACTCGCCCCTCGGTTCCACGTGCGTCGTGACGCGCCGCGTCGCGGGAGAGGAGGCGGTGAAGACGCCGGCCGGCGAGTTCCGCGCGATGCACCTCTTGCGCACGAGCCGCGGCGAGTCGTCGGACTGGTGGATTCACCCCGAGCTCGGCATCCCCGTGCGGGGCCAGATCCTCGGCGGAATGGAGTACGTGCTGTCGAGCCTGAAGATGGGGTCAGGTCTCCACTTGCCACATTGAGGGTCAGGTCTCCACTTGCCACATAGAGACCGCGCCACGACCTCGGCTGCGGCAGTCCTCGGCGCCTCGGGCCGCCGGATCGAATCCATATACTGCGGCGATGAGGCGTTTCGGCCTCGCCGTCGCGACGGTCCTGCTCGCGGCTCTCTCCTCCTGCCGTGCGAAGGAGCAGCCGCCGGCCGCGCAGAAGAGTGCCGAGCCGCCTTCGGTCGTCCGCCTGTCTCCCGACGCGGCCCGCACGGCCGGAATCGAGACGGCGGCCGTCGGCGAAACCGCGGGCGCCGGAGTTCTTACGCTGACGGGCACGCTGGCCGCAAAGCCATGGACGACCGAAGAGCAGGCCGCGCTGTCGGACGCCGCAAGCGCCGACGCCAAGCTCCACCTCGCTGAGGCAAACTTCGAGCGGCTCTCCCGGCTCTCCCGCGACGGCGTCGTTGCGCGGCAGGACCTCGACGCCTCCCGCGCCGAGCGCGACCAGGCGCGGGCCGCCGCCGCGCAGGCCGACGCGAAGCGCGCGAACCTCGGTCTGACCGAAACTGCGCTCGCGCTCGAACGCCAGGCGACGATCTGGGGCCTCGGGAGCCTGCCCGAGGTGGATCTCGCGCAGGTCAAACCTTCCGCGAGAGTCGAGGTGTCGACCGCCGCGTTTCCAGACCAGCACTTCTCGGGCCGGGTCCTGGCCATCTCGCGATCGGCCGACGCCCAAACGCGGAGCTTCACCGTCCGGATCGCGATCGAGGACCCGTCGGGGCTTTTGCATCCCCAGATGCTGGCGACGTTCGCGATCTCCACTCCCGCGCGGCGCGGGCTCGCGATCCCGAAGTCCGCCGTACTCCTCGAGGGCGACGGCTCGTACGTCTACGTCGTGTCGGGCGACGGCGCCTTTCGCAGGCAGCGGGTCGAGACGGAAGACTCCTCTTCCGACACGGTCACGGTGAGGTCCGGCCTCTCGCCTGGCCAGCGAATCGTCGTTCACGGTGCCCAGCTTCTCGAGTCCGAGAGATTGAAATCCCGGAATCCGCCCGTCCAAAAGGATTGAGATGCTGGGCCGTCTCGTCGGATTCTCGCTCCGCAACCGTTTCGTCGTCCTGGTCCTCGCTGCCGTCCTCTTCGGAGCCGGCATTTACGTGGCCTCTCACTCGCCGATGGACGTCTTCCCGGAGTTCGCTCCGCCGCAGGTGATGGTCGAGACCGAGGCGCCGGGTCTCTCCGCGGAGGAAGTGGAATCGCTGGTCACGCTGCGCCTGGAGCTCGCGATCGGCGGAACCCCGGGGATCAAGACCCTTCGCTCGACGTCGATGCCCGGCGTCTCGAGCATCACCGCCATCTTTCTGGATGACACCGACGTCTATCGGGACCGGCAGCTCGTCGCCGAACGGATCGCCACCGTCACCCGGGAGTTGCCCGACAGCGTCGTTCCACCCGAGATCGTTCCCCTGACGTCGGCGTCCAGCACGATCGAGGTGATCGGCCTGACGTCGAGCGGTGCGTTCGACCCGATCGCCACGCGGACGTTCGCCGACTGGACCTTGAAGCCGAGGATTCTGGCCGTTCCCGGCATCTCCAAGATCGTCACGTACGGGGGGCGCGTCGCGCAGGACCAGGTGATCGTCCACCCGAACGCGCTGCGCGACTACGGCCTCGCGCTCGCCGACATCGAGAACGCGGCGAGAGGAGCGACCGCGATCGGCCCCACAGGCACGATCGAATCGAACGGGCAACGCCTTCCGATCCGTTCGATGGCGCAGGCGCAGACTCCGACAGACCTC
>DASWCZ010000048.1:0-60885 GCA_036395755.1 Thermoanaerobaculia bacterium
CTCTGGATTCATGCCATCGGAGATCGGGGCAACCGGGTTGCGCTCGATGCCCTGCACAAGGCGGCGGCGATCCCTGCCTCCGCTTCCGATCAGGGGGCGGACCGGCCGCGCATCGAACACGCCCAGGTCGTTGCGCCCGAGGACATCCCTCGTTTTGGGCGTGAGGGTGTGATCGCCTCGGTCCAGCCGACGCATGCCACGTCGGACATGCAGTGGGCGGAGGCGCGCGTCGGACCGGACAGGATCCGCGGCGCCTACGCATGGCGCAGCCTGAAAAACGGAGGCGCGCATCTGGCCGGGGGAAGCGACTTTCCCGTCGAGTCGGAGAACCCGCTTTACGGGTTCTACGCCGCGATCACGCGGCAAGATCTTGCTGGCCGGCCGGCGGGCGGTTGGCGCCCGGCGGAGCGGCTGGCGCGCCGCGAAGCCCTCGCCCTGTTCACCTCCGACGCGGCATATGCCGCGTTCGAGGAACAAACGCGCGGCCGCATCGCTCCCGGGTTCGCCGCCGATCTGACCGTCTTCGGCGCCGATCCGATGACCGCGCCGGAGAAGGAGATTCCCCGCATCGCGACCGTTGCGACCGTTGTGAACGGCCGAATCGTCGGCGGGTCGGCGGCGCGCCGTCCGGAGCCGGCTCCGTGAGACGTGGGGCCGCGACGCTTCTCCTCGTCTCCGCCGTCGGCGTCGGCGCCTGCGACGGCCCTCCCGCGAACGCGCGTAAAGTGACGGCGGTGCCTTCCGACGGGGACGCAGAGCGGCGCGTCCGTATGGTGGACACGCAGATCGTCGCGCGCGGAGTTCGCGACCCCCGCGTTCTCGCCGCGATGCGCAAGGTCCCTCGGCACCTCTTCGTCGATCCGTCGCAGCGCGCCCAGGCCTACGAGGACCACCCGCTTCCGATACCCGGAAACCAGACCATCTCTCAGCCATACATCGTCGCGCTCATGACCGAGCTCCTGCAGTTGAAGCCGGGCGCGCGCGTTCTGGAGATCGGCACGGGATCGGGATACCAGAGCGCCGTGTTGGCGGAGGTCGCCGGCGAGGTCTACACGATCGAGATCGTTCCGGAGCTCGCGCGCCTGGCGGCGACGCGGCTGAAGGAACTCCATTACGACAACGTCATCGTGAGGGAAGGGGACGGCTATCGCGGCTGGCCCGAGCATGCCCCCTTCGATGCCATCATCGTCACCGCGGCGCCCGAGAGGATCCCGGAGCCGCTCGTCGACCAGCTCGCCCCGAATGGCGTGATGGTCATTCCCGTGGGAGGTTTCTTCCAGGAGCTGAAGGTCTTCCACAAATCGGCGGACGGAAAAGTGACCGAGAAAGACATCCTGCCGGTTCGGTTCGTGCCAATGACCGGCGAAGTCGAAAAGACGCCGACCCCTTCGGAGTAACCCCGCCGCTCCGGGCGCGTCTCACTTCCGGAATGGTCCTCGAGCTCCTCCTCTCGGCCGCCCTGCTGCGGGCTCCGGTCGCGGCCGCTCCTCCCGCGCTCTCGGTGCGGGTCGTGACCGACGAGGCGGACGCCGTCCTCGTGATCCTGGCAAAGCGCGACGCGAAGGCTTCAATCGCGGATTCCGACTGGCAGCGCCTCTTTTCGACCGACGGCTACCGGCGCCTGGAGAAGCGCGAGAAGGGGTTGGGACGCCCGTTCGAAGAGGAAGACTTCCGCCGCTTCGTTCTCTCCGGGACGCTGCTGCCGCGCCGCGCCGCCCTTTCCGAGGCGCTCCACCGCTGGGAAACTGCCGACGCCACCGCCGCGGCCGCGCGGGCCCTCGCGTACCTGCCGGCCGGCGCCGCGATCCACGCGACGATCTACCTCGTCATCAAGCCGAAGGAGAATAGCTTCGTTGCGGATCTCGAAACGGATCCAGCGATCTTTCTCTCGCTCGATCCCGCCATTCCCCGCGAGAAATTCGAGAGCACGCTGGCGCACGAGCTCCATCACGCGGGTTACTCGCAGAGTTGCGGCGACGGGAAGGGAAGAGGCGCCCAACGCAGGGAAGCCAGCCAGTCGGCGCGGAACTGGCTCTCCGCTTTCGGCGAGGGCCTCGCCATGCTCGCTGCGGCCGGCGGGCCGGACGTCCACCCCCACGCCGCCAGCCTTCACGAGGAGCGCGAGCGCTGGGACCGGGACGTCCTCCGCGTGAACGAGGACTTCGCGGAGCTCGAGTCGTTTTTCGACGACATCGTCGAAGGACGGCTGACCGAGGTGCAGGCGAACGAAAAGGGGATGTCTTTCTTCGGCGTTCAAGGTCCCTGGTACACCGTCGGTTACACGATGGCGGTCACGGTCGAACGAGTACTGGGGCGAAAAGCGCTGATCGGCAGCATCTGCGATCCCGTCGCGTTCCTGACGACGTACAACCGCGCGGCCGCGCGGAGCAACCGACGGCGGGGAACGGACCTTCCGCTCTGGCCGGAGACGGTTCTGCGGGAAATCCGCTGAACTGCGGACCGCGAGAAGCTACGTCCGCGTCGTCGGCCGCGCTGCCCGAACGTCTCTTCCGTCCGGGCTCGGATTGCCGCAGAACCGGCGAACGCACTCGAGAAGACGCGGCGGATGAATCGGCTTCGAAAGGAAATCCGCGACGCCCGGCGCGTCCGGAATGAAGGAAAGGCCCGAAAGCAGGACGATCGGCACGTGGCGGGAGGCGCGATCGCGAGAGCGTTCGGAGAGGAACTCCCAGCCGTCCATCACCGGCATCTTCAGGTCGAGGAGAATGAGCGCCGGCGGGTCGATCCGCTTGAGCTTCTCGAGCGCCTCCCGGCCGTTCACGGCTGTCTCGACGCCGTAGCCCTCGAGCTCGAGGAACCCGCCGAGCGACGTCAGCGTCGCCTCATCGTCATCGACGATCAGGATGGTCGCGGGTTTCGACGTCATTGGAGCTTCTCGAGCCGCGGGCCGGTCGGCTCCCGGTCCGAGAGCCCCGCGGCTTCCAGCATGAGCTTCTCACTGGATTGCTCCCGTTCGGAACGCCGAAGGCGTCGCAGCTCGAGCAGCGCCGTGACCTGGCGGGACAGGGCGCGGAGGCCTTCGAGCTGCCCGGCCGAGAGCTCCCGGGGCTCGCGATCGAGGACACAGAGGGCTCCGACGGCGAAGCCGTCCGACGTCACGAGCGGGGCGCCGGCGTAGAAGCGCAGCCGGGGATCGCCGGTCACGAGAGGGTTCTGCGAGAACCGCTCGTCGGCGGCGGCGTCGGAAACGATCACGAGGTCGCCCTCCGCGATCGTTTGACCGCAGAGCGCGAGGACCCGGGGCACCTCGCTCGCCGAGAGGCCGACTCTCGATTTGAACCACTCCCGATCCCGGTCCACGAACGAGATCAGCGCGAAAGGAGTGGCGCACAACTGCGAGGCGAGAAGCGCCAGGTCGTCGAAGTCCCGCTCCGGGGCCGTATCGAGGATTTCGAGGCGTTCGAGAGCCTGGAGCCGTCCTGACTCGGTCGAGGCGACCGACGTGCCGGGGGCGCCGGAAATCACGGCTTCGGTCGGAGCCGCCCTCTGCTGGACGGCGACGAGCGCATTTCGGAGGTCTCGCGCCGACGCGAATCTCTCGTCCGGGTCCTTTCGCATCGCGCGCTCGACGAGCGCGACGAGTGAGGGCGAAAGGTCCGGAGCCAGCTCGACGAGCGGCGTCGGCTCATCCTTGACGATCTGCTCGAGCAGGAGAAAGAGGTTGTCGTTCCGGAAGGGCTTGCGGGACGAAAGAAGTTCGTAGGCCAGGATGCCGAAAGAGAAGAGGTCCGTCCGGAAGTCGACGGAGTCCCCGCCGATCTGCTCCGGCGACATGTAGGACGAAGATCCCACCGTAACCCCCGTCAGCGTGATGTCGCTCCCCCGGTCGAGCGACTTCGCGATCCCGAAATCCATGATCTTGACCGACTGGGTGTCGAGAACGCGCACGTTGGCCGGTTTGATGTCGCGATGCATCACCCCCGCTTTGTGCGCGTATTCCAGCCCGGACGCGATTTCGATCAGGATCTTCAACTTGTCCTGGAGAGGCAGCGGCGCGCCCCGCCGGATCATCTGGTCCAGGTCTTCTCCGGAGAGGAACTCCTGCACCATGTACGGCACGTCCCCCTCGAATCCGAACTCGTACACCAGGGTGATGTTGGGGTGTTGCAGGCCGCCGGCAATCTGCGCTTCGCGGAAGAACCGGTTGCGGACGTCCTTGCTTCCGACCTCGCACGTCTTGATGGCGACGTGGCGACGAATGAGGTTGTCCCAGGCCTTGTAGACCGTGCCGAACCCTCCCGAGCCGATCTTCTCGACGATCTCGAATTTCCCGATCGTTCCGGTCGACCGATCGGAGGGCGGCGCCGCCTCCACCGGAGGGAGTCCGGGACTCTCCTCTTTCTTCTTCCGTCCGAAGAGCATGTCTCGGAAAGTCATCGCAATCGGAGGACGCTCGAAACAAGATTCGTGCCCGGTCGGACGAGCGGCCGGGTCCCGGCCTTCTCGAGCGCTCGGTGCGTCGGCGCTAAGCTCCCGACATGGAAGCTCCGGAGACGCACTCGTACGACCTCGTGGTGATCGGGTCCGGCCCGGCCGGGCAGAAGGGCGCGATCGCCGCGGCCAAGTTGGGAAAGCGCGTGGCGATCGTCGACCGGAAAGAGATGGTCGGCGGGGTCTGCATCCACACGGGCACCATTCCGTCGAAGACTCTGCGTGAAGGCATTCTCTACCTCTCGGGCTTTCGCGAGCGGTCCTTTTACGGCCGCGACTATGCGGTCAAGGACGAGATCTCGGTCTCCGACCTGAGCTTCCGCGTCCAGGCCGTCGTCGCCCGGGAGGTCGAGATAATCCGGGCGCAGCTGAAGCGCAACCACGTCGAGCTAGTCCCCGGGACTGCCCGGTTTCTCGACCCGCACACTCTCGAAGTCCAGGGAGTCGCGGGCACGGCGCGCCTGATCGCCGATCACGTTCTGATCGCCTGCGGCACGCGACCCGCACACAGCGCGACGGTACCACTCGACGGCCGGAGGGTGATCGACTCCGACCAGCTGATGAACGTCGAGCGGTTTCCACGAGAGTTGATCGTCGTGGGCGCCGGCGTCATTGGCCTCGAGTACGCCTCGATGATCACGGCCGTGAACGTCAAGGTCACGATCATCGAGCAGCGCCCGACGATTCTCGACTTCGTCGACCGGGAGATCATCGAGGACCTCGACTACTTCATGCGCCAGCGAGGCGCGACCTTCCGGCTCGGCGAGAAGCTGCTCTCCGTCGAAATCGACGAGAAGGACCGCGTCGTGGCGAACCTCGACAGCGGCAAGCGCGTGCACGGAGACGCACTCCTCTACACGGTGGGGCGGCGGACGAACACCGACCTCCTGAACATCGGAGCGGCCGGGCTCACCGCCGACGACCGTGGACGGATCTCGGTCAACGATTTTTTCCAGACTTCGGTTCCCCACATCTACGCGGCCGGCGACGTCATCGGGTTTCCCGCCCTCGCGTCGACCTCGATGGAGCAGGGCCGCCTCGCCTCGTGCCACATGTTCGGCGCGTACTGCCACAGCCGGCGGGAGGCGATCCCCTACGGGATCTACACGATTCCAGAAATCTCGATGGTCGGCAAGACCGAGGAGGAACTGACCGCGGCGAAGATCCCCTACGAAGTCGGAAGGTCAAAGTTCGAGGAGCTCGCGAAAGGTCAGATGCTGGGGACCGAGGTCGGGATGCTGAAGATCCTGTTCGATCCCGCGACTCTGAAGCTCCTGGGCGTGCATGCGATCGGCGAGAACGCAGCCGAGATCATCCACATCGGACAGGCCGTCCTCGCGCTCGGCGGCACGATCGAGTACTTCCGCGACACGGTGTTCAACTATCCGACTTTCGCCGAGGCGTACAAGGTCGCGGGCTTGGACGGTCTGAACCGGCTCTGAGGTCTCGGCTCGAGAAGTCGCGGCTCGACCCGCCGATATATTGGTCGGGTTTTCGGCGGAGGTGGCATGGCGGAATCACTGACTTCCGATGAGCTCTCGAAAATCGACCGTTATTGGAGAGCGGCGAACTATCTCTCCGTCGGTCAGATCTACCTCCGCGGCAATGCCCTTCTCCGCGAGCCGCTCCGACCGGAGCACATCAAGCCGCGCCTCCTGGGTCACTGGGGAACCACCCCGGGCTTGAACTTCATCTACGTCCACCTGAATCGGCTGATCAAGAAGCGCGGGCTGAACGTACTCTATGTCGCCGGTCCCGGACACGGGGGTCCCGGCCTCGTCGCCAACACGTATCTCGAAGGTTCGTACTCCGAGCTGTATCCGCAGGTCGGGCCGGGCGAAGAAGGGATCCGGAAGCTCTTCAACCAGTTCTCCTGGCCCGGCGGGATTCCCAGCCACGCGGCTCCCGAGACGCCCGGGTCGATTCACGAAGGCGGAGAGCTCGGATACTCGCTTCTGCACGGGTATGGCGCCGTCTTCGACAACCCGGAGCTGATCGCCTGCTGCGTCGTCGGGGACGGCGAGGCCGAGACCGGGCCCTGTGCGACCAGCTGGCACTCGAACAAGTTCCTGAATCCGGCGCGCGATGGAGCGGTCCTCCCGATCCTCCACTTGAACGGCTACAAGATCGCGGGTCCGACCGTGCTGGCGCGTCTTCCCGAAGAAGAGCTCCGGTCCCTCTTCGTCGGCTATGGCCACGAGCCCTTCTTCGTCGAAGGACACGAACCGGAGGCGATGCACCGACGGATGGCGGAGACCCTCGATCGCGCGGTCGACCGGATCGCTTCGTTTCAGGCGATCGCGCGAACGAGCGGTTACAAGGAGCGCCCGCGCTGGCCGGTGATCATTCTTCAAACACCGAAGGGTTGGACCGGGCCGAAGGTCGTCGACGGGAAGCAGGTCGAGGGGACGTTCCGGGCGCACCAGGTGCCGGTCGCGAACCCGCGCCGGAATCCGGAGCACCTCCGCATCCTGGAGGAGTGGATGAGGAGCTACCGCCCGGAAGAGCTCTTCGACGAGTCCGGCAGGTTCCTTTCGGAGCTCGCTGCGCTCGCTCCCGAAGGCGATCTCCGGATGGGGATGAACCCCCACGCGAATGGCGGGCGGCTGCTCCGGAGTCTCGATCTCCCGGACTTCCGGGACTACGCCGTGGCCGTCGAGCGGCCCGGCGTCGTCGAGGCCGAATCCACGCGCGTCCTGGGACGGTTTCTGCGTGACGTCATGAGCCGGAATGCGTCGAACTTCCGGCTGATGGGACCGGACGAGACGAGCTCGAATCGCTTGGACGCGGTCTTCGAGGTCACCGATCGCACCTCGACCGCCCGGATTCTCGAAAGCGACGAGCACGTCGCGCCGGACGGGCGGGTCATGGAGATCCTGAGCGAGCACATGTGCGAGGGCTGGCTGGAGGGCTACCTCCTGACCGGCCGCCACGGACTCTTCTCCTGCTACGAAGCCTTCATCCACATCATCGACTCCATGTTCAACCAGCACGCGAAATGGCTGAAGGTCACGCGCGGGATCCCGTGGCGGAAGCCGATCGCTTCACTGAACTACCTCTTGAGCTCTCACGTCTGGCGTCAGGACCACAACGGCTTCAGCCATCAGGACCCCGGTTTCATCGATCACGTCGCGAACAAGAAGGCGGAAGTAGTGCGCGTCTACCTCCCTCCCGATGCGAACACGCTCCTGTCCGTCGCGGACCACTGCCTTCGCAGCCGCGACTACGTGAACGTCATCGTGGCCGGGAAGCAGCCGGAGCTGCAGTGGCTCGACATGGAATCGGCCGTGCGCCACTCTGAGGCCGGTATCGGCATCTGGGAGTGGGCCAGCAGCGACGGTGGAAGGGATCCGGACCTCGTCCTCGCCTGCGCCGGCGACGTTCCGACTCTCGAGGTGCTCGCCGCGCGGACGCTCCTCTCCGAGGAGCTGCCCGATCTCCGCGTGCGGGTCGTCAACGTCGTCGACCTGATGCGGCTGCAGCCCGAAAGCGAGCACCCGCATGGCCTCTCCGATGACGATTTCGACCGCCTCTTCACGAAGGACCGGCCGGTCGTATTCGCGTATCACGGGTATCCCTGGCTCATCCACCGGCTGACCTACCGCCGCCGGAATCACCCGAACATCCACGTCCGGGGCTACAAGGAGGAGGGAACGACGACCACTCCGTTCGACATGGTCGTCCGGAACAACATGGACCGCTTTCAGCTCTCGATCGACTCTCTGGCGCGTCTCCCGAAATGGGCGACGCGGTCCGCCGCCGCGGTCGAGGCGTTCCGGGCGATGCTGGCGTCGCACGCGGCGTACGTCGTCGAACACGGAGAAGATCTGCCGGAGATTCAGAGCTGGCGCTGGACGGGATGACCGCCCGCGGAACTCGGACCGTTCTCTCGCTGAACGGCGGCTCTTCCTCGTTGAAGTTCGCCGCCTTTTCCGTCGGCGTCGGCGACGGCGAGCCGCAGGAGCTCGTGCGCGGCGCCGTCGAACGGATCGGGTCCCCGGGCGCGGTGCTTCGAGTCGGTGGGGCGGGGACGCGCCATCGGGAAGAACGCTGCGACGCCGGCGATCTCGGGGCCGCGGTGCCGCGGGTCCTGGACGCCCTGACGGGTCTCGGTATCAGATTGGATGCCGCCGGGCATCGGATCGTCCACGGCGGGCGCAAGCACCTCCAGCCGGCGCGGGTCGGCGACGCTCTGATTGCCTCGTTGCGCGAAGCGATCCCGTTCGCGCCGCTTCACCTGCCGGGGGAGCTCGCCCTGATCGAGGCGGTCGGCAGAGAGCACGCGGCGCTGCCGCAGGTGGCGTGTTTCGATACCGCGTTCCACGCGCGGATGCCGGAGATCGCGCAGCGGCTGCCGCTCCCGTCCTCGCTCTGGGATTCGGGTGTCCATCGCTACGGATTCCACGGCCTCTCGTACGAGTCGATCGTTCGGACTCTCGGCCCTCTCGTCTCCGGCCGCGTCATCGTCGCCCATCTCGGCAACGGCGCCAGCATGGTGGCGCTCTCCGATGGTCAGCCGCTCGAGACGACGATGGGTCTCACTCCGTCGGCGGGCCTGGTGATGGGAACGCGCCCCGGGGATCTCGATCCCGGAGTGGTCGTCTACCTCGCGCGGAACCGGGCGATGGACGCCTCCGCGCTCGAAGACCTCATCACCCGCCAGTCGGGTCTCCTCGCGTTGTCGGAGTCGAGCGGCGACATGCAGAGCCTGCTAGCCGCTCGAGCCTCCGACCATCGGGCGGAGCTGGCCGTCGCGATCTTCTGCTACAGCGCCCGGAAGTGGATCGGCGCGCTCTCCGCAGTGCTCGGCGGCCTCGATACGCTGGTCTTCACGGGCGGCATCGGCGAGCACGCCGCCCCCGTCCGGGAGGAGATCTGCCGCGGGCTCGGCTACCTCGGAATCGATCTCGATCTCCGTCGCAACGCGCGCTCGGAATCGATCGTGACGGCGGAGGGCAGCCAATGCACCGTGCGCGTGATCGCAACCGATGAGGAGCGGGTGGTTGCCCGCCACACCGCGCAGCTGACCGGCGGGCCGAGCCCGTAGCCGTGATCGAAGTGCCCCCGGTCGGCGGCGCCTCGGACGGTAATCATCGGTCCGTGACTGGTGGAGCTGATCGGGATCGAACCGACGACCTCCTGAGTGCGATTCAGGCGCTCTCCCAAACTGAGCTACAGCCCCACACGCGGAGAGGGCGCGCAGGATAGCACGCGCGGGCGCGGCCGAAAAGCGCCGTTCGGCTAGCATTCCTTCGCGATGGATCACGGCGAGCTCGGCACTTTCCTGCTCGCCTTCGCTGCGGCGCTCCTCGGCGGAAAGCTCTTCGGCGACATGGCGGAGCGCATCGGCCAACCCGCCGTCTTGGGCGAGCTCGCGGTCGGCGTCCTTCTCGGTCCATCGCTCCTCGGCCTCGTCCCGCTCTCCGCGGGCATTCTCCTCGTCGCCGAGATCGGAGTTTTGCTGCTTCTTTTCGAGGTCGGCCTCGAGACGGATCTCGAGGAGCTGCTGCGCGTCGGCGCGGCCGCGATGGTGGTTGCGGTCGTCGGGATGGCTCTGCCGTTCCTGGGCGGTTACCTCGTCACGCGCGCTGCCGGATTCACGGCGCTCACTGCCATCTTCGTCGGAGCGGCGTTGACCGCGACGTCCATCGGGATCACGAGCCGCGTCCTCTCGGAGATTGGAATGCTCGCCACCCGGGAAGGTCAGATCATCCTCGGCGCCGCAGTCGCCGACGACATCCTCGGCCTCGTCGTTCTCGCCGTCGTCAGCCGCGTCGCCGCTACCGGGTCTGTCGGGATGGGGACGGCTCTCCGCGCGGCCGGACTGTCCTTCGCCTTCCTCTTCCTGGCGATCGTCATCGGAATGCCGCTCGGGCGCGTTCTGATGCGGTTCGTCCGCGACGCGAAGGTGCGGGGAGTCCTCGTCGCGGCCGCGATCGCGTTCGCTCTCTTGGCCGCCCTGGGGGCGGAGAAGGCAGGCTCCGCGGCGATCGTCGGCGCCTTCGCCGCGGGTCTCGTTCTCGCCCGCACCGATCGGCGTCATGACATCCAGAACGCCGTGCGGCCGACCGTGGACGTCTTCGCGCCCGTGTTCTTCGTCTCGATCGGCGCGCAGGTCGACGTCGGCTATCTGAACCCGTTCGCGGCAACCAACCGGCCGGCGCTTCTGCTCGCGCTCGGGCTCGTTCTGGTAGGAGTCCTCGGAAAATTCGCGGCAGGGTTCTCCGCGTGGGGCGGGGTGCGCCGCTCGTTCATCGGGGCCGGGATGGTCCCGCGGGGCGAGGTCGGCCTGATCTTCGCGCAGATCGGGAAGGAGAGCGGGGCTCTTCCCGAGCCGGTCTTCGTGGCGGTCGTGCTCGCCGTCTTCGCGACCACGTTCCTGACGCCGCCGCTCCTGGCGGCGCTCCGTCCGACAAGGGTGCCGGAGACTCGACCGAGCTAGCTCTTCAGGTCCGCCAGCGTTCGATCGAGCAACGCGCGCCGTTCCGCGTCGAGACGCGCGAACAGCGGCTCCAGCACGCGCACGACGTGGTCGTCCTCTTCCGGCGTGATCGTGTAGAGGTTGGGAGAGATCGCGTCCACGATCTGCGCGACCGAGATCTTCTCCGGCGGGGCGGCGAGGGCGAATCCCCGGGCTCCGTCGCCCTCGACGATCCCGGCGTCGCGGAGGCAATCGAGGATCCTTTCGGCCTCGACGGAGGAAGCCTCCTGGTCGTGGTACAGCTCGCGGAACCGGTGGACGCCCCCTTCGGCGAGAGTCAGGAGCATCCGGATCGCATTCTCGGCCCGCCCAGCCGGTACGCGGCCGCGGCGCGCGCCCTTTCCGATCTTCGTCTGGAGCACGTGCGCGAGCTCGACGCCCAGGAGGATCAGCACCCACACGAGAAACACCGAGATCAGCGCGAACAGGAGGAGCGAGAGCGACCCGGTGATCAGGTTCATGCGCGAGAGCATCGCGACGTACTTGCCGAAGACGGTTCGAAGCAGCTCGAGAAGGCTCGCCGTGATCAGTCCGGAGAGGCCTGCCGACCTCCAGCGCACGTAGGCGTTGGGCAGATAGCGATAGAGCAGCGTCAGGACGGCGAACTCGGCGGCGAAGGGAAAGAAGGTCTCGGCGAACGGCGAGACCAGGACGGATTCGAGGAGCGAAAACCGGCGGAGCAGCTGGACGCCCGAGCCGATCGCCCCGACGAGAAGGGCAAGGGAGAACAACGCGAAGCTGTAGATCGCGACTCGCTGAAACCAGGCCCGTCTCTTCGGCGCGCCCCAGACGGCGTTGAACGTCGCTTCCACGATGAAGATCAGTCGGATCGACGCCACGATCAAGGTCACGAGACCGATGCCGGAGATCGCGGTGGACTCGGCGACGAACTCCCGCAGGCTCTCGGTCAGCTTCGCCGTGTGATACGGCAGGATACGGTTGACCATCTCCAGGACCTGGTCGTTCTTCTCCTTGAAGAACGCCGCGAGGAACAGGGAAAACGTCGCGAGCAGCGGGACCGCCGTCAGGAGCGACGTGAAAGCGAGCGAGCCCGCGAGGTCCGCGCCGCGGTCGGCCGCAAAGCCACGGAAAGTATCGAGGACGACTTCGCGCACGGTAACGAAGGCGCGGAGCAGGAACTCGGGCGCGGAAGGCGCGCGGGCCTTCGCGCGCTCGACGACCATCGTCACGTGCCCCTTCGTTGGTCCCGTTTCGCGGTCGCTTGGTTCGTTCATCGGCCCGGCCAATGACGGCTCGTCCTCACTCTAGCTCGATCGCTTGACCTTCTTCGGGGAGGACCACGTTCCAGCCGGACTTCGAGCGGATCGCGGCCGCCAGGGCCTCGCGAGCCGGGGGCTCGCCGTGGACGAGGTAAACGGCCCGCGGAGGGCTCGTCAGAGCGCCCGCCCATTCGACGAGGCCATGCTGGTCGGCGTGTGCGGAGAGGGCCGGGATCTCGCGAATCTCCGCCCGGACGGGGACCGACTCGCCGTGGATCCGGACTTCGTGCGCGCCATCCAAGACCTGCCGCCCCAGAGTCCCCGCCGCCTGGAAGCCGACGAAGAGGAGTGTCGTCTCCGGGTCGGGCAGCCGGTGTTTCAGGTGATGCAGGATCCGGCCGCCGGTCAGCATTCCCGACGCGGATACGATCACCATCGGACCACCGCGCCCGTTCAACGCGATCGATTCGGCGCGGTCGCGGACGAGGTGGACGGACGGTCCTTCGATCGGGCTCACGCCCCGGCTCTCCAGCTGCTCCGTCTCGAGGTCGTGCTCCGAGAGAGCGGACGTGTAGAGGTCCGCGGCCGAGACCGCCATCGGGCTATCCAGGTAGATCGGGAGATTCGTCGGGAGGGTCCCGTCGCGCTGGAGCGATCCCAGGTGATAGAGCACGTCCTGTGCGCGCCCGACTGCGAAAGCGGGAATGAGGACAACGCCGCGCCGGGCGACGGTCTCGCGGACCGCGAGTCCGATCTTCTCGCGCGGGGATCCCTCGGGATGGAGCCGGTCACCATAGGTCGATTCCAGGATGAGGTGATCCGCGGACTCGGGGGTCTCCGGGTCTTTCAGGATCGGGGCGTCCCTTTGCCCGATGTCGCCGGAGAACACGATCCGCCGTGAATCGGCATCGAAGCTGATGAAGGCCGCTCCCAGGATGTGTCCCACCCTCCGGAACGTGAACGCGAGGCCGGGGGAGAGCTCGGTCCGCTCATGAAAGTCGATCGGACGAAGGAGCGCGAGCGCGGCCGCGGCGTCGTTCGCGTCGAAGAAAGGGAGCGCCGGGCGGTGGCGGGAGTAACCCTTCTGGTTCGCGTAGCGGGCGTCCTCTTCGTGAAGATGCGCCGCGTCGGGCAGGAGGTATCCGAGGAGTCCCGCCGTCGATGGCGTCACGTAGACCGGTCCGGAAAAGCCGGCCTTCCCGAGCCTCGGGAGATAGCCGGTGTGGTCGATGTGCGCGTGGGTCAAGACCGCCGCGTCGAGCGAGCGCGCGTCGAAGGAGGGCGCCGTCCAGTTCTTCTCCTTGAGCTCGCTCGAGCCCTGGAAGACGCCACAGTCGATCAAGATGCGGCGCGAGCCCGCGTCGAGAAGGAATTTCGAGCCGGTAACGGTGCCGCAAGCCCCCAGGAATCGGAGCATCGCCATCCGGTCCGGATTATTCGTCTGCGGCGCGCGAAAGAGCAAATTGGAAAGGGAATTGCAGGTATATGATCCGGGGCTTCACTCGGAGGTGACGGATGGCAAAAGAGACTCCGTTCGATCGCGCGCGCGATTTCGTCGAAGAGAAGATCGAGCAGACGAAGGAAGTCCTGGGGGACTCCTTCGACGAAGTCGGCGACGAAGTGCGGAAGACGGTGAAATCGACGGCAAAGAAGCTCGAGAAGGATTACGGGTACGTGTGGGATGACGTTCGCAAGTACGTCAAGGAAAACCCCGGTACGGCGCTCGCGATTTCCGTCGGAATCGGCTTTCTGTTCGGCTATCTGCTCCGGGGCGGCGACGACGACTGAGTCGCGTCATTCGCCTTCGCGCTAGGCCCCGACGGCATTGGTTCGAATCTCCTCGCTCGAGAAGGCGCTACCGGACGACGTGCGCCGGGCCGTGCGCGATCATCCGCTCCTGGCGATCGTCGCGGGGGCGCTCGCGGGTTTCTACGTCGGCCGGAGCCACGGCCGCGAGATCCTGACCGCGCTCGTCGGCGTGGGCGTCTCCGTCGGAGCGGCAAACGCGCGGCGGCT
This sequence comes from Thermoanaerobaculia bacterium, assembly GCA_036395755.1. Taxonomy (GTDB): domain Bacteria; phylum Acidobacteriota; class Thermoanaerobaculia; order UBA5066; family Gp7-AA6; genus Gp7-AA6. The sequence goes on from DASWCZ010000048.1 coordinate 14,170, forward strand.
CTTCGGCGTCGAGCCACGCCGCGCGCGCTGATTCATCAGGAGGCGGGTGCAGGCCCGCGGGGCCTGTCCCCGCGACATGATCCGGGGGTGCAGGCCCGCGGGGCCTGTCCCCGCGAAATTCGGAGGCGCGTGCAGACCCGCAGGGTCTGTCCCCGCGACATAATCCGGCCGTGACGTACCGCAAAGCGGGTCATCCTGCGCTCTCGACGTTCGCGTCGAGCGCGGGTTGAGCCTGCAAGATCGGTCAGTTCGACCTTTCCGCGCTTCTTGGGAAGCTTCCTCGACCGGCGGATCCGAACCTGCTGGTCGGGCACGCGTCCGCTGACGACGCGGCGGTCTACCGGGTCAGCGACGGGCAGGTCCTCGTCTCGACCGTCGACTTCTTCACGCCGGTCGTCGACGACCCGTATCTCTTCGGCCAGATCGCGGCCGCCAACGCTCTCTCCGACGTCTATGCGATGCGAGCGCGGCCGGTCCTCGCCCTGGCACTGGTTGCTTTTCCCACGGCCGTGCTTCCCCCCGAAGTGCTCGAGCTGATCCTCCGCGGTGGGGCGGACAAGGTGATCGAGGCCGGCGCCGTCGTGGGAGGCGGCCACTCGATCGAGCACGATGTTCCGATCTATGGTCTGGCGGTCACCGGGACTGCAAAAGAGACGGCGGTGACCCGGAACTCCGGGGCGCGGCCGGGAGACGCTCTGGTTCTGACCAAGCCGCTCGGCATCGGGGTGACCGTTTCCGCGGGGCGCGCGGACTCGATTGCCGCGGAAGGCGTGTCCGGGCTCTTCCGTCGCCGGATCCTTTCCGACGCGGCTCTCGAGGAGGCCGGCCGCGTGATGTCGGCGTTGAACCGGTCGGCTGTCGAGGCGATGGACGGCTTCGAGATCCACGCTGCCACCGACGTGACCGGCTACGGTCTCCTCGGCCACGCTCACGAGATGATGGACGCGTCCGGCACGACCGCGCAGTTCTGGGTCGAGGCAGTCCCACTGCTCTCGGAAGCGCGGCGCATCGCCGCGCGGGGAATTGCGCCGGACGGCTCGCGCGTGAACGTGCGCAACCTCCGGCCGCGGTGCGCCGTCGGTGCCGGCGTCACGGACGACGACTTCCTCCTTTTGTGCGACGCGCAGACATCGGGAGGTCTCCTCGTCGCGCTTCCGGCTGGCGAGGCCGGGAGTTACGCCGCCCGCTGCCGCGAGCGCGGCGCGGAAATGGCCGCGGTCGTCGGCCGCGTCGAATCCCGCAGGAATCTTTCTCTCGAAATCGAAAGGAAACCGGAGGGGCACGCATGAAGGAAAAAGAGGAGCCGGAGTGGGTCGTCGTCGCCTCGGTGGGGCAGGACGAGGAGGCGAGCTTGATCGCCGGCCTCCTGCAGTCGCGAGGCATCCCCTGCCAGGTCGAAGGCCCTTCGACGACTCCGTGGCCGGAGAACCTCGGCGCCTTCGGAATGAGCCGCGTCCTGGTCCCTCCCGAACACGCCGACGAGGCGCGGCGCATCCTGGCCACGCAAAAGCGTGAGTACGAGAGCCCGCGCTCGATGGACGAGGACGACACCGAAACCGGCGAGAAATGAACCCCGTGGCCGCCTTCGCGGCCGCTGCCCTGATGGTCAGGTCCCCGGATCCCGCGGCGCGCTTCACCGCCCGGCCCGTCCAGGCCGGTGAGACGGCCGTCCTCGTCTTCACCCGCACGACCGGCTTCCGGCACGACTCCATTCCCGACGCCATTGCGGCGGTCCGCCGGATCGCTTCAGAGAACGGTCTCGCCGTCGACGCGACGGAGGACCCGTCGGCGTTCACCGACTCCAACCTCGCTCCTTATCGCGCGGTCCTCTTCCTGCTCACGACCGGGGATGTCCTCGGAGACGAGGAGCAGGCGGCCTTCGAGCGGTGGATCCGGGCGGGCGGCGGCTGGGTGGGCGTGCACTCCGCCAGCGACACGGAGTACGACTGGCCCTTCTACGGCGAGCTCGCCGGCGCCTACTTCGCAGGGCATCCGGAAATTCAGCCGGCGACGGTCCACGTCGAAGACCGCGCCCACCCGTCGACGTCCGTGTTGCCGGAAGCCTGGCCGCGCACCGACGAGTGGTACGACTTCCGAGCGAATCCGAGGCGAAGCGTGCACGTCCTGGCCACGGTCGACGAGGGCACGTACTCGGGCGGCTCGATGGGTCCCGACCACCCGATCGCCTGGTGCCAGGAGTTCGCCGGCGGCCGTGCTTTCTACACCGCCGGCGGCCACACGCGCGAGAGTTACGTCGAACCTCTCTTCCTCGCGCACCTCGCCGGCGCCATTCGATGGGCGGCGGGTCTCGCGCCCGGATATTGCGGGAACGTCGGACGGGAGACGCCACGGCGCTCTCTCCCGAGGCGCCCGCCGCCGCGAGTCATGACGCCGAGGAACTAGGCGTTCACATCGGCCCTTCCTTCTGCCGGAGCGGGCTTCCCGAAAGTTGCGTAGTTCTATGAGATCGTCGTCTTCCCGTCTTCCGTCTACTGTTTCCCGGCTTGTGTTAGTTTTCCTGCGCATGTCCGCCCCGGCTCGGGCCACGGCGCTCAAGCGCACGTCGCTGTATGACCTCCATCGCGAGCTCGGCGCGAAGCTGATCGACTTCGGCGGCTGGGAGATGCCGGTGCAGTACTCCGGGATCCTGCAGGAGCACCGGGCGGTGCGGGAGCGGGTCGGGATCTTCGACGTCTCACATATGGGAGAGCTCGAGTTCAGCGGCACGGGAGCGCTTGCCGCACTCCAGTGGCTCACGCCGAACGACGTCTCGCGCCTTTCCGACGGTCGCTGCCACTATTCCGCGTTCCTGACCAATCGGGGCACTTACGTGGATGACCTGCTCGTCTATCGGAAGGCCGAGGATTCCTGGATGCTCGTCGTCAACGCCGCGAACACCCCGAAGGACTTCGAGTGGGCGAAGTCGCATGAGCGCGGAAACGTTCGCGTCGCAGACGCCTCGGATCGCTACGCACTCATCGCCGTGCAGGGGCCGCGCGCGGCGGCGCTCGTGGCGCGGGTCGCGGCGGAGGATCCGTCCGACCTCGACTACTACGCATTTCGGGAGATCTCGATCCTGGGCGAGCCGACTCTGGTCTCACGGACCGGCTACACGGGGGAGGACGGCTTCGAGATCTGCCTTGCGTCCGAGCGGGCCGAGAGGGTATTTCGTCGGCTTCTCGAAGAGGGACGCTCCGACGGCGCGATGCCGTGCGGTCTCGGCGCCCGCGACACGCTGCGGCTCGAAGCAAAGATGGCGCTCTACGGCAACGACATCGACGACACAGTCACGCCGTGGGAGGCAGACCTCGGCTGGACCGTGAAGATGAAGAAGGGGGAATTCCTGGGCCGCGACGCGCTCGAGAGGCAGAAGGCGGAAGGCGTGCCCCGCAAGCTCGTCGGCTTCGAGATGGTGGATCGCGGAATCGCGCGCCACGGCTATCCCGCGCGCACCGCGCACGGAGAAGGAGTCGTGACGTCGGGAACCCACTCGCCGACGCTCGGCAAACCGATCGGCCTCGCTCTCCTGCCCGCCCGCGCGGCCGGCGTTGGGACCGAATTCGAGATCGACATCCGCGGACGCAACGCGAAAGCCCGCGTCGTCGAGACCCCGTTCTACAAGAGACCGAAGGAGGCGCGGTGAACCCCGAAGACTTGCACTACACCCCGAGCCACGAGTGGGTTCGGATCGACGGGGACGTCGGGACGATCGGCATCACCGATTACGCGCAAAAGGAGCTGGGGGAAATCGTCTACCTCGAGCTCCCGGAAGTCGGCCACGTCTTCAACGCCGGCGACGAGTTCGGCACGGTCGAATCGGTCAAGGCGGTCTCGGAGCTGTTTACGCCGGTCTCGGGCGAGATCGTCGAGGTCAACAAGGGTGCCGTCGCGGAGCCGGGGATCGTCAATGACGATCCGTTCGGGGACGGGTGGCTGATCAAGACGAAGCTGACGACCGACGAGGAGGTCGGGAAGCTGATGACGGCGGAGCAGTACGCGACCTACGTCCAGCAGGAGGAGAAGGAGCGGTGAAGTTCCTCCCGACCTCCGACGCGGACCGCTCGGAGATGCTCCGGGCGATCGGCGTGTCGTCGGTCGAAGATCTGTTCGCCTCCATTCCCGGCGAGGTCCGCCAGCCTCCGAACCTTCCGCCGCCGCTCTCCGAGATCGAAGTCCGGCGTCTCCTCGGATCGCTTGCCGCTCGCAACGCGAATGCCCGCGAGAGCGCGTTCTTCCTGGGCGCCGGGATCTATAACCACTACGTCTCGGCGATCGCCGACCAGATGCTCTACCGCGCCGAGTGGCTGACTTCCTACACCCCGTACCAGCCCGAGGTCTCGCAGGGGACGCTCCAGTCGATCTTCGAGTTCCAGACACACATCTGCCTCCTGACCGGTCTCGACGTCGCGAACGCATCGCTCTACGAGGGCGCGTCGGCCCTCGTCGAGGCCCTCCTGATGGCGTCGCGCCTGTGCCGCGGCCGGACCCGGGCGGTCCTGTCGGCGGGCATCCATCCGGAGTACCGCGAGACCGTGCGCACTTACTTCTCGAGCCTCGGATTCACGTCGGTCGAGGTGCCGGTCGGAATGGACGGCCGAACCGACGAAAAGGCGCTCGCCGCGGCGGTCGACGACGATACCTTCGCGGTCGCGATCCAGTCCCCCAACTTCTACGGCATCGTCGAGGATTGGCAGATCGGATCGCGTGCGGCGCACGGGAAAGGGGCGCTGTCGGTCGCCGTCGTCGCCGAGGCCGTCTCGATGGCGCTCCTCGCCCCGCCGGGGGACCGGGGCGCCGACATCGCCTGCGGCGAGGCGCAGTCGCTCGGGGTCCCGATGCACCTGGGAGGTCCGGTTCTCGGTTTCCTCGCCTGCCGCTCCGAGCACGAGCGCCAGATCCCGGGGCGCCTCGTCGGCGAGACGCGGGATGCCGATGGCCGGCGCGCGTTCTGCCTCACTCTCTCGACCCGCGAGCAGCACATTCGGCGCGAGCGCGCGACGTCAAACATCTGCACGAACCAGGGACTGATGGCGCTCGCCTCCAACATCCACTGCTCGCTTCTGGGAAAGAAGGGTCTGCGGGAGGTCGCGCTGCAGTCCCACGCGAAGGCGGAGTACCTGAAGGGCGAGATCGCGAGGATTCCCGGCTGGCGGATCCCCTTCTCCGCGCCGACGTTCAACGAGTTCGTCGTCGAGGCGCCCGGCCCGGCTGCTCCGCTTCTGTCGCGGCTCGCGGGCCGCGGAATCCTCGCGGGCGTTCCGCTCTCGCGCTGGGAGCCGGAATCGCCAAACCGGTTCCTCGTCGCGACGACGGAGATGAACGCGCGCGAGGAGATGGAGCGGCTGGTCGCGACTCTTCGGAGCGCCTCTTGAGCGTCGAGCTGGAAGAGAAGAAGACACCGACGGGAGACCGGCTCCACCCCGAGCCGCGGCACGAGCCGCTCGTCTTCGAAGTTTCAGGCGAGGGAAAGGTCGGTTACTCGCTTCCTCCTCTGGACGTCCCGGAGACGGTGGCGATCCCGAGGGCGCTCTGTCGCGAAGAAATCGCGGGCGAGACCGAAATCACCGAGGTCGAGGTGGCTCGGCACTTCACGCGGCTCTCGAAGTTGAACTTCTCGATCGACGAAGCTCTCTACCCGCTCGGCTCCTGCACGATGAAGCACAACCCGCGGGTCAACGAGGAAGTCGCGCGGCTGCCGGGATTCGCGGCCGCGCACCCGCTCGCCCCCGAGGAGGTCTCGCAGGGAGCGCTCGAGCTCGCGTGGCGGCTCGAGAAGATGCTGGCTGAGCTGACCGGTCTCGCGCGGGTGACACTGCAGCCGGCGGCGGGCGCGCAGGGGGAGCTCGCGGGCATCCTGATGGTCCGCGCCGCGCTCGCGAAGGAGGGCAATCCGCGGACGACCGTGCTCATCCCCGACTCTGCGCACGGCACCAACCCGGCCTCAGCCCACTTCGCCGGCTACAAGGTCCGCGAGCTCAAGTCGAACGCGCGCGGGACGCTCGACCTGCAAGTCCTCGAGGAGGCGATGACCGAGGACGTCGCGGCGCTGATGCTGACGGTTCCGAACACGCTGGGGATCTTCGAGAACCAGATCCTTGAGATCGCCCGCATCGTGCACGCGAAGGGCGGCTACCTCTACTGCGACGGCGCGAACTTCAACTCGTTCGTCGGGATCGCGAAGCCGGGCACGATGGGCATCGACGTGATGCACATGAACCTGCACAAGACCTTCTCGACGCCGCACGGCGGGGGAGGCCCGGGCGCGGGACCGGCAGCCGTTGCCGAGAGGCTCGTTCCTTTCCTTCCGAGGCCGACCATCGAGCGCCGCGCCGACGGCACGTTCTTCCTCGATCACGACCGGCCCGAATCGATCGGCCGCCTGCGGACGTTTCTCGGCAACTTCGGCATGTTCGTGCGCGCTCTCGCCTACATTTCTTCGTATGGAAACCGGATCGGCGAGGTCGCGCGCGGCGCGGTACTGAACGCGAACTACATCCGCGCCGGGCTCGCGGGCGTCTATCACTTGAAGTACGACGCGCCGACCATGCACGAGGTCGTCTTTTCCGACAAGAAGCAGACGGCATCGGGCGTTCACGCGATGGACATCGGGAAACGCCTCATGGACTACGGTTTTCATCCGCCGACGATCTCATTCCCGCTCATCGTGCACGGCGCCCTCATGATCGAGCCGACCGAGACCGAGTCGAAGCCGGGACTCGACGCCTTCGTCGCCGCGATGCGGGAGATTGCGCGGGAATCCGAAGAAGATCCTCAGATCGTGAAGACGGCGCCCCACACGACGCCGGTCCGGCGCGTCGACGAGGTGAGCGCCGCGCGGAACCTGGTGCTCGCATGGAGGCCCGAGAAACATGAGCCGTGAGCCGATAGCCGAGGTCTCCAACTGCTCACGGCTAACTGCTCTCGTTCTCTGCGATATCCTTCCCCGTCACACCGATGAGCTCCGCGTTCCATCGAAGGTGCCCCTTCTGCAGCGGCGACATGCTGCGGTCGCAAACGCACCAGTCCGGCTACACCCACTATTTCTGGCAGAAGCCATGGAAGCGTTCCTTCCTGGGATTCGGCGCCGAACGCGTCTACCCGTGGGCGTGCATGGGATGCGGCGTCGTCCTCTTTTACCTCGACCGCCTTCCAGCGGTGGCCGAAGAGTTCCGCTCGCTTCGTAACGTGGAACGGGCGCGGGAGGGCGAGCCCGCTCCGCTCAAACCGTGATCTCGATCGCCTATCTGGACGGCCGGCGCCTGTCGCGGGCCGTCATCGCGGGCGCCTACTTCGTCTCCGAGCGCGCGGAGCCGCTCAACAAGATCAACGTCTTCCCGGTGCCCGACGGCGATACCGGGACGAACCTCGCCGCCACGCTGCAGAAGATCGCCGCGGGGATCGCACGCCTCCGCGAGCGACACGTGCGGCGGATGTGCCAGGCTCTGGCCAACGAGGCGCTCGGCGGCGCGCGCGGCAACTCCGGGGCGATTCTGGCGCAGTTCTTCAGCGGCCTCTGCGAAGGGCTGCCGGACCGCCCGCGCGTGTCGACGCGGGACTTCGGCGCTGCCGCGCTTTCCGCGGCCGAGTCCGCGTATCAAGCGATCGCCCGGCCGGTCGAGGGAACGATCCTGACCGTCATCCGCGACTGGGCGCACCGGGTCTCGGAACGCGCCCAGCAGGTTCCGGACTTCGCCGACATCCTGCCCGACTCCCTGAAGGAGGCGAAACGATCGCTCGAAAACACGCCGAAGCAGATGAAAGCGCTCCAGAAGGCGGGAGTCGTGGACGCCGGGGCGCAGGGGTTCGTGTACCTGCTCGAGGGGATCGTGCGCTACGTGAAAGAGGCCGCGCGACGCGCCCTTCCACCGGTCCCGCCGGAGGAGGTTCGCGCCGCCGTGTTCGACCGGACGCCCGAGTCCATCCTCTTCCGCTACTGCACGGAGGCTCTTCTCGAAGGGGACTCGATCGACCGCGACGCGCTGCGCCGCGAAGCGGCGCTGATGGGAGACTCAGTCGTCATCGCCGGAGGCGCCACCCGCGTACGCGTCCACGTCCACACCAACGAGCCGGAGAAGCTCTTCGAAACCCTCGTCCGCTACGGCGAGGTCGCGCAGACCAAGATCGAGGACATGCGCTCGCAGCACGAGACCCGCTTCGATCGGAACCGGGCGGAGCGCGTCGGCATCGTCACCGATTCCACCTGCGATCTGCCGCCGGCGATGTTCGAGGAGCTGAACATCGGCATGGTCCCGGTGCGCGTGTACTTCGGGTCGGAGAACTACCTCGACAAGGTGACGCTCACCCCCGCCGAGTTCTACGCACGGTTCGCCGTGACCGACGTCGCGCCCAAGACCTCCCAGCCGCCGCCTGCCGACTTCACGCAGGTCTATCAGTTCGTGTCGGGGCACCACGGCTCGATCGTCTCGATCCACCTCTCCAAGGCGCTTTCCGGCACGTATCAGGCGGCCGTGGTCGGCGCGCGGCCGATCGAGAAGACGACGTTCGAGCACGTCAACAGCCGCAATGCCTCCGTGGGCCTGGGTCTCGTGGTGCGGGCCGCGGCAGAGGCCGCGGCGTCGGGGCGGCCGTTCCCGGAGGTCGTCGGGGTCGCGCGGGACGCCGTCGAGCGCGTGAAGGTCTTCATCGCGATGCCGACGCTGAAGCACGTCGTTCGCGGCGGCCGCGTCCCGCGCGGGAAGGGTTTTGTCGCCAAGCTGCTCGGGATCCTGCCGGTTCTCGCGATCACCAAGAAGGGGACCGCGGAACCGGTCGCGAGAGCGCGCGGGTTCGGCAACGCGCTCCGGAAGATGATGCGCCTGCTCTACGTTGCGGCGGAGCAGGGCAACGGGCGTGGGCGGCGCTTCGGGGTTGCGCACTCCGACGCGGCAGAGCTCGCCGAGCGGCTCGCCCGCGAGATTCGCGACCGCTACCCCGAGTCCGACGTGATGATCGTCGAGTGCGGGCCGGCGCTCGGAGCGCATGGAGGACCCGGGGCGGTGGCAGTGGCGGTTCTGCCGTAGATCCGTGAGCCGGATCTGGACGGTCGGACACTCGAATCACCCGATCGAGAGGTTCCTGGAAATTCTCGAGGCGCATGGAATCGAGCGCGTTCTCGACGTCCGCAGGTTTCCCGCGTCGCGCAAGTGGCCGCACTTCAACGCGGAGTCGCTCGCAAAGAGCCTTGCCGCGGCCGGAGTCGACTACATCGGAATGCCCGAACTGGGCGGACGCCGGAAACCCCGCGACGACTCCCCGCACGTCGCCTGGCGGAGCGATGCGTTCCGCGGCTACGCGGACTACATGGACACGGAGGAGTTCGCGCGGGAGCTCGCGCGAACGATGTCATTCGCGCGCGAACGGCGGTCGGCGCTGATGTGCGCGGAGGCGCTGCCATGGCGCTGCCACCGCTCGGTCCTCGCCGACGCGTTCCTGGCGCGCGGATGGGAAGTGTTCGAGATCCTCTCTGAGAAGGAGGCGCGTCCGCACGGCCTCCCGGAATTTGCGCGACCGGAAGGCGAACGGGTGATCTACGATCGGCCCTCGCAGAGCGACCTTCCGCTGCCTTAGATCTCGAGCCACCCCTCTCCGACCCGGACGACCCTTCCTCCCATCACGACACGCACGATCTCGGAGCCCGCGAGGTGCACCTCGGTGAAGATGGTCGAGGGGCGGTTCACAGAGCGTCCCTGCTCGATCGAGAGGGCGGTCACCGGCTGGATCGTGACGGCGGAATGCGAGACGAGGTAGGCCGCGAGAGCACCGGCCGCCGCTCCCGCGCCGGGCACCTCGACGGACCCGAGGACGTCGAAGGCGCGGGCGTGGGCCGCGGACCGCGCCTCGCACGTCTCCTTCGTGAACGCGTACACGAGCGTGGCGTCGCGGCCTTCGAGAAGCGTGCGCAGGAGGCCGTATCGGGGCCGGGCGGCGGAGAGCGCCGCGAGCGTCGCGACCGGGACGATCAGGACCGGCAGCCCCGTCGACGCGACGCGAACCGGCTGATTGGTCGCCTGGATTTCCTCCTCGGCGAGCCCGAGCCCTTCGGCCAGTCGGGAGATCTCCTCGGGGCCGAGCTTGGGTCCGATCTCCGGCAGCCGCTGCGTCAGCCGCACAGAGACGATCTGCCCGCTCTCGGCGATCAGCTCGACCTCGAAGAGTCCGCCGTCCCCTTCGTGGGCGGCGCGGGTCACCCGGTCCTGGAGGGGGCGTCGGGTTTCGGTTGCATGGACGAAGTGGGCGCCGAGAGCGGGATGCCCTGCAAAAGGGATCTCTCTCTCCCGCGAAAAAATCCGGAGGCGGAACTCCGCCCCCGGAAGCGAGGACGGAATGAGGAACGCGGTCGCCGCGTGGTCCATCTCTCGGGCCACGAGCTGCAGAGTGCCGTCGTCCACCCCCGAGGCTTCGGGAAAGACCGCGAGTGGATTGCCGGCGAGGGGCCGGTCCGCGAAGACGTCCACCAGGACGTAACGGAGATTCACTCGATCAGCCGCGCCGCGCGGCGAGCAGGAGCACGTCGCGGTCGCCGGTCGAAACGCCTTCCCGCTTCCAGTCCGCGACGAGGCGGGCGAACGCGGAGGAGAGCGGCTGGCCCGACGCGAGCCGGGCGAATCGCTCGAGAGACGCCTCCTTCGCGGGCGCCGACCCGGCCATCGCACGAAGCTTCGCGAGGCCGCCCGACGCGACCGCGAGCACGTCGCCGGCGCGCGTCGTCGCTTCCGCCGACCCTTCCGCGGCAAGTGGGACGAGACAGCCTTCCCGGAGCAGGACGGGAAGGGGGGCGCCGGAGGAAGCGAGCGAGAGCCGCTCGCCGCTCCAGCAGGCCACGGCTGCCGCGCAGCCGGAGTCGAGGGCCGCAATCGCCGCGACGATCTCCTCCGGCGTTCCCGACGGAAGCAGGCGGCGCCCGGTGTCGAGCGCCCGAAGGAGACCGACCAGAGAGTCCTCCGGCTCGCCCATCGGCTCGATGGTCAGAAACCCGAGACGCTCTCTCGTTCCCTCGACCGCGAAGGCGATCAGGTTCAGCTCCTCCGATCGCCAGCGCAGCGGAGCCGATTCGAACCCGGGCACGTCGGGCCATGCGTGCGGAACGAGGAGCGCCGACGCTCCCCGGATCGCCCGGGCCGCTCCCTCCCGCCGGGCCCGCTCGACTTCCGCCTGATGCTGGCGGACCCCGGCGACGGCGAGCGCCGCGTGGGTGCCGACCTCGGACAGGAATTCCTCGTCCTCCTTCGTGAAGGTCCCGTGCCTCTTGTTCAGGATCTCGACCACCCCGACGATCTCTCCAGCGGGAGTCCGCATCGGCGCGGCGAGGATCGAGACGGTGCGGAAGCCCGAGCCCGCGTCCGTCCCGGAATCGAACCGCCGGTCGTTGTAGGCGTCCGAGACGTTGACGATGTCCCCCGCCGCCGCGACCGAGCCGGCGATGCCGCGGCCCGGCAGGAGCCGGATCGGAGAGATCGCGCCGCCCTCGAGAATCTGGCTCACGAGCTCGCCGGTCTCCCGGTCTTTCAGGAAGATCGTCCCGCGCTCCGCGCCGGTCTCGCTGGTCGCGGTCTTGAGGATGATCCGGAGCGTCTCGGTGGTGTCGAGCGTGGCCGCGAGCGACTTGTTCGCCTCGAGGATCACCATCAGCTTGACCATTTTGGCGCGGGTGACGGAGACCTCCGCCAGAACGCGGTCCAGGACCTGTCCTTCGAACGCCGCGATCGCATCGGCGAGCGCGCTCGCGTCGGCGAACCGCGCCTCCGGATCCTTCGCGATGGATCGGTCGAGAATGCTCGCGAGATCGGGAGGCATGTCGGGCCGCAACGTGCGCACGGAGGGCGGGGCCTCCCGCACGATCCGGCGCACGAGCCGCGCAGTGTTGTCGTCGTCGATCGGCACGCGACCCGTGAACATCTCGTAAAGGAGGACGCCCATCGCGTAGACGTCGGTTCGGACGGTCGGAGACTCCCCCTGCAGGAGCTCGGGAGCGAGGAACTGCGGGGTGCCGGGGACGGTCTCGCCCTGCGGGACAAAACCCCCGGTCTCGACGGCGATACCAAAGTCCATGAGGCGCGGTTTGCCGTCGTCCCCGACCATCACGTTCTCCGGTTTCAGGTCACGGTGGAGGACGCCGATCCGATGCGCGGCCGCGAGCCCGTTGCAGATTCCCTTGGCGATCGCGAGGCCCCGGCCGAGCGGGAGAATCCTCTCCTTCTGCTCGATGTCTTTCAGCGTCCGACCGGACAGGTACTCCATCGACACGAACTCTTCGCCCCCGAGCTCGACGAGGTCGTAGACCCTGCAGACGTTCTCGTGCGTGACGCGGCGCGCGAGGATGATCTCGCGCCGCAGCGTCTCGCGCCGCTCGGGGGAAAACCGGTCGGGGCGGATGCGCTTCAGTGCGATTTCCGCGTCGAGCTTCAAGTCGTGAGCGCGGTAGACGACTCCCATGCCGCCGAAACCGAGAACCTGTTCGACTCGGTAACGGCCGCCGAGAACGGATCCGGAGCTATGAGGAACTTCGTCCGCCGAGGGCGCTGGCTTCGCCGCGACACCCTCGCGCGTGGGACTCTCGCTTTCCCGGGCCACGCCTTAGCAGCCGCTCGACGCGGCCGGGAGAGAGCCAACGGCCGCGCTCCACCATCCCATGGCTTCCCAGGGATCATACGGCCGATTGACTTGAAGGCAGCCCGGGAATAGCGTGCGCCGAACTCTCGATGTCAGCGAGAATCCAGGGAGGAGAAAACGTGACCAGACGAAGTCGGGTGCGGTTTTCGGAAACCTTCATTGCCCTGGTGTTCCTCTTTTTTGCGGCGGCCCCGGCCCGTCCCGCGGGCTTCTCCATCTTCGCCCAGGGAGCGAAGGCGTCGGGGATGGGCCTCGCTTTCACCGCGGTCGCCGACGATCCTTCGGCGGTCTTCTACAACCCGGGTGGTCTCGGCTTTCAGAAGCACTTCAGCGCACAGGTCGGGGGCTCGCTCCTCTCCAAGGTGAAGGGGGAGTTCGAAGGCGCGAACCCGTATCCGGGAACGTCCTTCGGCGTCGAGGATCAGAGCAAGTCGACCTTCTACCTCCCGACTTTCTATGCAGTCCTGCCGCTGACGCCGAACGTCAACTTCGGCCTCGGCGTGTTCTCTCCCTACGGTCTCGGCTTCCGCTGGGCGGACGCCGAGCAGTTCTCGGGTCGCTTCATCGCCCAGAACGCCGTCATCCAGACGGCGGACGTCAACCCGGTCCTCTCCCTCCAGGTCGCGCCGACGCTCGCCTTGGGCGTCGGGGCCGACTACCGTCTCTCGAAAGTACAGCTCGAGCGCAACCGCGCCGCGGTCAATCCCTTCACGCAGTCGATCGTGGACGTTGCCCACATCAAGCTCACGAGCGACCTGCAGGACAATCACGGCTGGGGCTGGAACGCAGGGCTTCTCTGGAAGCCGGTGCCGACGTTCTCGCTCGGCGCCGCCTATCGCAGCAAGATCAAGGTCGACTACGCAGGCGAGGGCAAGTTCACGCAGCGGTTGACCGGCAACCCCGCCTTCGACGCGGCCGTCGCCGCGAGCCTCCCGCAGGGCAAGCAGAAGGTCGCGGTCACGATCGAGTTCCCGGCGTCGGTCAACCTCGGTGCCGCGATCAACCTGCCGGCGAATTTCCGTGTTTCGTTCGACGCGGACTGGACCGAATGGAAGTCGTTCAACCGGCTCTTCATCGACTTCGCCAATACCGCGATTCCCGACCTCCTGCGGCCGACGAACTGGAAGGATTCCTGGGCGTACCGCGCCGGGCTCGAAAAGAAGTGGGGGAGCTTCGCGGTCCGCGCCGGCTACTACAAAGACAAGAGCCCGCAGCCGCTGGCCGACGTCGGCCCGATCCTGGCCGACGCCGACCGCAACGCGTACACCCTGGGGCTCGGCTACGACGCCGATCGATGGGGCGTGGACGTCTCGGACATCTACATCGACTTCGATCACCGGGACACGCGAGGTCAGGTGAACCACGACCAGTTCTTCGGGCAGTACTCGGAGAAGGCGAACCTCCTGGCAGTGAACTTTCGTGTCTCGTTCTAACCCAAGGAGATGACGATGAAAAGGATGACGTTCCGCGCGGCTCTTTCCGCCGCGGTGCTCACCGCGCTCGCAGCTTCGCCTCTCTTTTCACAGACGACGTTCCACAAGTTCGTAGCGGTCGGCGACAGTCTCATCGCGGGGGAGGAGGGGAACTGCCTTGTCGAGCGTCATCAGAACCGCTCCTGGGTCAAGCTCGTCGCCAATCAGCTCGGAATCGCCGATTTCCAACAGCCGCTGATCTCCGAAAGAGCGTTGACGAACCCTCTGACCGAACAGCCTTGCCTGGGTGCCGTGATCTCCGGTCAGACGATCACGGTCGGTGCGGTCTCGCAGATGGGCACGAATCAGAACGCGGCCCTGTCTCGACCGTATGACAACCTCGGATTTATCGGCTCGCCGCGTATCAAGGACTTCGTCGACCTGAAAGTTTCGGTTCCGGGCCGCTCGGGCACGGACAACAGGGCCGCGGCCGTCCTTCGAAATTTCGCGGGAGGTCCGTTCGAGGGCCGGAGCGCTGTGGACGAGGCTAACTCGCTTAACCCCGATCTCGTCGGGCTCTGGGCCGGCAACAACGACGTTCTCGGCGCGGCCACTTCCGCGGTCGCCATCGACGGTGTGACGCTCACAACGGTCGCCGCGTTCGAGGCCAAATACACCGAGGTCTTGACCGGTCTGACGGCGAGCGGCCGCACGATCGTCACGTTCACGATCCCGGACGTCGCGGCCATCCCGTTCGAGACGACGATTCCGCCGGTGGTCGTGAATCCGGCGACGAGGCAACCGGTGCTCGTCGGCGGGCAGCCAGTCGCCCTGCTCGGTCCGCGGACGACAGCGACCTGCTCGACGCCGCCCTGCCCGCTGCCCCCCGGAACGCTGGTCACTCTGCCGGCCTCGTCCCTCCTCGCCCAGGGGATCGGGATTCCCGTTGCTCTCGGCGGAACCGGTCTGCCGCTTCCGGACGGAGGATTTTCTCCCCCCTCCACGCTCAATCCGGGGGTCCTCCTCTATCCCGACGAAGTGGCGCTGATTCAGCAGAGAACGATCGATCTCAACGCGAGGATCGCGTCGATTTCCGCCGCAAACGGCGCCGTCCTGATCGATGCGTACAGCTTCTTTAACGAGATCAAGGTGAACGGATACGAGATCGGTGGGGTCACTCTGACGACGAGCTTCCTGACCGGAGGACTGTTTTCCGCCGATGGCGTTCATCCGTCCCAGATGGGATACGCGATCCTCGCCGATGAGGTGATCCGGGCTTTGAACTCGAACAAGGGGAGCGAGATCGAGCGACCCGATATCGCGCGGGCGCTGCTGACGCCCAACGTGCCGACGATCAGCACCGCCGCCCGGATCGATCCGAGTGGCGGTCCGTACGGCTTCTCGCTTTCGATGTGGAAAGAGCTTTTGGGATCGTTCGGTCCGGAGGAAGGGATCTCTGTCGTCTTCCCGACTTCGGGCAAGCGGATCCCGCGGCTCCTCCATCGATAGAAGCCGGGGCGAGACCGACGAGGCCCCGGCTTGCCCGGGGCTTTTTTCTGTTAGATTTCGCGGGTTTTTCGGTGGAGTAGCGCCCCATGATGATCTCGGCGACCCAGATCCGCAGCGGCACACTGCTCATCTACAACCGTGAGCTCCACCGCGCTCACGAAGTTATCCACAAGACGCCCGGCAACCTGCGCGGCTTCGTGCAGGTCAAAATGCGGAATCTGCGCAACGGCGCCATGATCGAGCACCGTTTCGGATCGACCGATCGAGTCGAGAAGGCGTCGCTCGACGAGCGGGAGATGGAGTATCTCTATTCGGACTCCGCCGGCCATCACTTCATGGACAGCGAGAGTTACGATCAGGTCACGCTCTCCGACGAGGTGATCGGGGAGCAGATGGCTTACCTCCTTCCCAACACGTCGATTCGAGTCGACCTCTTCGAAGGCAACCCGGTCGGCATCGAGCTTCCGAACACGGTCACGTTGAAGGTCGTCGAGACCCAGCCCGGGATGAAGGGGGCGACCGCATCGGCCTCCTACAAGCCCGCGACGCTCGAAACCGGGCTGCAGGTCATGGTGCCGCAGTTCATCGAGGCGGGGACGCGCATCAAGGTCGATACGCGCGACAACAGCTACCTGGAGCGTGCCTGAAAGAGTCGGGAAATCGAAAATCGACCGACTGTCCGCGCGGGAGAGTGGGCTCTGTACCCTTTCGGCGCGATATGCTGTATCGCCATAAGTATTTGATTCTTAGGGTCTTTTTTTCCTTGACCCCACGTTCACGCCTTCTGAATAATCCGTAGCGTGCGAAAGGCGCCGGTCGTGACGGCGGCTCTGGCAGCCGCCCTGTTTCTCCTCCTGCCGACCTCCTCTGAAGCCCGTTCCCGCCACCGGGGAAAGGTTTCGAAGCGGGTCCGGCATTCGCGGGTGATCGAGCGCGATTCCGCCCTCGCGCGCGCGCGCGCGAGGTTCGACGACCGAACGGGCGGGCTTCTGGCCGGCGGACCTCTGTCGGGGCAGAGACACTCCGCGCGCGACCCGATCGTCATCCACCAGACCGGGAGCGGGGAGGTCGTGCTCGACGCGGTCGAGGTCGTGACGGCCGAGGCGACCGCCCCCGCCCCGAACGCTCCGATCGGTCCCCTCCCGGAGGACTACGAATATCCGCAACCGCCGTGTCCCGCCGAGGACCCGGTGATCGAGGCGCACGTACACCTCGCCGATGCCGACACGCCGGAGAATACGGACGACGAGATCCTGGCGCCCCCCGCCCCTCCCCGAATCGCCCGGATCGCGCGTCGGTTGAGCTCGTTCTTCCGGCCGAAGTCCGCGTCGGCTCGGGTCCATCCCAAGGACGTCGATCTTTCCGAGCTGGTGGCCGCGAACTTCCTGCTTCCCGTCGAAGGGGTTGATCGCGACAAGCTGCGCGACTCCTTCCTCGAGTCGCGAGGGGAGTACGCCCGCCACCTCGCCATCGACATCGGCGCCCCCCGGGGAACGCCCGTCCTGGCGACCACGGGCGGCGAGATCGTCAAGTTGAGCCGGGAGGGGCGCGGCGGGATCACGATCTACCAGAAAGACGCGACCGGCCGATACCTTTTCTTCTACTGCCACCTGTCCCGCTACGCGCGAGAGCTGCGACCCGGACAGCATGTCGAGAAGGGGGAGGTCATCGGCTACGTCGGCGCGACCGGGCACGTTATCGGAGGACCTCACCTCCACTTCTCGATCACGCGGCTTCCCGAAGACGACGACAACTTCCGGGAAGGCCTCGCAATCAATCCGTACCTGCTCTTCCTCGCCGGCGTTCCGTAACCCGACGTGTCATTCCGAGGCCCGAAGGGCCGAGGAATCTCTCCCTTCAATTCGAGGGATCCCCCGCTTCGCTCGGGATGACAGCGGAGAGAGTTAAACCACTCGCGGGTCCTCCAGGCTGAAAAGCCTCTCCAGCCAGAGATTCGTCAGTTTTTCCGAGACGGTGTTCTGGCGCAGCCGCGCCGCGAGGTTGTCCCAGTCCATCTCGTCCAATTTCTGGTCCTGGTTGAAGCAGGAGAAGACGATCTCCCGTTCCGCTCCGGTCGCCGGATCGACGTGTCGCTGAAGGCACTGGGCGCAGACCTCTTTCATCATGCACTGCATCGGTGAGTTGATCGATCCGATCCCGACGTGGGTCGGCCGCAGGTGCGGCGCGAGTACGCCATGTCGCGCGCGGGCGACGGCGGCCATCATCCGGTCGGAACCGATCGCGATCAGCCGGTCGACCTCGGAGAGCCGGATCGGGGTCTCGCCCAAGCGGCCTTCGGCCCAGGCGGTCATCGCCTCCACGATGTTGCCCACGAACTGACGGTCCGGACGCCGGTGGACGGGAATCGGCTCGCCGCGATCGACCGAGAGAACCAGGACGTCGGAAGCGGCCTCGAGCTCTTCTCTCTTGTAGAAGTCCTCGGCCTTCTTGTAGCCCGCGAAATAGATCACACGGTTGCCGAGCTCGCGCGCCTTCTTGCCGATCGAGAAGAGAACCGCGTTGCCCAGACCGCCGCCGCAGAGGAGCACCGTCCCGTTCTCGGGAAGCTCGGTCGCGCTTCCCGTCGGCCCCATGACCAGAACCGGCTCGCCCGGCTTCAGAACCGAGCAGATTCGGGAAGAGGCGCCGAGCTCGAGCGCAATCAACGAAAGGAGCCCCCGCTCGGCATCGACCCATGCGCCCGTCAGAGCCAGGGGCTCGATCAAGAGCGGCGACCCCCCGATCGATGGGGCGTACGTCTCCAGGTTTTGCAGCCGGAAGAACTGCCCCGGCTGAAAATTCTCCGCAGCGGCCGGCGCGCGAACGATGACTTCGACGATCGTCGGCGTGAGCCGGCGCACCTCCACCACTTGCGCCGTGAAGCGGTCGCGCGCCCGCGCACGGAAGGACTCCCATTCCGCATCGCGATGCTCGTCCGGCTCGTCCGACGCCGGGAGGTGGCCGTCGAGCACTTCGGCGATCGCTCGATATCCGGCCTTCGCCGACGCCATCGCCTTGACCACGTTGCCGCTGTAAGCAGGGTGGTTGTCTCCGAAGAAGGTGATGAACTTTCCGGAGCGGGAGTATCCGGTGAAGAACGCCCATTCGTCCGACGGCGGTGCCGGGTGGAGGTTCCACTTGCCGTCCTCCCCGCGGACCGCCCGATGCGGCTCGAAGAATCGACGGCGCTCGTCGAGCGGGATCGCATGCGGGAACTCCTTGGCGTAGGTGATGTTCGGGGTCGTCCCGGCTGCGACCAGGCACGTTCGGGCCGGCAGCTCCAGGATTTCCCCGCTCCCGGATCGGCGGAACCGCACGGCGGCGAGCTTTCCATACGCGTCGGGCACCGCCTCGGCCGGCTCCAGCCCTT
Organism: Thermoanaerobaculia bacterium; assembly: GCA_036395755.1. Taxonomy (GTDB): domain Bacteria; phylum Acidobacteriota; class Thermoanaerobaculia; order UBA5066; family Gp7-AA6; genus Gp7-AA6. Next base: position 33,070 of record DASWCZ010000048.1, read on the forward strand.
CGACGAACGAAATGCCCTCCTCCAGGGCCTTCCCGACCTCTTCGTGGTTCAGCCGATAGGCCGGTGACTCCTCGAGCGTCCGGCGGTAGACGATCGAAACGCCGCCCCAGTCGCGGCAGAGACGTGCGAGGTCCGCGGTCTCGCCGGCCGCGTGCGCGCGCTGCCGCTCCTGGCGGACCTCGTCGCCGTGCCGCAGCAGCCGGTCGAGGACGTCCCGCTCCTCCTCGTCGAAGAACGCCCGGACGGCGGGCTCGCCGCGCTCCGCGATCAGGATCTCGTAACGCCCGAGCGCCTTCTCCGCCTGGATCGGGTAGTACGCGAGGAGCTCGGTCGCCGTGTCGATCGCGGTCAGACCTCCTCCGATGATCAAGGCCGGCAGCTCCGCTTGCAGGTTGGCGAGCGCCTCCTCCTTGAACGCGCCGGTCAGCTGGAGTGCCATCAGGAAGTCGGAGGCTTTCCGCACGCCGCGGATGATGTTGTTCTTCATCGCGATGATCGTCGGGCGGCCTGCGCCCGCCGCGATCGCCACGTGGTCGAAACCGAAATCGAACGCCTGCTCCGCGGTGACGGTCCCGCCGAACCGGACGCCGCCCACGATCTCGAAGCGCCGGCGCCGCACGAGAGTCAGGTGCACGAGTGTCAGGAAGTTCTTGTCCCAACGCACCGTGATGCCGTACTCGGATACGCCGCCAAAACCGACGAGCGGGCGCTCGTCGAGCTGCCGGGAGATTTCGGCCGAGTCGCGGATGGGCCGGATCCCCTGTCCGTCGGCGCCGGTCCAGTCGGCGGGTAAGGGCTCGATCTTCAGACCGTCGATGCCGACCACGCCGAACCCCTCGTTGACGAGGTAGTGCGCGAGCGTGTAGCCGGCGGGCCCCAGGCCCACCACGAGCACGTTCTTGCCGTTGTACGGGAGGGCATAGGGCCGCGCCGGCGAGAGCGGGTTCCAGCGGGTCAGGAGGCCGTAAATTTCCACGCCCCACGGGAGCGCGAGAACGTCGGTCAGGACACCGGTCTCGATCTGCGGGATGTTGACCGGATCCTGCTTCTGGAAGATGCATCCCTTCATGCAGTCGTTGCAGATGCGGTGGCCCGTCCCGGGACACATTGGGTTGTCGATCGCCACGAGGGCGAGCGCCCCGAGCGAGTCGCCTTCCCGGCGGAGCTGGTGCATCTCGGAGATCTTTTCGTCGAGCGGACAGCCTTTCAGCTCGATCCCGAGCGGGTTCTTCTGCCAGGTACCGGTCTTTGCGTCGAAGAATCCCTTCGTGCACGAGTCCTTGTCGTGCTCGTGACAGAGGATGCAGTAATAGGTCTCACCCAGGACCTCCCGGCGCGACATCCTCGGGTCGGTCAGTCGAAAGCCCTCGCGCCGGCGGCGTCGATCGATCGGGCCGACCCTCTCCTCCGGCAGAGCGGGATTCGGGCGATCGGTCTGGACGAGGCGGTGGAAGTCGAACGGCTCGGGAAGGCGGAACGACACCCAGCCCGAGATCTCGCGCCGGAGCTCCGGCCTGTGCAGTCTCGCCTTGCACCAGGTCGCATAGCGCGCCAGCAGCGTCTCGAGAAACTCGAGCGCCGCCTCGTCCGATGTATCGCTCGGGCGCGGAAGCTCCGGAGATGCTCCCGCTGCGCGATTCGCGAGCTCCGCGGTGCGCCGGCGGGTCTCTTCCGAGACCGACGGACGCTTGTTCTGCCGGACCGCTTCGATGTGCTCGGCCTCCAGGTCGAGCAGCTCGGATCCCATTCGGGAGGTCGCGAGCTCGGGGTCGCTCTCCCAGGGAAGCTCGCCGAAGAGCTCCACTTCGATGGCGCGCGCTTCGCGCTCGAGAGCCGGCAGGTTTCCTTCGGACGGGAGAGTCGCACGGGCGGCCCGCCGGAGGAGGAAATCCCGCCGGAATCGGAAAAGGACCGCCTCGGGCGCCGCGCCCGCGGCCTGCGCGCGCCACTCCGTCTCGACGCCGAACAGACGGGCGACGAATCGCGCGACCGGGCGCGCCGCCTCGACCAGCAGCCGGGAGCGGGCGATCGCGTCGAAAGACTCGGGCCGGGAGCGCCAGGTCGCGAGCTTCTCCGCCAGAGCCGGGTCGTCTTCCGAGAGCTCGTGGAAAAAAACGCGATCGAGCTCCGCGAGCCGCTTCTCGCGGTGCAGGTCCTGGTATGTGAAGCCGGGCACGCCGAGAGGGAAATCCCTCCCGGCGAGCGTTGACGCGACGGGTGTGCTTCCCAAGGAAGCCGGATTTTACCGCGTCCTTCCCGCGGCGAACTCCGGACTCGGGGCTATGCGGGGTTCGCTCTGCGCAGATAGAGCGAGGAGTACAGGAATCCGGCGAGAGCCCCCCCCGCGAGCGGTCCCACCCAATAGATCCAGTGATGGGCCCAGAACCCGCCGACGAGCGCGGGTCCAAACGAACGCGCCGGGTTCATCGAGGCACCGCTCACCGGTCCGCCGGCGAGGATGTCGAACGTGATGACGAACCCGATGGGAAGGCCCGAGACGACCGAGAACGCACCGCGCTCGTCGATGGCGGTCGCGCAGACGACGAGGACGAGGAAGAACGTCGCGACGATCTCGAACACGAGCCCCTGCGGTACCAAGACTCCGGGCCCGAGGCCGGGCGTGCCGAGGTTCGCGGCCAGCCGGGTCGCCGGATCGAAGACGAGCGTCAGAAGAGCGGCGCCCGTGACTCCGCCCGCGAGCTGGGAGATCCAATAGACGACGGCGTCGCCGGGCGAGATCTTCCGCGCGAAGAACACCCCCACCGTCACGGCGGGATTCAGATGCCCGCCCGATATGTGCCCGAAGGCCGAAGCCATGACGGCGATCGTCAGTCCGTGCGCGAGCGCGATGCCGACGAGCGAGACGCCTCCGCCGGCCAGCCGGTCCGAGAGGATCGACCCGGCGCCGACGAAGATGAGGGCGAGCGTCCCGATGAATTCGGCCAGCGCCCGGCGGGAGAGTGGATACATGTGACCTCCTGATTCCGTTGCCGGCGAGTTTCCGGAGATTCTACTTTGGGCGCGCGATGACTCGGATGGGCACTGCTCCCGGCACCCATCGGGACCAGCGCGGGTGCGCGCGCGCCAATTCGGGCGAGGCGCCGACCGCCAGGACTTCGACCGGTTCCAGGACCGACCACCGGATCCCGAGCCGCCGCAGTTCCTCGAGAAGAGACTCTCCGATTCGCACGCGCTGGACTCGCTCCGCGATCCAGTGGCGGGGCGACGGCGCCGCCGCGGCTTCGCGCGCGCGCTCGGGGGTGACGTCGCCTTCCAGAAGCAGGGCGGTTCGCCGCCCCGACCGGGTCGGAGCCGGCGGTGGCATGGCGTCCGGGGTCGCGTCGTCGAAGCCGCGGAGACCGGCGATCGCGCCCCGGAGATCGGCAGCCGGGGCCGGCCACAGGACACGCCGCCGCACTGCCCGGAGAAACGCGAGATCGGCGGAGAGGTTGCCGCCGGCCGGGCACAAAACGATCCGCGCTGGAGCCCGGCGGTCGGACAGAAAGCGGGAGAGCGAGACCGCCTCCAGCCGGCTGTCGGGGAATCGGGAGGCGAGGCGCGCCTCGAAGAAGCGCGCGCCGGCAGCGGTGGGACCGACGAGAGCAATTGGACGCGGCCGGTCGACGCGGCCGGTAGAGGGCAGGCGGCCGCGGCGATCCATCCCATGGCGATCGCGAAGCTTCTCCGTCACCGATAACCTCCGTCTCCCGGTCCGTCCCGGGTTAAGATTCTCTCTACTCGGCCGAGAAATCGAATGCCCGTTTACCAGTTTTCGCTGCTGGTCCAGTCCGCGGGGACGGCGCTCTTGCTCATCGTCTTCCTTCTGCTCTATCAGAAGATCCGGCGGCGGGCTTTTCTCGACTGGATCGCCTCGTGGGCCTTTCTGCTGGCCGGGCTGATCGCTCTCTTGGTGATCCCATCGATCGGGAGCAGCCGCGGCTTCTATTTCTTCCTCCTTTCGTGTCTCCTCGCGCATGCCTTGCTGCTCTTGCGGGGGGTGCGAAGGTTCCGCGACGAAAAGGTGCGGTCGAGCGCCGGCGAGTTCCTCTGGATACTCCCGGTCGTCGCCCTCTCGTGGTGGTCGTCCGCGGTCCAGGAAGGAGCGGCCGCGCGAGCGATCCCGATCCTGATCGCGATGGCGATCGCCTACACCGTCACCGCCATGGCTTTCGCGATCACGCCCGGCTCGCCGGCGGGCCGGGTCCTGCTCTCCGGATCGTTTCTGATCTGGGGGGTCGCAAGTGTCCTGATGGCCTACGCGCTCGGCCGGTTCGGTCTTCCCGAGCAGATGCCGCCGCTGGTCCAGTACGGCAGCTTCCTCGCCATGTTTCTCGAGATGATGATCGCGGTCGGCATCATCATCCTGCTGTTCGAGGCGAGCCAGATGCAGCTCGCGGCGGAGATGCACCAACTCGTGTCCTCCGACGAGCAGTTGAAGGAAATGGGGATCCGCGATCCGCTGACGGGCCTCTACAATCGGCACTACTTCAACGACGTCATCCGCCGGGAGCTCGCGACGTCGCGCCGATATGGAGCCGCGCTTTCCGTTCTGCTCGCCGACGTCGACCGATTCAAGGAGATCAACGACCGGAAAGGGCACGCGGTCGGAGACGACGTGCTGAAGTTCGTCGCGAACTACCTGACGGCCTGCGTCCGCGAGACCGACTACGTGTTTCGCTGGGGCGGCGACGAGTTTCTGATCGTCCTTCCGAGGACCGACGAGCCTTCGGCCGCCGCCAAGGCCGAGGAGCTGGTTCGCCGCCTGCCGAACATCCCGGGGACGGACAACCTGCATCCGACGCTTTCCGTGGGATGGGCGATGCACCGCTCCGACGTCGAGCTGCCGATCACGCTTTCCGAGGCGGATGCTCGCATGTACGCGATGAAGCTGGAGAGAAAGCGAGAGCGAGGCGAACGAGAGCGGGATCGGGAGCTTCTCGGAGAAGCCGGTAAACGGTTCGAGCCGGCAGGCCCATCACGTTCGTGAAGGATCCCGCGACCGACAGGACGAACCTCGCTCCGAGACCCTGCACCGCATAAGCCCCTGCCTTGTCCCGAGGCTCCCCGGTCGCGACGTACCAGCGGATTTCCTCCTCGTCGAGCGGCGCGATCTTCACGCGGCTCTCTTCGACCGCCCCCGCTCCCGGTCCGGGGCCTTTCGTGAGCGCGACCGCGGTCACGACGCAATGCTCGCGACCCGAGAGTTGTCGCAACATCCGGGCTGCGTCGGCGTCGTCGCGCGGCTTCCTGAGGATCGCGCCGTCCAGAAGGACGAGCGTGTCGGCGGCCAGGACCCAGTCGTCGGGATGGCACGCGGCTCCCGCCGCGGCCTTCTCCCGCGCGAAGCGGCGGGCGGCCTCCTGTCCCGACTCGCCGGGCACGAAAGTCTCGTCGACGCCGGCCGGCGCGACCTCGAATGGAATGCCGAGCGCGGTCAAGATCTCCGCCCGGCGGGGAGAGGAGGAGACGAGGAGGAGGCGGGTCATTCGCCGCTCATTCTGAGTTCGTTCCTTACGCTGTCATTCTGAGGCCCGAAGGGCCGAAGAATCCCTTCCGAATTCCGCAGGATTCCTCGCTTCGCTCGGAATGACAAAGGCGTGAGCCGGGATTCCTCGCTTCGCTCGGAATGACAGCGGAGGGTGAGCCGGGATTCCTCGCTCGCTCGAAATGACAGGGGTGAGTATTACGGGTAGTACCCCGTAATCGTCCTTGCCTGGAGACTCGTCGGCTCGACCTTGATTTCGACTTTTCGCCACTTGTCTTTCGTGCTGGTGTTCGTCGAATAGTAGGTGAGCATGTACTGGCTTCGCAGGTCCTCGTTGATCTGACGGTAGATCGATTCCAGGTTCTTCGGGGAGTCGACGTAGAAGGTCTGGCCCCCGGTCGCCTGCGCGAGTTTGTTCAGCTTGTACTTGACCTCGAGGTCCGCTCCCGAAATCTTGAGGCCGATTCCGTAGATGGAGATCCCCGCCTTCTTGACGTACTCGACCAGCGTGTCGTAGTCGAACTTCGAGGCGGTGTCTTTTCCATCGGTCAGGATCACGAGCGCCTTCTTGCCCTTGACGCCGGTGAACTGGTAGAGCCCATAGATGATCGCATCGTAGAGCGCGGTCGATCCTTCCGCACGGAGCCCCGCGAGCGAGCGAAAGAGGCGATCCTTCCGGTTGGTCAGCTTCGTCAAGAGGTAGGGCTCGTTGTCGAAGGAAACCGTGAAGGCGCGGTCCTTCGGCCCGATCGAGTACTCGAGGAAAGCGAGCGCTGCCTGCTGCGCCTCGGGGAGCGATTCGAGCATCGACGCCGACGTGTCCACCATGACTCCCAGCGTCAGCGGAAGGTTTTTCACGTACTCGAACGACTCGACCTTCTGAAGGACTCCGTCCTCGAAGACTTTGAAGTTGGACTGTTGCAGGCCCGCCACCGGACGGCCCTTGTCCGTGACGGTCGTGTAGAGCTCGACCGCGTCCACGCTCACCTCCGAGATGTACGCGGGCGCGTTCACGTATCGGAGGTCCTCCGCGACGGTCCCGTCTTCGAGCGTTCCCACGATCCGCACGTAGCCGAGCGACTTGCCCTCCTGGATGTTGACCGTCTGCTCGAAGGGCGGCTGGTAGAGGGTCGCGACGCGGCGTTCGTTCGAGTAGATCTCGAGCTTCTGGAGAGTCTTGCCTTCCGGGACGGCGACCGCCGCCACGACCTTCGTCGGCCCGGAAACCTTCGCGCCCTTCTCGGGAGACATGACCCGCACGCGGAAGATCTCCCGGCCCTCGTTGACGATGTACTCGTCCTCGCCGATCGCGCGCCCGGCCGACCCGTATGCGACGACCCGGACTGTGTGCCGGCGGGGGAGCGGCCCGAGATTCAGGTCCGCGTCGAATGGGGGTCGGGTCTTGGTCATGACCTTCGAGCCGTTCAGATAGAACTCGACCGCCTTGACCCCTTCGGCGGCCCGCGTCTCGAAACGCTGGAGCCCGGTCGCGATCTCCTTTGCGACCGGGAGGAGCGAGATCGCGGACGGCAGAAGGCCCAGGTCCCGCGCCTTCACGACCGTCGCGCGACCTTCGGCGCGCGCCGCGGCGACCTCGGGCGGCGGCGCATCCGGCTGCTCGGGCACCGTCAGCTTGTCGGTGATCCGGCCCTCCGCGCTCTGGTTTCCATCGGAGATCTTCAGGACCAGGTTGTAGTCGCCCGGATAAAGGTAACGCCGCACGGTCAGCGGGATCTTTTCGCCGCCGATCTCCTGGGTCGGAATGTCGAACCGATACTTGAAGTTGTCGATCAGCCGCTCGCCCTTGACGACCTCGCCGATGACGTCGACGTTGTAGAACTTTTCCTCACCGAGGTCCCGCGCCTTCAGGTCGCTCTTCGAGACGAGCAGCGACAGATCGACGCCGATCTTGTTCGCGCGCATCTCGGGGAACCGCACGAGCTTGGCCACTCCGAGCGGCACCGACCCGGTCGCGAGCTCGGTCGTCATCGTCAGGATCTGGTCGACGCCTTCCGTTTCGATCGTCGGTGGCTGGAAGAGCTTGCCCGATCCGGCCAGACCCGACGCGCCGGAACCGAGCACGGCGGTCGAGTACGCGATCGCCTGGCGGAGCGTGCGCGTCTCGAGGCACCGGCTGGTGTCGACGCGACGGCTCGACGGCATTCCCGACGAGCTGCCGATTCCCCCGCCCACCTGAAGGACGCCCTCGCCGTCGAGCGGCAGCCAGAGCTTGTAGTCGCCGATGCCGTACGGCTGGTAGAAGATCAGATAGACCTTGCTCTTCAGGACCTCGAGCCGGTCGTAGTACCAGATCTGGATGGGGACGTAGACCTCGGGGCAGTCGATGGCGATGACCGCGTCGGGAGGCCCGTTGATGATGAGCATCTTGGCGCGATCGTTGTAGAGGTTCCGGAACTGCTCCTTCGCCATCTCGACGCGATGTGTGTGGACGGCCTGGTAGTCCGTGCGGAGGCCCTGTGAGTCGATCGACCGCCGCCGCCAGAAGCTCTCGATGAAGCGGTCCTTCTGGTAATCGTCGGCGATCTGGACGAAGACCTCCTTCTCCTCGTCGGTGATGATCAGGTCCACGAGCTCGAGAAACTCGCGATATTTCGGCTGGAGCCGGGCGGTGAGCTCCTTGACCTCTTTCCTCGAGAGCTTGCGGTGCGCTGGCGCGGGCGTCGATTGCGCCGCCGCGGTCTTCGCCGCGGTGCCGGGAGCCGCCGGCTTCGCGCTGCCCGGCCCCTCGACGCCGATCGATTTCGCTTTGGGGTTGGGAAGGCTCGCGAACTTGCCGGAGAGCTCGTTCAGGTCTTCGGTCGTGACCTTGGGCGGCGCGAGGAGCTTCGCGAGCTCCATCTGAGCGCCGTTCTGGCTTCCCTGGCGCGCGACGATCTCCTGATAGATCTTGAAGACGTCGCAGAGCTGCTGGCACGCGGCCATGCAGGGCTCGACCAACCCCGGATTGCAGTCGAGGTAAAGGTCCTTGAGCGATTTCCGGCAGGACCCTGGCTCGAAGATGTCGCTGTCCCGGGTCCCGATCGTCCAGAGCTTCCGCGGCGAGCCCATCATGGGGCGGTAGAAGAAGTAGTGCTCGGTCAATCGCCCGCTTCCGCCGAGGTTGTTGTAGGTCCATATCTCGAGGTCGCGGAGACGGGTCGGCGAGCAGCTCTTCGCCTCCTCGATCGAGGCCGGCTCGCCCCAGCGCAGGACCATCCGCCCCGCGTCCTGCCTCCAACCATCATATTTTTCGTCGGCCAGGTGCCGCAGCTCCTCGTACCGTTGCCGGTAGCCGGGACCGAGAGGGGAGGGCAGTCCGGTCTTCTCCCGTCGCGCCCAGAACGCTTCCCGGAAGCTCTCGCGCTGGTGCGGCTCGGTCAGCTTCAGGAAGAGAGCTTCCTCTTCCGGTTGGATGATCGGGGCGACGAACTCGGTCAGCCACTTGCGGTCGTCCTCCGGCAGCGCCGCGAGGCGTTCCTTTTTCGAAGGCTCCTTGACGGGAGGAGCTGGCGGCGTTTGGGCCGTGGCCGCGGGAACCAATGCCGCAGATCCGGCGACACGGATCGGCCTCGCGGAAGTCTCTCCCAGCCCGGCAAATCTCTTTCGAAGCTCGGCCAGGTCCTCCGTCGAGACGCGTGGCGGTTGCGAGAGCGACGCCACTTCGGCGGCCGTGCCGCTTTGACGGCTGCGGATCTCTTCGGCGAGCCGGGCGACCTGGCAACCCGCGGGGCCGCAACGCTTCGACCTCGCGCCCGCTTGCGTGCATGCCGGGTCGGTCGAAGAAACACTGCTGACCGGCGCGGACTCCGGGAGACAGAGCTCCTGGAGCGTCGTCAGGCAGCTCGCCGGCTGGAGCAACTCCCGATCACCGAACGCCGGGCTCCAGACCTTGCGGATCCCCCCGAAAGTCGGACGATAGAAGAGGAACTGTTTGGCGCCGCCGGACGAGGTCGCGTAAGTCCAGGCCTCGACGTGGCGCAGCGCGTCGTTGCAGTCCAGGAACTCCTCGACCCGGGAGGGTTCTCCGAGACGCAGGACCATCCTCCCGGCATCGCTGGCAAGGCCGTCGTAGGTCGTCGCGGCCAGGTCCCGGAAATGCTCGTACCTTTGCCGGTAACCCGGACCCATGGGGAAAGCCAGTCCGTCCTTCTCCCGGCGCTTCCAGAACTCTTCCTTGAAGATCTCGCGCTGATGGGGATCCGTGAGCTCGAGAAAGAGCTTCTCTTCTTCCGGAAGAATGATCGGCGCGACGAACTCCGTCAGCCACTTGCGGTCGTCTTCGGGAAGAGCGGCAAAACGCTCCTTCTTCGTCGGCTCCCGGGCGCTCTGACTCGAGCCGGCTCCGGGGAGAAGAAGGAGGGCGGCGAGAAAGAGCGGGAAAAGGGATCGCCTCATCCAGTGTGGTCCGCGTGGATTCTAACCCCCGGGTCCGTATCATCATTCCTTAACGAAAGTTTTACGAGACGGTGTGCGCGATAATGCGGGAGGACCCGGAGAGCGGAACCTCGGCCTCATGATCTACCTCGACAACAACGCGTCCACTCCGCTGGATCCCGAAGTCCGCGAGGCGATGGCGGCCGCGCTGGATCTGTACGGAAATCCGTCCTCCGTCCATTCCGATGGACGCCGGGCGCGACGGGCCATCGAGGAAGCGCGCGACGAGGTCGCCCTTCTCGTGGGCGCGCGGAGCGACGAAATCTTCTTCACGTCCGGCGGGACCGAGGCGAACGCCCTCGCGATTCTCGGTTCGGTCGCCGGGGGGCCGGGGAGGGTCGTGACGTCGGCGGTGGAACACCCCTCGGTGCGCGAGCCGCTCGCCCGTCTCTGCGAAGTGCGCGGGCTCGAGGCCGTCGCGGTCTCTCCCGATCGGACCGGAGCTCTCGATGCCGGGAAGATCCGCGACGCCGCCGTCGCCGGCACCCTTCTCGTCTCTCTCATGGCCGCGAACAACGAGTACGGTGGAATGTACCCGGTCGAGGAAATCGCTCCGGAGCTCCGGAGTCGGGGCATCCTCGTCCACACGGACGCCGTGCAGGCGGCCGGGAAGGTCCCCGTGGACGCGCGCCGCTGGGAGGTCGACCTCCTTTCGATTTCCGCCCACAAGATCCACGGCCCCAAGGGCGTTGGCGCCCTCTACGTGCGGAAGGGGCTCGCCCTCCGGGCGCACACGCCGGGCGGCGGACAGGAAAAGAGGATCCGCGGCGGGACGGAAAACACGGTGGGAATCGTCGGGTTCGGGGCGGCCGCCCGGATCGCCCGGGAGCGACCGGCGGAGGAACGGGAATCGATCGCGAGGCTCCGCGACCGGCTCGAACGCGGGATCCTCGAACGGATCCCGGGAACCAACGCGGTCGGGGCGGGAGCGCCACGGCTGCCGAACACTTCGACCGTCGTGTTCGGCGGAATCTCGGGCGAGACCCTGCTCTTCCGGCTCGACCTCGACGGGGTCGCGGTCTCGGTCGGCAGCGCGTGCTCGAGCGGAACCCTGACGCCCTCGCCCTCGATCCTCGCGCTCGGATTCCCCAAGGAGCAGGCGAAAGGGGCGGTACGCTTTTCCCTGTCGCGTTTCACGACCGCGGAGGAGATCGATCGGGTTCTCGATCTGCTTCCGCGAGCGGCCGCGGACGTCCGGGACGCGCGCCGCGTCGCTGCGGCCCCGATTTCGGTTCCGGGCTGACCCGGCCGGTGGAGATTTTTTGATCGTCGTCGAGTGCGACCACTGCTTCGCGCGGCACCGCTACGACGAAGCGAAGTTCGAAGGCAGCCCGTCGAAGCGGCTCCAATGCGTGAAGTGTCACGCGGTCTTCGAGATCTACAACACGCACGCCTGGGAGACCCTGTCCCCGCTCGCCGACACGGCGATGCCCGATGTGGTCGCGCCCGGCGCGGACGGGGACTCCGACCGCGCCGATGCCGTGTTCGGGCGGCGCTCGGGTTCGGACTCGCGCCTGCCGGAACGCTTGAAGGTCTCCCTGGTGGTCATTTCGGGTCCGCAGGCGGGGAGGATCTTTCCGATCGAGAAACGGCGCGTCGTAGTCGGCGGCGAGGGAGCCGACGTCATCCTGGAGGACGGAGAGATCTCCCGCGAGCACGCGGCGCTCGAAATCGGGGACGAGGGGACCTGGCTCCTGGACCTGCGCTCTTCGAGCGGCACCTTCGTCGGAGGCCGGAGGATCCGCGAGGTCCTGATCGACAACCGCGGAGAGTTCACCGTCGGCGGCTCGACCCTCATGCTCATCGTGACGGAGGCGAGTTAGCCCCTCGCTGCTCGCGTAGAATCGTTCGATGCGCATTGCGGTCGCGATGTCTGGAGGGGTCGATTCCTCCGTCGCCGCTCTCCTGCTGAAGGAAGAGGGGCACGAGGTCATCGGCCTTTCGATGCAGCTGTGGGACCACTCCTCCGACTCCGGCCGCACGGGGCGCTGCTGCACTCTCGACGACATCTCCGACGCGCGCCGCGTCGCCTGGGCCCTGGACATTCCGCACTACGTCGTGAACCTCGAGGAGGAATTCCGCGAGCAGGTCGTGCGTCCCTTCGTCGCGTCGTACCTGGACGGCGAGACTCCGATCCCCTGCTCGGCGTGCAATTCGAAGGTGAAGTTCGCCACGCTGTGGGATCGCGCCCGGGCGATCGAATGCGAGGGCGTCGCGACCGGGCACTACGCGCGGATCGGTCTCGACCGGCGGACGCGGCGCCCGGTCCTGCGAAAGGGAATCGATCCTTCGAAAGATCAGTCGTACTTCCTCTACGACCTGACGGCGGAGCAGCTGGCCGCGGCGCGCTTCCCGGTCGGCGGGCTCACGAAAGCGCAGGTGCGCGCCCACGCCCGGCGCGCGCGCCTGCCGACGGCGGACAAGGAGGAGAGCCAGGAGATCTGCTTCGTGCCGGCGGCAACGCGCGCCGGCGAGTTCGTGGAAGACGCCGCTCCGGCCTTGGGGCTGCCGTTGCCGTCTCTGCCGGGCGTCGTGGAAAGCGCGGCAGGCGAGCGGCTCGGAACGCACGGCGGACATTTTCGATTCACGGTCGGTCAGCGGCGAGGGCTCCGGATTTCCGCTCGGCAACGGTTGTACGTGATCGCGATCGACTCTGCGGCGAACCGCGTGGTCGTCGGACGAGCGGAGGAGCTCGAAGCCTCCGAAACGGAAGTCTCCTCCCTTCGGTTTCCCGCGGGGGAGCCGCCCGGCGCTCCGTTCCGCGCGGAAGTCCGCGTGCGCCACCGCGCTCCGGAGGTCCCCGCGACGATCTACCCGTCGGGCGATGGACGCGCCCGCGTCGTCTTCGATCGGACCGTGCGCGCGATCGCGCCCGGCCAGTCGTGCGTCTTCTATCGCGGGGACATCGTTGTGGGCGGAGGCGTGATCGCGAAGCGTCGGGAGGCCCGCTCCCCCGGGGACTCGCACGGCGCGTAGCTCGCACTCCGCATGAGGATCCTCCTCGGGCTTCTCCTCTCGGGAGCCGCCCTCGAAGCTTCCGCGCAGTTCGTCCCGACGCCGGACTACCGGCGGGACACGCTGCTCATCGGGCCGAATCCCCTTCTCGCCGCGGCGGACGCCGCGTGGTCGCACCGCGACCAGGGGCGCGTCGGGGCGCGGGCGAGCGCACAGCGGATCTCCGAAGCGATCACCAACTACGAAAGGGCCGCCGAGGCGCCCGGGGAGGTCGAGGCCCGATGGAAGCTCGCACGGGCTCTCTTCTTCAAGGCGAAGTTCACCGGCCTCGATCGCGACCAGCAGCTCGCGTTCCTCGAGAAAGCGCGGAGGGTCGGCGACGAAGCGATCACGATCCTTCTCCGCCGCGCCTTCGGGGAGAAGCTCTCTGCCGAAGAATCGCCCTCGAAGGTGGCCGCAGCTCTCTCGCGGGAAAGGGACGCCGCGCCCGCGTACTTCTGGACGGCGGTCGCGTGGGGAGAGTGGGCGCTTCTCGCGGGAAAGGTCCCAGCCGCGAGGACCGGAGCGGCGACGAAGGTCCGGGACGATGCGACGACCGTGATTGCGCTCGATCCGGACTTCGAGGACGGCGGCGGGTATCGCATCCTCGGCCGTCTGCACCACAGGGCGCCCCGGATTCCCTATCTGACGGGCTGGGCGTCCCGGTCGGAGGCCATCCGTTACCTGCGCCTCGCGGTCCGGAACTTCCCGCGCAATTTCGTCAACCGGCACTTCCTTGCCGAGGCTCTGGCCGATGGCGGCGCTGCCGAAAAGGCCGAGGCGGTCCAGATCGAGCGGGACCTGGTCTCCGACGCGCCGTCGCCGGGCCGCCTCGTCGAGGACCTCGCGATCCAGGACGAGGCGAGGCGGAACCTAGGGGCGTGGCGAGCGCGGCCGTAGGGGAGGCGAAGCGATTCGGCGAACCCGCGGACTCTTCGGCAGCGCTTTGAGCAGATCGCGAACGCTGCGACCCGAGCGCGGATCGTTCCACGACGGGTTGATTTCCGCGAGCGGCGCCAGTGCGAACCGGCGCCGGGAAAGCCGCGGATGGGGGAGGACCGGATCGCTCGCGTCGCGCAGCCGGCCCGCGAAATCCAGGATGTCCACGTCGATCTCGCGAGGGCCGTTCGGGAACGTGGACGTGCGCCCCACCCGGAGCTCGACTTCCCGCGCCCTCCGCAGGAGCTCGCGCGGCGTCCCGCTCCAGGCGATCTCGACGACGGCGTTCCAGAAATCCGGCTGGTCGCGGAAGCCGACCGGCTCCGTGCGGTAGAAAGAGGAGATCCTTCGCAAGGGAGCGAAGGTGGCGATCTCGCGAAGAGCGGCTTCGAGATGGGCGCGCCGGTCGCCGAGGTTGGATCCGAGGCCGAGGTACGCGACGCCGGCGCGCCCTCCTCCGACGTCAGAACTCTTCTTCTTCCTCCCGGTCGGCTTCGACGATCTGGTCCTCGTCGAGCTCTTCGTCTTCTGCGCGCTCTTCCTCTTCGACCGGCGCCGGCTCTTCACTGAACTCGTCCGGGTTGCCCTCGGGAGGCGGTTCCATGATGACGGCGACGCGGCGCGGCCGCGGAGCGACGACCGGCGCATCCTCGGACTTCGCGTTCTTCTGATTCGCTCCGCACTTGGGGCAAATCGCCTCGGGACGACCGAGGTTGTAGAACTTCGTCCCGCAGTTGTAGCACTCGAATTTTTTCCCGAGATCCGGCATCGCTCTCCGCTGACGGCGGCCAAACCTAGCACGCGCCTTTCGAAAGGGCAACCGGCGCAAACTACCGGAAAAACAGACGTTGCGCGTCTGCTAACATCGCGCGCTCTTGCGGCGAACGATCCCTTCGGCAAGCTCCCTGCGCGGTGGCTGAATCTCCGTTTCGGATTCTCTCCCGTGATGCTTCTTCCGAAGCGCGAAGCGCGATCCTGACGACCGCGCACGGCGAGATCGAGACGCCGTGCTTCCTTCCCGTGGGCACTCGAGGCGCCGTCAAAGGCGTCGAGTTCGACCGGCTGGAGGAGTGGGACTGTCGCGCGATCCTCGCGAACACCTATCACCTGATGGCTCGCCCGGGCCGCGAGATCATCCGGCGCGCCGGCGGCCTCCACTCCTTCCTCGGATGGAATCGGGCGATCCTGACCGACTCCGGCGGCTTCCAGGTCATGAGCCTTTCTTCGCGCCGTCGGCTCACCGAAGAGGGAGTCGAGTTCCGGACGCCGGAGGATGGAACCCGACACTTCCTGACGCCTGAGCTCGCGGTCGAGCTTCAATCGGAATTCGGCGTCGACATCGCGATGACGCTCGACGTCTGCCCTCCCTTTCCCGCGGAGCGCCGGCAGATCGAAGAGGCATGCCGGCTCTCTCTCCTGTGGGCGGAGCGTTCGCGCGGGTCGTGGAGCGGTAAAGCCCTGCTCTTCGGGATCGTGCAGGGCGGAACGCACGAGGATCTGCGCAGGAGTTCCGCCGGCCCTCTCGTCGACCTTGGCTTCGACGGCTACGCGATCGGCGGGGTCGCGGTGGGGGAGCCCAAGGAGGCGATCCGCGCGATCACCGCGTTCTCCGCCGATCTCCTCCCGCACGAGAAGCCGCGGTACCTCATGGGCGTGGGAACCCCTGCGGACCTGCTCGCGTCGGTCCGCGCCGGCGTGGACCTCTTCGACTGCGTGCTGCCGACCCGCCACGGGCGGATGGGCCATGCCTATACCCGCGCCGGCGAGATCACGATCAAGCACGAGCGGTTCAAGGAGGACCTTGCGCCGCTCGATTCCGAATGCGCGTGCCCCGTCTGCCGCCGCCACAGCCGGGCGTATCTGAGGCATCTTTTCGTGCTGGGCGATTTTTCCGCTCCGATGCTGCTGTCGATCCACAACGTCTTTTTCTACCTGGAGTGGATGAAGCGGATCCGGGAGGCGATCGGTCGCGGAGATCTCCGTTCGCTCGAAGCGCCGCCGGAGGGGAAAATCGATTAGTCGATGGTGGCCTCCCGCGCCGTGAGAAAAGCTCTCCTCCTGCCGTTGCTGATGGCGTCGATCGCCGCTGCCCCGGCGCCGAAATCCGAAGACCTCCACTCCCGCGCGATGCGCCTCCACCGGAGCGCGATCGTCGTGGACACTCACGAGGACGTGCCGGAACAGCTCGAGAAGGAGTGGGTCGGTCGTGACCGAGGAGCTCCTACGGCGCGGACACTCCGAGGGCGAAGTGTGCGGCGTGCTGGGAGAGAACTTCCTGCCGTTCTGGGAAAGAGCCGACGCCGCCCGGGCCCGGGTTCCCCCCCGTTCCGAGCCGCTGCAGTTTTCGAAACCGTAGCACGCTGCCGCTCCGATATGATTCGCCGGCGATGAACGCCTCGCTCGACGGCCTCGCCCAGGCTGCTCCTCAGACACCCGGAGGGGGCTTTATCCAGTTCCTCCCGATGGTCTTCATCTTCGTGATCTTCTATTTCCTGTTGATCGCGCCGATGCGCAAGAAGCAGAAGAGACAGCAGGAAATGCTCGGACAGCTGAAGAAGGGGGACGAGGTCGTGACCGGGGGAGGTCTTTTCGGACGGATCGCCGCGTTCGATGAGGCGCGCGGGGTGGTCATCCTCCAGGTCGCGGACAACGTGAAGATCAAGGTCCTGCGCTCGTCGATCGTGGGGCTGGCCGGCGAACCGGAGGCGACGGTCACCCCGAGTTCTTAGTCCCCGGCAGCTCCCCCGGGCCCGTTCTCGTATACACTCCACCGTTCTTTTTTTCAGGAGGAACCTTGTCCAAGAGGGTTCGCTGGCGGATGGTCCTGATCGTCGTCGTCGTGGCCGGGATGATCACGGGCTACATCGCCATGGGATACGCCAATGCCCGTCGCGAGTGGATCGGCTCGGGTAAGCCTCCGCTGTCCGAGGCTCTCAAGAAAGGCGTCAAGCTCGGTCTCGACCTGCGCGGCGGGATCCACCTGGTCCTCCAGGTGAATACCGCCGACGCCGTGAAGGCCGAGCGGGACGACGCCGCCGAACAGCTCCAGACGCAGGCCCGCGAGCAGGGGCTGACTCTCGGAGGAGTCGAGTTTCCGAACGAACGGGCCTTTTCGGTCGCCGTCACGCCGGCGACCGACGAACGCAAGCTCGAGGAGACGGTCAAGAGGTTTCTGCCCGACTGGACGGTCTCGACCGCCGGTGGGAAGTGGATCTTCACGCTGAAGGACCTGGCGCGCCGGCAGATCGAGGACAACTCCGTGTCACAGGCCGTCGAGACGATCCGGAACCGGATCGACGAATTCGGCGTCGCCGAGCCGCTCATCGCGCGGCAGGGCTCGGATCGCATCCTCGTCCAGCTTCCAGGCATCGACGACCCCAAGCGGGTCAAGGACCTGATCAAGAGCACCGCTTTCCTGGAGCTGAAGCTCGTCGACTCGGGTCCTTCCGCCGACCGCAACGCCCTGCTGGCCTCGCACGGCGGCCAGCTGCCTCCCAACCTCGAGCTCGTCGAGGCGGCCCCCACGCCCGGGCAGAGGGAACAGGCGTGGTACCTGGTTCAGAAATCGGCGGTCATCACCGGACGGGACTTGAAGAACGCGCGGCCGACGCAGCGGCAGCTCGGAGGCAATGCCGTGTCGTTCTTCCTGAACGCTGCGGGCGCGGAGAAGTTCGCTAAGGCGACCGGCGAAAACGTCGGCAAAGAGCTCGCGATCATCCTCGACCATCGCGTCAAGTCCGCGCCAAGGATCAACGAACGCATCCACGACCAGGGGGAGATCAGCGGCAGCTTCACGCCGGAGGAGGCGAACGACCTGGCTCTCGTCCTGCGCGCGGGCGCGCTGCCCGCCGGCCTGACGTACCTCGAGGAGCGGACGGTCGGCCCTTCACTCGGCCTCGACTCGATCCGCAGGGGAGTGACGGCCTCGATCGCCGGGGCGCTTTTCGTGTTCGTCGCCATGACCCTCTACTACCGCCTTTCCGGGCTGAATGCGGTCCTCGCGCTCATCCTGAACGCCGTCATGCTCCTGGGGGCGATGGCACTCTTCAACGCGACGCTCACCCTGCCCGGGATCGCCGGCTTCATCCTGACGATCGGCATGGCGGTCGATTCGAACGTGCTCATCTTCGAGCGTATTCGTGAAGAGCTGAGGGCCGGCCGGGCACCGAAGACCGCGATCGAGAACGGCTTCTCGAAGGCGTTCGCGACGATCATCGACACCCACCTGACCGTCATCATCTCGGCGATCTTCCTCTTCCAGTTCGGCACCGGTCCCGTGAAGGGTTTCGCCGTGACCCTGATTCTGGGTCTTCTGATCTCGATCTTCACCGCCGTCTTCGTGTCGCACACGATCTTCGAGCTGATGTACGGGCGGCGGCAGCACATCGACGCCCTGTCGATCTAAGGAAACCGGCATGGAACTCTTTCGGCAGACCAGCATCGACTTCCTCCGGTACAAGTGGATTGCGATCGGCGCGTCCTGGCTGCTGATCGCGCTCGGGCTTTTCGCGATCTTCGTCCAGAAAGGGTTGAAGTTCGGCATTGACTTCGCCGGGGGAACGCAGATCGCGGTGCGGTTCACAGAGCGCCCCGACCTCGACCACCTGCGGAAGATCCTCGACGCGGCAAACCTCGGCGACACCGGAATACAGCGTTACGAGGACCCCTCGAAGAACGAGGTTCTGATCCGCGTTCAGCAGCAGAAGCGGGAAGGCCGGGACGTCTCGCACGACGTGCAGGACGCGCTGCGGTCTGGTCTTGCCGCCCCGGGCGCCAGCCCCTCGAAGCTCGACTCGAACCGGGAAGGCAAAGACACGCTCGGCGCTCGCTTGACCGCGGGGGATCCCGATCACGTCTCGGGACGGCCCGACGTCGTCCCCGCCGAGTACTACGGAAAGATCGCGGAGCGGATCATCGCGTACCGCTCCGGGATCGGGATCTTCCATTCCACGGCCGATTTCGACCGGGTGCCGGACGTCTCCGCGCCCGTCAAGGCCTGGCTGAAGGCGAACTGCTACCTCGGCCCGTTCGTGCTGCTCTCCGCGGAAAACGTCGGGCCGCAGGTCGGGGCGGACCTGCGCAAGAAGGCTCTCCTCGCGGTCGTCTGGTCGATCGGCGGAATGCTCGCCTACATCGCGATCCGCTTCCGGTCGTTTCCGTTCGGGGTCGGCGCGGTGGTCGCACTCATCCACGACACGCTCATCACCGTGGGTCTCCTGGCGCTGATGGGGCGCGAGTTCAATCTCGTCGTCGTAGCGGCGCTGCTCACCCTCGTCGGTTACTCCGTCAACGACACCGTCGTCGTCTACGACCGCGTGCGCGAGAACCAGCGCACGCCCAAGAAGGAGTCGCTCGAGTCCGTCATCAACCGGTCCATCAACCAGACGCTCTCCCGGACGGTGCTCACTTCCGGTGCGACGATGCTCGTCTGCGTCGCTCTCTTCTTCCTGGGCGGCGAAGTGCTGAACACGTTCGCGCTCGCTCTCATCATCGGCATCATCGTCGGGACGTACTCTTCGATCTATGTGGCCGCCGCGATCGTCGTCATCTGGAAGGACCTCCGGACCCGGCGCAAGCTCGTGGTGGTTCCGGCGCCGAAGCCGGCGGCCCCCGCGCCGCCGCCGACGACGCGGAAGAAGAAGTCCGGAAGGCGGTAAGAGCCGGAACCCGTCCCGAGTCGCGGCCCTTCGGCGTTAATCTAGGTCCCGTGATGATCCGGTTCGAGGACATCCTCGATCGCGTCGAGGCCTACAACCCGCAGTCGAACCAGGACCTGCTGCGTCGCGCGTACGTGTTCTCGGCTCTCGAGCACAAGGGACAGGTCCGGCGATCCGGGGAGCCCTACCTGATCCATCCGCTGCACGTCGCGGCGATCCTCGCGGAGATGAAGGCAGACGACGTCTCGATCGTCGTCGGACTCCTCCACGACGTGCTCGAGGACACGCTGACGACCAAGCAATCGATCGCAAAGCAGTTCGGCCCGGAGGTCGCCGAGCTCGTGGACGGTCTCACGAAGATCGGCAAGTTCTCGTACGTGTCACGGGAGCAGGAGCAGGCCGAGACCTTCCGCAAGATGATCCTGGCGATGGTGTCGGACCTCCGTGTCGTGCTCGTCAAGCTCGCCGACCGGCTCCACAACATGCGCACTCTGCAGCACCTCCCGGAAGAGAAGCGCCGGGAGATCGCGCGGGAAACACTCGACATCTACGCCCCGATCGCGAATCGGCTCGGCATGGGCCTCGTCAAAGGCGAGCTCGAGGACCTGGCCTTCCTGCACCTCGAGCCGGAGGAGTATGCCCGTGTGGCCTCAGACGTCGAGCGCCGCATGAAGGGCTCGCAGGCGATGATCGAGAAGACCCGGGCGCGCCTCGCGGCGAAGCTGGCCGAGGCGGGGATCGCCGGCGAGGTCACCGGACGGGTGAAGCGCTACTACTCGATCGCGGAGAAGATGCGGCGGCGGGAGGTGGACGCAGCCGAGCTGTACGACGTGCTCGCCTTTCGAATCGTCACGCCCGAGACCCGCGACTGCTATGCGGCGCTCGGCCTCGTGCACCAGCTCTGGCGGCCGGTCCCCGGACGGATCAAGGACTACATCGCGATGCCGAAGCCGAACTTCTACCAGTCGCTTCACACGACCGTGATGGGAGAGGCGGCCCAGCCCTTCGAGATCCAGATCCGCACGAGGGAGATGGACCTGATCTCCGAACGCGGTATCGCGGCGCACTGGAAGTACAAGGAGGGAAGGCTCGGCCCCCACGCCGACGACGCGCGCTTCCAGTGGCTGCGGCAGCTCGTGGACTGGCAGAGCGAGGTGTCCGATCCCCGGCAGTTCCTCGCGTCGCTCAAGGTGGACCTCTACCCGGACGAGGTTTACACCTTCACGCCGAAGGGGGAGGTCTTCGCGTTCCCCCGCGGCGCGACGCCGCTCGATTTCGCCTATCGCGTCCACACCGACGTCGGCCATCGCTGCGTGGGCGCCCGCGTCAACGGCAAGCTCGTTCCGTTGCGAACGGCGCTCGCGAGCGGCGACATCGTGGAGATTCTGACCGCCCCGAATCAGGCTCCGTCGCGGGACTGGCTCTCCTTCGTCGTGACGAGCCGCGCGCGCCACAAGGTCCGGCACTTCATCCAGGGTCAGGAGAAAGCGCGCGCGGTCGAGCTCGGTCGACGGCTCCTCGAGCGGGAGCTCAAGAAGTACCGGAAGACCGTCAAGAAGCTCGAAGGGGAGGGGAAGCTGCAGGCGGAGCTCGGAACATGGGGTTTTTCGAGGCTGGAAGACCTCTACGCGGCGCTCGGGTACGGCAAGCTCGCCCCGCGCAATGCGCTCGAAAGACTGATTCCGGCCGACCTTCTCGACCGCCCCGAACCCCCGAAACAGGAGACCGCGGTCTCACGCGTCGTGCGGAAGATCCTCCCCTTCGGAGCGCCGGACATCACGGTCGTCGGCCACAACGACCTGCTCGCGTCGCTCGCGAAGTGCTGCAACCCGGTGCCGGGCGAAAAGATCCTCGGCTACATCACGCGGGGACGCGGGGTCTCGGTGCACTCGGACAACTGCCCAAACGTGCGCAACCTTCTCTACGACCCGGAGCGGCAGATCGACGTCGCCTGGGCGGCGGAGAAGGGCGCGTCCTACGCGATCGAGCTCGACGTCGTCACGGACGACCGACCGGGTCTGCTCGCCGACCTGACGCAGGCGATCGCAGGCGAGGGGTCGAACATCCGCCGGATCGAGGCGCGGTCCTCGGAAGATCGAAGAGGCTACGTCTCGGTCTCGCTAGAGACTTCGGACCTGAAGCACTTAGAGAAGATCTTCAGCCGTTTGAAAGCGATCTCCGGCGTGCGGGAAGTCGTCCGGAAGTACAACGTGCCGAAGGCGGGGGAAAGAGACTAGAACCCGAGCGCGAAAGGCTCACGATTTGGAACTCGGGACCCGGGCCTTCGCCCGCGGCGCCGGCTTGATCACCTTTCCCGACCGGAGGCATCGCGAGCAGGCGCGCACGCGCCGGGTTGTTCCGGAGTTGACGACCGCGCGCACCGTCTGAAGGTTCAGGTGCCATTTGCGGCTCGTGACGTTGTGGGCATGACTGACGTTCGACCCCGTCATCGGAGTCTTTCCGCAGAAGTGGCAATGCTCGGCCATCGGATCTCCTCGTGAACGATTCCCGACGTCAAAAAACGCGGCATCGTACAACGTCGGGTCCAGGGTTGAAAGGCCGTAATTCCGGCGCAGCGGCCGATCTCTCCCTCCAACCTTGAACTTTGAGCCCGGAACGGCCTCGTAGCGGCCGTAAACCTTGACTGTAGAAAAACTTTCTGCTATTTTCCCTCTCAGCCGAAATAACCCAAGGTCAAAGCCCACAACCGTATGAATTTTTTCGGTGGGGCGTAAGCGTGCTATTCCGAAAGTCGAAGAACCTCGTAGGCCTCGACATCGGCTCGTCAGCCGTCAAGCTGGTCGAGTTGAAGGACGTCAAGGGCGGGGGCTACAAGCTGGTCAAATCGGGCCTGGAGACCCTTTCTCCCGAGGCGATCGTCGACGGCGCGATCATGGATGCGTCTCTCGTCGTCGATACGGTCAACCGGCTGGTTTCGACGGCCAACGTGCGCAATCAGGACTTCGGAACCTCTCTTTCCGGCCATTCGGTCATCGTCAAGAAGATCAGCCTTCCCGCGATGTCGCCCGAGGAGCTGTCGGAGTCGATCCGCTGGGAGGCCGAGCAGTACGTGCCTTTCGACATCAACGACGTCAACCTCGATTACGTCGTTCTCGAGTCGGGTGCGGGAGATACGATGGACGTCCTTCTGGTCGCGGTGAAGAAGGACAAGATCGGCGACTACACGAGCGTCATCTCCCAGGCCGGCCGCAACCCGATGCTGGTCGACGTGGACGCCTTCGCCCTCCAGAACGCCTTCGAAGCGAACTATCCGATCGAGGCGGGGCGAATTGTCGCCCTCGTCAACGTGGGCGCTTCGGTCACGAACGTCAACATTCTGTCGGGGTCGAACACGATTTTCTGGCGCGATATCTCCTTCGGGGGCAACCAGTACACCGATGCGATCCAGAAGCAGCTTTCGCTCTCCTTCGACCAGGCCGAGTCGTTGAAAAAGGGGGAGCGGGCGGGTGACCATTCCGTTTCCGAGATCTTTCCGATTCTCCGCTCGGTCTCCGACGACCTCGCGCAGGAACTGCAGAAAACGTTCGACTTCTTTCTTGCGACGACCTCCACCCAGCGGATCGACCAGCTCCTTCTTTCCGGCGGTTCTTCTCGAGTGGTCAACTTCGACACACAGTTGAAAGAGCGTTTCGGGATGCCGGTCGAAGTGATGAACCCGTTCCGGCAGATCGACATCACGGGCACGCCGGTCTCCGCGGAGTGGGTCACGGAGAACGCGCCGAGCCTGGCGGTGGCGGTGGGGCTCGCGGTCCGCCATGTCGGAGACGAAGCGGCTTGATCCGGATCAACCTCCTCACGGAGGCCCGCGCGGCCGCGGCGCGCAAGAAAGGGCCGCTCCTGCCGTCCGGCGCCCGGCTGAACAACCTGATCCTGCTCGGCGGAGTCGCCCTCGGGCTCCTTTACATCGGCATCATGGCGATCACGCTGACGCACCGGAGCCGGGACCTGGACGAGGAGATCACGAGGGCGAACGAAGAGGTCGCCCGTTTGCGCTCCATCATCGACGAGGTGAAGGGCTACGAGGACAAGAAGGCGAGCCTCGAGGCCAAGATTCAGCTCATCAACAACTTGAAGACGAATCAGAAGGGACCGGTGCGGCTCATGGACGAGATTTCGCGCGCCCTTCCCGACCTGGTCTGGCTGACGGATCTGGCCGTCTCGGGGAACCTGGTCACGTTGAAAGGACGCACCCTCTCGCCCAATGCGGTGGCGACGTACCTCGAAAACATCAAGAAGAGTCCCTTCTTCGCCGAGCCCGTCTTCCGCAACCTCGGCAAGGAGAGCGATGTCCAGGGGACCTACATCTGGGAGATGACCCTGACGTTCACGAATGCGCAGGCCCTCGCGGTTGTCCCCCCGAGCCCGCCGGCGGCCGCACCTCCTTCGCAGGCGAACTCACCGGCTCCGGGAACATAGGAACGACGCGTGGCGATCGACCTGAAGCTGGAAGACAAACCGTGGTACCACGCGCTCGCCTATGGACTCGTCATCGGAGGCCTGCTCGCCGGGGCGGTGCACTACGCCTGGTTCCGAGGCTTGAACGCGGAGATCAAGGGGAAGCGCACGCAGCTCGAGGCGCTCCAGCAGGAGATCCAGAAGGGCCGCGCCGCCGAACGCAAGCTTTCGCAGTTCCGGGAGGAGGTCCGGCGGCTCGAGCTCGAGCTCGCGAAGCTGCTCCAGGTACTCCCCTCCAAGCGCAACACGGAGGATCTGATCAAGAGAATCGAGACCCTGACGCGGCAGGGAGATTTCACCCTGCGCAAGTTCACGCCGGGGGATTTCAACCCGAAAGAGTTCTACGCCGAGTGGCCGATCGACATCGCGCTCGAGGGGACGTATCACAATCTCGCTCTCTTTTTCGATCGGATGAGCCGTTTTTCGCGCATCATCAACGTCGAGGACATGAAGATCAGCGCGCTTCCGGTCATCGGGCAGAAGTCGATCTCCGCTACGTTCACGGCGAAGACCTTCATCTACACCGGGGAGGAGTCGGCCATGCATCCCGGGGAAGGTCAGCCGGCCGCCGGCACGGCGGGTGCGCCGAGCGGAAAACCTCTCGGTCCGGCCGGGGTAAGTGCCCGCAAGTTGAAGGAGCGCGCGGAAGGAAAGGGCGTGGAATGAGGATTTCGCTTTCCGTCGCCGTCCTCCTTTCGCTCGCGGCCGGGGTTGCGGCCGAGCCGCCGCGCCCGACGCCGACGGCGACGAAGACGCCTGCTCCGGCACCCGGAGCCATCAACTCCCCGGGCGAAGCGATGATCCAGCAGGATGAGGCCGCGCTCGCCGGCCGCTCCTACAGCTATGATCCGGCGGGCCGGCGCGACCCGTTTCGCTCGCTGCTGGTCCGCGCGGAGGACCGCACGCGAGGCGGTCGCCCCGCCGGCGTCGCCGGGATGTCGATCGATGACATCGTGATCTACGGCATCTGGAAAACCCGCTCCGGTTACATCGCGCAGGTCCGTGCCACCGACAACAAGAGCTATCTCCTCCGCCCGGGCGACCTCCTTTACGACGGCGAGGTCACCCGCGTGGGACCGAATGAAGTCGTGTTCCGCCAGAACATCAACGATCCGCAGAGCGTGAAGCCCTTTCGGGAAGTGACCAAGCAATTGAACGTGACGCCAAAACCGTGAGGACCTGCGGGCCAGGAAATTCCGGCGCGACGGGAGGGACGATGAGAAGGACTTTCGAAAGAGCCGCGACGGCGATCGCGATGGCCGCCGTCCTGGCGGGGGCGTTTGGGTGCTCCGCCGTGAAGAAGAGCAACCATGTCTCCGCCGCGACGTCCTCCCCGGTAGTCGTGGCGAGTCCACCCGCCGTGACGACCTCCCCGGGTCAGGTCACCCAGGCGGCGTTCAATGAAGACGGTGACGGCGCCCGGATCGTTCTCTCGGCCGACACGCCTCTTCTGTACACGTCTTACGAACCGCGACCGGATCTGTTGATCGTCGAGATGCCCGGCGTCCGCGTCGCGGACGGTTTCGCGGCTCCGAAAGCCTCCGGAAGCGTCGTGCAGTCGGTCCGCGTCGAAACACTCGACGAGCTCGGCAAGAGAGTCACGCGCCTGACCGTCGAGCATCGCCCCGGACTCCACTATCAGCTGCAGTCGGTGGGGCGGGGCCTCGCGGTCGCGTTCGAGACCCCGCGGGACGCCGCCGTGGAACCTGCTCCGGCGCCCGCGCCGCCGCCGGTCGCGACCGAGCCGATCCCCGCGCCGGTCGTCGCCTCGCGCGCGGAGCTCGCGCACGCGCTCGAGGAGGTCACGGCGGAGTCGACAGGAGACGGCGTTGCCGTCCATCTCCTCGCGGATGGAACCCTCCAGGCCAAGGACTTCGTGCTCGCCAATCCTCCGCGGATCGTCATCGACCTCCCGGGTGTGAAGAGCTCGGTGCGGCGGCGCTCCATCCCGGTTTCGGGCGGGCTCGTGAACCGCGTTCGGGTTTCGCAGTTTCAATCGGCTCCCGAGCCGGTCACGCGTGTCGTCCTCGATCTCGTCCGCCCGACGCCGTATTCCGTGCACGCCGACGGCGAGAGGTTGGCGGTCATCGTCGGCAGCACGTCGGGTCCCGCGACGGTAGCGGCCGCGCCCCAGGTGATCGCCGAACAGGCGCCGCCCTCCGCTTCTGCTTCGGTCGAGGCGGCCCCGGCGCCGTCGCGCACCGAGATCGCAACCGTCGCGCCCCCGGGGACGGAGAAACCGACAACCGAGAAACCGCCGGCGGCGCCGGCCACGGAGACCGGGGGCGTTTCTCCGCCCGCGCCGGGAGCGCCGCCGCTCGAACCTCCTCCCGCCGCCGTCGTGCCGCCTCTGGCTCCGGCGCCCGCGGTCGTGGCGAGCCCGCAAATCCCGAAACCGGCCATAGAGAAAACCGAGACCGCACCGTCGCCGCTCCCTCCCGGAATCCGTGAAGCCCGCCGCTCCCGCGCCCGGGGGGCGGAGAGGCCGGCGACCCGAGAAGACGCGCTGTTCGAGGCCGCCACGGCGGTGCTCGCCCAGCAGGAACAGACCCAGCGCGCGAGGGAGCTGACCGCCTTCCAGTCGCGGACTCTCGCGGAAGGTCAGACGCAGTTCACCGGAGAGCCGATCTCGCTCGACTTGAAAGACGCCGACATCAAGGACGTCTTCCGCACGATCTCGCAATTCACCGGGCTGAACATCGTGATCGATCCGGAGGTCAAGGGCACGGTCACCGTCCAGCTCGAGAACGTGCCCTGGGATCAGGCGCTCGACCTGATCCTCAAGCAGAACAACCTCGGCTACGTGCTCGACAACAACATCATGCGGATCGCGACGACCGAAAAGCTCCGGATCGAGGAGGCCGATCGGGCGCGTCTCGCGGAGGCGCGCCAGGCCGCGGAGCCGACCCGAACGGTCATCAAAAAGCTGTCGTACGCGCGGGCGAGAGAGATCACCGAGGTCTTGAAAAGCATCATGTCGCGGCGCGGCGACATCGTGATCGACACGCGGACGAACACTCTCATCATCCGGGAGATCCCGACGTTTCTTCCCGCGGTCCTGCAGCTGATCGACAACCTGGACACGGCGACGCCTCAGGTGATGATCGAAGCGCGGATCGTCGAGACCACGAAGACGCTCGGCCGGAGTCTCGGCATCAACTGGGGCTTCAACGGTGTCGCCGACGTCGCCCACGGCAACACGACGAACCTCGTCTTCCCGAACAACCTGAACGGCGGTTTCCGGGTCGGCCTCGAGCAGGGCCCGGTCGTTGGCCACATCCGGCTGGGCAACATCCTCGATACCTTCAACCTCGACATCTCCTTGACCGCCGCCGAGAACCAGGGCTTGCTGAAGATCATCTCCTCGCCCAAGCTCGCCGCGTTGACGAACACGCAGGCCACCATCCAGTCCGGCGTGCAGATCCCCGTTCAGACGACGGTCAACAACACGACGACGGTCATCTACGTCGACGCGACGCTGCGGCTCGAAGTGACACCGCAGATCACCGCCGAGGGCACGATCCTCCTGCAGGTGGTCGTCCAGAAGCGCGAGCCGGCGGTCGCCCTGAACCTCGCGCTCGGCAACAACGTCCCCCTGACGATTCGTGAATACCGCGGCCAGATTCTCGTGCGCGACGGGGGGACGACCGTGATCGGCGGCATTTTCCAGATCAACGATCAGGACCAGAACAACATGATCCCCGGGCTATGGAAGATCCCCATTCTCGGCAGCCTCTTCCGCAACAAGACGCGAACCGAGAAGCACGACGAACTGCTCATCTTCATCACCCCCCGGATTCTCCGGTGAAGAAAGAGGACAAATCCATGAAG
>DASWCZ010000049.1:0-39359 GCA_036395755.1 Thermoanaerobaculia bacterium
AGGTCGGACTCGTCGTCGCCAGCGGACAGCCACAGCTTTTCCACCGGCAGCTCCCCGAGCACGGAGAAGAGGCCCAGGGCGTGGTCGGGATGCGGGTGCGTCGCGAGCACGGCGTCCAAGCGGGTGATTCCCCGGTCGAGCAGCTTGGGAAGGAGGTGCGTGCGTCCGAAGTCCTCGGCTTCGAGATCGAAGGGTCCGCCGCCATCGACGAGGAAAGCGTGCCGGGCCCATCGAACGAGGATCGAGTCGCCCTGTCCGACGTCGAGCGCTTCGACCGAGAAGCCGTTCGCGGGTCCCTTCGGCCCCGGCCAAAACGCGAGCCACAGGAAGAGCCCTCCCGCCAGGACCGCCGCGGGAGTTCGAAGCCGCTGCGGCCCCTTCGCTGCCGCGAGCGTCAGCGCTCCGACGGCGAGGACGCCGGTCAAAGGCGGCGTCGGTCGCAGGAGCGCCAGACCGGCCGCGCGGTCCGCGATCGTCTCGAGCAGCCGCGACCCCAAGCCGAAGAGCGTCGAGAGGAGTCCCGCTGGAAGCCCGATCGCGAAAACGAGGAGGAGCGCTCCCCCCAGCGCAATCAGGGCCGCGGACAAAGGAATCGCGAGCGGCGCTGTCAGCCACGCGCCGACCGCCACGAAGTTGAACCGCCAGAAGACGACCGGCGCCGTCGCGCACTGCGCCGCGATCGCGGTGGCGAGACCGGAGAACAGGGCGTTCGGCCGCGCCGGGAGGCGGCGGCGCACCGGCTCCGCGAGGACCGCGATCCCGCCGACCGCCGCGAACGTCAGCACGGTTCCGATCGAATAGAACTGCCGGGGATCCGCGACGAAGAGTGCGAGCGCGGAAAGGCCGAGCGCCTGTGCCGCCGGGATCGGCCGCTCGAAAAGCCGGGCCGCCAGGAAGATGGCGATCACGACGCCCGCTCGAACGGCGGGCGGGTTCGCGCCTCCGACGAGAACGAAGAGAAAGACGGCCGCGAGGAGGATCGCGTCGCGGCGCTTACCGCCGACGCGCGCGCGACGAAGTCCGCCGAGGACCAGTCCCGCCGCGAGGGCGACGTGAAGTCCGGAGACCACGAGGAGATGGTAAAGCCCGCCGCGCCGGTACCGCGCAACCATCCCGCGGTCGAGCTCGGACGTTCTTCCGAGGAGGAGCGCCGCGAGCGGGCCCCGCACGTTTCGATCGAACGCCTCCCCGCGGGAGCCGCGCGGAGGGAGCGCTCGGTGGAAGAGGAGGTTCGGCAGCGAGAGATGCGAGAGCGCGGTCCTCTCCGTCCGCTGGATCTGGAGCGCGCTCTTGACCGACAGGCGATATCGCGTCCACGGAAGGGCGAGGTCGCGCGACGACGCCGGAACGTCTTCCCGACGAAGATGCCCCACGAGGCAGACCCGGTCGCCGCGGTCGGCCTTGCGCTCGACCGGCATCGCCCCGGACACGAAGAGGAAGATCTCCGCGGGAAACGGGCGCCAGCGGCCGGCGACCCGCAGTCGCTCGGCCTTGAGAAGTCCCCGCGCCCGGGGCGGGGCGCCGCTCCAGAAATCCGTCAGCACTCCCTCGACGCGGTCGACCCGATCGGCGGCGGACGGAAGGCGGGCGAATGCGTCCTGCGCCGTCGTCTCGGCGGCCGCGATCCCGCTGCGACCCTGGAAGAATCCGATGGACGTCCAGAAGAGAACGAGCGCGGGGGTCGCCTGGTTCCCTCGCCGGCCGCGCGCGAAAGCGAGGAGGAGCGAAAGCGCTGCGACGAGGAGCGCTTCCCCTTCGCCCTGGCGCGAGCGCGCTCCGAGAAGAATGCCAGCGACGAGCGCTACCGCAGCTCCGATGGCCGGCGCCTTGCCCGACCTCGCGATCGGCCCGATCAGGCGGCGCCGGCTTCCCGGACGAGGGTCACGACCGATTCGATGCGGTGGGTGAGCGGAAACAGGTCGAAGAGGCGCGCGTCCGCGACCCCGAAACCCTCGTCGGAGAGCTCGGCCAGGTCCCGGGCGAGGGTCGAGGGTTCGCAGGAGACGTAAACGAACCGGCGCCGGGCGCGATGGCCGAGCGACGCCGCGAGCCGCGCGAGGCCGGTGCGAGGCGGGTCCGCGACGACAAGATCGAACCTCTTCGGCGACGACGACAGGAACCCTCCGACCGAGGAAGGCACGATCTTCCAGCGGTCGGCGTCGGGCCAGGTGAGCCGCGTCTTCGCGGCGTCGCGTGCCGCTGAGGCGCTGCCCTCGACCGACGTCGTCGTGTGCCCGGCGTCGAGCAATCCGGCCGCGAAGAACCCGACCCCTCCGAATGCGTCGAGAGCGTCGCCCACGGTGTCGCCGCTGGCGTCCGCCACGCCGGTCAGCAACCGACCGGCGAGATGACGGTTGCCCTGAAAGAACGTGTCCACGGAGACGAGAAACGTCCGGCCGGCGACCTCCAGCTCGAGCCGCTTCTCCCCCGTCTCCGAGAGAAGAACTCCCCCGCCGTCCACGACCTTCACCCCCTCGAAAAACGGCTCGAGCGCGCGGAGGATCGCGTCCGCCTCCATGCGGGACTGTCTCTTTCCCGTTTCGCCCAGAGTCGCCCGCGCGAGCCGGCGCTCGCCGGAGAAGGCTTCGAGCGTCGCGAGCTCCGAAACGGCGGCGCCGGACGCGGAGAGCGCGTCGCGGATCGTGGGCAGGAGCGCGGACGTCTGAGGCGTGAGTGCGCGGCAGCCCATGACCGGCTCGACCCGATGCGTTCGGGCGGCGAACTGGCCGAGCACGAGCCCGGCGCCCCGGCCCTCGAGGTGAAACCGGTTCCGGATGCGGTAGGCGAGCGGCGACGGGGTCATCTTCAGCTCGCCGAAGGTTTCCGGCGAGAGCTTTCCGATTCTCTGCATGGTCTCGAGGAAGAGAGACCGCTTGGCCTCCAGGGCCGCGACGGGCTCGAAGTGTCCCCAGTCGCATCCGGGGCATTCCTGCGAAGAAGCGAGGACCCGCTCGCGCGACGGGGCGAGGACCGCCACGGTCCGCCCGCGCCAGAAGCTGCGACGGACCTCGTGAACCTCGGCTTCCACGTCTTCGCCCGGCAACGCTCCGGCGACGAAGCCCACTCCTCCCTCGCCGCGCGAGATTCCCTCGCCGGTCGGAGCGAGTCGGGAGATGCGGACCCGGCGGAGCACGGTGATCGGAGAGACCTCTCTCTCTATTGTCGGGAGGCGAAGTCAAAGCGACTCATTCTGCGAGCAACGTCAGGCGGGGAAGTGCGAGCTCCTCGCGGAGGGTCCGGCGCATCAAAGCCCGCCTCGTCTTCTCCTCGGTCTCGCGATCCATCTTCACACGCGCTTTGGCGAGGAGCTCGTCCACTCGCGAGTCAATCCGAAGGCGCCGATCGACCGGGAGCGCTTCCGAGAGATCGTTGGACAGCCGCCGGTCGAGCCGCGCGAGCGACGCTTCGATCTCCCCGGCGGGTTTCGGAGAGCGCGCGAGCCGGTCGAGGGAACGAAGGGCCGACTCGATCCGTTCCGTCAGCTCCGGGTGGATGCGCGCCACTGAGTCCAGTCGCTCGGAAAGTCGCGCGAGGGCCACGGAAGGGTCGAGCGACTTCTCTCCCGCGCGTCCCGCGCCGCGGCCGACCGCCGTCTCCGCGCGGCGCTCCCACACCGACAGGATCGCGTCTCGGCAGTAGGAGAGCGAGTTGACGCGGCCCGTCGCCCCGCGCTCCTCGCGCTTCGTGAAGGCGTCGTCGATTCCCGCCGTGATCGCCTCGAGCGGGATTCCGAGCGCGCGCCACTCCTTCAGGAGGGTGAAGTCCTTCGGCGAGAGGAGAAACGGGGTTCCGCGGCGCGCGATGAAGGCCGCTTCTGCCGCCGCGTAGTAGCCCCTATCCCCCTCGGTTTCGCTCATGAATGAGGCGGAGTCCGGTCAGGGTCAGCAGCGGGTCGACCTCCTCGATCCTCTCCGAACCGCCTCCAAAGAGCTCTGCCATGCCTCCCGTCGCGATCACGCGCGGCTTTGCTCCGATCTCCCGGGCGATCCTCTCGATCACGCCGTCGACGAGCGAGAGATAGCCGAAGTAGAGGCCCGACTGGATCGAGCCCGCGGTCGTCTTGCCCACCACCTTCTCGGGTCGCCGGATCTCGACGCGCCAGAGACGGGCGGCGCGCTCGAAGAGCGCCTCCGCCGAGATCGAGATTCCCGGCACGATGACTCCACCGGCGTACTCTCCCTTCGCGGTGACGACGTCGAACGTGGTCGCCGTACCGAAGTCGACGACGACGCATGGCCCGCCCAGCCGATCGTATGCCGCGACCGCGTTGACGATTCGGTCGGCGCCGACCTCCTGCGGGGCGTCGTAGAGGATCGGCATCCCGGTGCGAATGCCGGGCTCGACGAAAACCGGCTCGCGGCCGGCGATCTGGCGAAGCGCCTGCCGGAGCGGAAACCGGAGCGACGGCACGACGCTCGCGACGATCACTTCGCGCGGCGGATCGTTCTCCCGCCCGGCCGACGACAAGAGGCCCTGCACCGAGAGCACGATCTCGTCGGACGTCGCGTCGCGCCGCGACGTGAGCCGCCAGTGTCGCGCGAGCGTCGGACCCTCGAAAAGGCCCAGGACGGTGTTCGTATTCCCCACGTCCACGGCAAGAAGAGCCGCGGTGGCCTCTCCCTTCACCATTCGTCCAGCTCTCCGCTCGCGACCACGGCTTCCCCGGCCGGCGTTTTCAGGCGCAGGAAACCGGACGGATCGAGGCCCAGATACTGTCCCGTGAGCTCCTTACCTTCTCCACGGACTTTCATACGATCGCCGGGTCGATGGAGCGAGACCCGTTCCCACTCCTCGACTTCCCGCGACCAGTCGGGTTGCGCGAGCTCGAAGTCGAGCCGGTCGATCAGAGCGTGGAGAAGGGCCGCTACGGAGACGCGGCGTCCCATTTCCTCCTCGATCGTCGTCGCGTTCGGCACACCGACGTCCGCCGCTCGGCCGAGGACGTTGATGCCGATGCCCACCGCGAGATAGACGTCGTTGCCCTGTGTCCGCGCTTCCGCGAGCACGCCCGCGAGCTTCCGCCTGCCCACGTAGAGGTCGTTCGGCCACTTGAGCTCGGCAGCGACTCCGCATGCCTCCTTTAGCGCTTCGCGCGTCCAGCGGGCCACGGCGATCGGGACCACCGACAGCGGCTCGCCCTCCGCCACCCGGCGCACGAAGGTCAGGTAGATGCCGCGTCCCTTGGGCGCCTTCCATTCCCGGCCGGTGCGGCCACGCGCGCCGGGCTGCTCCTCCGCCACGAACAGCGTCCCGGGCAAAGACTGCTCCTCCTGGAAGTAAACGTCGATCACCTCCCGGGCGAGGTCGTTGGACGACCGGATCGAGACGAGCGTGACGAGGTTCTCGAAGACGCGCCACCGCGTCGGCTCGAGAACGCCGCCCGCGAACTCGATCATGTGCCGGGCCGGTTTCCCTGCTCGACTCTCATTCCGACGCTGCGGTTCCGAGCGCCGCCCGCCGCTCCTCGAGCTCCCGGAGTCTCCGCCGCGTCTTCTCCACGATCTCGCCGGGAGCTCTCTCTAAGAACGCGGGATTCTGAAGCTTCGCCGAGAGCTCGCCGATCTCGCCCTCGACCTGGGAGAGCCGGCGCGCGACGCCCCCGCGGTCGGCGGGCGCCGTCCCGACCGGCAGTGCCAGCCCGACGGCCACCCCCGAGACCACGTCGCGCTGGGCGCCGTCCTCCGGAGGTCCGAAACGGAATTCCGAGAGGCGTGCGAGATGGCGCAGGAGCGGCTCCAGGGTCCGGATCTCTTCGGATTCCTCCGGAGACGCCTCGACGGTGAGAACGACGGGCTCGGTGGGAGAGACGCGCCTCTCGCGGCGGAAGTTGCGCACGCGAGTGACGAGCGAGCGCAGCCGCTCGACGGCCCTCTCGGCGCCGGGATCGAGTCTTGCCGGGTCTCCCGCGGGGTAGGGGGAAACGATCAGCGTCCCCGGGCGGCCGGTCAACTTCTCCCAGATCTCTTCCGTCAGGAACGGCATGAAGGGATGCGCGAGCGCGAGCGAATCGGTCAGGCAGCGCTCGAGCACGCCGCGGGCGATCTCCCGCGCGTTTTCGTCTCCGTCGCCGCCGGAGAGCACGGGCTTGACCATCTCGAGGTATCCGTCACAGAGCTCGTGCCAGAGAAAGCCGTAGAGCGCCTGTGCGGCCTCGTCGAATCGGAACGCGGCCAGGTGCCGGTTCACGTCCGACACGGTCGTCGAGAGACGCGAGAGGATCCAGCGGTCGGGCAGGGACAGGGCCCGACCCTCGAGGGAGCCGGCGCGGGCCTTGCCATCCAGTTGCGACAGCGTGAAGCGCGCCGCGTTCCACAGCTTGGTCGCGAAGCTCCGGGAGCCGGCGAGCCGTTCCCGGTCGAGAGTCACGGTCGTGCCGGAGGTCGCCGAGCTCGCGTAAGTGAAGCGCAGGGCATCGGCCCCGAACTCGTCGATCGCAACGAGCGGGTCGACGACGTTGCCGCGCGTCTTCGACATCTTCTCTCCCGCCAGGCGCACGAGCCCATGCAGGTTGACGGTCGAGAAAGGGACGGATTCCATGAAGTGAATCCCCGCCATGATCATTCGCGCGACCCAGAAGAACAGGATGTCGTAGCCGGTAACGAGCACGTCCGTCGGATAGAAGTCGTCGAGATCCCGTGTCTTCTTCGGCCAGCCGAAGACCGAGAACGGCCAGAGCTGCGAGGAGAACCAGGTGTCGAGGACGTCCGGATCCTGCTCGAGGTCCTCGGAACCGCAGGTTTCGCACGCAGCCGGATCCTCCTCCGTGACGTTCACGTGCCCGTTGGCGCACGTGAACGCCGGGATCCGGTGGCCCCACCAGAGCTGGCGGGAGATGCACCAGTCGTGGATGTTGCGCATCCACTCGAAGTACGTCTTCGTCCACATCTCCGGCACGAAGCGGACCTCGCCCGTCTCCACCGCGCGAATCGCGGGTCGGGCGAGCGGGCCGACCTTCACGAACCACTGGGTCGAGAGGTACGGCTCGATGACCGTGTCGCAGCGCTGGCAGTGCCCGAGCGAGATCCGGT
The DNA here is from genome assembly GCA_036395755.1 of Thermoanaerobaculia bacterium. Taxonomy (GTDB): domain Bacteria; phylum Acidobacteriota; class Thermoanaerobaculia; order UBA5066; family Gp7-AA6; genus Gp7-AA6. The sequence goes on from DASWCZ010000049.1 coordinate 7,029, forward strand.
GCGGATCGGCCCCCAGGAGGCGATTCTCCGCGGCCAGGCGTTTCACGATCTCCTTGCGCGCCTCGAACCGGTCGAGCCCCGCGTACTCCCCCGCCTCCGCCGTCATCTTCCCGTCCGGGCCGATGACCACGACCTCGGGCAGGTGGTACCGCTGCGCCGATGCAAAGTCGTTGGCGTCGTGCGCCGGAGTCACCTTCACGACCCCCGTGCCGAATTCCCGGTCGACCAGAATCGAATCCTCGATGACCGGCAGCTCCCGGCCGACGATCGGGAGGATTGCAACCTTCCCGCGGAACTTCGCCGTCCGCGGGTCATCCGGATGGATTGCGAGCGCCGTGTCCCCGAGCATCGTCTCCGGCCGGGTCGTCGCGACGACGGCGCCGGAGGGGACGCCGGAGACGTCGTAGCGGATGTGGTACAGCGAGCCGTCCGTTTCCTTGTGAACGACTTCGAGATCGGAGACCGCTGTCCCGCATCTCGGGCACCAGTTCACGACGTAACGCCCGCGGTAGATCAGTCCCTCCCGATAGAGCTGGACGAACGCGTGCCGCACCGCCAGCGACAGGTCGGGGTCGAGCGTGAACCGCTCGCGCGTCCAGTCGAGCGAGCAGCCGAGGCGGCGGATCTGGGACTGGATCGTGTCCTTCGCGTCGCGCTTCCAGGCCCAGACGCGCTCGACGAATTTCTCCCGTCCGAGCTGGCGGCGGTCGATGCCCTGCTTCGCGAGCTCCTTTTCGATCACCATCTGGGTCGCAATGCCAGCGTGGTCGGTGCCGGGGACCCAGAGCACGCGATAGCCGAGCATCCGCTTCCATCGCGCGAGGATGTCCTCGAGAGTGCGCCCGAAGGCGTGACCGATATGGAGCCGTCCGGTCACGTTGGGGGGTGGGATCACCATGACGAACCGGGGGGAGCCGGGCGGCCCCGCGGGCTGGAAGCGCCCCTCTTCCTCCCACGTGCGGTACCAGCGCTCCTCGAAGTGAGCGGGATCGAAGGTCTTCGCGAGCTTCCTCGAGGGTTTGTCGCGGTCGGCCTCGACCGATTCTGCGCTTCCCGGCCGGAAGGGAAAGCGTGCGTCCAACGGGTCTCCGTTCATGAAAAAAGGCGTAAAAGGCCTCTCTCCTTATCAGAAACCCGTCGGAATCGCTACGGAGCGGTCGGTCGGACTCCGTGGATCAGCGCCGGAAACGGTCGGGTGCTACTCGACGCCGCTCTCGAGCTCGCGGATGCGCTCGCGAACTGCGAGCTCCGCGGCCTCCGGCACGACCTCCCAGGCGACCTCACGCACGACGCGGTCGGAGAATTTCTCGACCAGCTTTCTCGCGACCTTCTCGGCGATCCTTTCGATCTCCGCGTCGGAGAGCTCGTGCGGCGTTGCCTGCGCGGCCCGAGGAGAGCGCGGCTGCGTCGATTCCGCATCGGGCGCGACACTCTCTTCCGCGGCGATCGGCGTCGGTGTTTCGGGCGCGCGGAATTCGGACATGTCGATCCGCTGCGTCCGTCCTTCGTCCGACGCCTCGTCCGGAGATTCCCGGGTGATCCACATCGACGCCGCTTCTTGCGGCTGGGCGGCGGCCCTCTTGTCGGCCGCTCGTGCGGTCGGCTCGACTTCCCGGAACGCCTCGAGCGCCGACTCGACGTCCTCCGGCCCGTAGAGATTCTCGAGGGGCTCGTCGCGCCCCATTCCGCGCAGGTTGCGGATCGAGCCCGTGAAGTCCTCCTCCGCAAAACCGACGCCGAATGGATCGGGCGGTACGGACGCGAGGAACGGCGTGGCGGAGAACGCGCCCGCGGCGGTGCCACGCGGAGCTTCCGCCTCCGGCGACGTCGTGCGGCCGTCGTCGGACTTTCCGGCGAGAATCGATTCTACTTTGCGGAACAGTTGGTGGGAGTCGAACGGCTTCGACACGATCGCATCGCAGCCGAGCCGTTCTGCGCGCTCACGATCGAACGGCTCGAACGTACCGGCGAGCAGGAGCACGGGGATCCGGGCGGTCGCCGGATTCTTCTTGATCTCCTCGCAGACCTCGTAGCCGTTCTTCTCGGGCATCACGACGTCGGCGAGAATCAGATCGGGCGGGTCGTCCCGCACCTTCTCGAGAGCCTGCCGGCCGTTCGAGACGCACGTCAAACTGTAATCGCTGTCGGAGAACATCAGCTCGACGACTTTCTGAATGGTCAGGCTGTCGTCGGCGACCAGGATCTTTTTTCGCATCGGTGTCGAGAGAAGGTACGCTTCCGTCCGCCGACCTGTCAATTTCGGACGGAACTCTAGGGCTCTCCGGACTCGACCGGGACCGTGACCTCCTGCCCCCACACGGCCGCGAGATAGCGGCCGGGCGGCCTCCGACCCAGCGCGCCGGCGAGATATCGCGACGCCGCCACCACTTTGGGAAGCGTCACTCCGGTCTCGATGCTCAGCCCTTCGAGCATGTAGAGGAGGTCCTCGGTCGCCAGATTGCCGGATGCCCCCGGCGCATAGGGACAGCCGCCGAGGCCGCCGGCAGAGGAGTCGTACGTCGCGATGCCGCACTCCAGTCCCGCGTACACGTTGGCGAGCGCAGTCCCGCGCGTGTCGTGCAGGTGAAGCGCCAGCACCCCGCGCGTGACGCCGGAGTCATACAGCGTCTCGACGACGTCGTAAACGCCGACCGGGGTCGCGACCCCGATCGTGTCGCCGATCGAGATTTCGTCCACCGGGAGGTCGAGCAGCTTGTGCACTACTTCACGCACCGCTTCCGGAGAGATCTCTCCCTCGTACGGACAGCCGAATGCGGTCGAGACGTAGCCCCGAACGCGAATCCCCTCTTCGCGGGCGCGGGAGACGACCGGCCCGAAACGCTCGATCGACTCGTCGATGCCGGCGTGGATGTTCCGCTGGTTGAAGGTCTCCGATGCCGCCGTGAACACCGCGATCTCGCGCACGCCGGCCGCGATGGCGCGCTCGAGGCCGCGCAGGTTGGGGACGAGCGCCGGATAGCGGACGCCGCTGGCGCGGTGGATGCGCTGGAAGACCTCCTCGGTGTCGGCGAGCTGCGGAATCGCCGACTTTGAGACGAAGGAACCGACCTCGATCGCCGGCAGCCCCCCTTCGGTCAGGAGATCGACGAAGTGGACCCGGACGTCCACGGGAAGCGTCTCGGCCTCGTTCTGCAGACCGTCACGCGGGCCGACCTCGTACACCGTGACCCGCCTCGGAAGGTCGGGGCGTTCGATCGGATACTCCTGGGTCTCGGCCATCGGAACCGATTATGTCCCCTCGGCGGTGATCTCCGCGAGCACCGTCCCCGCTTCGACGAGGTCGCCGTCGCGGTGGTCGAGCCTCATGACGATCCCATCCTGCGGCGCCCGGATGGCGTGCTCCATCTTCATGGCTTCGAGCACGAGGACGACGTCTCCCTTCGCGACCTTTTCGCCCGGCCGGACGAGTGTCTTGCGCACCCGGCCGGGCATCGGCGCGAGGAGTCCGGCCCCTTGCTCCCCCGTTCCTGCGCGGCGTGTTCTCGCCGCGGCCGGCAGGTCGCGCCGCACTTCGTAAACCGAGCCGCTGCACGCGACGAAGACGCGGTCGCCCTCCCGCTCGACCCGGACCGGATGAACTCTGCCCTCCGTCTCGACCGCAACGAGTTCGCCTTCCCGGTGAATCTCGCGGAACCGGACTTTCCTTCCTCCGAGCGACGCAGAGCCTTTCTCGAGCCGGACCACGTGCTCTTCGTCCCCCGATCTCAGCCGGAAGGTCGACATCAGAAGCGCCACCCACCAGCCGCGCTCCAAGGATCGGCGACACTCCCGGTCGGGGCGGTCTCTTCCGCCGCGAAGGACAGGGCCGCTGCAATCCACGCCGTATCCGGCACGGGCGCGGACTCGGGACGCGGCAGACGGGCCACAAGGTCGGTCGCGTAGTCGCCGGAGCGGAACGCGTCGCAACGCAGGGCGGCTTCGAGGGTCGGCCGGTTCGTCTCGACGCCGAGAACGACCCATTCGGAAAGCGCGCGCAACGCCCGCTCGATCGCGGCCGAACGGTCGGCCGCATGGACGACGAGCTTGGCGAGCAACGGGTCGTACTCGACGCTCAGGACGGAGCCCCGCTCGACCCCCGAATCCACGCGCACTCCGGGCCCCGCCGGCTCGATCCACTCCCGGACGGTTCCGGACCGGGGCAGAAACTCTACGGGATCCTCGGCATAGAGCCGCATCTCGATCGCGTGACCTCGGGGAACGAGGCCGCTCGGCCGCCAGGAGACGGGCAGTTCCGCCCCGCTCGCGATCTCGAGTTGCCACCGCACGAGGTCGAGCCCCAGCGTCTCCTCCGTGATCGGGTGCTCCACCTGGAGCCTCGTGTTCATCTCGAGAAAATAGAAGCGCCGGTCGGCGTCGAGCAGAAACTCGATCGTGCCGGCGCCGACGTAGCCCACCGATCGCGCGGCTTCGACTGCGGCGTCTCCCATCGCGGAACGCAGTTCGAAATCGAGCGCCGGGCTCGGAGTCTCCTCGACGATCTTCTGATGACGCCTCTGGACGCTGCACTCGCGCTCGAAGAGGTGGACCGTGTTTCCGTGAAGGTCGGCGAGGACCTGGAACTCGACGTGCCGGGCGCGGGACAACAGCTTCTCCAGGTAAACTCGGTCGTCTCCGAACGCGGCCGCGGCGATCCGGCGGGCTTCCGCGAGCGCCGCGGGAAGTTCCGCCGCGATCCCTACCCGAGACATCCCTTTGCCGCCCCCGCCGGCGGCCGCCTTGACGAGAACCGGAAACCCGAGGCTCTTCGCCTCGCGCGCGAGGGCTTCGTCGTCGCGCGCGCTCTCGTCCGATCCGGGCACGACCGGCACGCCCGCGGCGCGCATCCGGGCGCGCGCTTTGACCTTGTCACCCATTTCTTCGATCGCCGCCGGCGGCGGCCCGACCCAGACGAGGCCGGCCTCTTCGACGGCTCTCGCGAATTCCGCGTTCTCCGAGAGGAAGCCGTATCCCGGATGGATCGCGTCGGCGCCGGAAGTCCGCGCCGCGGCGAGGATCCTCCGAATGGAGAGGTAGGTTTCGGAGACGGGACCCGCGCCGAGCGAGACCGCGCGGTCGGCGCGGCCGACGTGGACGGCTGCCGCGTCGTCCTCCGCGTAGACAGCGACGGTTCCGATCCCCATCTCGCGCGCCGTCCGGAGAACGCGGACGGCGATCTCGCCGCGGTTGGCGACGAGGAGACGGTGGATCCTGCTCGGCGCGGGCGCGGCTACTTCCTTCCCCGCTTCCCGCTCTCCCAGTCGGCCCACAGCCCGTACGTCTTCATCTGGTCCGCGACCCCGCTCTTCTCGAGCACCTGCTCGATCTCGGCTCGCGACTGCCTCTCGCCGAGACGCCCCGGGGCGTTCGCAATCCCGCTGACGGCGACCGCCGCGATCGCGGCGTTCTTCCGCGCCTGGCCGATGTCGACCTTGTCGAGCGTGTCGGACGAAGCGTGGTAGTCCGGCAGGTACTTCGCGGTCTCCTGGTTGGCGATCAGGTTCGGAATGCCTTCGAGCAGGAAGTCGAAGTTGTCGGTCCCCAGGATCGCCTCGTCGTTCATCCCCGCCGCCCCCCAGCCGGCGACCGGCGCCAGCGCCTTGCCGAGCGAGCCGTGGATGTCGGGCCGGCCGTCGGTGAAGTATCCGAGGATCCGGCCGTCGCCGATGTCGTGGATCAGGACGGCGTCGTATCGGTCCATCTCGTCTTTGTGCGCGGCGACGTAGCCCCGGGAGCCGAGGAGCCCGTTCTCCTCCCCGGTGAAGAGGACGAACCGGACCGTCCGCTTCGGCCGCGGCCCGGCGGCGATCGCTCGGGCCACCTCGACGACGAGCGCGCAGTTGACGCCGTTGTCGAGCGCGCCGGTGCCGAGGTCCCACGAGTCCAGGTGCGCGCCCAGGAGCACGATCTCGTCCGGCTTCTGCGATCCGCGAATCTCCGCGACCACGTTCTGTCCTTTCCAGGGCCCGCCAACGCGGTTCTCGATCTCAAGCGAGACCTTCAGATCGCGCCCTTTTTCGAGCAAGCGCGCGAGGCGCAGCCCGTCTTCGCGCGCGACCTGCGCGATCGGCAGGGAGATGATCGTGCCGTCAAACGTGATCGTGTGGCGATAGAGGACGTCGCGCGGGCGCGTGGAGATGAAGAGGACCGCCGCCACGCCGCTCGCCTCGGCCGCCTTCAGCATCTCGGGACCCGCGAGGTACTCGGCGAAGAGGTCGTCGAAGGAGAGCATCGGCTTCGTGCGGACGAGCGCGACCGCGCCGCGGGCTTTGCCGGCCAGCCGGTCGAAGTCGCCCTTGTGGCCGCTGCCGGCGTCCACGAGAGCGGCCGTCAGGACCCCGGAGGTCGAGGGAGCGTTGCCGAAAGAGACCACGCGCAGCGGGAAGGCCACGGGCAAAACGACCGACGCCGCCGCCCGGACGCCTTCCCACTTCGCCGGCGCGTCGTAGGACTCGAGCTCGACCGAGTCCACTCCCGCGCGGCGGAAGGCTTCCTTTCCCCACTCCAGAGCCGCCTCGTAGGCGTAGCTGCCGGTCGCGCGGCCGCCGACCTCGTCGCAGAGAGTCTGAAGGTCTTCCGCCATCCGCGATCGCGTGGAGAGGACTTCCGCTGCGACGGCGGGCATTTCCCCGATTGGAGCCGCGGGCGGCTTGCGCGCCGCCGGAGCAGGAGCCCCGGAGATCGCCGTCGTCGCGGTCAGCGCGACAAGAGCTACAAGCGCGACGCATGCGAGGCGCCGCCGGATCTCGAGTCTCATGGTCTGCTCCTCTTTCGCGGCCGGATTCTAAGGGAACGGCGGGCGTCGGCTATGCTCGGACGCGAAGGAGGCAGCGTTGTCGATCGAAGGCGGCATCCCGGGAAACCAGCAGCGGCTGGTCTGCCCGAACTGCGGAAAGGTTTTCTTCGCCTGGCGACCGGACGAGATCCCCGGTCAGAAGATCAAGTGCTACTTCTGCAGGCACGAGTTCGCCGACGACGCCGCGATGCGTCCGGCGCCCGCGCCGATTCCGGCCGCGACACCGGCGCCGGCAGAGACGGCCGCGCCCGAACCGACGCCGGAAACCTCCCCCGAACCAACTCCGCCTGAGACTCCCGCTCCCGAGCCGACCTCCGAGCCGGCTTAGGCGGGCGCTATCCTCTCTCCGCGGAACCTTTCGAACCACGCTTCGTGTAGCGCGGCTGGTAGAGCTGGACCTCGAAGCCGCCCGGGACCTTGAAGTGAGTGACGAGGCCGTACCCCCGATCGTCGACGGCCCCCACAAACTCGACGCCGCGCGCCTTCAGCTCGGCAACGGTCTGTTCGATGTCGTCGCAGTAGAAGGAGATGTCGGGCTTGCCGGACCGCGCGCCCTCATCGGCGGGGTGGCACCCCATGTCCGCCTCGGGAAGGTCGAAGATGAGCCACCCTTCACCGACATCGGTCGATGGGAAGCCCAGCTTGTCCCGGAGAAAGGCGCGCAAGCCTTCGGGGTCCGAGGAGTAGAACATCGTGTGGACGCCGCGGATCATCGTGACCTCCTCGATCGCATCGAGGCTGACGGCGATCTCATTGCGGACATTTTTCCCGGGAGTAGCTTCGAGCAATCGCCAGGAGGTCGGGGAGGCTCTGCGGATCACGCTCCGGTGTGACGAAGTTCGCGTTCGAACTTCCGTGGATCACGGAGGCCTGCAGGACGCCGCGGCCGTCCTCTTTCTTCTCGAGCGCATAGTTCAAGATCGAGTCCCCGAGCTTCTCGGTCCGGAACCACTGGAACTGCCCGCGTCTTTCGGTTGACGCAGCCGGAGGCCCCGTCCCAATTGTGAATGCCAGGATGCGGGAGCCTGCAGTCCCGCGGATCTGGCCGGAAGCCCATCCCGGATGCTGGTCGACCGAAACCTGCCAGCCCCGAGGGACCGAAACGCAGCCGATGCCGACGGGGTGACGAACCACACCGGTCGTCGGCTTCCGAGCGGCTGACACTTGAGCGGTCGACGCGAGCACGAGAGCGAGAACGAGATGAGAGATTGGGCTCGGCCTTACTTCTCCGGCCGACTGCATTTGGCAACGTACTCCTTGAGTACCTTGACCGAGCTGACAGTCAGTGTGCCGGCCTGTGCATCGATGGCGCCCCTCACTTCGACGTAATGGCTTTCTTGCCCTTTGGCAGCCTCCGGATTCATCACCCGCAGCACTGCGCGGGCTCGCTCATCCAAAAACACCAGGCCGGCCCCCTCCGAGACGCACTTCTGGACGCAGTCACGGTTCGCCGGGCTGATCTGTTTGGCCTTCACCCGCGCTTCCGGCGCGCACCGATCGCAAGAGAACCAGCCCACGACGGTGCCCTGGCCACGAGATCTCTCCTCGGAAGGTGCGGTCGCCGCCCCGACCAGAACGAATCCGATGACGGCTGCAAACAGAGTGTGTCTCATGTAAGCCCTCCAAGCGTGAGACTTGCCCGATCGATCATCGCACGAATATTGCTTTCAGACCCGCGGTCTCCCGAGGGACATCTCGTACGCCTGCCAGGAATCCGTGGGACCGGCAGGATTGGAACTATCTCGGCGTCTTCTTCGGCGCCCACGCGGGAGGGCGCTTCTCCAGGAACGCGCTCAGGCCTTCCTTCGCCTCGGAAGACGCGCGGCGCTCGGCGATCGTCCGCACGGTGATCGGCATCGCCTCGTCGGGGCTCTTGCCGGTCACCTCGTCGATCAGGCGCTTCGCGACTCCGACGGCTTCCGGCGCCGAGGTCAAGAGCGCCGCGATCAATCGTTCGCACGCCACTCCGAGATCCGCCGTGGGAACGACCTCGTGCACGAGACCGATCCGCCGCGCTTCAACGGCACCGAACCTCTCCCCGGTCAGAAAATAGCGGCGCGCGTTGCGGGGACCGATCGCGCGCAGGACGTACGGGGAGATCACCGACGGCAGGATTCCGAGCTTCACTTCGGCGAGCGAGAACACGGCGTCCTCGGCGGCGATCGCGATGTCCGCGGCGGCCACGAGCCCGACGCCGCCTCCAATCGCCGCGCCCTGCACCAACGCAATCACCGGCTTGCCGCACTGGTCGATCGCACGGAGCATCCGCGCCATCTTTTCCGCGTCCGCCTCGTTTTCCGCCTTCGACCAGCTCCCCGCGCGCCGCATCCACTCGATGTCCGCGCCCGCGCAGAAGACTGTTCCCTCTCCCTCGAGCACGACGGCGCGCGTCTCCCGATCGTCTCCGAACGACAGGAACGCTCGCGTCACCGACTCGACCAGGATCTCGTCGAAGGCGTTGCGGACGTCGGGGCGAGCGAGCGTGACGCGGGCGAGCGGCGCGTCGCGGACGACGCGAAGGCGCGAGAAAGCCGCCTCCGATTCGCTCATCGGGACAGCGAAAGCCGGCCGGAAAGATCGAGCGGAATCGAGACGTCGCCGCGCGGGAGCCGGACCACCAGCGTGCCCGAGAGCCGGGCCGAGAGGCTTCCTCCCGAGAGGATGCCCTCGCCGGCGGCGCCGAGGAGCTCGCCGTGATCGACGTCGATCGGCAGCAGGAGCGAGCTCTCCTGCCGCGGGCGCAGCAGCATTCCGCGGGTGCGGCCGGTTCCGACGACCCGGCCGTTCGAAGTGAGCCGGTACCGTGTCGAAGCAATCGTCAGAGGGAACGCAAACGGGTTCCGGACGGCGACGACCGCGCGCGCCTGACTCTCGAAGAGCGACATCTCGGTGACCTCGACGGTCTCGAGGCGCAGGAAGCGGCGCGCCGTCTCGCGCTCGCCTTCGACGCCGACGTCGTCCCAACGGGCGGTGCCGGACCACTCGATCGGCGCGCCTCCCGCGATCTGCCCGCTCAACCGGTAATCGAACGTGCCGGGCCGGAAGCGATTCGCCCAGTCCTGCGGCACGTTCGAGTAGCGCAGTGTCACGGGCAGGCGCAGCCGGTCGCCGGCTGCTTCGGCGCGTCCGGATATCGGGATCTCGGCCGTCGAGCCGTTCACCGACACCCGCCCGGAAAAGGAGCCGCCACGGTTTCCTTGCGAGGGGCCGACGAGTGTCGCGGAGAACGTCTCCGCCGGCCCAGGGCGGATGTCGATCTGGACCGGCCGAGCGAGCACGGTGAGAAGGAGCGGGACCAGGAAGGAGTGGATCATCGCGAGGGGAGAACGCCGGTTCACCGCGGTCAATTCCGATCCGCTACATCCGGAAGACGCCGAACTCCGTCTCGGGAACCGGCGCGTTGTAAGCGGCCGAGATCGCGAGCGCGAGCGCCGTCCGGGTCTCCGCGGGGTCGAGCACACCGTCGTCCCAGAGGCGCGCAGTCGAGTAATAGGGGCTCCCTTCGACCTCGTACTTCTCCCGCGTGGGCCGCTCGAACTCCCGGACCTCGTCGTCGCCCATCACCGGCTTTCCCGCGCGCGCGAGCTGATCTTGCTTGACCGTCGAGAGGACCGCCGCCGCCTGGGGTCCTCCCATCACGGAGATCCTCGCGTTCGGCCACATCCAGAGGAACCGCGAGCCGTAGGCGCGCCCGCACATCCCGTAATTGCCGGCGCCGAAAGAACCGCCGATGATGACGGTGAACTTCGGCACCACCGCGTTGGCGACCGCGTGGACCATCTTGGCGCCGTCCTTGGCGATGCCGCCGCGCTCGTAGTCCTTCCCCACGATGAACCCGGTGACGTTCTGGAGGAACAGGAGCGGAATCTTTCGCCGAGCGCACATCTGGATGAAGTGCGTCGCCTTGAGCGCGGACTCGGAAAAGAGGATGCCGTTGTTCGCGACGATGCCCAGAAGAAATCCGGAGATCCTGGCGAAGCCGCAGACGAGCGTCGTGCCGTAACGCGCCTTGAACTCCTGAAAGCGCGAGCCGTCCACGAGCCGGGCGATGACCTCGCGGACGTCGTACGGCTTGCGCACGTCGCGCGGAAGGATCCCGTAGATCTCCCGGCCGTCGTAGAGCGGCTCCTCCGGCTCCGCCCGGTCGGCGGGGAGCGTCTTGGACCCGCCGAGCGTTCCGGCGATCGAGCGCGCGATCTCGAGCGCGTGAGCGTCGTCCTCGGCGAAGTGATCGGCGACGCCGGAGACGCGCGTGTGGACGTCCGCGCCGCCCAGGTCCTCGGCGGTCACCTCTTCGCCCGTTGCGGCTTTCACGAGCGGCGGCCCGGCCAGGAAGATAGTTCCGGTCCCTTTGACGATCACGGCCTCGTCGGACATGGCCGGGACATACGCGCCACCCGCCGTGCACATGCCCATCACGACGGCGACCTGCGGGATGCGCGCCGCGGACATGCGCGCCTGGTTGTAGAAGATGCGCCCGAAGTGCTCGCGGTCCGGGAACACCTCCGCCTGGAGCGGCAGGAAGGCGCCGCCGGAATCCACGAGATACAGGCACGGCAACCGATTCTCCAGCGCGATCTCCTGCGCGCGGAGGTGCTTCTTTACGGTGATCGGATAGTAGGTGCCGCCCTTCACGGTCGCGTCGTTCGCGATCACCATGACCTCGCGACCCGCGACGCGTCCGATCCCCGTGACGAGACCGGCGCCCGGCGCCTCGCCGTCGTACATACCATGAGCGGCGAGCGGCGAGAGCTCCAGGAAGGGCGATCCCGGATCGAGGAGCGCATCCACCCGGTCGCGCACGAACATCTTCTTCTGCTCGGCGTGGCGCTCGCGCCCGGTCCCTCCCTGTCGGGCCTTCGCGAGCTCGTCGCGCAGCTTCGAGACGAGTGCTTCCATCGCGGAACGGCGCTCGCAGAATTCCTTCGAGGAAGCGTCGACCCGGGTGTCGAGGACCTCGGTCACCCGCCGACCCGCTCCGCGACTTCTTTCCGGATGAAGTCCACCAGGGTCTGCGTGGATGTTCCCGGCAGGAAGATCTCGCGGATGCCGAGAGCCTTCAGCGGCGCGATGTCCTTGTCGGGGATGATGCCGCCGGCGAGCACGATGATATCGGCGCCCCCCTTCTCCTTCAAGAGCCCGATGATTTCCGGAAACAGAACGTTGTGGGCGCCCGAGAGGATCGAGAGCCCGACGACGTCGACGTCTTCCTGGATGGCGGCCGCGGCGATCTGCTCGGGCGTCTGGCGCAGGCCGGAGTAGATGACCTCCATGCCGGAGTCGCGCAGCGCCCGCGCGATGACCTTGGCGCCGCGGTCGTGCCCGTCGAGGCCGGGCTTGGCGATGAGCACCCGGATCGGCCGCTCCATGGTCGCGCGCGAGTGTACCCGATCGAGATGCCGCGGACCCGAAAACCGCTAGCGCACGATGCCCCCGGTCTCGGCGAGCTGGCGGCCGAGCTTCTCCTCGACGGAAGTCACGTTGCGGACGAGCTTGTCGTTCTCGCCTTCTTCGTCCTCAATGCGGACGGTCGTCATCACGTGCCGCGAGCCCTGCCGCGCCTTCGCGTGGCACTGCCTCACGACCTGCATCACCTCTTCCCAGTCCCCTTCGAGGCAGGTGCCGCACGGGGTGAACTTGTACCGGACGCCAGACCGGTCCACGACGTCCAAGACCTCCGCGATTGCGGTCGACAGGTGCTCGCCGCGGCCGAGCGGCACGATCGAGATTTCCGCCAGCATACTGTTCCTCCCTTTCTTCTTCCTCTTTCCCGAATTAGGGATCTGACCCCCGTCGGCGAAGAGACCCCAGCTTCTCCGCCATCGCCGCCCAAGCGAGCGCGCGGTGCGAGACCGCGTCTTTCTCGGACGGGGGCAATTCGGCAAACGTGCGATCCGAGCCTCGCGGAACGAAGATCGGGTCCCATCCGAACCCACCCGCGCCGCGAGGCGCCGGCGCGATCGCGCCCTCCGTGACGCCGCGCGCGGTCAGAATCTGCTCGCCGTCGAAGCACGCGATGACACAGACGGCGCGCGCGCGCCGGTCCGGAAACGGTTCCAGCATGCGGACGATGGCTTCGAGCCCCGCGCTTCTCTCGAGCCATTTCACGAGCGCGCCCGGAAAGCCACCCCAGGCGAGTATCTCGAGCCCCGAGTCCTCGACCAACACGGGGCGGCGCAGGTGCTCCCAGGCCATCCGTACCTTCTCCCGGGCCACGTCCTCGGGATCGAGCGCCTGCGGTTCGGAGAGATCGAGATCGAGCCGCTCGAGCCGGAATCCGAGCCGTTGCGCCTCTGTCACCTTTTCGGGACGACTGGTGACGAAGACGAAGCGAAGCTCGCTCAGCGGGCGGACTGCTTTTGCGCTGCCGGTTCGAGCTCCTGCGTCTCGAGCGTCCCCAGGAGCTTGTAGAGCGGAATCTGCGTCGAGACTCCCTTCAAGGCGAAGAAGCCGAGCTGCGCGACGCGGTAGATCTCCTTGATCGCGTCGTAGGTCAGCGGCCCGACGACGATGTCGCCGGGCATCGCGACGAACTCCTCCATCCGTGCCGCGACGTTGACGGCATTCCCGACGACCGTGTACTCGACGCGCCGCTCCGACCCGATCTCGCCGACGATCGTCTCCCCGGTGTTCAGCGCCATGCGGACCTCGAGCGGAAAGCTTCCCTGCTCGACACGTTCCTGGTTCCAGGCGGCGACCTCCTCGCGCAGCTTCAACGCTGCGGCCGCTGCCCGCGCGGGATGGTCCGGCTGATCGATCGGCGCTCCGAAGAACGCCAGCACCGCGTCGCCCACGAACTTGTCGATCGTGCCGTCCTGCGAAAAGATCGCGTCGGACGCGAGCGTGAAGAAGCGGTTCAGGATGCCGGCGAGCTCCGCCGCCTCCATCTTTTCCGACCAGGAAGTGAATCCGACGAGGTCCGCGAAGAGGATCGTCACGGTCTTCGTCCGGACTTCTTTGAACGAGCCGGTCGCCTGCACGTCGGCGATGATCTCGTCGACCACCTGCGGCGAGTGATACCGCTCGAGGCGCCCCCGGATGCGCTTCTCCTCCGCCACCCGGTCGTGGAGTCGCGCGCGCTCGATCGCGACGGCCGCGAAATTCGCCAGCGCGGTCAGGAGGTCGAGGTCGCGCTCCGTGAAGGTGCCCACGTGCAGAGGCGAATCCACGTGGATGACTCCGATGACCGAGTCGCGGTTCCAGAGCGGCGCGCACATGGCGGAGCGGATCTGCTGGATCCGGATCGATTGTCCCGCCTCGAAACGCTCGTCCCGCTGCGCATCGGAGGTCAGCACCGCGACCTTGTCGCGCACGACCATGTCGACGATCGTGCGGGAGTACGGCAGTGTACCGTCGGTCGTCATCCGCTGGCCCGATTTGAAGCGGTTGATTCGGAGCCGGAGATCCCCCTGCTCCTCGAGGAGAAGAAATCCGCGGTCGATCGGGAGGTACTCGAAGATCAGGTCCATGACCTTGTCGAGCACCGTCTCCAGGTCATCCAGTGAGATGAGCGTCTTCGCGACCTGCACGAGGATCTCGAAGACCTTGTTCTTGTAAGCGACGTCCAGGACGACGCGCTTTCTGCCGGCGGTGGAGTCGCTGGATACCGGCGCCGGGCCCTTCTCCAGGCCGAAGTCTTTGTTGAATTCCGCGATCGGGCGGATGCACGTCGAGGTCGAGTCCATCATCCGCTGTGCCGGCGCCTCTTCCTCGACCGGTTCCTCGCGGAACTGAAGCGTGAACGTGCCGATGACCGCGCGGTCGCCGCTCCCGACCGGGGCGTTCGGCACGTGGCGGTCGTTGACCCGGATGCCGTTGGTCGAGTGGTTGTCGCAAAGGACCCACTCGCCGTTCTCGTGCCTCAGATAGGCGTGGCGCCGCGAGACCGAAAAATCGTTCAGGACGATGTCGTTGTCGCTCGCGCGGCCGATCGAAGCCTGATCCCGCACGAGGGTGTAGATCTGCGAGCGGCCTTCCGCCTCGAACAATACCTGAAGCATGGTTATCTGAAAATTATAGACCCCGACCCGGGGACCTGACCTCAGCTCCGCAAGTTAAACAGGATACGAACGGTCTTGCGCGAGGGAATCGCACCATCCGGGCCGCGCGCCGGACGGTACCTCCACTGCCGAACCGCCTCGGCTGCCGCCTCCGACAGGCCGAACGGCAATCCGCGGGTCACCTGGACGTCGCTCACGTTGCCCGTCTCATCGATCCCGATTTCCAGCACGACGCTTCCCTCGACCCGCGCGCGGACCGCCGCATCGGGATATTCCGGATCCACTTTGGACACGAGCACCGCCGGCTCGACCGAGCCTCCAGTGACCGGCGCGCGGGGCGGCGCCGGCGGCCGCTCGCCGGCCGCTGCATTCGTCTCGGGAGCGGGGAGCGGGGCCGAGATCGCCGTCGGTTCGGGCGTGGGCAGATCGAGAGTCGAAAGACGCCGGAGCGAGGCCGCCCTGTCCGGAACGATGTCCGGGCTCTTCGGATCCGGCGGAACGAGGTCGACGTCCGTGGACGCGACGAAGGCGACGCCGTTCGCCTTGTCCTGGAAGGCGAAGTACGCGTGATCGACCGCGTGAATCTGGATTCCGGTCCCCTTCGGGAGGGTCCCCGCACGCGGGGCGAAAGGAAACGGAGCGAGGAGGACGGGAGTCTCGTCCGCGACGACGCCGTACACCGCCGGGAACGAGAGGATTTTCTTCGCTCTCTCTTCGCGGGCCTCGCGCTCTTCTTCGCGTTCGATCTCGTCGGAGCGGACGTAGCCGGTTGCGTTGCCGGCCTTGACCTCGGCCCAGGCACCGCGATCCGCGATCACCGTGACTTTGTCCCCGCGTTTCAGGTCTGCGACCGATTCGGCGCGTGAGCCGGGCTCGCGTTTCAACGGCGCCGCCGGCACCGTGACGAGCGCCCGCGCCTTCTCCGCGGGCTGCCGGGAGGCGCGAACGTCCCGACCCGAGACCAGGATCACGGCGACGAGCGCGACGGTCCCGAGGACGACGAAGAGCGCCCGCCGCCAGGCGCGAAAGATCGCCTCCCGGCCGGACGCGGTCTCGGGATCGCTCATCCGCCGTCCCCGAGCAAAGCGACGAGAAGCGCCTTCTGTGCGTGGAGGCGGTTCTCCGCCTGGTCGAAGACCGCGGAGGCGGGGGAGTCGATCACGTCCGCCTCGACCTCCTCGCCGCGATGGGCCGGAAGACAGTGCAGGAAGATGGCGTCGGGCTCTGCCATTCCGAGAACCCGGCGGGTGACCCGATAGGGCTCGAACGTCTTCGCCCGCTCGGCCGCCTCCCCTTCCTGACCCATCGAGGCCCACACGTCCGTGTAGACGGCTTGCGCGCCGGCGATCCCTTCTTCGATCGACGTCGTGACGAGGATCGAGCCGCCCGTCTGCCGGGCAGCGGCATACGCCCAGTCGACGACCCGAGGCTCCGGCGCGTACCCGGGGGGCGTGACGACCGAGATGCGCGCGCCGAGCTTTGCTCCGGTCAAGAGGAGGCTGTGCGCGACGTTGTTCCCGTCCCCGACGTAACAGAGACCGAACCCGCGCGCGGTCCCGAACCGCTCGCGAACCGTGAGGAAATCGGCGAGCGCCTGGCACGGGTGGAGCAGATCCGACAGTCCATTGATCACCGGGATCGACGCGAACTTCGCAAGGTCCTCGACGGTCGCATGGGCGTACGTCCGCGCCATGATCCCGTCGACGTATCGCGAGAGCACCCGAGCGGTGTCGGAGATTGGCTCGCCGCGGCCGAGCTGAAGGTCGCGCGACGAGAGAAACATGCCGAGACCGCCGAGTTGGAACATCCCGGCCTCGAACGAGACCCTCGTGCGCGTGGAGGACTTCTCGAAGATCATTGCGAGCCCGCGGCCGGAAAGCGCGGTCCTCCAGTCGTCCGGCCGATCCTTGATGCGTGCCGCGAGATCGAGGAGCTTCTCTATCTCCGTCGGGGTCCAGTCGTTCTCGTTGACGTAGTCGCGCTTCGGAACCTGAGAGGTCTTCATTCCGTCCTCCAGATCACGGTGCCCGCCTCGCCGTCGAGCCCGGCGGAGAGGCACTCCGCCCGCGTGATGAGCACCTCGCGGCCGCCCGCTTCGACGAAGCGGATTGCCGCGTCGATCTTCGGCCCCATGCTCCCGGGCGGAAATTGCCCCTCCGCGAGCAGGGCTCGGGCGGTTGCTACGTCGAGGCGCGGGAGCGGCGTCTCTGTCGGTTTGCCGAAGTCGCGCGAGACCCTCTCGACGCCCGTCAGGATCACGAACACGTCCGCGGAGAGCGACGCGGCCAGCATCGAGGCGGCGTAGTCCTTGTCGATGACCGCCTCCACTCCGCGCACCTCCCCTTCCTCCGGGACCACAACCGGAACGCCTCCGCCCCCTGCCGCGATCACGATATAGCCGCGGTTGACGAGCGACGCCACGACGTCGACGTTTCGCAGCGCGAGGGGCTTGGGAGAGGCGACGACCTTCCGCCATCCGCGACCGGCGTCTTCCACCATCGTCCAGCCCGTGGTCTTCTGAATCGCCTCCGCGCGCTCGCGCATGAAGAACGGCCCGATCGGCTTGGACGGCTGCAGGAACGCCGGGTCGGCGGCGTCCACCTCGACCTGCGTTACCAGGGTGACCACGTGCTTGCGGAATCCGGCCGCTTTCAGCTCGTTGTCGAAAGCGAGCTCGAGGAGAAAACCCATCGAACCCTGCGTTTGGGCGACGCAGACGTCGAGCGATTGCGGCACGACACGCTCCGCGGCGAGCTCCGCCTGGAGGAGAAGGTTCCCAACCTGCGGCCCGTTGCCGTGCACGACGATGAGCTCGTATCCGCGGTTCAGGACCGGCAGCAGCTGGCGGACGGCGGTCCGGGCCCGCTGGAGCTGCGTCGGCGCATCGCCCGGATCCTCCGGCGTCAGGAGCGCGTTGCCGCCGAACGCGACGACGGCGAGCGGCCGGACGAACGGGAAGAACGGCGTGGTCACAGGTCTTCGCGAACGAGCGGCATCGCCATGCACCGCGGGCCGCCGCGGGCCCGTGAGAGCTCGTGTCCCGCGAGCCGGACGGCGTATCTCTTGCCCCGCTTCAAATCGAGCTCCCGCCTCCCGAGCAGGAGGTCCGCTTCGTCGAACACCGTGTACCCCGCGCGCGCCAGCTCATCCGCGGTGCGCTCGTTGCGGTCGTACACCAGGACGACTCCGGGCGCGAGGGCGAACGCGTTCGCCCCGTCCGTCCACTGCTCACGACGCTCCGAGATCGGGTCGCTCCCGCCGCAGCGCACCGGCCGCAGGTCCAACCCCTCCGACTTGAGCGCGGAGAGCAAGTCGTTCTCCGAGGTCCACGCGACCGGCCGGCGCGTCAGGTCGCACTGGTAGACGTCCGCTTCTTCCGCTCCGTCCGGAAAGATCATCGGCGCGTAGACGAGACACTCCTCCCGCGAAATCATCGTGAACACCGTATCCAGGTGCATGTACGAGCGCGCCGGCGGGAGGGCGACGACGAAGATCCGGCGGACGCGGGACCCGCGCTCGTGGAGCGATTCCGCGAGGCGCTCGATCGTCGTCTTCTTCGTCCGCTCGGAGTAGCCCATCAGGAGCAGGTCGTCCCGCATGACCAGGATGTCTCCCCCCTCGAGCGTCGGGCGCATCCGCGCGTAGGAGGAAGGCCGGCCGTAGTCGGCCGAGAATTCCTGGAACCAGAAGCGGTCCTCGTCCGGGCCGGCGAACCGGGCGTGATAGCGAACGACGTATCCGGAGAGGAGCGGCTCGCGCAACCGCGCCGCGGTCGCCATCGAGCCCCGGATCGCGCGGTCCCCCACGACGACGAGAGGATCCCGCTGGAAGAAATAGTTCGGGATCGGCGGCAGCCAGTAGAGCTCCGACGGAGAGAGGGCGACTTCCGAAGCCGGCCTCTCGATGCCCGTGACGAGCGTCGCCGCGAGATCTTCCGCGGTCAAGTCGCGCAACCGGTAGTCCATGTCGGGACCCCAGTCGAGCACCGTGCCCAGGTCCTGGAGGATCTCGGACCGCTGCTCCGGGACCTCGAGGACATCCGCGAGGAGATCCTGGACGTCTAAGACCTCGTCAGCGACGTACCCGAGCACCTGCTGGAAACGGCGGTGCTCCTCGCGGGCGCGGCTCCCGAACAGGATGTCGTCGAAAAGGAGCTCTTCCATCATCGCCGGCACCATTCGGTCGATCTCGGGACCGGGAAGGTGGACGAGAACGGAGGAGAGCTTTCCGATCTCGGAGTTCACTCTCATGGCAAAGGCGTCCCGGGAAAGGACGCGGGATTCTAGCCCGGATGGCGCTCGTGTCTCGAAGAGTCGCCTGGATCAGGCGGGCGGAGGAAGCGCGGCGATGCCCGCCTCTCCTTCGGAGATCGCCTCGTCGTCGCGCCGGTGGGCGATCCCCGAAAGTCTGCCGCCGAACCTCTCCAGAGCCCGGGACGTCTCTTCGTACTTGCTCTGCGCGTTTCGAATGTGACCTCCCAGTGTCTGGAAGGGCGCCTCGACCCGTTCCCACTCCTTCTCGAGCTCGGAAAGGCGATCGAGAATCTCCCGCGCGCTCTTCTGCAGTTCCATGCCGCGTAGACCCATCGCAACCGTCGCGAGGTAGGTGTAGAGCAGTCTCGGGGAAACCGGAATGACACGCCGTTCCGTGGCGTAGTCGGCCAGGCAGATGCCGTCGTCGTCGGATGCGATCTCGCAATACACGGCTTCCGCCGGCACATACATGAGCGCAAAGTCGAACGTTCCGTCGAACGGCCGGATGTACTTCTCGCGGATCGCGTCGACATGGCGCCGGACGTCACCCGCAAACTCCCGCCGCGCCCGTTTTCGATCCGCCTCTTCCGGAGCCTCCCTCGCGCGGCGGAAGTTCTCCAGAGGGAACTTGCTGTCGACGGAGACGAGGCGCTCTCCGAGGTGAATCACCGCGTCCACGATCGTGCGGTCCGGAAAGACGTGCCGCATTTCCCAGGAGCCGGGGGGAAGCGCCTCCGAGAGCGCGTGCTCCAGAAACGTCTCCCCCAGGTTTCCACGGACCTTCGGCGGCTTCAGAAGGTCCTCGAGCCGGGTCATGTCTCCCGCGAGCCGCTCGATCCTCTCGGAGGCCTGAAAGACCCTTCCGATCTTCTCGTGCACTTCGTTCAACGTCGTGGTGACGTTCTGGTGTTCCTCCACCAGCCGATCCTCGACCCCCGCCACCCTCTCGTCGACGGAGCGGCGAAGGTCTTCGACCTGCCGACCCATGGATTCCGAAGACCCGCGCACCAGGGCCACCTCGGTCAGCAGGCGATCGAGGCGCGGGTCCGCCTCCCGGGGCCGTAGGAGGACAAAAAGGACTCCCCCGACGACGAGCGCCGCAACGCACGCGATGAGAATTGTGGTGATCATCTACTTTCAGGATAGCCGGTGAACGGACAAATGGTGTCCGACCCGGAGACGCCGACGCGGATCAGACGTCCTCCTCCGTTTCGGTGGATGCGCCCGTCGAGAAGCGTCGAAAAGTCATCCGGGCGGGGCCGACCCGGACCTCGTCGCCGTCGGCGAGCGCCTCGGGACGCTCGATTCGTCGGTCCTGCCGGTATGTTCCGTTCTTGCTCCCCAGGTCCTCGAGGAGCGCCTCGCCACCGTCGACGACGATGCGGGCGTGACGCCTCGAAACGCCGAGCGCATTGATCCAGACGCAGGAGTCCTCGCTGCGACCGATGAAGTTCTCCCCTTCTTCGAGGGTGATCTCCTCCTGCCCGAGCTGGACTTTGCAGACGTAACGGCTGCGGAGGAACGGCCGCTCGACGAGAGAAACGGCGTCGGCGTGGAACGCGTAACCGAATCCGTGGACGGTCCGGATGAACCGCGGGTCGCGCGCGTCGTCTCCCACGGCGTCCCGCACCTCCGTGACGAGCGTGGGCAGGTTCACTTCCGAAACGAAAGTTTCCGGCCAGATGCGATCCTGGAGATCCTGCTTGGAGATTGCCTTCGGCCGCTCTTCGAGAAGGATCGAGAGCAGCTGGAACGCCTTTGGCGACAGGTGCACCGACTCTCCGGCGCGAATGAGCTCCCGCGTCGAGCTGTCCCAGACGCAGTCCCCGAAAGCCAGGCGCGAGGCTTTCCCTGCGGCCTTCATCCGGGCGGGACTCTAACGCCCTGAGGAAACCCCGATGAAATTCCGATGAGGCCCCGAAGACCGACGACCCGCGCGCAGCCCACCGTGAGGCATGCGCGCCGGATGCCTCCTTCGGTTCTCCGCCCCGGCCCTCGCGCTCGCGCTGGCGGTCGCGGCCCCAGCCGGCGGCGAGTCTCCGCTCCGTCGGATGGAGGAGGCGCCGGCGGACGTCGCCTCGGCCTTCGAGCGCGCCCTCTCGACGGCGAAGGCCCGTCTCTCGTCTCCGCTTTGCGCGAGGGTTTTCGGGGACTTCCGGGACTCCTCGGGAGCC
The DNA here is from genome assembly GCA_036395755.1 of Thermoanaerobaculia bacterium. Classification (GTDB taxonomy): domain Bacteria; phylum Acidobacteriota; class Thermoanaerobaculia; order UBA5066; family Gp7-AA6; genus Gp7-AA6. Next base: position 28,249 of record DASWCZ010000049.1, read on the forward strand.
CCCCTCGCCCGGAACCTCGAGGCCTCCGGTGAATCCGGAGCCGGCTACCTGCGCAAGCTCGTGTTCTACGACGGTGGATCGGAGCCTCCCTGCGACCGCCGGGGCGTCTTCGCCTTCACGGTCCCGGGCAGCCGCGTCGTTCGGATCTGCCCGGAACGGTTTCTCGAGGGAGAGTCTTCGTCGACGGCTCTCGCGGCGGCCCTGCTGATTCACGAGGAGCTCCATTCTCTGGGTCTCGGCGAGAACCCTCCGTCGAGCCGCCAGATCACCGCACAGGTCCTCGCCCGCTGCGGCCGGTAAACCCTCGGGCGAGATTCTCAGACTTCCGCAAATTCCCCGCCCGGGGTTCTGGCCGGAGGCCGAGGCCAGGAGGAGGAACAGGATCGGCCCCGCGATCGATATCGGAGACTTCGGAAACTGGAGGGCACAGAACCCGATTCCCGCCTCGATGCCCCGATGGAGCCGGCGTTGGGCGGCCGGCGAGTCCACGAAAGAGCAGCTTTGGCAGCTCCTCGAGGAGACGTCCGCGGCCGCCGATCGGCCAAACGGCAGCGTCGATCAGCTGATCGGGGACTTCTACGGCGCCTGCATGGACGAGGCAACCGTGAACCGTCTCGGCGCCGAGGCCGTCGCTTCCCTTCTCTCCGAGATCCGTCGAATCCGGAGTGTCGCGGAGGTCCAGCAGATGATCGGGCGCTTCCACCGGATGGCGATCCGCGTGCCCTTCTCTCTCGTGGGCGAGTCCGACGCCCACAATCCGGTGAACGTCATCGCGAAGGTGAACGCGAGCGGCCTCGGCATGCCGGACCGCGACTACTACGTGAAGACCGAACCGCGCTTTCAAGAAGCCCGGGCCAAGTACCTCGCTCACGTGGCCGCGATCTTTCGACTGGCGGGGGCGAGCGAGGCCCGGGCGAAATCCGCCGCGGACACGGTCATGCGAATGGAGACCCGTCTTGCCGAGGCGTCTCTGGACAACGTTGCGCTGCGGGACCCGAAGGCGACCGACCACAAGACGTCGTTCGCGGACCTCCAGAAGTCGACTCCCCACTTCCAGTGGACCGCCTACTATCGAACCGCCGGCCTCCCGACCGGCGACGTGAACGTGGCGGAGCCCCGGTTCCTCGGGGAATTCGGTTACTTCGCGGAGACTCCTCACGCCGCGAAGGAAAGGTCCTTGTGACCTTCCTCGACGAATGCGAGAATGTCGCGGAGAATCTGCTTGACCGACGGATCCCCTTCGGAGCCCAACCCGGACCGGGAAATCCCCTACCTGCGCTGCAAGGAGTGCGGCACGCCCTGTTACGTCTTCGAGGTCGAGGTCGGCCACGTCTCCGAGGCGCTCTGCCTCGCGTGCGGCAACGACGTCGTCTCCGCGTTCACGGTCGGCGAGTGGGACGATGACGAAGGCTGATCCGGAGGCAAACCCTCTCGCCGCGCGCTATGCGTCCGACGAGATGTGCAATCTCTTCTCGACGCAGCGCAAGTTCGAGACCTGGCGGCTCCTCTGGCTCTGGCTCGCCGAGGAGGAGCGCCGGCTCGGGCTTCCGATCTCCGAGGAGGCGATCGGAGAGATGCGCGCGCACCTCGCGGACATCGACTTCGACGCCGCGGCGCGGGAAGAGGAGCGGACGCGGCATGACGTCATGGCGCACGTGCGCGTGTTCGGCGAGGCCGCGCCGGCGGCGCGCGCGATCATTCACTGGGGCGCGACCTCGGCCTACGTGTCCGACAACGCCGACCTGATCCAGATCCGGCAGGCGTTCGGCTTGGTCGAGCGGCGGCTCGTTTCGGTCCTGCGGCGGCTGCGCGAGTTTGCATTCGAGCACCGGGCGCTTCCGACGCTTGCCTACACGCATTACCAGCCGGCGCAGCCCACCACCGTCGGGAAGCGGGCGGCCATGTGGGCCTTCGACCTCTTGACCGACCTCGAGGAAGTTCGCCGGCGCAGCGAAGACCTCCGCTTTCTCGGCGCCAAGGGAGCGACGGGCACGCAGGCTTCCTTCCTGCGGCTCTTCGACGGCGACTCGGCGAAGGTCGAGGAGCTCGATCGGGCTCTCGCGCGGCGAGCCGGTTTTGGGCGACGCCAGACCGTGTCCGGCCAGACATACTCCCGCAAGCAGGACGACCGGGTCGTCCACGCACTTTCGGGCCTCGCGCAGTCGGCGCACAAGATCGGGACCGACCTGCGGCTTCTCCAGCACGACGGCGAGATCGAAGAGCCGTTCGAGACCGGTCAGGTCGGTTCCTCCGCGATGCCCTACAAGAGGAACCCGATGCGGGCGGAGCGCATCTGCGGCCTCGCGCGACACGTCATCGCGCTCTCGTTCGACACGGCAATGACGGCGGCGACCCAGTGGCTGGAGCGCTCTCTCGACGACTCGGCTAACCGACGCATCTCGATTCCCGACGCTTTCCTCGCCTGCGACGCCATCCTCGTTCTTCTGGACAACGTCTTTTCGGGCATCGTCGTCCACGCCGATGTCGCGCGGCGGCGGCTCGACGCGGAGGTTCCATTCCTCGCCACCGAGAACATCCTCATGGAGGCGGTTCGACGCGGCGGAGACCGCCAGGAGCTCCACGAGAAGCTTCGCGTGTACGCTCGAGCCTCCGCGGAGCGGCGGTCCGGCGAGGCCGGCCGGGCCGATCTCCTCGACCGCGTTGCCTTAGACGAGGCGTTCCGACTCACGCCGGAGGAGCTCGCGGCCGCGGTCCGTCCCGAGCGTCTCATCGGCCGCGCCGCCGAGCAGGTCGAGACATTCCTCCGAGAGGAGCTCGATCCGGCTCTGGAAGGCGTCGCCGCGGTGGAGCCGGCGCCGCTCAGGGTTTGAAACCGCGCACCGCCCTCCGCCTCGTCCTCGTCTCTGCCGTTCTCGGACCGTCCACCGGCTGCGCCTCGCGCACCGCCGCTCCCCGAGAGGAGCCTCGCCTCCAGCCGTCGCCCGGCTGGACAGAGCAGGGAGTCGCGTCCTGGTACGGCGGGCGCGACGGATTCGAAGGGAAGCCGACGGCTTCGGGCGAGATCTACGACTCTTCGCGCTTGACCGCCGCGCATCGGGAGCTCCCGCTCGGGTCGATCGTCGACGTGACGAACCTCGAAAATGGAAGAACGGTGAGGGTCCGGATCAACGACCGCGGGCCCTTCGTTTTCGGCCGCGTGATCGACCTGTCGCGCGCCGCGGCCGGGGAGATCGGTCTCATCGGTCCCGGCGTCGGCTCGGTGCGCCTGACCGTCGTGACGCCGGGAGCTCTCGAAGAAATCGTCTCGCCGACCGGCCGGTGGGCGGTCCAGGTCGGATCCTTCGCCGACCGTTTGCGCGCGGAGCGACACGCCGAGCGGATTCGCGGAACCGGCCGCTCCGTCTTTCTCGAGCCGTACCGCGGGCTCTCGCGCGTGAAGGTCGGGCCCTTCGACGGCCGGCGGGAGGCGGCGCTCGAGCTCGCGGCGCTCGAGGACCTGGGCTTCGAAGGCATCATCGTCCCGACGGACTAAGATTTCCGGTCGGAGGAGAACATGAAAAGGTCTGTCGGGATCCCCGCACTCTTTGCGTTTACGGTTCTCTCGGGCTCTCTCGTTGCAGCCGACTTCAAGAAGGGCGCGCTCATCACGATTCCGGCGAACTTCCAGCTGAAGGCGCCGCCCTCGGCCGTCTGGACGGCCCTCACGAGCTGGGAGGGTTTCGGCGCGTTGACGGGATTCCAGCCGGCCGGTCCCGAGAAATCCTTCACGAAAGTCGGCGACAGCGTTCCCGCGAAGGTCTGGGACGACCGCGGGACGCTCGTCGTGACAGGATTCTCACCGCAGAAGGAGCTGCGAGTGACGTGGGAGCCGGGGAACGCGAGCTACCTGTGCGCCAAGAGGGTGGTGCTCACGCCTTCGGCGGGCGGCACGAAGCTCGAGTACTGGGATCGGTACACGGACGACCAGCCGAACGCGGACGAGACGGCCCGCAAGGTCGTCGCGGACACGCAGCAGCACATCGCAGCGTTCCGGAAGATGGTGGAGAAGTGACCGCGAAGCGGTCATCCCGAGCGCAGCGAGGGATCCCGACGGCGCTGTCATCCCGAGCGGAGCGAGGGATCCCTGCCTGGACAAGTGAGGGATTCCTCGTAGCTACGCTCCTCGGAATGACAGAGGGGCGCACTGTCATCCCGAGCGGAGCGAGGGATCCCGACGGCGCTGTCATCCCGAGCGAAGCGAGGGATCCCTTCCGAATCGAGCCAGGGATCCTCCGGGCCTGCCGCCCTCAGGATGACCGGCCGGGGTTTCGCTTCCGGTCCTCCAGCTCCTCCAGGGTCTTCGGCCAGTCCTTCTTCAGCAGCTGCGAGAGCGCCCGGTCCGCGAGGAGCTTTCCTCCGGTCTGACAGATCGGGCAGTAGTTCGACTCGTTTTCGGCGTACACGATCCGCTGGATTTTCGTCCCGCAGACCGGGCACGGCTTGCCGTATCGCCCGTGCACGGCCATCCCTTCGCGGAAGGCGGTGACTTTTTCGGGAAACGCCCTTCGCGCCGCGCTCGTCAGCCGTTCGGTCCACTCCGTGAGCGTCCCGCGAACGGCTCCGTAGAGCGACGACACCTCCCCTTCGGTCAACCGCGACGTCCACTTCGCCGGAGAAAGACGCGCGCGGTGCAGGATCTCGTCGGAGTACGCGTTGCCGATTCCCGAAAAGAGACGCGGATCGGTCAGCGCGCGCTTGACCGTGTGGTTCTCACGGGTCAGCGCCGCGCGAAAGCTCTCGAGGTCGGATTCGAGAACCTCGAGCCCGCCGCGGGCGTGTTCGGCGAGAGCCGCCTCGCCGCGGACGAGGTGAAGCGCGGCGCGCTTTTTCGATCCGGCTTCCGTCAGGAGCAGCGTCCCGTCCGGAAAGTCGAAGGCCGCGAGCGACGTTCGGCTGGTGAGCCGCGCGACCGACGGTCTCCAGTGGAGGCGGCCGGCGATCATCAAATGGAGGACGAGATGGAGGTCCCCGTCGAGATCGAAGACGATCCTCTTTCCCAGACGGCGAAGTCCAACGACGCGCCTGCCTTCGACCGCGGCGATCGGAGGGTCAAAGGTCCGCAGCAGGAACGGGCTCCCGAGGCGCAGCTGCGAGAGCGGTTGCCCGACGACGCGCGGCTCGAGCGCGGTCAGGTAGGCGGCGACGTCGGGAAGCTCGGGCATCGCGAGGGAGAATAGTCGGGGAACGATGTCTCTGCTCGGTCGGTATACGCACTGGCTGCACACCCGCTGGCCGGCGGGCACGGTGGAGAAGCTGCCGGAGATCCGCGAGGACGGGACGACGGCGGTTCCCGGAGTGCGGATCGTCGGGGACCTGACCGGGGTGCCGCTGCTCAAGTTCTCCTCCGATTCGGGCGCGCGCGCCGTGAAGGCCATCCTCGCGGAACCGGACTTCGGAGGGCGGCGGCCGGCCGATTCGGACTCATTCGACGTGGCGATCGTGGGAGGCGGAGTCTCCGGCGTCGCCGCGGCGATGGAAGCGAAGAAGACCGGCCTCTCCTTCGTCGTCTTCGAGGCGACCGAGATCTTTTCGACGGTCGCGAACTTCCCCAAAGGAAAGCCGATCTACACGTACCCGACCGGCATGACGCCCGAGGGAGACTTGCAGTTCCGCTCGGAGGTCCATCCCAAGGAACAGTTGCTCGAGGATCTGGAGTCACGCCGCCGGGCCGCTGGAATCGAGGTGACGTTCGTGCGGATCGAACGGATCGAGCGGCGGGGCGGGCTTCTCCTCCTCCATCACGGCGACGCGAAGACGGTCACGAAAGCCCGCCGCGCGATCGTCGCAATCGGGAGGAGCGGCAACCACCGCCGGTTGAGCATCCCGGGCGGGGAGACCGACAAAGTCTTCAACCGGCTGTACGACCCGAAGGAATTCGCCGGCCGAGAGGTCTTGGTCGTCGGCGGCGGCGACTCGGCGCTGGAGACCGCGATCGCGCTCTCGACCGCCGGGGCGCATGTCATCCTCTCTTACCGGAAGAAAGAGTTCGCGCGCCCGAAGGCGGAAAACGTCGAGAAGATCCGAATGCTCGAGACGAATCCGGCCGCGCCGGTTTCCGTCGAGCGTCCGACCTCCGAGCGCGTCACCACCTCGACCGGCGATTTCATGAAAGCGGCCGGCGAGCATCCGCCCGGCTCCCTCCGTCTCGCGCTCGGGACGCAGGTCGCGAAGATCGAGCCGAAGAGCGTCGTTCTGAAAGACGACTTCGGCGGCGCGCTTGATATACCAAACGATGTCGTTTTCACGATGCTCGGGCGCGAAGCGCCGCTCGAGTTCTTCCGCCGCAGCCGGATTCCGATTCGCGGCGAGTGGAAGCCCGCGACTTGGGTCGCGTTTGCCGCCTTCTTTCTCTTCTGCGTCTTTCTCTACAACTGGAAGGCGAGCGGAAGCGTCAACCATTACTTTGCCGAGCACCGACTCTTCCCGTTCAACATGGCGGTGCCCTCGGACCCCAGGACGCTGTCCGGAACGCTCGCGATCTCGCTCCGCGACCCCGGCTTTTACTACTCGACCGCCTACTGCCTCGCGGTTCTACTCTTCGGAATTGCCCGCATCCGCCGCCGAAAGACCCGCTACGTCACGGCGCAGACGGTGACGTTGACCGCGATCCAGATCGTGCCGCTCTTCCTCCTGCCGTTCGTGCTGCTGCCGCTCCTCGGCCACAACGGCGCCTTCGACTCCGGGTTCGGACGCACGTTCGCCGACAACCTCTTCCCCGCGGCCGATTACGGTCACGGCCGCGAGTACTGGCGGGCGTTCGGGTTCATCCTGGCGTGGCCGCTCTTCATCTGGAACGTCTTCTCGCCGAAACCGCTCGCCTGGTGGCTCGTGATCGCGTTCGTTCAGACGTTCGTTCTGATCCCGCTCGTCATCCGCCGGTGGGGCAAGGGCGCCTACTGCGGATGGATCTGCTCGTGCGGCGCGCTCGCGGAGACGATGGGGGATGCGCAGCGCCAGAAGATGCCGCACGGCCCGATCTGGAACCGCGTCAACATGACCGGCCAGGTCGTCCTCGCGGCCGCGTTCCTGCTCTTCTTCGGACGCGTGGTCTCGTGGAGCTGGCCCGGCTCCCGCGCGGGACGGATGGCCGGAAAGTTCTACGACGGGCTTCTGTCGAGCTGGTCCGTACTCGGGATCGAGCTCAACTACTACCACCTCGTGGACATCTTCCTCGCCGGAATCGTCGGGGTGGGCATGTACTTCTGGTTCTCGGGCCGCGTGTGGTGCCGGTTCGCTTGTCCGCTCGCCGCGCTGATGCACGTCTACACGCGGTTCTCGCGCTTCCGCATCTTCGCGGAGAAGTCGAAGTGCATCTCGTGCAACGTCTGTACGGCGGTCTGCCACCAGGGAATCGACATCATGAACTTCGCCAACAAGGGGCTGCCGATGGAGGACCCCCAGTGCGTGCGCTGCTCCGCCTGTGTCCAGTCCTGCCCGACGGGGGTGCTCGCCTTCGGGCGCTACGGGAAGAACGGCCTCCCGGTGCTGGATCGCCTCCCCGCGTCGCCCGTGCGCCTGCGCGAGACGGGGCTGCGAACCGAGCCGCTCAGCAAGCCTTCAGGAAGAGGAACGCTCCTGTGATCAACAGGATGATCGCGGCGACCAGAATCCCGGGCACCCGACTCCTTGCGTTCGCGGAGTCCACTCCCTCGGCTTCCGCGAGCGGAGGCGCCAGGCGTGAGTGGATCTCGCGAAGATCCCTCGCGAGCTCGGCGGCCGACTGGTACCGCTCCTCGGGCTTCTTGGCGAGCGCCCGACCGATCGCGAGCGGCAGCTCGACCGGAACGGGACCGAGCCTCGGGTCGAGTGGAGGTGGCTCGTCGCGCATGATGGCCGTGAACGTGTCGACGGCGTTGTTCCGGCGGAAAGGGTTCTCGCCCGTCGCCATCTCGTAGAGGACGACCCCGAGCGCGAAGACGTCCGATCGCTCGCTCGCCTTGTCTCCGCGGAGCTGCTCGGGGGAGAGATAGCCCGCGGTCCCGATGACCATACCGACCGCCGTCAAGCCTTCCAGGCCGATCCCGCCCGAAGACTCGCCGGGGCGCAGGAGTTTCGCGAGCCCGAAGTCGAGGATCTTGACCAACCCGTCGCGGCGGACCATCAGGTTCTCGGGTTTCAGATCGCGGTGGATGACGCCGGCGCCGTGAGCGTTCGCGACGCCTTCGGCCGTCTGCGCCGCGATGTCGACCGCCCGGGCGAGCGGCAGTGGCCCTTCGGTCAAGATCGCCCGGACGGTTTCGCCGTCCACGTACTCGGTGACGATGTACGGGCCGGCCTCGCTCTGTCCCACCTCGTACACGGCCAGGATGTTCGGGTGGTCGAGCGCCGAGGTGGCGTTGGCTTCCATCGCAAAGCGCCGCATGCGATCGCTGTCCTGGACGGCCTCCCGGCTCAAGACCTTGATCGCGACCTCGCGGCCGGAACGGGTGTCCTGCCCCTTCCACACTTCTCCCATCCCACCGGAGCCCAGCCGGAACAGGACCCTGTAGGAACCGATCGAGTTACCGCGCTCCAAAGGCATCGACTTTCGAGCCGATCTTAGACCGCGCCCGTCCGGCCGAAGTTGCATGGAACGGAAGCCCGGCGTCGGTGTCTCATCGTCGGAGAACCGACGGGTGATTCTCGAACGGGTCACGCGCCGCGACCCGCGCCTTGATCAGATCGGCGCGCTGTGCCCCGGCGGCGTATGCAACATCCGCCCTCTGGATATTCGACTGAGGTCGAACCCTATGTCAGCTCGGCCGGAGGTTTGTGCGAGAGCCGTTCGCGCCGTTCTTTTCGCGCGAGCGCGAGGCGGATCAACTCGTCCAACAGTGCCGGCAGCGGGAGCCCGCTCGCCTCCCAGAGCTTCGGATACATCGAGATCGCCGTGAAGCCCGGCAGTGTGTTCAGCTCGTTGACGAGAACCCGGTCAGTGCCGCGCTCGAGAAAGAAGTCGACCCGGGCCATGCCCGAGAGGCCGCACAACCGGAACGCTTCGACGGCGAGCCGGCGGACTTCCTGCGCGATGGCGTCGGGCACGGGCGCGGGGATCAAGAGCTTTGCCTTGTCGTCGCGATACTTGTCGTCGTAGTCGTAGAACTCGTGGCCGGGCACGACCTCGCCCGGCACGGACGCGCGCGGTTCGTCGTCGCCCAGCACGGCGCACTCGAGCTCGCGGGCGTCGATCCCCTCCTCGATCAACGCGCGGTCGTCATAGCGGAACGCCTCGGCCAATCCGTCGTCGAGCCGATCGAGGTCCCGGACCTTGACGACGCCCACCGAGGAGCCGCCGGTCGCCGGCTTGACGAAGACCGGCAAGGAGAGCGAGGCCGCCATCTGCCGCGCCCTTCCGCCCCGATCCGAGGAGCGCACGACGACGGAACGCGGCGTCGGAATCCCCGCGCTCGAGAGCAGCGTCTTGAAGACGGGCTTGTCCATTCCGATCGCCGAGCCGGTCACGCCAGCGCCGACGTAGGGAATTCCGAGAAAGTCGAGGAAGCCCTGCAAGGTTCCGTCCTCGCCGGTCGTGCCGTGGATGATCGGAAAAACGACGTCCGCGCCGCCGGGAGAGATGTCGATCGGGACGAGCGCCTCGCTCTCCGGCTCCGCCCGGCGGAAGCGGTCGGGCACCGGCCCTTCCGTCAGCAGCCGGGCCGAGTCGGCCGCCGAAAGGAATCGCCCCTCCTCGGAGACCGCGAGAGGGAGCACGTCGTACTTCGAGCGGTCGAGCGCGGCGACGATCGTCCTCGCCGAAACGCGCGAGACTTCCCGCTCGACCGACCGGCCGCCGTAGAGCACGACGACCCGCAATCGGTTCACCAGGTCACCACGCGCACCTCTTCGACGCCCGGCGCCTCGCGCAGGGTCGCGAGGACTCCCGCCGGTGGAACCGAGTCGACCGCGATGATCGCCGCCGCGCGGTCTTCGCCACCGCGAGCGAGCGAGAAGTTCGCGATGTTGATCCCTCCCTCGCCCAGGATCGTTCCGATGCGGCCGACGACGCCCGGCACGTCGCGGTTCCGCAGGAAGACGACCGTTCCCTCCGGCCGGAACTCGAGCGGCAGGTCGTCCACCTCGACGACGCGCGCATCACTCCCGGAAAAGAGGGTTGCGCCGGCGGTCGCCTTCGAGGAGCCGTCCGAGAGCGCGACCCGGATCGACTTCGCGTAGTTGCCCGGGTCTTCGTGGCGGGTCTCCGCGACCGCGAGCCCTCGGTCGCGCGCCACGAAGAGCGCGTTGACGAAGTTCACGGTTTCCGGTGTGTATTGCTGGAGCGCGCCCTTGACCGCCGCGACCGCGATCGGGCGCAGGAAGTCCTCGGGCAAGCCCCACGTCTCGACCGAGAGGGAGCGCAGCCGCTCGCCGGCGAGGCACGAGAGGAATCGCCCGGTCCGCTCGGCGAGGTCCATCCAGGCCGCCGCGCCGCCGGCGTCCTTGGGGCCGCGGAACGGCAGGTTCACGGCCGGAACGTAGGACGCCCCCCCCAGAGCCTCCCGGACCGCTTCGGCTGTCTGAAGGGAGACGCGCTCCTGGGCTTCGACGGTCGAGGCGCCGAGGTGCGGCGTCGCGACCACGTTGGGCAGCTTCAGCAACGGGTCGTTGGGATCGGGTGGCTCCGGGTCAAACACGTCGAGCGCGGCGCCGGCGATCCGGCCGGAGACGAGCGCCTCGTGCAGGGCTTTTCCGTCCACCAGGCTCCCGCGCGCCACGTTGGCGAGGACGGCACCCGGCTTCATGCGCGCGAGCTCTTCGCGGCCGATGAGCGGCCGGCCCCCCTCCGTCGCGGTCGCGTGGAGCGTCACGATGTCGGAGGACTCGAGGAGCTCTTCGAGAGAGACGAGCGGAACGCCCATTTCGCGCGCCTTCTCGAGCGGCAGGTAGGGGTCATGGCCGAGGAGACGCGCTTCGAACGCCCGGGCCCGGGCGGCCACGCGCGAGCCGACCTGCCCGAGCCCGACGATCCCGAGCGTCTTGCCGGCGAGCTCGGAGCCGATGAACTTCGACTTCTCCCACTTGCCGGATGCGAGCGAGGCGGAAGCTTCCGAGACGCGGCGCAGGAGCGCAAGGAGGAGCGCGAACGTGTGCTCCACCGCGGAAACGACGTTTCCCGTAGGGGCGTTGATGACGAG
>DASWCZ010000050.1:0-46754 GCA_036395755.1 Thermoanaerobaculia bacterium
ACTGTCGCGGCCGGAGTGCTCGTCGTGGTGATCGCGAATCGGAGAATCTTCGCGGATTGGGGGGGCGTCGGCGGCTGGTACTTCTGGAGCTGGCTTCCCTGGCTGGCAGTGGCCGCGGCGGAGGCCTTCCGGATCTCTCAACGAGCAGGGCGAGCGTTGCTTGCCGTGGAAGCGGCGTTTGTCGTCGCTGCAAACGTCTTTTATTTCGCCGCGGCTTGCAAGGTTTACGGCTGAAGGTCCTTTCGATCGATCGCAGCTCCCCGCGGATAGCGCCGGACCCGCTCCCGGTGCGTGGCGAGGCGGGACTTCACGTCCTCCATTCGGTCGCCGCCGGTCGATTCGAGCAGCGCGTCGGCGAGCACGAACGCGAGCATCGCCTCGGCGATGACGCCGCACGCGGGGACCGCGGTGACGTCGCTTCTCTCGTAGGCCGAACGCGCGGTCTCGCCGGTCGCGAGATCCACGGAGTCGAGTCCCCTGGCGAGCGTCGAGAGCGGCTTCATGTAGACGACCGCGATCACTTCTTCGCCGTTTGTCACGCCGGCCTCGAGACCTCCGGCGCGATTGCTCCGCCTGCGGAGGTTTCCATCGTGCCCCTTCTCGATCTCGTCGTGCGCGAGCGAACCGGGTCCGCGCGAGGCTTCGATCGAAGACCCGAGCTCGACCGCCTTGACGGCGGGAATCGAGAGGAGTGCCGCTCCGATGCGGGAGTCGAGCTTGCGGTCCCATGACGCGTACGACCCGAGACCCGCCGGCACGCCCCGCGCGCCCACGAGGATCGAGCCGCCCAGCGTATCGCCCGCGCGCTTGGCGGCGTCGACCGCCTCGACCATCCTTTTCTCGATCGAGGCGTCGATCGCGCGCAGCGGCGACTCCTCGCGGACCTTCCCGAGCGCCTCGAAGGATCGGGGAGATCTCCCATCGATGATCGAGCCCAGAGAGAGAACGCCGCTCCGGACCTCGATCCCGCATTCGGTGAGAAGCAGCTTGCACACCGCGCCCGCCGCGACGCGGGCCGCCGACTCCCGCGCCGACGCTCGCTCGAGAACGTTCCTGAGGTCTTCCGCGCCATACTTCATTCCGCCGGCGAGGTCCGCGTGGCCGGGGCGCGGACGGGTGAGGCGCCGCTCCGCTTGCGCGGCCGGGTCGTTCTCGAGCGGATCCATGACCTTCGACCAGTTCGCGAAGTCGCGGTTCTCGATTCCGATCGCGATGGGCGAGCCCAGTGTGACGCCGCCGCGAACTCCGCCCTCGAAGAGCGCCCGGTCGCTCTCGATCTTCATCCGCCCGCCGCGGCCGTATCCGTGCTGGCGGCGCGCGAGGTCGCGGTCGACGAAGTCGGGATCGATCCGAAGGCCGGCGGGGATGCCCTCGAGGATCGCGGTCAGACGCGGACCGTGGGATTCGCCGGCGGTCAGGAGTCTCAAAGGCATTCGCGAAATCCTGTCACAAAGGAGCTGCAGGCCCAGCAGTTAGACTCCAATGTGGCAAGTGGAGACCTGGCCCTGAATGTGGCAAGTGGAGACCTGACCCCATTAAGAAATACGTCCTCAAGACGCCGGTCGGGACGAAGAGCTACCGGGTCGACTACGACCGGGAGTTGAACGAAGAGCAGAGGGAGGTCGTGCTCGCGGGCGGCGGGCCGATCCTCGTCATCGCGGGCGCGGGATCGGGCAAGACGCGCACCCTCGTCTACCGCGTCGCGCGGCTGATCGAATCGGGCACCGACCCGTCGCGCATCATGCTCCTGACGTTCACGAACAAGGCGGCGCGTGAGATGCTCCGGCGGGTCGAGAGCCTGCTCTCCGTCGACACGCGGCGGCTGATGGGCGGCACGTTCCACTCGGTCGGGAGCCGGTTGCTGCGGCGCTTCGGAAGCCGGGTCGGGCTCTCCCCCAACTTCACGATCTTGGACGAGGAAGACTCCCGCGAGATGTTCGACGCCGCGACGTCGGACTTGAAGATCCCGACGCTCGAGAAACGGTTCCCCAAGGGGGACGTCCTCTCCGACCTCCACTCCTTCACGATCAACACCGGCCGACGGTTTCCGGAAGTCCTCGCCGAGCGCGCGCCGCACTTCCTGACGCTCGAAGAGGAGATCGCGCAGGTCTTCCGGCGGTACCAGGAGCGCAAACGCACCGGCAACGCGTGCGACTACGACGATCTCTTACTCTCCTGGAGACGCCTGCTCGCGGAGGCTCCCGAAGTCGCCGCGCAGCTCGCCGCGTCCTACGATCACGTTCTCGTCGACGAGTACCAGGACACCAATCAGCTGCAGGGCGACATCGTGGACGGCATGGGGAAGATCCGCCGGAACGTCGCTGTCGTCGGCGACGACGCGCAGGCGATCTACTCGTTCCGCGGCGCTTCGTTCGCGAACATCCTGGGGTTTCCGGAGAGATATCCGGACGCGAAGGTCTTCCGCCTGACGTTGAACTACCGCTCGACGCCGGAGATCCTCGCGCTCGCCAACGCCTCGATCGCGCAAAACCAGAAACAGTTCGAGAAGGATCTGCGGGCCTGCCGCGGCGGGGGGCCGCTGCCGGCGGTCGTTCCTCTGGCCGACGTCTCCGAGCAGGCTCGGTTCATTGCCCAGCGGCTCCTCGAGTGGCACGACGAGGGGGACGCGCTCGCCGATCTCGCGGTCCTCTATCGCGCCCACTACCAGGCGCTCGAGCTCCAGATCGAGCTCACGCGCCGCGGCATCCCCTACGAGATCCGATCCGGTACGCGCTTCTTCGAGCAGCGCCATGTGAAAGACGTGCTCGCGTTTCTGAAGGTCGTCGTCAACCCGAAGGACGAGCTCTCTTGGAAGCGAGCTCTCAAGATCTTTCCCCGGATCGGGGAGCGCTCCGCCTCGGCCGTGTGGGCGTCGATCGCGGGAGCCGCCGATCCTCTGATCGCCTTCCGCTCGTTCGAGCCGACGGCCTCGTTGCCGCGCGGCGCGGACGCCGCGTTGAAGCCGTTTCGCTCCCTCGTGGGCCGTCTCGACTCGCCATCGCTGCGCTCGTCTCCCGCGGAGGCGATCCGGTTCGTGGTCGAGTCGGTCTACGGCGATTACGCGCGCGCGAAGTTCCCCAACGGAGAAGCGCGGCTGGACGACCTCGAGCAGCTCGCCCAGTTCGCGCAGAGTTACGAGTCGCTCCCGGGCTTCCTCGAGGAGGTCACGCTCTTCAACGAGCTGTCGGGCGAAGACGTCGCCGCCGGGGAGCCGTCGGACGATCGCGTCGTCCTCTCCTCCGTTCACCAGGCCAAAGGTCTCGAGTGGAGCCGGGTCGTCGTGATGTGGCTCTCGGAGGGGCGCTTTCCGAGCTATCGCGCGGCGGTGACCGAGGAGGGGCTCGAGGAGGAGCGCCGACTTTTTTACGTTGCGGTAACTCGGGCGAAGAACGAGGTCGCGCTCACGTATCCGATGCTCGCTCGCGACCGGTACGGAGTCGACGTTATCCTGGAACCCTCGCGGTTCGTCTCGGAGCTGCCCGAGGACGTCTCGGAACGCTGGACCGTGGAGCTCGAGGCGGAAGCGCCGGCGGACGAGCCGAAGAGGCCGGAGCCCGTGAACTGAGCCGCTCTCCCGCGCGGCCCCGCCTGCGCTGTGCGAAAATGATCGTGCCCGCGTATGAGAGCAGACGACCTCTACGCCGCCATCTGCCGGGAAGCCCTGGAATCCCGACAGCGCGACGTCATGTCCTTCGTGGACAACGGGATGTCCGGGATGTCGGCGCGCCTGGAGAAGACGCTCATCCGGCTTGCCGGAGGCCACTACCTCCTCGGCCTCGGCCCCTACAACGCGGGGCTCGTTCGCCTCGACTTCGAAGAGCTCCTGATCGGCCGCGAGGTGCCGGAGTTCATCGGCGTCGGGATGCCGGTTTCGGGGTTCCGCGTTTCTTCGCCTGACGCCTTTTTGAACACCGAGGTGTCCCGCCTGCACGCCAAGCTCGTGCGCCGGGTCGCCACCGACGGACCACACTACCTTCTCGTCGACATGCGCTCGACGTGCGGGACGTACTTGAACGGCGACCCTGTCCCGCAGCCCGACGATCTGGGCGGCGCATCGGAAGAGGATTGCGCGCGTCCGCTGACCTCGGGAGACTTCTTCTCGCTCGGCCCTTCGGCCGTCAATCTCTTTCTGTTCTTCCAGAAGTGACCCCTCCGGGGCGACCCGGGAAAGCGGCGGCACTCGTCGTCGGCTGCGTCGTCTCGTTCTTCGTCGCGGTCGACCTCGTGCGCTGGATCCGCCCGGCGCTCTTCTGCGACCCCGATCCCTCCTGGGCGATTCCCCGGTTTCTGCTCTGGCTCTCCCTCGCGAGCGCCGCGGTCTCTGCCGGTGGACTCGTGGCGGGCGCTTTCTTCCTCTGGACCCGCTCCTGGCTCGCCCGCGTAGCTCCCGGTCCTCTTCCGCTCTCCCGCTCGTCGATCGCGGCTGTCGCGGCGACGGCTCTCGCAGCCGGCGTCTTTCTGCGCGCGGTCTGGTTGTCGAAGTTGCCTTTTCCTTTCATGGGCGACGAGGTGAACCTGATCGGACCGACCCTCGCGCTCTCCGGGACGTGGCGGGACTTCGCCGATTCGATTCGGTCGATTCCCTTCGGAGTCCCGGATCCGCACGAGGTCATCGGCGTCCTCTATCTGCGTCTCTTCCGCGGCGTCCTTCACCTTTTCGGGCCCACCATCGCGGGGATCCGGTTCCCGTCGCTCGCGGGCGGCGTGCTCTCTCTCGTGACGGGGACTCTTCTCGGCCGCGCTCTGCTCCCTCGAGGAGGCGGCGCTCTCGCGGCGCTCGTCCTCGCCGGCCTGCGATGGCACCTGATCCTCTCTCGCATCGGCTGGCATCTGATCCTGGTCACTGCGATGGCGGACGCGGCGACGCTCTTGCTCCTTCGCTCCCGGGCGAGCGGGCGAGCTGCTCCCGCCGCTGCTGCCGGTCTGCTCCTGGGGACCGCCGCGCACTTTCACATCGCCGCGTGGGTGCCGGCGATCGCCTTGCTCGCATTTTCCGCCTGGCCGGCGCTCCGGCAGGAAGGAGCCGGTCCCCCCGTGCGCCGCCTTCTGGCCTGCGGCGCGGCGCTTCTGCTGGCTGCCGCGCCCCTGTTCCTTCTCTCCGAGGGGCGCGCCGCCGGCTACTTCGGACGCACGGCGCGCCATAACGTCTTCCTCGAGATGCGATACACGAAGTCCTTGCTGCCGCCCTTCGCCGTTGCGGCCGACTCACTCGCGGCGCCGTGGTTCCTTCCCGAACCGGCGGGGTGGATCGACCTGCCCGGCCGCTCGCGACTGGGCTGGGTCATCGGCGTGCCAGTCGCCCTCGCGCTCTCGCGCTCGCTCGTCTTTCCGCGGGAGGAGCTCTCCGCTCTCCTTCTTCTCCACGCCTCCGCCGCTCTCGCCGCCGCCGTCGTCGGCGGCCAGGCCGGACATCCACACGGATTTCGATTCGGATACTTGACGACGGTGACCGCGGTCGCCGCGGCCGCGGGCCTTCTCCAGATCATCCATCTCGTTCGTCCGCGCTTCCGTCGCGCCGCAGCGTTCGCCGCGATCGGGCTCGTCGCCTGGAGCGGCGCCGCCGGGGCGCGCGACGCGCTTCTGCGGTGGCCATCCGAGCGCTCGACCTTCGACGGCTATCACGGCGAGGACACCCTGATCGGGCGTGCCGCGGCCCGCTGGGAGAGCTCGGGTAGCGTGCTCGTCCAGCCGGGCCTCGGACGGTCGCAGGCGACGATCGACACCGTCCGCCGGTATCGGCTGGATCCGGACCGGGAAAGCGCGCCCGATTCGGCGCCCCGCCCGGGCCGACGCTCCGCTCCTCCCCTCCCGAAGCGGTTTCGCGTGGCGGCGCCGGGCACCCCCCCCGGCAGGGAGGAGCGGCTCGTCGAGCGAGTGCGCGACGGCTGGGGCCGGGAGTGGGCCGTCGTCTTCGGGCGAGCCGTCCGGGGATCGTGACCTCTCTCCTCGCCGCCGTCCGTTCCGATCGACGCGCCGCGCTCTTCGTGGGCTGCACGGTCTCCTTCGTCGTCGCCGTACGTTCCGTGGAGGCGATCCGGCCGACGCTCTTCCTCGACCCGGACCCCGCCTGGGTTCCCGCCCGTTTCCTTCTCTGGATCGGGCTTCTCTCGGCGACCGCCGCTGCCGGGGGGCTTGCCGGAGGTCTCTTCTTTCTCTGGAGTCGAAGTCGATTCGCCCCGGATGCGCCGCAGCCGCTCCCGTTCCGACGCGCGACTCTCTCTCTCGCCGCCGTCGGCGCCCTCGCGGCGGGCGCGCTCTTCCGGTTCGCCTGGCTCGACACCCTCCCGGTTCCTCTCTGGTTGGACGACGTCTCTTTGATTTCGCCGACTCTCGCGCTCGACGGAACCTGGCGCGATTTCGCAAACGCGATCCGACCCGCTCCCTACGGCGTCGCGCAGCCGTTCGGAAGCGTGGGCGTGCTCTACCTCGAGTTCTACCGGCTCTGCCTGGATCTCGCCGGGACGACCGTGTTCGGGGTGCGGTTGCCGTCCGCGCTCGCAGGCGTGGCCTCGGTGGCAACGGCGATGCTTCTCGGCCGCGCGCTCCTGCCCCGGGGCGGCGGCGCCCTCGCCGGGCTGGCTCTCGCCGGAATGCGCTGGAGCCTGATTCTGTCGCGATGGGGCTGGAACGCGATCGTGCTCGCACCCGTCCTGGACGTCGCCGCGCTCGTCCTGCTCGCGGCGCGCCGGCGGTGGAGTCTCGCTCTGGCGGCCGTCGCGGGAGTCGTCGCCGGGATCTCGACGCACATCTACCTGGCCTCCTGGGTCGGGTCGGCGGCGCTCTTTCTGCTCGCCCTGTGGCCGCCGGCGCCCGAGGAGGAGAGGCCGTGGCGGCCCTCTCTGGCGCTCGCCTTCGCGATCGGCCTCCTGGTCGTCGCAGCGCCGATTTTTTTTCTCAAGAAGGGGAGGACCTCTTCCTACTTCGCGCGGGCTTCCGACCACAACGTCGTCCTCGAGGTTCACCGGGCGCGCTCGATCCTCCCGCTTCTGGGCGTGGCGGCCGACGCGCTGGTCGCGCCCTGGTTCCTGCCGGATCCCACGCCGCGGCACGACCTTCCGGGGCACTCGCGTCTCGGCTGGATCACGGGCTCGCTCGTCGCGATCGCGCTCGCGTATGCGATCCTTCGCCCGCGGCGGGACTTTTCCGCCTTCCTGCTCGCGCACTCGGCGGCCGCCTTCGCGGCGACGGTCGCCGGCGGCCGCGCGACGGCGCCCAACGGCTACCGCTTCGGCTACCTGTCGAACGTCGCCGCCGTGGCCGCGGCGGGAGGCGCTCTCGTCCTTCTCGCGATGGTGCGGGCGCCGCGCCGCCGATCCGCCGCCATCGCCCTGGCCGGGCTTCTCGCAGTCGCGTCTCTTGCCGGCGCCCGCGATGCGATCATCCGGTGGGCCGGCTCGCGGACGACCTTCGACGATTTCTGGGGGCAGGACACGCTTCTCGCGCGCGCCGCGGCTCGGTGGGATCTCTACGGGACCGTCAAGCTCGACCTGTCGCTCGGCCAGAACCCGCTGACGATGCAGGGGGCGCGAAAATATCGATTGGATCCGTGGCGGGAACGGTTCGCCCCTGGCCGCGAGCCGAGAGGAGCGCGCGGACAGGAGCTCCGCATCGTGGCGCCGGGGAAGCCGGCCGGTCCGGGAGAGAGGCTCGTCGAAAAAGTCGGAGACGCCTGGGGAAGAGAGTGGGGCTGGATTTACGGACGGCGAATCGGAGACTTCTAGGCGACCGGGGCGGAAGTGGTTCTCGGGGCGACCGCTCGCGCGAGAACCTCGTCGTTCACTTCGAAGGCCGACGGGCGAATTTCCTGAAAGCCTTCGCGCGGATCCCAGATCCCCATCGTGCGCAACGGCGGCCGGTAGATGTGGAGCGAGACCGACCGCGCGCGCGGGATCAGGCGATGGAGAATGGTCGGGCCGGTCTCGGAGAGATCGCCTTCCGGACGCACGCGTGAGTCCGCCAGCTGCGGCAGGTCCTTGGGTACCGTGAATCGCTCCTCGACGATCGTACCGGACAGGATCACCATGCCCCCGAGGACTCCGCGGTGATCGTGGATCGGGGTGATCTGGCCCGCTTCCCAGCCGATCACCATCACCTCCCAGTCTTCCCAGAGGAGAACCGGGTGGCGGACGTAGTGATGGGGATCGAAACGAACGCGCTCGAGATAGCGGTCTGCCTCCGGCGCGAGGCAGCGGGCCAGGCTGGCGGGGGTTGGACGCTCCGCCCCGACGGCGTGCTCGGCAAGGACGTCGCGAACGATCTCGGAGAAGTTCATGGCGGGGATTTTAGCGCACGCGCGGTGCTATCGTCCCGGCCGCCTGCATGAGGATCGCTGTCGTCCCCGGCGACGGGATTGGCGTGGACGTCACGCGCGAAGCCGTAAAGGCGTTCGAGGCGATCGCCCGGCTGAGGTCATTTCCGTTCGAGCCCGTGTACTTCCCCTGGAGCGCCGATCACTACCTCGCGACAGGAGAGACAGTGCCCGCCGGCGCGTTCGACGACCTGGCGCGCAACTTCGACGCCATCTTCATGGGCGCTTTCGGCGACCCGCGCGTGCCCGACATGCGCCACGCGGCGGAGATCCTCCTCGGGGCGCGCTTCGCGCTCGACCTCTACGTCAACTACCGGCCGGTCCGATGTTTAGACGACCGGCTCTGCCCGCTGAAGGGCTTTTCTGCGTCCGACGTCGACTTCGTCGTCTTCCGGGAGAACACGGAGGGCGCCTACGTCGGCGTCGGCGGGAACTTCAAGAGGGGGACGTCCGAGGAGATCGCCGTCCAGGAGGACGTCTCGACGCGAAAGGGCGTCGAGCGGATCGTCCGCTACGCCTTCGAATACGCGCGGGCCCGCGGACGGAAACACGTGGTGATGTCCGACAAGTCGAACGCCATGCGCTTCGTCGGCGACCTGTGGCAGCGGGCCTTCTTCGAGGTCGCGCGCGAGTATCCGGACGTCGAGTCCTCCCATCTCTACATCGACGCCCTCTGCATGCAGATGGTCAAGGACCCCCGGCAGTTCGATGTCGTGGTGACCAACAACATGTTCGGGGACATCGTGACCGATCTCGGCGCCGCGCTCCAGGGCGGACTCGGCATGGCCGCATCGGGAAACATTCATCCCGGGAGGGTGTCCATGTTCGAGCCGGTCCACGGCTCGGCGCCCAAGTACGCGGGCACCGGCCGGGCAAACCCGTTCGGCGCCATCCTGACGGCCGCGCTCCTGCTCGAGCATCTCGGCCATTCGACCGAAGCCGCAGCTCTCGAGGCGGCCGTCGCCCGGTGCGTCCGGGAAGGCCGCGCGACGGCAGACGCGGGGGGCTCGCTTTCGACCTCGGCCGCCGGGGACGCGGTCTGCGAAAGAATCGAGTTCGATTGATGGTGCCGGGCTTGGTAGAATCGAGCCACAAAGGAGAACAAGCAATGGGGATTCTGACTCGCCGCCGTTACGGGATGACGCTCCCCGCCGTTCTGGCTCTCGCGCTCGTCGCCTCGCCGGCTCTCGGCAAGGCCAAGAACTTCCTCGACTCCGACGATGCGAAGGAAGCCAACGAGCCCGCGAAGTTCCTGCCCGACTACGACAAGCTCACGAAGGGCAAGGACGCCGACTGGGTGTATTTCCCGGAGGGGGGCTTGAAGAAGTACAAGACCGTCTCGGTGAAGGAATTCGTCGAGAACGGAAGGGGCCGCGAGGCGCGGGAGGCCGCGCGCGCGGGCAAGGAATACATGGAGCAGTGGCTCGAGAAGGCCGGCTACAAGGTCACCGACAAGGGCGCGGAGTTGACGGTCGAGGGCAACGTGTTCAACGCCTGGCAGCCGGGGACCGGAGCGCGGATCTGGGGCGGCTGGATGGCGAATCCGGGGGTTGGCGTGGAAGTGCTCCTCAAGGACTCGAGCGGAAAGATCGTCGGAGAGGTCCGTCACAAGAACCGCGGCTCCTCGATCGAAGACGCCGTCGAGAATGCCCTGGAGGAAGTCTCCAAGGCGATCGGAGACGGCCGGTAGCCATCCCCTGCCCCCGCGGGAGAGGGCCGCGGTTCGGGTGCCCGAGTCGGGAACCCTCTGGTGACAATGAACTTGTCCGCCTGGCGGGCTCCCGTGTGACAGGGGCCCGCCTTTTGCTGTTCCGAGCGTGGTAGCGTAATTTTTCGCAACCGGAGGAGAAGGCAAGATTCCCGACCCGAACCAGGCCGTCACGCTTCCCGATGCGGGCTTTACAGCCCTTTTCGGCATCGCCGACGAGAACCTGAGGGCCATCGAGGAAGCCTTCTCCGTGCGGCTCGCCGCTCGCGGGAACGAGGTTTCCGTCGTGGGAGCGGGCGAGGGGGAGGACGCAGCCCGCCGGCTCTTGAGCGCCTTCTCCGATCTCGCCGCCATGGGATATCCCTTGAAAGGAAGCGACGTCGCGACCGCAATCCGGGTCCTGAAGGAAAACCCCGCGGCCTCCATCGTCGAGTTCTTTACCGAGAGCCCGTTCGGCCCCTCGTTGCGGTCGGTCGTGTCCGCTCGCAACAACAAGCAGCGCCTCTACGTGCAGACGATCGACCGGCACGACCTCGTCTTCGCCATCGGGCCGGCCGGGACCGGGAAAACCTATCTTGCGGTCGCGATGGCGGCCGCGGCCCTGCTCGAGAAAAAGGTCAAGCGCATCGTGCTCGCTCGGCCGGCGGTCGAAGCGGGCGAGCGCCTCGGGTTCCTGCCGGGCGACATGGTCGACAAGATCAACCCGTATCTGCGGCCTCTCTACGATGCCCTCTACGACATCCTGGGTTACGAGAGAACCGCGAAGCTGCTCGAGCGGGGCGTCATCGAAATTGCTCCGATCGCCTTCATGCGCGGCCGGACCTTGAACGACGCCTTCATCATTCTGGACGAAGCGCAGAACACGACGTCCGAGCAGATGAAGATGTTTCTGACGCGCATCGGATTCGGATCGAAGGCCGTGGTCACCGGCGACGTCACCCAGGTGGACCTGCCGCAGGGCAAGACCTCGGGACTGCGAGAGGCGCACCAGATCCTTTCGCGGATCGAGGGGATCCGGTTCGTCATCTTCGACGAGCGCGACGTCGTCCGTCATCCGCTCGTGCAGTCGATCATCTCGGCCTATGACGCTCTCGACCGGGAGCGCGAATCGGCCGTCGCCCGCCCGGCCTCCGGCCGCTGATCCGTTTCAATGCGGAGTCAGGTCTTCACGAGCTACCTCAAACGACCGTTGAGCTGGACGGTTCTTGCCACTTTGCAACGCAAAGTGGCAAGTGGAGACCTGACCCCGCATGTGGCAAGTGGAGACCTGACCCCGTGAACACGTTCCGAAGGCGGCGGGCGCTCGCCCGGGAGACCGGCGTTGAGCCGATGCACCGGCGGTTTCTCTCGCCATGGTTCTGGGGCACCCTGTACGTCCTCCTCACGACCTTCTCCTTCGCGCCGACGCTCACCTTCCGAAAGGCTCCGGTCCGTCCCGGGTCGATCGCCACGCGGGATGTCGTCGCGCCGCGGGACTTGATCGTGTCCGATCCCGAGGCAACCGCTCGCCGACGTCTGGACGCCGCAGCGGAAGTGCTTCCCGTCTACGACTTCGACGCCGCGGCCCCGGCTCGCTTCGAAAAGGAGCTCCGCGAGTCCTTCGTGCGGGCGCGCGTCGCGCTCGGGAAGAGCCGATCCCGGGAAATCTCGCAGGAGATCCGCGACGCCTTCCATCTGCCGATCGGCGACGAGGCGCTGTCGGCGCTCGCCCGGCTCGGCTTCTCGAACGCTCTCGAGGACCGCCTGGTCGCGATCGGGCTCGAGCTCTACCGCAACGGGATCGTGGACAACCGGGAGCTGTTCGTCGAGCAGCGGGGGGGCATTCTCCTTCGCGACACCTCGACCGGACGCGAGCACAGGCGGCGGGATACGCCGGCCGCCGTCGAGTACGGTTCGGAGGCCAAGTCGGACGTGTCGCTGCGTCTGGCCGAGACGCCGCTCCGGGAAGCGGAGAGGGCGGAGGTCGCCGCTTTTCTGGCGGCTTCTCTCCGGCCGAGCCTGACGTTCAACTCGACGATGACGGCGCAACGGCGGGACGAAGCTTCCCGCGGCGTCGAGAGCGTCTTCACGAAGATTCCGCGGGGGAAAGTGATCGTCCGGGCCGGCGACGAGATCACTCCGCGCACCTCGGTGTGGGTGGCCGCGGTCCGCGCATCAGTCTCCGATCCTTCCTCGTGGTTCAAGGTCGCCGGAATTCTCATCCTGCAATCCCTCGCGGCGACGGCCTTCTGGCTGGATGCCCGCCGCTACATCCGCCGGAGGCGGGAGCGTCCGCCCGACACGATTTACGCATCGGTCGTTTGCGCGGGGATCCTTTTCGCCCTTCTGCTGCGCGGATCCTTCGTGCTCGCGCAGGGTTTCTCGGCGAGCTTCGAGGGCCCCGCGACGGCGGCCGCGACGTATTACGCGCTGCCGTTCGCGGCCGGGCCGATCGTGGCGGGCCTCGTGTCCGGGATGGGTCCCGCGCTCCTCTTCGCCGCGGCGAACGCGGTCGGGGCCGGCGTGCTCATGGGTCAGAGCTTCCCGTTCGCGCTCTTCGCGCTCGTGGGCTCGCTCGCGGGGATCTTCGCGTCCGGCCGGATGCGGGCCCGAACCGTCCTGCTCGCAATGGGAGGATTCGTGGCGGCGGCCAACCTCGTCTCGATCGCCGCGATTCAGTTTCTGAACCCCGAGCCGCTCCGATGGACCTTCGCTTTGGACGTCCTGGGCGGACTCGTCGGAGGCCTCCTCGTCTCGGCCACCGTCGGGCTTTTTCTGCCGGTCTTCGAGCACTTCTTTCACGTCACGACCGACATCCGCCTGCTCGAGCTATCGAACCAGAACCTTCCCCTGCTGCGGAGCCTGGCTCTCGAGGCGCCCGGAACCTACCAGCACTCCCTGATGGTCGGACACCTCGCGGAAGCGGCGGCGGAACCGGTCGGGGCGGACGCTCTGCTCGCGCGGGTATCCGGCTACTACCACGACATCGGCAAGACCAAGATGCCGATCTACTTCATCGAGAACCAGACGAAGGGCTTCAACCGCCACGATCGGCTCGAGCCTTCGATGAGCGCGCTCATCATCTCGGCGCACGTCAAGGAAGGTGTCGAGATGGCGAAGAAAGCCAGGCTGCCGGAGCCGATCGTCGCCGCGATCCGGGAGCATCACGGGACGAAGCTGATCCGTTACTTTTACCAGAAAGCTCTGACGAAAGCGGAGCCGGGGGCAAACGCGGTGCCGGAGACGGAATACCGCCACTCCGGACCCAAGCCGGGGACACGCATCACCGCGATCCTGATGATCGCCGACGCCGTCGAAGCGGCGTCCCGGACGCTCGTCGAACCGACCCAGCCGAAGATCCGCGCGATGATTCAGGCGATCGTGGACGATTGCCTTCGCGACGGCCAGTTCGACGAATGCGACCTCACGATGCGCGACCTCGCCCTGATCGTGGACGCGCTCGAGAAAACCGTCACAACGATCTTTCACCATCGGATCGACTATCCGGGCTTCGATTTCAATCCGGAACGAACGCGGCGCAAGACCGAGTCGGCTCCGGCGTCAGCCGCAACCGGAGTGGCTGCGCGCCCGCCGGGGCCGCGGCCGGCGTAATCGCCGTGGAGCCTCCTTCGGGCGGTCCCGGCGCGAGAATGCGGAGATGGAAGTCGAGATGTGGTCCAGCGCTTCGGGCGCGCTCCCGACGGCGCGGGTCCGGCGCATCCTGTCCGGCGCGGCCGGCGCGCTCGGCGAAAAGAGTCGCGATGTCTCGGTCTTCTTCTGCGGCGACCGGCGGATGGCCGGGCTCAATCGCCGCTGGCGTCGCGGCAACGGGCCCACGGACGTCCTCGCGTTTCCCGCGGGAGAAACCGATGCGCGGTTCCTGGGGGACATCGTGATCTCGATTCCTTACGCGACGCGCCAGGCGCGCCGGCGCGGAGAGAGCCCGTCCCGAGAGATGGATCGACTTCTGTTGCACGGATATCTGCACCTGCTCGGCTACGACCACGAGACGGACCAAGGCGAAATGGAAGCGCTCGAGGAGAAGCTCCGGCGCCGGCTCGGAATCGCCGAAAGAACGCGATGATCCCGATCCTCGCGTCGGCGTTCTGTTATCTCGCGTTTCTGCTCTTCGAGAGCTTCGCGCTCGCGCTCGACCGTCTTTCTTCGATCAAGCTGCGTGGTCTTCTCGAGGAGCACCCGGAACGTGCGCGCATCCTCTCCGGCCCGGGCGAGATCGAGATCATCCGGACCACGACGAAGGTTCTCGTCCAGATCCTCCTGCTCGCCGGGCTTCTGACGGTCGTGTCGGGCTTCCACACGTTCGGGGTCGAGCCCGCATGGGCGTGGGGTGGCGGCATCTTCCTCGCGGGCTGGCTCGTCTCGGAAGTCGCGCTTCTGAAATTCGGAGGCGCCGCGGATCCGGAAAGGACCGTGGCGCGCCTGCTGCCGGTCGTCACCGCCGCGTCCTGGCTGCTGCTGCCGCTCGCGATCCCGGTCCGGAAGATCTTCAACGCTCGCGCCGCACCGAAGATCGAGACCGAGGCGACCGACCAGGAAGTCCAGGCCTACATCGACGTCGGCCGGCAGGAGGGCATCCTCGAGAAGGAAGAGGAGAAGCTCCTCCTTTCGATCGTGGATTTCGGCGACACGCGGGTGCGGGAAGTCATGACTCCCCGCACCGACATCGTCTGGATCGACGTCGCCTCTTCGCTGACCGTTCTCGCGGACCTCTTCGTCGAGTCGAAGTACTCGCGGATCCCCGTGGTGCGCGGCTCGATCGACACGGTCGTCGGAATCGTCCACGTCAAGGACACTCTCCAATCGATTCGAGCCGGCGGCTCGCGTCCGATCGCGGACCTCGTCCGGGAGGCCTATTTCGTGCCCGAGACCAAGAAAGTCTCCGAGCTCCTGCGGGAGTTCCAGAGGCGCCACCTCTGGATGGCGATCGTGGTGGACGAGTACGGCGGAGTCTCCGGGCTCGTCACGGTGGAAGACCTTCTGGAGGAGATCGTCGGAGAGATCTCCGACGAGCACGAGGACGAGCGGGAAGAAATCTCGCCGGCAGGGGAGCAGGCCTACTCCGTCTCCGGCAAAGTGAACATCGCGAAAGTGCAGGAGCTTTTCGGCCGCGGGCCCGAGGAGGAGGAGTTCACGACTCTCGGCGGCTTTCTCGCCGCGCGGCTCGGCCACATTCCGCGTCCCGGCGAGGTCCATCGCGAGGCGGAGCTCCTGTTCACGGTCGAGGAGGCGGACCGCCGCCGCGTCCACCGTGTCCGCATCGAGCCGGTCGCCGTCCCGGTCCAGCGCGAGTCTTGACCCGGTTCCGATCCGGCGAAGTCGCGGTCGTCGGGCGGCCGAACGTGGGCAAGTCCACTCTCGTGAACCGTCTTGTCGGCGAGAAAGTCGCGATCGTGTCGGACAAGCCACAGACGACGAGAAAGCGCATCCTCGGGGTCGCGCGCCGGCCGGGCGCGGAGATCGCGCTCGTGGACACGCCCGGGATCCACCGTCCCGATCACCGCATGAACGCCGCCATGCTGCGGGACGCGACCGAGGCCCTCTCGACCGCGGACCTCGTGCTTCTCGTTGTCGACGTGACGCAGGAGGGGAAAGAGGGGCGAGTGCTCGAGATGCTCGGCCGCGCGGGTGCCCCGGCGATCCTGGCGCTAAACAAGATCGACCTCGTCGGCAAGGAGCGGCTCCTGCCGATGATCGCGGAGTTCTCGCGGCGCCACGGCTTCCGCGAGATCGTCCCGATCTCCGCGAAGAGCGGAGATGGCGTCGACCGGCTCGCGGATCTCCTGGCGGCAAACCTGCCGGAGAGGGAGGCTGCCTACCCCGAAGACTTCCTCTCCGCGACCTCGGAAGCGGAGTGGGCGGCCGAGGTCATCCGCGAGAAGCTTCTGGAGCGGACGCGGCAGGAGCTGCCGTTCGCGTCGGCCGTCGTCGTGGAGCGGATGACCCGCGACGACGAGCGCGACGTCACGGTCATTTACGCGTCGATCGTCGTCGAGCGCGAGGGACAGAAGGCGATCGCGATCGGCCGCGGCGGCTCGATGATCCGGGACATCGGCACGGCGGCGCGCGCGGAGCTGGAAGGGCGATCCGGCGGCCGATATTTTCTGGACCTGAACGTGAAGGTCCGCGCCGACTGGCGCGACGACGAGCGGTTCCTGGCGAGGCTGGTGACGGACCCGGGCGACTGATCGCGCGGATTTCCTAGCCGCGCACCGCCTTCCGCACGCGCTCGGAAAGGTCGTCGAGCGACTCCGCCAGCGCCTGGCGGAGACGCTCGATCTCCGCGATCCAGTTCTCGTCGGCCTCGCGCCGCACCTGTTCTTCCAGGAGAGGCGCGAGCTGGAGCTTCAGCTCGTCCGGCTCCCGGCGCGCCTCTCCCACCTTCTCGGAGAGCGTGCGCTGCAGCTCCGAGAGATCGCGCGCGAAAGCCGACGTCTGCTCGTCCAAACGCTCGAGTCTCTCGCGCAACCGCCCGAACTCCTCGAAGAGGCTCTCGTCGGTGCCCCGGCCGCGGGAGGCTTCGGCGTCAAAACGCTCCTCGAGTGCCCGGAGACGATCCTCCATCCGGTCTTCGAGCGTTGCGACCCCCCGGGCGAACGATTCCTCCGCTTTGCCGATCCGCTGCTGCGCGCTCGCGACCGACGTCTCGGCGGCGACGGCTTGCTCTTCGAGCCGTTTTTCCAGAGTCTGCACCTTCTCCTCGAGCTCCGCGACCGCCTGAACGGGAACGGGCTCAACCGCCTCGGCGAACGGGGGCTCGAGCGGTTCCGAATCCGGCGAGGAAGCCTGAGGCTCATGGTCCACCGCCCGCTCGGCTTCGGTCGTCTCCGGAACCGAGCGAACGAGGGTCAGGGGCGGACGGCGCTCCGGGGCTTCGTCCGGCGGCGACGGGGGCTCTCCGGCGGCTTCCGGGTTTCCGGCCACCACGGCGGCGTCGGCGGGCGATCGCCCCTGAAGGCGCCTCAGCAGGTCCAAGAAAGTGAGCTTCGAGATCAGCTTGAACGTTTCCGTCACCCCCCGTCCTTCGCTGGCCACCGCGTCGATGTGCGGATACGCCGAAAAGCCGAGCGCTTCCTGCATCGCGTCGACCGACAGGATGTCGGGCAGATCCCGCTTGTTGTACTGGATCACGACCGGGATCGTCTCGACCGCGGTTCCGTTCTCGACGAGGTTTTCCTTCAGGCTCTGCCAGCTTTCGAGGTTCTTCGGCAGCATCGTCCACTGCGAGTCGGCGACGAACACGATCCCGTCGGCGCCCTTCAAGACGATCCTCCGCGTTTCGTTGAACGCCGTCTGACCGGGAACGGTCGCGAGCTGGAACCGGATCGTGTAGCCCTTGATGTCGCCGAGCTCGACGGGCAGGAGATCGAAATAGATCGTGCGGTCGGTCTCGGTCGAGAGCGCGAGGAGCTCTCCGGCCGTGCCCGGGTCCAGCCGCCGGTGAAGCACCTGGAGGTTCGTCGTCTTTCCACAGAGCCCCGGCCCGTAGTACACGATCTTCGCCGTCAGCTCGCGCGTCGACGCGTTGTAGAAGACCATGGGAGTTCCTCGCCGCCGAGCGATTGTAGCCCGGCCGCGCCAGAACGAGGGAGCGTCTTGACGATCGAAGGTCGTGCCCATAGACTCGCGCGGACTTGACCGAAGCCCTCCTCCTCAAAAAGGCAAAGATCCTCGACGCGGAGCGCATCGGCCGGATGATCGACCGGATGGCGCACGAAATAGCGGAGCGCCAGAAAGACCTCGCCGGCCTCGCGTTCGTCGGGATTCGGACGCGCGGGGTTCCGCTGGCGATGCGGCTCGCGGAGCGCCTTTCGGACCTCGTCAAGACCCCGTTTCCGGTCGGGACGCTCGACATCACTCTCTACCGGGACGATCTGTCGACCGTCGCCCCGCAGCCGCTTCTGAAGAAGACCGAGATCGAGTTCGACCTGAACGATCGCGCCGTCATCCTCTGCGACGATGTCCTCTACACCGGCCGCACTATCCGCGCGGCGCTCGACGGCGTCATCGATCTGGGTCGTCCGCGCGCGATCCGTCTGGCCGTCCTCATCGACCGGGGACACCGCGAGTTCCCGATCGAGGCGAACTACGTCGGCAAGAGCGTTCCGACGGCGCAGCGCGAGGTCATCAAGGTCATGTTTCGCGAGACCGACGCCGCCGATGAGGTCTGGATCCTGGAGAGGCCGGGGTCATAGGTAGGCTTCGGGTATCCCGGTGTCGGGCGCCAGGGATAAGGCCGATTTGATACCGGCTCGGCAAGCGATCTCCGCTCTCCGCTCCAAAGATCTCCTCGGGATCGAGCACCTCGAGGCCGAGGAAATCACGCTTCTTCTCGACACGGCCGAATCGATGCGGTCGATCGCGGAACGGCAGATCAAGAAAGTCCCGGCGCTGCGCGGGCGCATGGTGGTCAACCTCTTCTTCGAGCCGTCGACGCGGACGCGTTTCTCCTTCGAGACGGCGGAGAAGTGGCTCTCGGCGGACTCTCTCAACTTCAGCGGCGGCAGGGGCACGTCGGTCGAGAAGGGGGAATCCCTGCTCGACACGGCACGAACCCTTCAGGCGATGTCGCCCGATCTGATCGTCGTGCGGCACTCCTCGGCCGGCGTTCCCCACTTCCTGGCGAGGCATCTCGACGCAGGCGTCATCAACGCCGGCGATGGCGCACACGAGCACCCGACGCAGGCGCTTCTCGACGCGCTCACGATTCGGACCCGATTCGGGCGGCTCGAAGGGCTGCGGGTCGTCATCGCCGGCGATATCGCACACTCCCGCGTTGCTCGATCGAACGTCTTCCTCCTGTCACGGATGGGAGCGGAGGTGACGGTCTGCGGACCTCCGACGCTGCTTCCTCCCCGCGTCGAGGAGCTCGGCGCGAAAGCGACCACCGACTTCGACCGCGCCGTCGAGGGCGCCGACGTCGTGATGATGCTTCGTATGCAGCTCGAGCGGCAGAGCCACTCCCTCTTTCCTTCGAAGCGGGAGTATTTCGCGCGGTACGGGTTGACGGCGGATCGCCTGGCGCGGGCGAGCCCGGAGGCGATCGCCATGCATCCGGGCCCGATGAATCGCGGAGTCGAGATCTCGTCGGAGGTCGCCGATTCGCCGCAGTCGGTGATTCTCGAGCAGGTCGCAAACGGCGTACCTGTGCGAATGGCGGTTCTCTATCTGCTCCTGACCGGCCGGCCCTGGGAAGGGGAGCGCGAGGGGGCGTGACCCGAGATCTCCTGATCCGGGGCGGCCGGGTCGTGGACCCCGCCGCCGGGCGCGACGGCGCTTTCGATCTGGTTCTGCGCGACGGCGCGGTCGCAGCCGTGGGCGAGCGGCTCGCCGACGACGACGCCCTTGTCTTCGACGCGGCCGGACTTCTCGTCTTTCCCGGGTTCATCGATCTCCACGCCCACCTGCGCGAGCCGGGAAGCGAGGACGCCGAAACGATTGCGTCCGGCGCGGCCGCCGCGGCGGCCGGCGGCTTCACGGCGGTCTGCGCGATGCCGAACACGGATCCGGTCAACGACAACCGCACCGTGACGGCTTTCGTTGCGGCGCGGGGGAGCGAAGCCGGAGCCGCGCGTGTCTATCCCGTGGGCGCCATCACGCGCGGCCGCAGAGGCGAGGAGCTGGCGGAGTTCGGCGAGATGCGGGCGGCGGGCGCGGTCGCACTCTCCGACGACGGCGACTGGCTCCGGGATGGGGATCTCCTGCGCCGAGCGATCGAGCACGCGACGCTCTTTGGAATGCCCGTCGTCCAGCATGCGGAGGATTCCAGCCTCTCGCGGATGTCGCCGATGCACGAGGGCGCCGTCTCGACCCGGCTCGGCTTAGCCGGCCAGCCGGCGGTCGCCGAGGCTGCCGCGGTCGCGCGGGACCTCCTGATCGCGCGGCTCGCCGGAGGCAGGATCCACTTCGGTCACCTCTCGACGGCGCTCTCGATCGCTTCGATCCGCGAGGCGAAATTGCGAGGCCTCCCGGTCACCTGCGATGCGACGCCGCACCACCTGACGTTGACCGACGAAGAGGTGGCGCGATCCGGGTATTCGACCCGCTTCAAGATGAACCCGCCGCTCCGGGAGCCGGCGGACGTCGTGGCACTCGTCGAAGCCCTGGCCGACGGAACGATCGACGCGATCGCGACCGACCATGCGCCGCATCATGAAGACGAGAAGGCAGTGGAGTTCGACGCAGCTCCGTTCGGCGTCGTCGGCCTCGAGACCGCGGTCGCGGTCATCTACGACCGGCTCGTTCTCTCCGGACGGCTGGCGCTCCGCCGCTTCGTCGAGCTCTTCTCGACCGGGCCGGCGAAGGCGTTCGGTCTGCAGGGGGGAATTCTCGCGCCGGGCTCGCCGGCCGACGTCACTCTCTTCGACCCGCAATACCGGTGGACGATCGACCCGGCGAAGTTCCGCTCGCTCGGTCGTTCCACGCCTTTTGCCGGCTGGGAGCTCGTCGGGGCGCCGGCGGCCACGGTCGTCGCAGGGCGCATCGTCTGGCACCGAACCTAGAACGGGCGCCGTGCTCCTCTCGCTTTTCCTCTTTTCGATCCTCGGCCTGGCTTCGAGGAGTCCCGATCCCCCGCTCGCGCGGCGCCTCGCGATCGTTCTCCCGCAGGGTTGGGAGGCCGGGGGTCTCGAGCGGTCCATCGGGTTCGCGCGCCGGGAGGGGATCGAGATCCGCCTCGCCCGCGAAGGGGAGCGACTCGATCCCGGCTGGGAAGTGGCGCGATTCGCGGCGCCTCCGGTCCACGACGGCTTCCGAAAGCTTCTCACGAGATTTCCCTTGACGCTCGAGTCCTCCGGTTTCGTGTTCGACGGTCGGCCGTACCGCTCGGCCGGGGACGCCGTCGTCCTCTCCGACCCGGACCGACCGTCCGAGACACTCTTGCTCGGCAACTCGCGCGACGCCGCGATGCGCGCGGCGCGGTCAATTCTCTGGAACGGGAAACCCGCGCCGGGGGAATTCCGCGCCGTCTCGGGGGAGCTGTCGAAAGAAGGTCGCTTCCGGCGCGGTCGCGGGGGCGCACTCGAGATCGACCGGACCTCCGAGCGCGACCGGATCGCCGATCGGGAGCGCTTCTTTTCGGATCTCGCGAGCGAGCGGCGCGGCTCCATCGTCTGGCGCTTCCACGAGAGGGAACGCCGGGCGTTCGACCGGTGGAACCCGGTCCTCGAGCGCTTTCTCGCCGGCTCGCGGAGCCGGCCGGCGCTCACCGTCTTTCTCTACCCCGATCCCGCGGCCAAGGCCCTCTACATGGGCTCGTCGCGCCCCGCCGACGTCGCCTGGGAGGGCAGCGGCGGGCGGGTCGACGTGGACGCCTCGGCGCCCCCGGAGCCGGACCTGGTCTCACCGGTGTTCGCCGCGGCGGCGATCGGCGGCACGGAGCCGGCCCTGCAGGCAAGGCCGACGCTTCTCGCGGCGGCCGGGGCGCGGGCGTACGGGCGCTGGTGGGGTCGGGAAGTCGCTTCTTTCGCTTCCTTCCTCGAGCGCGCGGGCGTTCATCCGGGCGTCGGCGAGGTCCTCGCGGACGCTCGTGACCGCAACGACATCTCGCCCATCTGTGCCGTCGGTGCCGCCGCGTCCTGGCTGCAGGCGGGATTCCGCGAAGGAGGCGATGCGGGACTCCGGCGCGTTTTCTCCGCCGACGACGGCGATCTCACCGCGACGCTCTCTCGCTGGAGGCGGTCGGCGCTCGCGCAGCCGGTTTCGGCGCCTTCCCGCCGGGTGATGCCGTCAGGCTTCCTGCGGGGTGTGTCGTATGCGATGACCAACTCCGTCGAAGGTTCCTACGCGTCGCCTCGATCTCGCGAAACGCTCGGACGCCTTTCGGGCATGGCTGTGAACTCCATTTCGATCATGCCTTACGGATTTTCCCGGACCGAGCGGTCGCCAGTGCTCGAGTTCGTCCACCGCAGCCCGCGGGGCGAGACGGACGAAGGGACGATGCGCGCCGTCTCCGACGCCCGATCTCTCGGGATGACGGCGATGGTCAAGCCCCAGCTCTGGGTCGGCGGGGGAGCGTTCGTCGGATCGATCGCCATGGAAACGCCGGCGGATTGGGCGAAGTGGTTCACGGCCTACCGCCGCTTCGCGATCCATCACGCGATCGTCGCGGAAGCATCCGGCGCGACGCTCTTCTGCATCGGCACCGAGCTCGCCGGCACGGAGGCGCGCGAGAAAGAGTGGCGCGAAACGATCGCCGCCGTTCGGCTCGCGACCGGGGCGACCCTGCTCTATGCGTCCAACTGGGCGGCCGGCGCGCCGAACATTCGATTCTGGGACGCGCTCGATGTGATCGGCGCGGACTTCTACGACCCTCTGTCCGGCGCAACCGACGCGTCCGACGCCTCGCTCGCCCAGGGCGCGCGCCGCGCGGCAGAGCCGGTCGCGAAGCTTTCCGCCTCGATCGGCAAGCCGGTGATTTTCGCCGAAGCGGGTTACCCGCCCGCGCGGAGCGCCTGGATCACGCCGCACGACGAGGAGTCGGGCCGTCCGTTCGCGCCCGAAGACGCCGCGCGATCGGTGCGCGCGGTCTTCGTGGGGCTCACCGGGCAGACCTGGTGGAAGGGAGTCTACTGGTGGAAGACGTTCTCCGACGGCCGGGACGCCGGCGCCTCCGACCGAAGCTTCAACTTTCTCGGTCGGCCGGCGGGAGAGGCGATCGCTACCGGATTCCGGCGCATGGCCGCGACCGAAGGGGGCTCGCGGTGAGCACCCTCCTCGACGTCGCGGCCGACGCCGCCCGCGCGGGGGGCGAAATCCTCGAGGGCTACTGGCGGAGCCTCCCGCGAGGCGCGATCTCCGAGAAGAAGAAGAACGATTTCGTGACGCGCGCCGACAAGGAGAGCGAAGAGATCATCGCGGCGCGGATCCGGGAGCGCTTTCCCCGCGACGGCTTTCTGGGCGAGGAGGGGGGCCGGCGCGGCGACGGAGAAGAGGCGCGGATCTGGATCGTCGACCCCTTGGACGGCACGACGAACTTCATCGCGGGCTTTCCGTTCTGGTGCGTGTCGGTGGCGGCGCGCGAGAAGGGGAAAATCGTGGCGGGCGTCGTGTGGGATCCGCTGCGCGCCGAGCTGTACGCCGCGGAGCGAGGCGGCGGCGCCTTCCGGAACGGAGAGCGGTTGCGGGTGACGAAGCAGCCGAACTTGGACGGCGCGTTTCTCGCGACTGGGTTTCCATTCCGTTCAAAGGAGCGGATCGATCTCTACCTGGCCCTGTTTCGAGCCCTCTTCCTGCGTGCCCGCGCGATCCGGAGGGCGGGCTCCGCGGCGCTCGACCTCGCGAACGTCGCCGCTGGCGTCTTCGATGGATTCTTCGAGTTCCAGCTGTCGATCTGGGACATCGCGGCCGGATCCCTGCTGATCGAGGAAGCGGGAGGCCGCGTCACCGACTTCAACGGCCTCCGAAACCACTGGCGGAGCGGGAACGTGGTGGCGGGCACGGTCGGAGTCGCGGAGGAAATCGTGGAGACAGCCGCGAAGCTGTTCTCGGACGCGGAAATCTGATTAACCGGCCAGCAGGACCGGAACCGTCGCCGCTCGCAAGACCCGATCGGTCGTCGAGCCGAGGACCAGCTCGACCACGCGCCCGTGCCCGTGCGCTCCCATGGCGACGAGATCCGCTCCTGCTCGGACCTCGGCGAAGATCGCCTCGTCCGGATGGCCCGTGCGGCGGACGCCCGACGCGGTGACCCGCCGGTAGCGCAGCTCTTCTTCTGCACCCGCCAGCCGCGTCTGTCCCTCCCGTTCGTCGTCGTCGGCCGTCAGCACCCGGACCGGCAGCTCCAGGAGCGCGGCGAGCTCGGCGACGAGCGAAAGCGCCTTCTTCGATTTCGGAGAGCCGTCCCACGCCAGGAGAGGAGCCCGGAATTCGCGGTACTCCGCCGGGGCCACCAGCAGGGGCGTGGGCATCCGGCGGGCCAGATCATCCGCGTGCCGGCCGATCAGGTCGCGCCGGTGCACCGCGTTCGCTCCCCGGGATCCCACCGCCGCCAGCTCGCAGGCTCGCGCCTCTTCCTCGAGGATCTCCGAGACGTTGCCTTCCCGGAGTACCGGCTCGAACGGAACCTCCGCTTCTTTCGCGCGGGCCTCGAACGAAGCGACGATCGCGCCTCCGGCCGATACGAGCGCGTCCCGCAACTCTCCCGACAGGTTCAGAAACGGCTGAAAACCGACGGACCCGGAGAGATCCGCCACGACGACGCCGTCCAAAAGCGACCGGTCGACGACGTGAACTCCCCGCACCGCACCGGACGCGGCCCGCGCGATCCGGAGGGCATGGCCGAGAGCCGCCTCCGAGTGCGGAGACCCATCGAGTCCGACCGCAATCCTGGAAAAAGTCACGTGACGACGACTCCCGCGTAGCCGACCACGGAAGAAGTGTCGCCGGTCTCGTCGCCGCTGTCGCGCCGGGAGACCACCGCCGCTCCAACCGCTTCGAGCGCCCTCGCCGCGAAAAGAAGAGCGGTCGCCGGAAGAAACCCGCACATCGAGATCGATTTCGCGCGGACGGTCTGGAACAGACCTTCGGGATCGAGGGCTTCGATCCGCGCGAGGGCGAGGTCGTCCTTCGCCCGTCCGACTTCCCGCGATTCGTAGTGGTTCATGTCGGACGACGCGAGCAGGATCGGCGGCACCTCCTCCTCGCGGACCAGCCGGGCGAGCGCCTCACCGACTTCGCGGCAGAGGGGGAGCGAGGGTTCGCCGAGACACACGGGCACGAGCTCGGCATCGGGGCGCAGGACCTTCAGGAAGGGGAGCTGGACTTCCAGCGAATGCTCGCGGCGGTGCGCTTCGGGATCTTCCCGAAGGCTTCCCGCGAGCGCGAGAAGTCGATCGGCGAGCCCGCGCGCCAGCGGAACGTCCCCGAGCGGAGTCCGCCAGGCGTCGGAAGGGTCGAGCGCCGCGGGAGCGCCCCGGCCGGTGTGGTTGGGACAGAGGATCACGGCCCTTGCCGGAAGGCGCAAGCGGGCGTAGACGGCGCCGGCGACCGGCCCGGAATAGATATATCCGGCGTGCGGAACGATCGCGCCGATCGCCGGAGAGGGAGTCGGCCCGGCCGGTAGAAGGGCTTCGACGTGCCGCTCCAGCGTTTCGGGATTTGCGTCGTAGTAAAGACCCGCAGCCGCGGGATGCCGAATCGCCACGAACTCGGATCTTAGTTGACGATCAGGGTTGCTTCGGCGGCCCGGCCTGCCACGTCGACGTGGATCGTCGCGGTTCCTGCCGCGACTCCCGAGGCGATCCCGCCTCCGTTGATGGTGGCCACGGCAGGGTTGGAGGAGTGGAACTGCGCGACGGCGTTTTCCAGCCGGCTGCCGTCCGACGCGAAAGCGACCACGGCAAAGCGCTGAGAATCGCCGACCCGCACGAGCGCGGTTGCGGGATGAACCTCCAGGCGGGCGATTTCCCGGACGAGAACGACGACTTCGGCGGCGGCCTGCAGCTCCCCGACATGCGCCGTCATGCCGGCCGTTCCGTTTCCGACCGACTTGACGACTCCGTCCTGCGACACCTTTGCGACCTTCTCGTCCGACGAAGACCAGGTCGGTCGAAGGGAGACCGGTTCGTTCTTCGAGCTCTTGACGGCGGCGGTGAGCGTGAAGGTCGTTCCCGCCGGTCCGATGAGAGTTGCCTGTGCCGGAACGACCTCGATTCCCGCCGCATCCACGACCTCGACGGGCACCTGGGTCGTCAGATCGCCGGAGGTCGCGGTGACCATCGTCTTTCCGCCCCCCTTGGAGACGATGCGTCCACCGTTGTCGATCGTCGCGATTTCCGGTTTCGCGGATGCCCAGGCCAGGCGTCCGGATCCCACCACCTGACCTTTCCTGTCGAGGAGTTGCGCGGTCAGGCGCTCGCTCCGACCGATTCCATAGAGGACCACTTTGTGGGGAGAAACCTGGATCGAAGCAGGCTTGCGCGAACAGGCCGTCCCGAAGACGACAAGCAGGCAGAGCGCGGCACGCGTGAACCGGATCGCTCTCATTGGAAAAGACTTCGGAAAGGATAACACGCCGGGGATCGATCGACACTTGTTGCCCGCGGTGGGGGAAACTTCGCGTCGAGCTGCGCAACTCCTTCCCGAATGGGCTTCGACCCGAGCCCCGCGAATCTCGAGCCGGGCCATCCGGTGATCGGAAGTGATCACCGGTGAGTGAATCCGGCTAGCTCGTCCCCTGAATGGCCCGCCGGAGCTTGCGGACTCCCTCGTCCGCCTCTTCGCGCGAAAGGTTCAAAGGCGGCCGGAATCGGATCGCGCAGGCGCCGGAAGCGAGCGCCATGAGCCCGTTCTCGAGGCAGGCGGCGAGCGTCGAGTCGCGCGTTTCTTTGTCCGGCAGATCGAAGGCGATGAAGAGGCCGCGGCCGCGGGCGCCGGAGATCACCGGGAGCTCGGCCTCGAGCTCTCGCAGCCGGCCGAGGAGGTGCTCGCCGACGGACCGCGCGTTATCGATGAGATTTTCCTCCACGATGATCTCGAGGTACTTCGCGCAGCGGACCATGTCGGCGAGGTTTCCCCCCCACGTCGAGTTGATCCGCGAGGAGACGGAGAAGACGCTGTCGACGTCTTCGATCCGTCCGTTCGACGCGAAGCCGCAAACCTGGGTCTTTTTTCCAAAACAGAACAGATCGGGCTCGACGCCGGTCGGCTGCCACGCCCACATGGCGCCCGTCAGGCCCATGCCGGTCTGGACTTCGTCGAAGATGAGGAGAAACTCGAGCTCGTCGGCCAGACGGCGAAGCCTCGAGAAGAGCTCGGGACGAAAGTGGTTGTCGCCTCCCTCCCCCTGAATCGGCTCGATGATGAGCGCCGCGATGTCGCCGGGGAAGCGGAGACAGGCCTCGCGGATTTCCTGCTCGACCTTTTCTTCAGCGGCCGCCACGTCTCGCAGGACCTCCGCCGTGACGGGAAAGGAGAGCTTCGGGCAGGTCAGGCGCGGCCAGTCGAACTTCGGGAAGTACTGGGTCTTGCGGGGGTCCGCGGTGTTCGTGAGCGAGATCGAGTAGCCCGATCTCCCATGGAAGGCGTTCCGGAAATGGAGGATCTGCCTGCCGCGCTCTTCCGCGATCCCGCGGGCGAAGTTTTTTCGCACCTTCCAATCGAATGCCGTCTTGAGTGCGTTCTCGACCGCGAGCGATCCGCCTTCGACGAAGAAGAGGTGGCGATCGTGGCTGGGAGGGACTGCGAGCCGCGAGAACGTGTCGACGAATTCGGCGTACAGCGTTGTGTACGTGTCGCTGTTGGTCGGCTTTCCGAGGGCGGCCTGGAGGAGACGTTCCCGGTACTCCGGATCGGCCGTCTTCGGGTGGTTGTAACCGATCGGGTAAGTCGCAAAGTTCGTGAAGAAGTCGAGCAGCATCCGGTTGCTGCGCGCATCGTAGAGATAGGAGCCACGGCTCCGCTCGACGTCCATCACGACGTGGTAGCCGTCCACGAGAATGTGGCGCGAGAGAACGTCCAGGACGTCTTTCGGAGAAAGCTCGGTCCTCGTAACGGTCGTCATCAATACCTCGATCGGTTCAGTCAGAAGGTCTGCATTGTACGGGTTGGGGGCTTCCGCGGATAGGGGACGGGAACTCCTAGGACAGCATCGCGGCGGGGAAGTGCGTATCCTCTTCCCGCGCGCCCATGCACCGGTCTTTGCCGAGCTGCTTGGCCCGATAGAGCGCCGCGTCGGCCGACCGAAGGATCTCGTTCTTCTGCTGTTCGACGGACGCGCCCGGCGTCGCATGCGACCGGATCGAGGAAACCCCGAGCGACGCCGTCAGAACGCCGTGCAGGTTCAGGGCGGGATCGTTGAACCCGTATGGCCTCGAGAGGAACGTCGAGGCGCGGATTGCATTGCGGATCGAGTTCCCGACCTCCATCCCTTCCCGCATGTCGTTCCCCGGCAGGATGAGGACGAACTCGTCTCCTCCGTAACGGGTCAGCGTCGCACGCTCGTCCGTCACGGTCCGGCGCAGGAGATAGCCGACCTCGCGCAGGACCTGGCTGCCGGCGAGATGTCCATGCCGGTCATTGACCGACTTCAGATTGTCGAGGTCGAGGAAGATCACGCAGAGGTCGCCGCCGTCCCTCGTGATGCGGGCGAGCTCCTGCGTCAGGCGCAGGTGGAGGTAGCGCTCGTTGTAGAGACCGGTCAGCCCGTCTCGCTTGGCCACCTCGAAGGCGCGCCGTGCATCGAGAAGGTTTTGAATCGAGATCGACGCATAGTCGGCGAAGATCTCCAGCAGTCGGCGATCTTTCTCGCGGAATCCTCCCGGCCCGATCTTGTTCACGAGCTCCAAGACGCCGCAGACCGCCGCCTCGATGCGGATGGGGACGCAGACGACCGAGCGCGTCTGGAAGTCGTCGGGCAGGTCGAGCGTCGGGTAGAAGTACGGGTCCTGGAGGACATCGTCCGTCATGTAGCCCGCGCCGGTCGCGTAGACGTGGCCGACGATGCCGACGCGCGCGTTCATCCGCTTGTTCAGACGCGCCTCGGCACGCGCGCCGTACGTCGCGATGAAAACGAGGTCGTTTTCCATACGGTCGTCGGAGTTCTTGGTGATCGGGTCGTCGAGGAGAATCGAGCCCGCTTCGGAGGGAACGAATTCGTTCGCCTTCTGCAGGATCTCCCGGAGGAATCGGTCGATCTCGATTTCGCCGGTGTATGCGTAATACGCCTTGTGTCGCTCGAGAAAGTTCTCGAGCCGGCGGTTGTCGAGGGTGTGGACTTGCAGCACGATTCGTCCGGAGCCAAGCGATTTTACCATCTGATACGCTCGATTCGTGGCGCTCCTCCGAGAGCTCGATCCCGGAGAGGTTGGCTGGGCCGAACGCGTCAAACCGGCCGAGCGCCAGGCTCCCCGGGCGATCCTTTTTCACCCCGACGGAAGCCGTGAGGAGCTCCCGCTCCGGGGCTGCGCGTCCCATTTGGCCGCCAAAGGCGGCTTTCTTTACGCCGATCTGCACGCTCCGAACGAGAAGGAGCTCGACGCGCTCCAACGGGAGTTCCACTTCCATCCTCTGGCGATCGACGACGTGCGAACCCGGCACCAGCGACCAAAAATCGACATCTACGGAGACCAGTACTTCCTGGTGTTCTACCGGATCGGCCCGAGCGCCGAACACGACGGCGATTGGGTCCTCCAGGAGATCGACTTCTTCATCGGCCCGAACCTCCTGATCGTCACCCACGATTCCAGGGTGGAGCTGCTCGACAAGATCTTCGACCGATTCGGCCGGGAGGAAGGCAAGAAAGACGTCTCCGGCCTCCTCTACGACATCCTCGACACCCTCGTCGACGACTATTTCCTGTTCTTGGACGACCTGGGCGAGCGGTCCCAGCAGATCGAGGACGAGATCTTCGGGCACTACGATCAGGTCCATCTCGAGCACCTGCTGGCTTTGAAGAAAGACCTTGCCCTGCTGCGGCGGGTCGCCGCTCCCGAGCGGGACGCCGTCAACGTCCTCCTGAGAAGGGACCCGCCGATCCTCGATGCCGCGCGCATCTTCTACTTCCAGGACATCTACGACCACCTGATCCGGATCGCCGACTCGATCGATACCTACCGCGAGCTCGCGACGGGCACCCTCGATGCGTTTCTCTCGGTTCAGAACAACAAGCTCTCCGAGATCGTGCGGAAGCTCACGATCATCTCGACGATCTTTTTGCCGCTCATGTTCGTCACGAGCTTCTTCGGGATGAATTTCCGATGGCTGGCCGGCGCGGAGAAACCGCTCTTCGTCGAGGGCATGGTCTTCATGTGCGTCTTCGAAGTCGCCATCTTCTGGTTCCTGTGGTGGTGGGGGATCCTGGGGCGGCGGAGAGTCGATTGATCCCGGCGCGAAAGCGCTGGGGGCAGCATTTCCTCATCCGTTCGGAGACGGCGGTCCGCATCGTGGAAGCAGCTCGGATCGAACCCGGCGAAACGGTCATCGAGGTCGGCCCCGGCGACGGCGCCCTGACGCGTCCGCTGGCGGATCGAGCCGGCCGCCTGCTCGCGATCGAGATCGACCCCCTTCGAGCGGACGCGCTCGAGCGCGAGCTCGCGGGGCGTCTCCGAGTTCGGGTTCGCCGGGGAGACGTGCTGGAGAGGTCGTTTGCCGCCTGGCTCGGCGAAGAAGGATGGGCGCCACCCGCAGTTCTCGTGTCCAACCTGCCCTACAACGCCGCGACGCCGATCCTGCTCTCCGCGATCGAGGAGCAAGGCGCGATCTCCCGCGCGGTCGCGACCGTTCAGAAGGAGGTCGCGCGCCGCTTCGCCGCGGTCCCCGGGGCCGACGGCTACGGGTATCTCTCGGTGCGCGCCGCGGCGTCCGCCCGTGTGCGCGTTCTGTTCGACCTGCCACCCGGCGCCTTTCGTCCGCCGCCGAAGGTGACGTCGAGCGTGCTCGAGCTCGTCCCCCGGGCAGAAGGGATCGAGGCGCCGTCGCGAGGCCGCGCCCTCGCGCTCGCTTCACTCGCCTTCCGCTTCCGGCGCAAGACCCTTGCAAACGCGCTCTCCTCCGCCGCCGAACGGAGCCGCGTGGAACGCGAGCTTGCGGCCCTCGGCCGCGATCCACGCGTGCGCGCGGAAGAGCTCTCGCTCGACGACTACGTCGCGCTGGCGGAGCGACTCCACGCGCCATGACGTTCAACTCGGAAGTCTCGCTCGTCGCGCTCGGCGGTCTGGGCGAGTTCGGACGCAACGTGCTCTGGCTGTCGAGTGGCGGCTCGAACCTCGTGCTCGACGTCGGTGTTTCCTTTCCGGACGAAACTTTTCCGGGCATCGATCGGATCGCGCCCGACCTCTCGCCCCTTCGGGGAGTTCGGATCGACGCCGTCCTGCTGACCCACGGCCACGAAGATCACGTGGGGGCTCTTTCGCTCCTCTCGGAGTGGTGCGACGCCCCGGTGTACGGCCTCCCCTTCACGCTGGCGCTCGCCCGGCGCCGGCTGGAAGAGGCGGGTCTTTCCGCGGATCGACTGGTCGAGGCGCGGCGCGGAGAGACGGTCGCCGCGGGGAACTTCCGGTTCACCTTCTTCCGGGTCTCGCACTCCGTTCCGGATTCCGCGGCCATCCTCGTGGAGACGGGCGGGTTCACGATCTTCCACTCGGGAGACTTCAAGCTCGACCCGGATCCGCCGGACGGCGAGACAACCGACGTCGAGGGGATCGCGAGCGCCGTTCTGGACGGAGTAGATCTCGCGCTGGTGGACTCGACGAACGCGGAGCGCCCCGGCCGCGCGCCCTCCGAGAGAATCGCCGGAAGAGGGCTCGCGGCCGCGTTCGAAGGCGCTCCCGGCCGGATCATCCTGACGACGTTCTCGAGCCACGTCGCGCGCGTGTCCCAGGCCGTGGACGCAGCCCTCGCGATCGGACGGCGCGTCGCGATGCTGGGTCGAAGCATGCGCACCGTCGCGGAGATCGCGGAGCGCTTCGGGCGTCTGCGAATCCCGGCGTCTTCGCGGATCGCGTCGGGCGAGCTCCAGGAAATCCCGGCCGGCCGCGTCCTGTGTCTGACCTCCGGAAGTCAGGGTGAGCCTTTCTCGGCGCTCTACCGCCTCGCCTTGGACGAGCACGCGGACCTGAAGCTCGATCGCGGGGACCGGGTCCTCTTCTCCTCTCGCACGATCCCGGGTCACGAGCGGTCCGTCAACCGCGTCACGGACCACCTCGTGCGGCGCGGGGCGAGCGTCCTTTCCGAAACGGATCCTCCGATTCACGTCTCGGGACACGCGCACCGCGACGATCTCGCCGACTGGCTCGCGCTGTTGAAGCCTCGCGCCGTTCTGCCCGTCCATGGCGAGGTCCGGATGCTCGCGGCCGCCGCGGGGGTCGCCCGGAGGTCCGGGATTCCCGGCGACCGCGTCCCGATGCTCGACAACGGCGACCGACTGACTTTCACGGCCGGGGGGATCCGCGTGGAACGCGGTGCCGTCCCGACCGGCAAGATCTTCCTCGACTCGCGTCCCGAGGCGGTCGACCTCGAAGTGGTCCGGGATCGCCGCCGTCTGGCGGAGGAGGGATTTGTCGTCGTCCTCGTGCACGGGCGCGATGTCGTGGTCGTCTCCCGCGGCGTCGCCCGCGACGAATCGGGGCTCGCCGGCGAGGTGACCCGCGTCGCGAGGGAAGTCCTCGACCGAGCGACTCCGGAAGAGCGATCGGATACAGAGTGGCTGCGCGCGGAGATCGCTCTGGCGGCCAAGCGTGCCTGCCGGCGCGAGTTCGGGATCCATCCCGTGATCGTGCCGGTCGTGGTGTGAGAGAGGAGAAGAGCAATGACGTGGCTCGAGGCCTGTCTGCTCGGTCTCATCCAGGGCGTGACGGAGTTCCTCCCGGTCTCCTCCGACGGGCACCTTTCGGCCGCCGAGATGCTCCTGCCCGGTTTTGTGCAGGTCGGCGTCCTCTTCGACGTGATGGTCCACGTCGGAACGCTCGTGGCAGTCGTCATCTTCTTCCGCAAGACGCTCGCGCGAGAGGTCGGAGGGCTGTTTTCCCGCAAGGCGACG
Organism: Thermoanaerobaculia bacterium; assembly: GCA_036395755.1. GTDB lineage: Bacteria > Acidobacteriota > Thermoanaerobaculia > UBA5066 > Gp7-AA6 > Gp7-AA6. Next base: position 32,488 of record DASWCZ010000050.1, read on the forward strand.
CAGCGGGCCGCGTCGTGGAAGCTCGCCCTTCTCGTCATCGCGGCGACCGTCCCGACGGGAATCGTCGGACTCCTCTTGAAGCAGGTCACCGAGGAATCCAAGACGGACCCTCGATTCGTCGGATCGATGGAAATCCTGACGGGCCTCTTCCTCCTTCTCTCCGTCTTCGCGCGCGAGCGGGGCCGGGATCGCGACTCGACGAGCGTCTGGGATGCGATCCTGATCGGGATCCTCCAGGGCCTCGCGGTTCTGCCGGGCCTTTCGCGATCCGCCTCGACGATCGCTTTTGCGCTCCTCGTCGGGCTCGCGCGCCGCTGGGCGGTCACCTTCTCGTTCCTCATCCTTCTGCCTGCCGTCGTCGGCGCGTCGTTCCTCGAGATCTCCAGTGCCTTGCAGGAGAAAGGCGCTTCCTTCTTCACCAGCCCGGACTTCGCGAAGTACATCGCGGGCGCGGTCGTTGCCGGCTTCGTCGGATACTTCGCGATCGGGTGGTTGATTCGCGCCGTCGTCGGGAAACGACTCCACTGGTTCGCGATCTATTGCATCCTTTTCGGGCTGGCCCTCGCCCTCTTCGTCCGCTGATCCTTCGCGCCGGGAGCGGAGAGGACGGGGTCAGCGCATCAGGCTGCGGCGGTTCCAGCGCTGCGCGTGGCGGCTCGCCAGGCGAATGACGCCGTAGAGCATCACGCAACACAGAAACGCGAGCCCGAGGCCGGCGTCGAAGTGAAACGGCTGGTGTTGGAGGATCCGGGGGAGTCCTGGAAACAGCACGAGAAAGTAGATCGCGTTGCCCACCAGGATCGCCGCCAGATACTCGATCCAGCGTCGCGGCGTCATCGTCCGGAGTTTATCCTCGCTCGCCCGGAGCGGTCTCAGTCGTAGAAGACCTCCGCGACTTCGAGCAGCCCCGGATCCACCGTTTTCAGGCTGCCCACCGCCTCCACGAGCGGAATCCGCACGATCTTCGCGTCACGCAGCGCGACCATCTGGCCGAAGGCGGCCTCGTGGACGGCGTCGATCGCGGCGATCCCGAAGCGCGTCGCGAGGACACGGTCGAATGCCGTCGGCGTTCCGCCCCGCTGCACGTGCCCGAGAACCGTCACCCGAGTGTCAAACCCGGTCCGCTGCCGGATCTCGCGCGCCAGGACGTCGCCGATGCCGCCGAGCCGGACGTGGCCGAACTCGTCCACTTCGGTGGACTGCAATACCGTCAAACCCTCCTTTGGCCGTGCGCCCTCTGCAACCACGACGATCGACGCGTACCGGCCTTTCTTGTGCCGCTGACGCAGGCTCTCGCAGACCTCGTCGATATCGAATTCCCGCTCCGGAACGATGATGTAGGCGGCGCCTCCCGCGATCCCCGCATGTGTCGCGATCCATCCGGTGTGGCGGCCCATCACCTCGCAGATCAGCACGCGGTCGTGCGACTCGGCGGTGGTGTGAAGGCGATCGATCGCATCGACGGCGATCTGAACCGCCGTGTCGAAGCCGAACGTGACCTCGGTGCCGGACAGGTCGTTGTCGATCGTCTTGGGCACGCCGACGAGAGGAAGGCCGCGACGGGACAGCTTCTGCGCCACGCCGAGCGTATCCTCGCCCCCGATCACGATCAGTGCATCGATCCGGAGACGGGCGATCGTCCCCTGAACCCGCTCGGGCCCACCCTCCACCTTGAAAGGATTCGTCCGGGACGTCCCGAGGATCGTCCCGCCGCGCGGGAGGAGACCCCGCGTTCCCTCCGAGGAGAGCGGGATGACCCTCCCCTCGATCGCGCCGCGCCATCCGTCGGCGAAGCCGATCAGCTCGTCGCCGTAGGCCTTCTCCCCCTTGCGCACGATCGCGCGGATGACGGCGTTCAAGCCTTGAGCGTCTCCTCCTCCGGTGAGAACCCCCACACGCATCGTCGTTCCCCCTTCGCCGGCTCTTGGCGATCGGCCTGACTCTAGCCCGAGCCGCCGGGGAAGAGCTCGCCCTGCGGGGAGGGGCGTCGGAAAGGGGACCGCTCTCCTTCGGCGTCTTCTTGGTCGCCGGAATCCTCGTCGCCCGTGTTCAGTCCGAGTCGCCGGCATTCGAGCTCGAACAGCGTCTGGATCGCGTTCCACCGCGGCCCGCGGCCGATCATGCGGTCGTGGAAGCGCGTGTCGTTTCGCCGGCCGCCCCGCATCTCCTCGATCGCGTTCCAGATCTTCCGGGCGCGGTCCGGAAAGGCTTCCGCGAGCCGCTCCTCGAACACCAGCAGAGTCTGGCCCGAGAGGCGGATCAGAACCAGGAACGCGCTCCGCGCGCCGGCGGCCCGCGCACGCTGGAGCAGTGGCGCGACGTGGCCATCGTTCAGACCCGGAATCACCGGCGCGATGCCGATACCCGTCTCGATTCCGGCGTCGGACAGCATCCGGAGCGTCTCGAAGCGCTGGGAGGGGAGGCTCGCGCCCGGCTCGACCGCGCGCCCGGTCGCATCATCGGCGAACGGGATAGAGAGCGTGACGGAGACCTTCGTCTCGCGAGACATCGCGGCGAGGAGCGGGACGTCGCGTCGGACGAGCGCGCCTTTCGTGATGATTCCGACCGGGTTGCGGAACTCGCGGCAGATCTCGAGGGACTTTCGTGTGAGTCCATAGACCGCCTCGAGCGGCTGGTAGCAGTCCGTATTGCCGGAGAACGCGATGACGTCGCCTTTCCAGGAAGGGCGCAGGAACTCCTCGCGCAAGCGCTCGGCGATGTTGGTCTTGACGACGATCTTGCGGTCGAAGTCGGTGCCCGCGCCGAAGCCCAAGTACTGGTGGCTCGAGCGCGCGTAGCAATAGCCGCACGCATGAAAACATCCGCGATAAGGGTTCAGGCTCCAGCGGAAGCCGACATCGGGGCTCTCGTTCTCGGCCAGCGCCCGCTTTGCCTCTTCTTCGTACACTTCGAGTTCCGCCGTCGGGGGCTCGCCCAGCCACTCGACCTCGGTCGTCGTCCAGGGGTTCGGGGGATTCGAGACGCGCCGCACCGTCACGAGACGCAGCCTAGCAGTTGCGCCCTTTTTACGCCACGCGGACAGACCCGGCCCGCTCCGGCCCTCAGGTCTGCGAGAACGACGCCGCCAGAGCATCGATCCGCCGCCTCAGATCGTCCCGGGTCTCGCGAAACCGGTCGAGGCGGGCGTCGGGAGCTTCCCACGACGGATCTTCGATCGACCAGTGCTCGACACGCTTCGCGTTGGGCCAGACGGGGCAGTCCTGCGCCGCGGAATCGCAGACCGTCACCACGGCGTCGAAGGAGACTTCGACAAACTCGGCGGCGTTCTTCGTGTAGGCGCCTTCCATGGAGATTCCGAGCTCCTCGATCACGGCGATCGCCAGGTGATGGACGAACTCCGCCTGATGGGAGCCCGCCGAAACGGGATCGATCGCGTCTCCGTGGTCGGCTCGTGCGAGGGCTTCGGCCATCTGGCTTCGCGCCGCGTTGCCGGTGCAGAGAAAGAGGACTTTCTTCTTCTCCACTTTCATCGACACCGAAGCATAAATCCTCCTTTTGCGAAGTCGGAGTTCTCCCGGCACCGTTTCCGTCCGATAATGGAGCGACTTGGTGGGAGAAAATTTCTTTCGGGGCCGGGCCGCGAGCGAGGCCCTGGGCGTCCTTCTGTTGCTCGCCGGGGTGCTCGCTCTCCTCTCGCTGTACTCCTACGACCCACGCGATCCGAATCTGTTCTCGCTGACGACCGGAGAGGTCGAATCGCCAACGAACTGGATCGGAGGGTTCGGCGCCTCCCTTTCGGCAGCCCTTTACCAGGCCCTGGGCTTCGCGGCGTGGACCGTGCCGGTCTTTCTCGCGTTCTGGGGCGTTCGGCGGTTCGCCTCGAGGCCGTTTGAGAACCGCGGCTCGAAAACGCTCGGCCTCGTTCTGCTCTTTCTCGCGGTGCCGGCTCTGCTCTCCCTCGCTTTCGGACGGCGGCCGCTGGCCGGGGAGGATGCGGAGGCCGGAGGGATCGTCGGGCGCGCGGTCTCGGAGGCCGCGCGATCGCGGCTCGGCACGACCGGCGCGGTCCTGCTGGTCGCGACTCTCATCCTGATCGCCGTCCCCCTTTCGACCCAGGTCTCGCTCGCCGACGTGTTGTTCGGCCTTCGAGTCAAGCTGGCCGGTCTGTTCTCGCGCTTCCAGCTCGGGTGGGCGCGCACCCGCGATCAGCGGACCAAGGAGCGCCTTCGCCGCACGGTCGTCGCCAAGCATCTCGAGAAAGCGAAGCGGGAGGGGATCTCGCTCGAGGACGTCCCCTTCGCGACCGACGACTCGCCCCCCTTCCTGCGGGAGCTGCCTGGGCCGGGAAAGTTCTCGATCACGAAGAAGACGGTCGCGCCGGCGGGACCGCTCCCGGGAGCGCCGCCTGCGAAGAAGAAGACTGCGGCGCCGCCGCAGCAACGCCTTCCGATGCCGGTCGATGGTTACACGTACCCACCCGTGTCGCTGCTCGAAAAGCGCGAGAGCGTGGGTGCGGTCGATCGCAAGGCTCTCGCGGAGACGGGGCGGTCGATCGCGGCGAAATGCGCCGAGTTCGGGGTCGAGGGGGAGATCGCGGAATACCATCCGGGGCCGGTCGTCACCACCTACGAGTTCCGGCCCGCCGCCGGCATCAAGGTGAACCAGGTGATGGGCCTCTCGGAGGACCTTGCTCTCGCCCTTTCTGCGGAGTCGATCCGGATCGAGCGGCTCCCCGGGCGAGCGAGCGTGGGCATCGAGGTGCCGAACCCGGGAGGAGGCGAAATCATCGCGCTTCGCGACGTCGTCGAGTCCGACAAGTTCCAGTCGTCGCGTTCGCTCCTGACGCTGGCCCTCGGAAAGGACATCCACGGCGAACCGATCGTGAACGACCTGCGCGCGATGCCCCACCTCTTGATCGCGGGGACGACCGGCTCGGGCAAGAGCGTCGCGATCAACGCTCTCATCACGTCGATCCTGTTCAAGGCGAAGCCGGACGAGGTCAAGCTGATCTTGATCGACCCGAAGATGGTCGAGCTCGAAGTCTACGAGGACCTTCCGCACCTCTGGACGAAGATCATCATCGATCCGAGGAAGGCGGCGAACGCGCTCAAGTGGGCGGTCAACGAGATGGAGGAGCGGTTCCAAAGGCTTTCGGACCTCGGACAGGTCCGCAATGCCGAGCAATACAACGCGGCGCTCCAGGATCCCGAGACGGTCGCGCGCGTGCGCGACGAGCACCCGGACGATCCGGACCTGAAGCTCGAGGCGATGCCTCTCATCCTGATCGTGATCGACGAGCTCGCCGACTTGATGATGACCTCGCCGAAGGAGGTCGAGGAGTCGATCGTGCGCCTTGCCCAGAAAGCGCGCGCGGTCGGAATCCATTTGGTCGTCGCCACGCAGCGCCCTTCGGTCGACATCCTGACCGGGCTGATCAAGGCAAACCTGCCTTCCCGCATCGCGTTCAAGGTGTCGTCGAAGATCGACTCGCGCGTCATCCTGGACGGCAACGGCGCCGAGCGGCTTCTCGGGCGCGGCGACATGCTCTTCCTCGCGCCGGGAACGTCGCGCCTGACGCGTGTCCACGGAGCGTACGTCTCGATTCAGGAGACGGCCGGGCTGGTCCGATTCCTGAAGAAGCAGGCGAAGCCGCACTACGACGAGGAAATCACGAAGGACCGCTCCGAGGTCTCGCGCCGCGACGACGCGGGGGAAGAGACCGACCCGCTCTACGACGAGGCCGCGCGGCTCGTGATCAAGGAAAAGATGGCGTCGATTTCGTTCCTTCAGCGCCGGATGGGCGTCGGTTTCTCGCGGGCCGGAAAGCTGATCGACATGATGTCGCGGGACGGCCTGCTCGGGCCGCCGCGCGGATCCAAGCCGCGCGAGGTCCTCGTCGCGGAGGACTACTTCGAGGAAGTGGACCGGCAGCCTAGGTAGCCGCGTCCCCGGTCGAAGTTCCCGGTTCAAAGTAGGCTACGACGCGGCATGCGCGTCGTTTTTTTTGGAACACCGCGGTTCGCGGTGCCCTCTCTCGAGGCTCTCCTCGAAGCGGGTATCGAGGTCCCGCTCGTCGTGACGCAGCCGGACCGACCGGTCGGGAGGAGCGGGCAGCCGCGTCCCTCTCCGATCGCCGGGGTCGCTCACGGGCGGGGGATTCCGGTCGAGAAGCCGGACCGTTTGCGCGGCAACGAGCCGTTCTTCCAGCTTCTCTCCGCCGCGCGGCCCGACGCGATCGCGATCGTCGCGTACGGGAAGCTCCTGCCCGGCGAGATCCTGGACCTGCCGCCGCTCGGCTGTGTCAACGTCCACGCCTCCCTTCTTCCGCGACACCGCGGCGCCTCGCCGATCTCCTCCGCTCTTCTGGCTGGAGATGACTCGACCGGGGTCGTGACGATGAAGGTCGCTCCCGAGCTCGACTCCGGGCCGGTCTATCTCGCGCGGGGCGTCCCGATCGGCGAGCGGGAGGACGCCGAAGCGCTCTCGCTCCGGCTCGCGCGCGAAGGAGCGGAGCTCTTAGTCGAGACGTTGCGCGCACTTGAATCGGGAACGATCGAGCCGCGGCCGCAGGAGGGGGAACCTACGTTCACCCGCCCGATCCGCCGGGAGGACGCGCGGGTGGACTGGAACGAGCCGGCCGCTCGGATCGAGAGACGGCGCCGCGCGTTCACGCCGTGGCCCGGCCTCCACACCTTTCTGGCGGGCGAGCGGATCAAGCTCCTCGAGCTCGAGGTCGATCGCGAACCGACAACCGTCCGACGGGAGCCGGGAACGGTCTGGCTCGAAGGGGCCGACGCGAAGGCGGCGACGGGCGGCGGGACGGCGCTTCGCCTCGTTCGGGTTCAGCGCGAAGGCCGCAAGCCCGTATCCGGCGCCGAGTTGCTCCGCGGGCTCCCGGCGCTTCCGGCCCGCTTCGAGAGCGGTTGATGGCCGCGAGGCCACCATCTCCCGTTCGGGTGCACGCCGTGGAGATCGTGCGGGAGGTGGTCCGGCGCGGGACCGAAGTTCCCTCCCTCCTCGCCGTTCGCGAGAGGGATCTCGCCCCCCCCGACCGCGACCTTCTTCGCGAGCTCGTCTTCGGCGTGCTGCGGAACCGATCCGCGCTGGACGCGGAGCTCTCGTCGGTATCGCGTGCTCCCCTCGCGCGGCTCGCGCCGGAGCTGCGGGAAATCCTGGAGGTCGGGCTGTACCAGATCCGGCGCCTCGACCGGGTTCCCGCCTATGCCGCCGTCGACGAAGCCGTCCGTCATGCGCGCGCGAGCGGGGGAGAGCGCGCGGCGAAGCTCGTGAACGCGGTGCTGCGCCGGCTCGCCGGCCGCGCCCGGCCGGCGGCTCGCCCCGGGACGAGCGCTGTGGAGCTCGCTGCCGAGACGTCCCACCCCGAGTTCCTCGTGCGACGCTGGATGGAACGCTTCGGCCGGGAGGCCGCCCGCCGGATCCTCGAGGCCGACAACTCGGCGTCCGCGATCGACCTCCTCGTCAATCCCCGCCGCACGGATCGGGAAACGTTCCGCGAAGCGCTCGCGCAAGAGGGAGTCGCGACGGAGCTCTCGGGAATCTCCCCGCTCGGACTTTCGGTCGTCTCCGGCAATCCGCTCGGCTCGAGCTTTCTCTCCGACGGACTCTTCACGGTGCAGGACGTCGGCGCGCAGGCGCTCGCTCTTCTTCTTCCGCCTGGAGACGTGCTCGTCGACCTCGCGGCGGCGCCGGGAGGAAAGTCGTTCGCCGCCCTCGCGTTCGGCCGGGCCCGGCGCACGATCTCCATCGACCGGTCGGTGGCGGGCCTCGCCCGGTTCGCCGGGAACGCGCGACGCCTCGGGATGCCGGAAGCGCGGGCCGTCGCGGCGGACTTCCTCGCGCCCCCGCTCCCCGCTGGACGGTTCGACCGGGTGCTGCTCGATGCACCGTGCAGCGGTACGGGCACGCTCCGCAAGAACCCGGAGATCCGCTACCGGATTCGACCGGCTGGGATCGAAAAGCTCTCGCGCCTGCAGGTCCGAGCGCTCTCCTGCGCCGCGGACCTCCTCGCGCCGGGAGGGTATCTCCTCTACGCGACCTGCAGCCTTGAGGAAGAGGAGAACGAGCGCGTCGTCGAAGACGTGCTGGCGGAGCGGCCCGAGCTCTCGCCGATGCCGATCGAGCCGCCCGAGCCGCTCCGCCCGTTCGTCGACGGCGCGCGGTTTCGTCTCCTCCCCGATGCGCGCACCGACGGATTCACGGCGCACCTGCTCTCGCGGAAGGCGGGGACGTAATCACTTGACCACGTTGTAGACGCGGCGGAACTCGATCTCCCGCCCGCGTCCCTCGACTCGAGTCGTCACGGTCAGCGACGAGCCGTCGGCGGTCCCGGCGTACGTCTCGGTGATCTTCGCTCCGTGCTCCGGCGTGGTCGCGACGACGACGCGACCGTCCTTCCACTTCGCCCGAATCTTCGTCGTGCCGGAGGAACGTTCTTCGTCGACCCTGCGGCCGTCGGTGTACAGGACGTGCTCCCGACCGAGTCCATCGGTGATCCGGAGCTCCGGATCGCGATGCACGATCGAGAGAAGATCGAAGGCCCGACTGTCCTGGAGGAAATCGGTCCCGCCGTTCTGTTCGCCCTCGTCGGTCGAACGGCCGTGATGGCCACCGAAGCCGCCGCCGCCCCGTCTGCCGCGAAAGCCTCCTCCTCCGCCGGAGCCCCGCCGCGACGAGCCCCCGCCCTCGCGGAGCTTCTCCGCCGGGTCGTCGGATCGGTCCCGGTCGAGCTTCCAGGTCCCCGAGAGGTCGCCCGGCCCGACCGCGAGGCCCGTTTGCGGGAAGGAGAGGAGAGTGGCGGCGATCGTGGCCGCGGCGAAAATTCTCATGGGAATTCCTCCTTCCGCCGCTCGACCCCGAACGCCGCCCATAGTCGAACGGTACGGACCGACCTCCCGCCCGGTCTTCAGAGAAACGAAAGGAATCTGTAAGCGCTGTAAATTCTGGGACGTTTCGAGGCGCCGGCGCACTCGGGATGAGTACACTCGACCGCGTGACACTCTCGTCTGCGAGCTCGCGGTTCTCTCTCGTCGCGGCGGGGGTCCTCGCAATCCTGCTGGCGGTTCTGGCGTCGATGCAGTACCGCTGGCTCGGCCAGGTGGCCCAGGCCGAACGCGACCGGGCGAAAGCGCGCCTGGCCGCGGCGGCATCCGGGTTCGCCGCCGATTTCGATCGCGAGATCGGCCACGTCGCCGCGTGTCTCGGGTCTTCTCCGGCATCGGACGGGTCGGAGAGCGAACGGGTCGCACGGAAATACGACTGCCTCGCGCGTTCCGGAGCGCTGCCGCTGGTCGCCGATCTCTATCGCGCGGAAACGCCCGCCTCCGGCGAGGTCGTCCTCTCCCGTTTCGACCCGGCTTCGAGAGCTCTCGCCGCCGTCCCGTGGCCGGCGGCGCTCGAGCCAATTCGCCTCCGGTTGCAGAAGCAGCCGGCCGAATCGAACGGCTCCGGTTTCGAACGGCGGCGTCGCTTTCCGGATCCGATCGACGGGTCGGTCCCCGCGCTCGTCCTGCACGAGCGGCGCGGTGGACCGGCTGGACCGGGGGAGGACCCGGCCGCAGGACGCGGTTTCTTCATCGCGCGACTGGACGTGCCTTACCTGGCGGGCACGCTCTTTCCCGATCTGGAGCGGCGATATTTCGGACAGGGGAGCCTGCAGGACTACGAGCTCGCCGTCGTTCGCCGGACCGACATCGCGCATCCTCTCTACGCCTCCGAACAGGCGGACACCGTTTCGTTTCGCGCGGGCGACACCACCGCAGACCTGCTGACGTTTCGGATCTTCGAGGAGCTCCACCGGTCCGAGATGGGAGACCACCGGCCTGCACCGTTGAAGCCGGACGGACAGAATTCCCCCTTCGGCTTCCAGGGGGCGCCTCCGCGCCCGGCCTGGCGCGGAGGCGTCGGCGGCGAAGACCGATTCTCCCCGAGTCCCTGGCGTCTCGTGGCGATCCATCGCGGGGGTTCGCTGGACGCCGCGGTCGCGGGGACGCGGCGGCGCAACCTCGCGGTCAGTTTCGGCATCCTCGCGGTGCTTGCCGGCAGCGTCGCGATGCTGGTCGTCTCGGCGCGGCGGGCGCAGCGCCTGGCGCGTCAGCAGATCGACTTCGTCGCGGCAATGTCTCACGAGCTCCATACGCCTCTCACGGCGATTCGGTCGGCGGGTCAGAACCTCGCGGACGGCGTCGTCGCGGAGAACGGTCAGGTCCGTCGCTACGGATCGATGATCGAGAGCGAAGGCCGGCGCCTTTCCGAAATGGTCTCGCGCGTGCTCGATTTCGCAGGGATCCAGTCGGGACGTCGCGCCTATCGAATGCGGCCCGTGCCGGTCGCCCGGATCGTCGACTCCGCGCTGAAGAACTGCCGTCTCGCGGCGGAACAGAAAGGCATCCGCGTGGAGCGAGACGTGGCTCCCGACCTGCCTGCGGTTCTCGCCGACGAAGACGCGATCGGCCGGGCGCTCCAGAACCTGATCGACAACGCGATCAAATACGGCGGGGATGAGCGATGGATGCGGGTTCGCGCCTCGATCTCGCCGAACGGCTCCCGCCCGGAAATCGCGATCGCCGTCGAAGACCGCGGCCCCGGCATTCGTCACTCCGAGCGCCGGCACATCTTCGAACCGTTCTATCGGGGCGAATCTCACCCGGTGGACGGCGTTGCGGGAAGCGGACTGGGTCTTGCGCTCGTCCGGCCGATCGTCGAGAGCCACGGCGGGACCGTCACGGTCGAGTCGAACGACGGCGGCGGCGCCCGGTTCACCATCTGGATCCCGACCGCGGAAAACGGCGGCGGGGAAGAGGCCCCGGCTTCATGAAAGCGAACGGGGCGCCGGCGGAGCGGGTTGCGCGCCGGATTCTGCTGGTCGAAGACGAGCCGAGTCTCGTGACCACGCTTTCCGACCGGCTCCGGTCGGAGGGTTACGACGTCGAGGCGATCGGCGACGGCGAGCGGGCGCTCGCGCACCCGGGCGCGGGCTTCGTCGATCTGCTGATCTTGGACGTCCTTCTGCCGGGAAAGAGCGGCTTCGACGTCTGCCGCGAGCTTCGACAGCGCGGAATCCAGACGCCGATCCTGATGTTGACCGCCCGCTCCCAGGTCGTCGACCGGGTCGTCGGGTTAAGGATCGGCGCCGACGATTACCTGACGAAACCGTTCGAGATGATCGAGCTCGTGGCGCGCGTCGAAGCGCTGCTGCGGCGCGGACGCGCCCCGGTCGCGGCGGGAGAGGGAACCTACGCCTTCGGCGACATTCAGATCGACTTCCGCCGCGCGGAGGTGTCGCGGGAGGGCCGGCCGGTCTCGCTCTCCGCGCTCGAGTTCAAGCTCCTCCAGTACTTCATCGCGCACCGGGGGGAGCTCTTGACGCGAGACGAGCTTCTGGACAACGTGTGGGGGTACGACGCCACACCGGTCACGCGAACCGTCGACGTCCATGTTTCGTCTCTGCGCCAGAAGCTGGAGCGCAACCCCGGTCACCCGGAGTTCATCCTCACGGTCCACCGTCTCGGGTACAAGTTCGCCGGCTGAGTCTCCATCCCCTTTACATCGCTTACAGAGACTTTTCGTTCGCGTGAAGACCGATCGCGGACGCGTTCCATACGCTCCCCTTGTGAAATGGAAGCTCGGTGACCTCGTCCCCCCGGTCGTTGCCGGCTCTCTGGTCACCGCCGCCGCGGTCCTTACCCTCCTGCCGTTCCTGCTTGGCCTGGTCGAAGTACTTCGCGGCGCCACCTTGAAATCTGGCTCCAACGTCAGCCGCCCTCCCGCCGCCGCTCTCCCGAGGCGGGACGCGCCCGCCGCTCCCGCCGGCATCCATCGTTCGCATCCGGTTTCCGGCGTCGGGAACCGAAAGGAGGCCACCACATGAAGAGATCGACCGGTTCTTTCGCACTCGCGTTTCTTCTGGCGGGAGTGCTCGGGGCGCAGACGTCCGGACGGAGAGGAGGCCCCCCTCCCGGACTCCTGGAGCAGGGCAAGGGGGGACTCAGCTCCGCGTGCCTGGACGCGCTCGGATTGAGCGACGCCCAGAAGACCGCGATCTCACAACTGCACTCGGACTTGGGCGCCGCGGTCCAGCCGCTCTTCGTCGAGCGGCGGGGCTTTCACGACCAGATCGACGCGGCTCTTCAGGCCGCGACTCCGGATCCGACTGCGATCGGACGTCTGGTGATCTCCGACCACGCGATCGGAGAGCAGATCCGGACCGAGCACCAGCGATTTCAGACCCGGTTCGAGGCAGTTCTCTCGCCCGACCAGCTGACGAATTTCAAGGCGTTGCATGAGAACGGCGTCTGCGCGGAGCGCGCAAAGCACTCCCACTGAACCTCGGCCCTCCAGCGGCCGGCTCGCGCAGAAGCGGAGCCGGCCCTTTTTTTGCCCGTAGAATTCCGGCGGTGAATCCCGACAATCCGGTGCCCCTTCTCGATCTGACCCGGTATGACGAGGACCTGAGGCGGGCGATCGCCTTCCGCGTCGAAGAGGTGTTCACGTCCGGCCGTTTCATTTTGAGCGCCGTCAACGCCGAGTTCGAGAAGGCCTTCGGAGAACGGATCGGGGTCCGGCACGCGCTCGGCGTCTCTTCCGGGACCGACGCGCTCTTGGTCGCTCTGATGGCGCTCGGCGTCGGTCCGGGGGACGAGGTCATCACGAGCCCGTTCAGCTTCTTCGCGTCCGCCGGAGTGATCTCGCGCTTGAAGGCCCGGCCGGTCTTCGTCGACGTTGAGCCGGATACGTTCAACATCAGCGCCGACCGGCTTTCCGCCGCGATCACTCCCCGCACGAAGGCGATCGTTCCCGTGCACCTGTACGGACAGTGCGCCGACATGGACACGATTCAGGAGATCGCCGGCCAGATTCCGATCGTCGAAGACGCCTGCCAGGCGGTGGGCGCGACCTGTCAGAGCCGGGCGGCAGGCGCGATGGGGAAGATGGCGGCGTTCTCCTTCTACCCGACGAAGAACCTCGGCGGGGCGGGAGACGCCGGCGCCGTCACGACGAACGACGACGATCTTGCGGCGCTCGTCTCGACCCTGCGTCTCCACGGCGAATCGGAGCGCTACCATCATTCGCGCGTCGGCGGGAACTTCCGCATGGATTCCCTCCAGGCCGCAGTGCTGCTCGCGAAGCTCCCGTATCTCGACGCTTGGACGGCCCGGCGCATCGCGATCGCCGGCCGTTACGCGGAGATGCTCTGGGACGCCGAGGTCTCCGGCCGGATCGTTCTTCCGACGGTCGCCGTCGGCCGGCGGCACGTCTTTCATCAGTACGTCGTCCGCGTGCGCGATCGCGATCGCGTCCGCGAGAGGCTCGCCCAGGCCGGGATCTCGACGGCCGTCTTCTATCCCGTCCCCTTTCACCTCCAGGAGTGCTTTCTCGACCTGGGATACCGGCAGGGTGACTTTCCCGAGGCGGAGAAAGCGGCGAACGAGGTGCTCGCTCTGCCGATGTTCCCGCAGCTCACCGAGCAGGAGATCGGGCGGGTCGCGGAAGCCGTCCTCGCCGCGGTCGGCTAAGGAACTCCCCTCTCCCCCCGGGGGAGAGGGTCCGGGTGAGGGGTTCTCTCCCTCACGAGAAATCCTTTCCGCGCGCGCGCGGCGTCGAGCGTCCGCCAGAGGTACTCGCCCAACACTCCGAGTGAGAGGAGCTGGACGCCGGAGAAAAAGGCGAGCGCGACCATCAGGGAGGTCCATCCCTGGATCGGCTGGTCGCGGAAGATCTTGAGCAGAATCAGGAGCGCCGCATAGGCGAACGCGGCCATCGCGAAGATCGCGCCCGCCACCGACATCCAGCGCAGCGGCGCGTAAGAGAACGAGATCACCGAGTCGAGGAAGAACTTCACCTTCTTCGCGAGCGTCCAGCGCGAGCGCCCCTCCCCGCGGGGCACGCGCTCGTAGGGGACGAGCGTCACGGGAAAGCCTGCCCAGATGATGAGGCCCGGCAGAGACGTGTGGATCTCCCGGCTGCCGGTCAGGAACTCGATCACCGGCCGGGCCACGAGGAAGCAATCGAAGCCGCCCGTCGGCATCGATTCGAAGGCGAGCCGCTTCAACGTGCCGTAATAGACGTTCGCGGCGGCGCGCGTCGGCCACGACTCCGGCCGCGCGGTCCGGACCGCGAGGGCCGCGGTCGCCCCTTCCCGCCACGCCGCGACCATTCGGGGCAGAAGCTCCGGCGGCTCCTGGAGGTCCGCCGACAGAACGGCCGCGGCTTCGCCGGTCGACTCCTGCAGGCCCGCGACGATCGCCATCTGCGATCCGAAGTTGCGGGTCAGGCGAACTCCGCGCGCG
>DASWCZ010000051.1:0-68877 GCA_036395755.1 Thermoanaerobaculia bacterium
ACGTCGTGAAAGCGGGGAAGCCCGCCGCTCGCCGAACCCTCGTTGCGATAGAGCGACAGCGAGGACCGCTGACTCGATGCGCGCGGATCTCCCGGCCAGAACGATCCCGAAACGAAGAGAAGGTCGGGCCTTCCGTCGGAGTCGTAGTCGAGGACGGCAACCCCGCCTCCCATCGTCTCGGGCATCCACTTCTTGCCGGTGGCGCCGTTGACATGGACGAAGTCGATTCCCATCTCCGCGGCCCTTTCCTCGAACCGGACAGAGGGCAGGGGAACCGGCGTGGGGGGCGCGGCCGCCGGAGGTTTCTCCTCGCGCCGGCAAGAGCAAACGAGCGTCGCGGCCGTTAGCACGCAGAGGAGGAGAGACGGCCGCGGAGGGCTTTCCGACAACGGTGGAGCTTACTCGACGCCTCACCCGGCGCTCTCCACGCAACGCGCGGACGGGCTATTCTGGTAGCGCATCTTGACCGCGGTGACCGTATCCGGATCATCAGTGCCAGGAGGGCAACTCGAAAAGAGGCACATGAGTACGGGGAAAAGCGTTAGGAAGCGTTCCGATGACCTCAGGAGGGAGTACGACTTTTCGGCCGTCGGCCGAGGAGTTCGGGGCAAGTACTATCGGCGTGCCACGTCGGGGACAAATCTGGTCCTTATCGACCCTGACCTGATCAGGGCTTTTCCGACCGGCAAGGCCGTCAACGATGCGTTGCGGATGCTTGTCAATGTGGCCTCCGCGACTCTTGCCTCGAAGCGGCGTTCGCGACGACGGGCCGTCTAACCAGCCCCTGCAGCGACCTCGTGCTGCGCGCTCACCGCTGAGCCGCCAGCCGTTTGCCCATGCCTCTCCGGAGTTTTGGACCGCGCGCGCGGTTGGTGTGCCCGAACGCCAGGACTTCTACGGCGTCGTCACCGCCATCAACTGAACCAGTTCTCTACTACGAGTCCCGAGATCCGGCTGAAGTGGACCTCATTGTTGGTCACGACGGCAAGATCATGGACGAGGGCGGATCCGGCAATGAGGATGTCCGCGTCACCGATCAGCTCTCCGCGGCGTCGCAACTCCGCGTAGATCTCTGAGGCCCTGACGACCGTGTCGTCCGTCAGAGGGACGACTCGGCTCCCGGTGCAGAATTGATCGAAGGCTTGGAGTTGCACCATCGCGTTCTTAGCCTTCAACCCGCGAAGGATTTCGTATCTCGTGATGATCGAGAAGCTGAAAGCTCCATGCTCAGCTAAGTATTCACGCGCTTTGGCGAGCACGGGCGGCAAGCCGCGCATGAGCGCCGAGAGGGTATCCGTGTCCAGGAGAGCCCTGGGCCGGGACACTACGAGCCGGCGCTCGTGAAGAAGTGTTCGCGATCGAAAGCGATCCGCTCGATCTCGTTGATTTCGTCAGGTCGAAGACCTTGGTACACGCGTAGTGCAAGCTCGAGCGGATCCTCGCGAGCGTGCTCGACCGTCTCCACGGTTATCTGGACGCGTTCACCCTCCGGGATTCCCAGGCGTCGGATCGGCTTGAAGACGCCATCCTCAAAAACTGCCTCCACTGTCGCTTTCACCGTCGCATCACCTCTCGGTTAGCACTCATTTTACCGCCGTGAAACAAGCCGTGACTTTCAGACCTGAGGCTCCAATCCGACGATTACCTCGAGTGCCCGTGCCTGCGCGAATCTCGCGTGCGGCTCGGGCAACGACAGCCGCCGCGCCAAGACTCTAGCGCTTGAGCTCGTCCAGGAGCTGGCGGCCGTCTACGGTCTCGCCGCGGTCCGCCTCCGCGATTGCCGCTCGGAGATCCGCCTGCTGATCGTCGGAGAGGTGAAATCCCTTCTCTTCTCGGTCTGGCACGAGCAACGTCACGGTGTCCCCGTCGTGGAGCGTGCCTTCCGGGAGTTCCGGACGTCCGTCGACGACCATGGCTGTCAGCACCTTCATGCGATCATTCTACGGAGTCGACGCGGGAAAAGCTGAATTCAGCGATTCAGCGTTGACCCCTCCCCACAGGTGCGTAGGAACTGACCTTCCGCGAGGGAGCGCCTGCCGGTTCGACCGCCTCGCGTCGAATCGGAGGATGAGCGCGCGTCAGGTATCCGAAATCGGTCTGGTAACCCTTCGCCCCGAGCGAGGCGACCCAGCCGGGCGCGTTTGCGGGGGGAGGGACGGCCTCGTCGTGGACATGGATCGGAAGCGACTCCCGGTTCGCCCAGGTGTCGCGGCGGCGCAGATCCGCGGCGACGGCGCGCCCGGTCTCGTCCTCCTTGAACTTCCTGTAGGCCGCGGCGTGCACCGCGGCCAGGCGCCGATCGCCGACCGCGCGATAGACCCGCATCAGGTTGTAGTGAGCATTCAGGTCCTCCGGATCGATCGCGAGCGTCTTCCCGTACGCGGCGGCCGCCTCGCGAAAGCGTCCGCCGAGCCAGAGCACCTGCCCGAGAGAATTCCAGGCGACGCGGTCGAGCGGGAACTTCGCGAGGACAGCGCGCAGGTCGGACTCGGCGTCTGCGAGCCTCCCCTCGTCCCGCGCGACGACCGCCCGGAAGAATGCGGTCTTCCCCCAGCCCGGCCGGATCTTCTCGGCGAGAGCGAGCGAGGCGGTGGCGTCGGCGAGCCGGCCCTCCGCGATCTCGGCCCGCGCGCGATTGAGGTATCCGTCCGGCTTGTCCGGCGCGAGAAGAGCGGCCTTCGTCCAGGCCCGCGCCGCGCCTTTCAAGTCTCCCTGGAGGAAGAGCCCGATCCCGTAATCGTTCCAGCGGAGCCACGGCTTGTCCGGATTCCCGCGTTCCTTCGCTTCCCGTCTCCCGTTTCCCGGTTCCCGGCTCGATCCGCGCACGGGCAGCTCGATCGAGTCACTCGCGAGCGTGGTGACCGGGAGGGACGGCGAGCCCGCGCCGAGCGAAAAGCTCGTGTAGTCCCGCGTGAACTTCCGGTAGTGAACACCCGCGGTGAGCGCGATCGAACCCCGGGCATCTTGCGGGACGCGGACCCGGTAGTGCACGACCCGCGCCGCCCCGGGCGGAATGCCGTTGTTGTACAGGTTGACGTGGATGTCCTGCGGCTGCCGGCGATCCATGTGCGTGCCTTCGTGGTCGACGACGTACGTCCAGAGCCGGTCCGCGGCGGGATCGAGGCGGCCCTGCGAATCGAGGACGCCGCTTCGGAAGAAGTTCTCGCCGCTGTTGGCGCCCTCGAGCGAAACCCACGTCTCGTTCGAGTCGGCCGTGCCGTTGGTGAACGGATGCCCGACTCCCCGCGTCCGAACCACCACCTCGAGGTCGAGGACTTCGCCCGGTGCGACCTCGGGAAGGCGGTCGCCGAGAACGACGACGTCGTCTCCGCGCCGGATCGCGAAGAGGTCGACGGTCAGGACTTTGTTCTCCAGGAACTGCCGGATCCGCTGCTCGGTGTCCCGATCGCCCCGGACGAAGGGCAGCGCCGTGTTCGCCGCGGGAAAGAGGTGGTCGTGAACGAAACCGCCGCGGTTGCCGAACTCCGCCGAGCGAAAGGCGGGCAGGTGGCAGTCGCGACAGGCCTTGGCCTGCGGGGGGTCGTAGAACGATCGGACCGCCCGGCCCGAGACGCCCGAGTCGTACCAGGTGTCGTAATGGTTCTGCCCGCGCATCCAGTGGTAGTCGTTCAAAGCGGGGATCAGCGCGACCTTGTGGCAGGAAGAGCAGAACTCGGGGGTGCGGTGGAACGGCTTCAAGAAAGTCTTCCGATGGAGCGAGGGCTCCATGCGGATCAGGAGGTGGTTGATCGCCCGGAGCGCCTCGTTTTTCGCGAACGCGAACGGGTACTGCTTGGACTCCTCGATGACGTAGGACCCGTTTCCGGAAACGTCCTTGATCTCGACGATCGAGTGGCAGCCCATGCACGGCAGGCCCTGCTGGGCCTCCCACGAGTCGTAGGAGAACTTTGCCTGGGTGGCGGCGCCCATCTGCCCGGTGAAGAGGACGACGGGATCGTGACATCCGGAGCACCACTTCGTTCGCTCGCGCCCGACCTCGTCCGCCATGAGCTCGACGCTCTTCCGATAGAACGGGTTGTTGAACGAGGAGAACCGGTGGGCGGAGCGCTCCCACTGGTGGAAGGAGTCGGGATGGCAGTCGCGGCAGTAGGAGTTTGCCGCGAGCTTGCTCCCGTTCAACAGTCCCTGGTCGAACGTCTCCGAGGAGGACGGGAAGAACACCGTGTCGCCGTTCCGGTTGACGATCCGCTTCGGCGGCTTTTCGAGCTTCGCGGCGACCGCCATCGCCGCCAGGAAGACCAGGACCGCTCCGCCCCAGGCGTAGAGCCTTCGGAACTGGAGCCGATGGGTGTGCGCGCGGCGGTGGAGGATGAAGGCGACGAGCGCGAGCGGGATCGAGGCGATGTGCGCGAGCCAGACGAATCGATTCGGGATCGTGGCCCCGCGGAACGTCAGGAAGAGCCCGGAGGCGACGCAGACGACGGCGAGCGTGAAGATCGCGAGGCCGGCGATCTTCGCCCGCTTGTTCCACATCCGGATCATCCGTTTCGCGTGGGTGATCGCGAAGACGAAGAACGGGATCGCGATTGCGATGCCGAGCGCCAGGTGCAGGAGCAGCATCGCGTAGAAGAACGCGGTGTCCCGCGTGAAGGCCGCGAGATAGATCGCGTTCGCCGCGATCAGTCCGAGCGGAACGAGGAGGATCCGGTAGAGCCGCCGCTGCCAGGGCCGGAGCACCCCCGACGGCTTCGAAGGAGGGCCGGAGGAAGTCATCCGCCGGCGATTCTAAACCGGCCGGCGTCCGCCTCTCACGGCTCCCGTGCAGCGGGAACGTAAATCGCGTCGCCCGACGTGTTGTCGACCGCCACCCCGTACGCGAGGATCTTTCCCGCCCCGCCTTCGAGCTCGAACTGCAGGTAGATGTTCGTGGCGAAGGCGCCCGAACCCAGGATGTCGGTCACGCTCGTCTGGAAGGACGTGTTCGCGGCAACGAAATAGCTCTTCGCGCCGAGCGCCGTGCCGGTGTCTCCGCTCTTCACGGTGACGTGGACCAGAACGTCGGCCCCTCCGATCTCCGCCATGCCGAAGTTCGAGCGCGAGCCGGTCGCCGCGCTCGACTGGTCGAGCTGGATGGCGGCGACGCGTCCGGTCCCGAGGCCGATCACGCCGGATGACGACGCCGAGAGGCCCGGGATGAAGAAGCCGAACGTCCCGCCGAATTTTTGGACGAAGGTCCGCGTCGAGACCACGAGCTGCGCCGGGCCGGTCGGGTGGATGCGGAGCCCCGACGCGGACGGATCCTGGAGCCCGAACTGCGTATTCAGGACGTCGAGCCTTTCGATCGTCTGGCCCGGAGCGAGCACGATCACGGCCGGCGGCGCCGGGATCCCGGTCAGGAGCCTCGGGATGAGGGACATCGTGAACGTGACGGGGCTCGCCCCGACGTTCGTCACGTACAGGTTCGTCTTGAAGAACGTGTCGTTGTTCCCCTGCGCGAACGAGGCCTGGGTCACGATGACGTCGGCCGAAGACGCGGCGGGGTTTCCGGCCGGCTCGAAAAGACCGTCGCCGGTCGCGTCGTCGATCAGGATCCCGAACGGCACGACGCGGCCGGTCAGGCTGGTCACCGTGAAGTCGACCCGGAAGTTCGCCGTCGCGCCGAGGCCCCGGTCACCGATGATGTCGGTGATCAGCAGCGTCTGGTTGGCGGCGGCGTCGCGTGTCGTCGTCGAGAGCAGGGCGCCGTTGCCGTCGAGGAGATCGATCCGCACGGTCACCGGCGCGCCTGAGACTTCCGTGAATCCGACGTTCGTGTGGAACTGCGAGTCTTTTCGGAAACCGTTGGCGCTGGCGCGGCCCTGGCCGAACGAGAGCCCGGTCGTGCTGCGGAATCCGGGGACGAACTGCCCGAAAGTGCCGTTCGTGCTCTGCGTATAGGCGCGACTCGTGGCGATGAACGCCGGATCGCTCGCCGCGATCGTCACCTCGCCGATCGATGAGTCGAAGCCGAACTCCGAAAAGATGATGTCGTTCAGCGCGAGAACCTGGCCGGCGCCCACCGTGCGGGTCGCTCGGACGGCGGTCGCTCCGCTCTGACCGACCGGGACGTAGTAGAGCGAGAAGCTCTTCGTCGCCGCGGTGGGGTTGTAGAGGCGAACGTCGGACAGAAAGAACTTGGTCCCCTGGACGCGCCCCACCACCGGCAGCACGCTGCCATCGGTCTGCGCCGGGATCGGCACGACCGGCTGACCCGGGACGATCGTGATGGAGAAGTTTCGAATCCGACCGGTCGACCCGGCGACCAGGTCCTCGACCGTCAGAGTCCATGTGCCGTTCGCCCCTTTTCCCTGGAAAGTGGAAAGGGGTTGTGCCGGCACGTCGGTCCGCCCGTAGACGGCGTTGATCGGCTGTTGCAGCGCGCCGGTGCGGTCGTGGAGAAGGACCGAGGTTCCATCGGGTCCCGTCAGTCGCAGGCGCAGCTCCCGCGGGTCCGGATGGTCGATCTCGACCCAGACCTGCACGCTGGCGATCGAGCCCGTGAGCCCCGAGATCGTCGCGGTCGCCGAGGCCGATCCGGTCCCGTCGGGAATGGCCACGGGACCGCCGACGAAGCCGCCGAACCGCCCCACCGCGAGCTGTACGGCGGCGAGCGTGTCCACGCGCGGCGTGATGATCCCGTTGCGGGGGTCGGTGACGGGACTCCCGGTCGACCGGAGGATCCCGAGCGCTCCGAAGGCGGTCAAGTCCGGCCGCGCCTGGCGCACGAGCGCGATCGACCCCGAAGCCGCCGGGGTCGACGCCGACGTGCCGCCGAAGTTGGGAACGATCCGGCCCCCCTTGCCGACCGTGCTCCAGAAGGCTCCCGGAGCGAGCAGGGAAAGGTTCGTATTCGAGTCGGAGAAGCACGTCACCAGGTCCGGCGTCACGGGCTGGTCCGTGCAGTCGCTCCAGCGGACGAGAGCGGACGACAGCGAATACACCGCCCCGACCGAGATCGCCGAGGAGATGCAGGCGGGCGCCGCGAGTGAGTGAGTGAACAGCCCGTTGCCCGCGGCGACGACGACCGCGATGTCGGCGGTGACGGCGGAGTCGATTGCCGCCGCCTCCGCCGGCTCCGAAGTGTCGCAATAGCCCTGGTCCGTCGCATCGTCGGGCTCGGCGCCCAGGCTCATGTTGATCGCGCCGATACGAAGGTCCGCTTTGTGCGAGATGGCGAAGTTGATTCCCTGGATGATGTCGGAGACGAACGCCGTGTCCTTGCACGTCGAGTTGGTCGTGTCGGTCGACGCGAAGACCTTGATCGCCACGATCTTCGCGTCCGGAGCGACGCCGTTCGGCCCGGCGATGATCGCAGAGACCGACGTCCCATGGCCGTCGCAGTCCATGGGGTCGTTGTCTTCGTCCGCGGTGTCCATTCCCCCGATGACCTTCGCGTTGGGGAATCCGCCCCCACCGAGGGCGGACACCGTGTAGTCCACGCCGGTGTCGAGGACGGCGACCGTCTGGCCGGCCCCGGTGACGCCGGCGGCGTTCGCCGCATCGCTGCGGATGAGCGTCTGCGAAGCCTGCGGGCTGGTCTGAAAGCGCCGGCGGGTCTCGTCGAGCGCGACCCAGGCCACGTCGGGCCGGTTCGCGAGCCGGATGACGCCGTCTCGCGTGGCGCTTCCGGAGAGGAGAGAGAAGCTCTCGGCGTAGTGCCGGACCCGGAATTCGTTCTGCGGGAGGTCTCCGGCGAGCCGCTTCTGGGCGTCCAACCGGCGGATGCGCCGGGCCGGCTCGCCCGCCGGGTCCGGCCGCTCGAGAAGCGCCCGCGCGGAAGGCGTGCCGTCGGAGACGCCAACGATCACCCGGACCTCTTCGGCCCCCTCCGCGAGCGCGCGGAGGAGCTTCGCGTTGGCCTTCGGCGCCTCTTGCGCGGAAACCGGACGAAGCGCCCGGGCGGCGGGGGAGAGGGAGAGAGAGAGAGAGACGGCAATCGAGAGCCGAAGGACCTGGTGACGGAGCATTTATCCCCCGAAAGGTTCGCGATTTCGACGACAAACAGAATACCGTCGCTAGCCCCCGAATAATCCCGCGGAAGGCCGCCACAGGTCGAAAACTCTTCTTTAGGCTATCTTTCCGCGCCGATGGGGATTGTGTGAGGGCTGTCTTCGCGGACTGTCACGTGGGCCGGGAGAAGGGCGACGAGGGACCTTTTTTAAAGGCCCTCGAGGAGGCCCGCCGGCGGGGAGCGACGTCCATCTCGCTCCTGGGTGACATTTTCCATTTCTTCATCGCCCACCCGAAGTTCGAGACCCCCGCGATCGCCCGGTTTCTGGAGGCCGTCGACCGTCTCCGCGCCGCCGGCGTACCGGTGACCTACGTCGAGGGCAACCGCGACTTCTTCTTGCGCGGTTCCTACGTCGAATCGAAGTTTCGCGAGGTCTGCGACGAGGAGACTTTCGTGGAGGGCGGCCGGCGGTTTCTCCTGACTCACGGCGACCTCCTGAACGAGGAGGACCGTCCCTACCGTCTCTGGCGGGCGATCTCGAAGAACCCGATCTCCCGCAGGGCGATCGATTTTCTCCCGCGAAGAGCGGCGAACCGCTTCGTCTGGAAGGTCGAGGCCCGGCTTTACCGCTCGAACTTCAAGCACAAGACCCGCCTGCCGGTCGAAATGATCCGCGCCTTCGCGGCGCGCCGGTTCCGGGACGGCTACGACGTGCTCCTTCTCGGGCACTTCCACCGGTCGTGGAGCGACACTGTCGACGGCGGCCGGGTCGAGATCCTGCCGGCTTTCGTGGACGAGAGACGGTGGATGGAGGTCTCCGACGACGGGACGATGCGCCTCGTCGGCCTGTCGGAGTCCGTCGCGATCTGACCCGCGCGATGCGGGACTTCCTGGCCTCTCCGCCCGTTCGCTCCGTCTCCGGAGCCGTTCACGCCCCGCCGTCGAAGAGCGCGACGAACCGGGCGCTCGTCCTCGCGGCGCTTTCTTCCGAGCGGGTGGAGCTCGTTCGCCCGCTCGACTCGGACGACACGCGCGCTCTCACGCGCTGTCTCGAGGCGATGGGCGCCGTCGTCGACAGGACGCGCGCCGGCATCGCCGTCGGAGGACCGCTCGGCCGGACCGGGAACGCGGACGTCGTCCTCGACGCGGGAGCGTCCGGCACGGCCGCCCGATTCCTGGCGGCCCTCGCCTGCGCGGTTCCGGGGCACTACCTCCTGACCGGCTCGCCCCGCCTCCGGGAGCGCCCGATGGGGGAGCTTCTCGCCGCGCTTCGCCTCGCCGGAGCCGAAGTGACGGAGGGCGGCATCGAAGGCTTTCTTCCGCTTTCGATCCGCGGCGGACGTCTCCGACGGGCCTCCATCGAAGTCGACGCGTCCCGCTCGAGTCAGTTTCTTTCGGCGCTTCTTCTCGCCGGAGTCGCGGTCGACGGTGGCCTTTCGGTGCGCCCGGAAGGGCCGGTCGCCTCGGCCCCCTACGTCGAGACGACGCTCCGGACGCTCGCGGAGTTCGGCCACGCCGTCCGGCGCGGCACCTCCGGCGAGATCGAGGTCGAACGCGGGAATGTTGCCCTGCGCTCCTACGAAGTGCCGGGAGACTGGTCCTCCGTGCTTCCGTTCTTCGCGGCGACCGGGATCGCGGGAGGGGAAGTCTCGGTCACCGGTCTGCCCTGGCCTTCCCCCGACGCCGACGCTCTCGCCCTCGACGCGATCGAGTCGATGGGTGTCGCGACGGAGCGCAATGCCGTCGCAATCCGGGCCCGGGCAGACCGGGGTTCTCTCGCCCCGGTCTCGGTTCCCGCGCGCGACTTTCCAGATGCGGTGCCGGTTCTCGCGGCGCTGGCGGCGTTCGCGGATGGGGAGAGCCGCTTTCTCGGAATCGGGCACCTCCGCCTGAAGGAGAGCGATCGCATCGCGGCGCTCGCAACGCTCGCGCAGGCGGCGGGCGCTCTCGGCGGCGAGCGGGCAGGGGAACTTTCGATCACCGGACCTCCCCGTCGCCGGAACGGAATCGTGCGGCTTCCGACGTTCGACGATCACCGGCTCGCGATGGCGGCGGCGCTTCTGTCGCTCGCCGTACCCGGAGCCTTGATCGAGAACCCGGGCTGCGTCGCGAAGTCGTACCCGGACTTCTTCCGTGATCTCGAGACAATCCTTGTACGTGGATAGCGCGGGCTCTCGGGGCGGCTCGGCAGCGGGGCCGCCTCTCGAGGTCCTGCGCGCCCTCCGCGACGCGGTGGCCGCGGCGGCGTCGGGAGGGGAGAAGCAAGCGCCGCTGTCCGCGCTCGGGCTCGAGGCGCTCTCGATCCTGGATGGCGAGGGCCGTGAGGTCGTTCGACTGGGCGAGCCGCACGGCTGCGAGGTCGAGCGCCGCGCGCTCGACGCGGGTGGCGCGCGGTTCGAGCTGGCGCTCGCGCCGCCGGTCGGCGAAGAGGTCTTTGCTCCGATCGCCCTCCTTCTGGAGACGCTCCTCTACCGCGGGGACGGTTTCGATGCGCCTTCGGATTTCGCGGAGGGATGGCGCCGTGTCGGCGTGGTGACGACGGACGCCTCGATGAGCGAGCCCTTCCGGCGCCTCGTCCGGTTCGCTCCGCAGAACGTCACCGTTCTCGTGCTGGGCGAATCGGGAAGCGGCAAAGAGGCGGCTGCCCGCGCGGTCCACACGCTCTCGCCCCGATCGGGAGGTCCCTTCGTGTCGGTGAACGTTCCGGCGATTCCCGCGGCGCTCCTCGAGAGCGAGCTGTTCGGTCACGTGCGCGGGGCGTTCACGGGAGCGGAGCGGGACCGCCGGGGCCTGCTCGAGGAGGCATCGGGTGGAACGATCTTCTTCGACGAGATCGGCGACCTCGGCCTGTCGCTGCAGGCGAAGGTGCTACGCTCGCTCCAGGAGCGGGAGCTCCGGCGCGTCGGAGAGAACCGGGCGCGCGCCGTCGACGTCCGGGTCGTCTCCGCCACATCGCGAGATCTCGTGAAGGAAGTCGAGGCGGGGCGCTTTCGGGAAGATCTCTACTACCGCCTCCACGTGGCGATCATCGCGCTGCCGCCTCTGAGAGACCGCGGCCGTGACGCACTCCTCCTCGCCCGGCACTTCCTCGACCGCTTTGCGAAAGAGTTCGCGCGCGGCCCGCTGCGCCTGACGCCGGAAGCGCAGAAGCTCCTGCTGGCGCACCAGTGGCCCGGCAACGTCCGGGAGCTGCAGAACGCGATGTGCCAGGCGGCCGCGCTCGCGGAGTCGGGCGGAGCGGTCTCCTCGGAACTCCTCCCGGCCTCGATCCGACCGGGATTGCGGGCGGCAGGCGCCGCCGGCGACTATCGCTCGCGCATCGCCGCCCACCGCCGGCGGATCGTGCGGGAAGCCCTGGAACGGTCGGGCGGCAACCGCAGCCGCGCCGCCCGCGATCTCGGGCTCTCGCGGCAGGCGCTCCTCTACCTGATGAAGGGGCTCGCCGTCCCGAGTCCAAGGTCTCGCGTCGCGGGTCCGAAAGGAGTCCCGGCTCCAAAGTAGAGTTCGCCGCCGGATGGAGACCAACCACCGGCGTGCGGAACGGGCGCATCGAACCGAGACTCTTCTCCTCCTCGCCGCGTGCCTCGTCTGTTACGCGAACGGGTTGACCGGCAATTTCACTTACGACGACAAAGCGATCATTCGGGACGACGTCCGGATCCACGGGCCGGCCGGCATCGGGTCGATCTTCACGACGCCTTACTTCGGCGGCCCGCGCGGGCTCGGCACCGGGTACCGCCCGGTGCTCCTCGTCTCGTACGCGGTGCAGTGGTGGATCCACGACGGCGAAGCGCTCGGGTTTCACATCGCCAACGTGGCGCTCCACGCTCTCGTCACGATCCTCTTCGCCCGGTTCCTCGCCGGGCTCCAGGTGCCCGCCACCGCGGCCTTCGGAGCGGCGCTTCTCTTCGCGGTGCATCCGATTCACGTCGAGGCGGTGACGAGCCTCGTCGGCCGGGGCGAGACGCTCGCGGCGGCGTTCGTCTTCGGGTTTCTGCTGGCCGCGCTCGAGATCCGCCGCCGGGAGCGCGGCCGCATTCGTCTCATCGCGATTGCGCTCCTCTTTTACGCGCTCGGCGTCCTGGCGAAGGAGAGCGCCGCAGTGGCCCCGGCCCTGGCGTTTCTGGCTTTCTGCCGGCTCGAAGAGGGATCCCTCCGGCGGAGGTTGGTCCGGGCGTTTCGCCTCGGTCTCCCGTTGTACGCCGGCTCCGCGGTGCTGCTCACGGCGAGCTTCCTTCTGCGGCGGTGGGTGCTCGGCGGATTCCTGAAGGCCCGGATCTTCCGGATCTTCGAGCTGGAGAACCCGCTTGCCCCGCTCCCGGCGGGCGAACGCGTGTCGAACGCCGCGGCCATCCTTCTGCGCTACGTCGGACGGCTGCTCGTCCCGCTGCGTCTCTCCGCCGACGAATCCGCCTGGTCGATCCCGGTCCGCCACGGGTTCGACGTCCCCGGGATCGCTGCGCTCTTTCTCCTCGCCGCTCTCCTGGTCGCGAGTGTGTTAAGGCTGCGCGATCAGCCCGAGATGTCGCTCGGGTTCCTCTTCTTCGCCGTCGCGTTCGCCCCGACGGTGAACCTGTTCTTCCCGATCGGCACGATCTTCGGGGAACGTCTCGCGTACCTTCCGTCGGCCGGCTTTGTGCTGGTGTTAGCGACGGCGATCCTCGGGAGGGCGCGGGGGGCGGCAGTGCTATCGCACCGGCGCGTCTGGCTCCTCTTCGCCGTCGCGCTCGCGTTCGCGGCTCGGACCGTCGTGCGAAATCCGGTCTGGAAGGACGACGAGACTCTCTTCACCGAGACGGTCCGAACCTCTCCCGAGAGCGCCAAGGCCCACTACAACCTCGGGTGGGTGTCGGCGGAGAAGGCTCGTCTTTCCGTCGCGCTCGAGGAGTATGCCCGCGCGACCCGGATCTATCCGAAGTTCTTCGACGCCTGGGCGGGCAAGGGCCTCGTGGAGCAGAGGCTCGGAAACCTGGCGGAAGCGGAGAAGTCGTTCCTCCAGTCGCTCGCGGTCGCGCCGACCTACGAGAACGGTTTTTTCCACCTGGGATTCGTGCGGGAGCTTCGCGAGGACTGGTCCGGCGCCGAGGGCGCCTATGCGGAAGGGCTCGCGAAGAATCCGAAGTCGACGGCGCTCGCCTACCGGCTGGCGATCGTCCGCTCGCGCCTCGGTCGGCCGACCGCCGAAGCGGACTGGCGGCACGCGATCGCGCTCGCGAAGCACGGCGCCACGTTCCGCCTCGGCTACGCGCAATGGCTCTTCGACCGGGGAAGGATCACGGAAGCGCGTCGCGAGGCGCGGGAGGTCCTCCGCCGCCGTCCGCGGGACGTGACGGCTCTTCGGCTCCTCGCGGACACGAGCCGGCGCCGCGGCAAGAGGTTCGCCGAAGGGATCGCGGCCGAGGCGATCTTTCGCCTGACGCGTTCGCCGGCCGACTTCGATCGGCTCCTTTCGATCGCGACCCGGGATTCGTCGTATCGATCCCGGTTTGCGGCGGTCGAGAAGTCGCTCAGAGCTCTCGAATCCGAGCCTGCCGGGCATCCCGGCGGTGACGCTTTCTCCGTCGAGCCCGCTCGGCCACGCGCGGATGCCGGCGGTGGTAGACCCCGAGCACGGCGCGAACGACGAAGTAGGCCGCCAGGCCGATGAGAGTCGCCAGGACGAGCGTCCCCACGAGGAAGGAAAGGAGTCGAGGTCGCAGAGCGGTTCCCGTGAACGCGTGCCAGAAATCGCGGTGGAGCAGCCGATCCCACGGCAGGTCGGGAACTCTCCGGCGGGAGTACCGGAGAAGCTTGCGGCCGAGCGCGTACCCGGCGGCGTACACGGGCGGGAGCGTCCACGGGTTTCCGACGAACTGACCGAGCAACGCGTCGATTCGGTTCAGTCGAAAGAGGAATGCGAGCCCGATCGCGATCAGAAAATGGACTCCGAGGAACGGCGAGAACCCGACGCCGATACCGAGCGCGATCGCGGCGGCGACCCGTTCCGGGGATTCCTCCCGCCCGAGCAGATCCGCGAGCAGGACCTTCAACCTCCGCGAAAGCTTCAAGGGATGGAGGCGTCGCCGCCGGAATGCGCGCGGAGTCTGCCAGTTCATCGCGGGACTCCGAAATGATCGTAACCGAGCTCGTCGATCGGCCGCAGTCCCCGTTCGTCCTCGAGGAAGGCCCCGGCGCCCGATTCCACGCGGCCGATGCGGCGAACGGGAACGCCCCACTCGGGCGGGGGGTCCGCGAATCGACCGGTCTTGCCGGCGGAAACGGTGAAGAGGAGCTCGTAGTCGTCCCCGCCCCCGACCGCCATCTCGACCGGATCGCGTCCGGCGAGACGCGCAAAGGCGAGGAGAGCGGGGGAGAGCGGAAGGCTATCGCTCTCGATCACCAGCCGGACTCCGGAAGCGCGAGCGAGGCGCCCCGCGTCGGTGCCCACGCCATCAGAGACGTCGATCGCCGCGGTCGCCAGGTCCTGGGAAGCGAGCCCTCGACCGAGCGGCAGCCGCGGCTCCGGATCGCGATACGCGGCGAGAAGAGCGGTTTCGTCCATGGGAGCGAGGGCTTCCGGCGTCCAGTCGCCTGCCCTCGACGTCGGTTCGACGCCGGCGCGCGCGCGAGCGATCGCGAGTCCCGCGGCGGCGTCTCCCGGCCAGCCGGACAGGAAGATGCCGTCGCCGGGCTGCGCTCCGGAGCGTTTGAGGACTTCGCCGGACGGGCGGCCCCAGATCGCCGTCGAGAGAAAAACTTCCGCGGCTCGCGAGAGGTCGCCTCCCGCGAGACGCGCGCCGAATTCCCGGGCGCGCTTCGCCGCGGCGAGAGCGAGAACGAGAGGGAGATCTTCCCGCGCGGAATCGGGGAACCCGATCGTCAGGAGAAAGAACTCCGGCCACGCACCCATGGCGGCGAGGTCGGAGAGGCCGACCGACACGGCGCGCCGGCCGAGTCGCTTCGGGTCCTCTCCGGGCAGGAAGTCGACGTCTTCGACGAGCGTGTCGGTCGAGACGATGAGCGGTCCGGCCGCGCATTGCACGACCGCGGCGTCGTCGCCGGGACCGAGCAGGAGCGCTTCGTCGGACGGGAGCGCGGCGCGGAGACGCTCGACGAAGCGATCCTCGGCCCTCATGGGCCGGGATTATGACGAAGACTTACGTCGGGCCCGCGCGACCGGTTGCGGGGGGCGCGCCGGCGGCTCTTCCGGCTGAACGGGAATCTCTCGTCCCTCGGGGACGGGCGGTGGGCCGGTGCGCTCCGCCTCCGGTTCGACGGACTCGGGCTCGAACGGCAGGAGCGCGATCGCGAGGACCTCTTCCACGTTTTCGACGTACCGGAAGGTCATGCCGTGGAGAACTCGCGAGCTCGTCTGGAGCACGTCGCGGCGGTTCAGCTTCGGCAGGATGACCGTCGTGAACTTCGCCTGCCGCGCCGCCAGCACCTTCTCCTTGACTCCCCCGATCGGAAGGACTTCGCCGCGCAGCGTGATCTCGCCGGTCATCGCCACGTCGCGCCGGACCTTCCGGTGGGTAAACGCCGAGATCATCGCCGCCGCCATGGTAATTCCGGCGGAGGGGCCGTCCTTCGGGATCGAGCCTTCCGGGACGTGGACGTGGACGTCGTGCGTTTCGAAGAAGTCCGCCGGGATCCCGAGGTCGCCGCCGTGCGCGCGCGCGTACGACATCGCCGCCTGTGCCGACTCTTTCATGACGTCGCCGAGCTGACCCGTCAACCGGAGCCCGCCCTTTCCGCGCACCGCGAGGGCCTCGACGAAGAGGATGTCGCCGCCGACCGAGGTCCACGCGAGGCCGGTGGCGACGCCCACCTGGTCCTTCTTCAGGAGCTCGTCGGAGAAGTGTTTGATTGCGCCGAGCATTTTCTCGACGGACGCCGCCGTGATTCGATAACGCCGAGTTTTCCCCTTCGCGACGGCCACCGCGACTTTCCGGCAGATGGCGCCGATCTCGCGCTCCAGATTGCGCAGCCCCGCCTCGCGCGTGTACGCCTCGATGATCTTCCGTACTCCGCCGTCGGTGAACTCAATGTTCACCTCGGTGACTCCATTCTCGTCCATCTGTTTCGGGATCAGGTGTCGCCTGGCGATCGCGAGCTTTTCCTCGAGGGTGTACCCGGAGAGCCGGATGATCTCCATCCGGTCGAGGAAAGCGGGCTGGATCGGGTCGAGGATGTTCGCCGTCGCGATGAAGAGAACGCGAGAAAGGTCATACGTCACCCCGAGGTAGTGATCGCGGAAGGAAAAGTTCTGCTCCGGGTCGAGGACCTCGAGGAGCGCCGAGCTCGGATCTCCCCGGTAGTCCGCTCCGATCTTGTCGATCTCGTCGAGCATGAACACCGGATTCGACGTCCCGGCCTGGTGGATTCCCTGGATGATGCGTCCGGGCATCGCGCCGACGTACGTGCGGCGGTGTCCGCGGATCTCCGCCTCGTCGCGCACGCCGCCGAGTGAGAGGCGAACGAACTTTCGGTCGAGCGCCCGCGCGATCGATCGGCCGAGAGAAGTCTTTCCAACGCCCGGAGGTCCCACGAAGCAGAGGATCGGCCCCTTCAACGTCTTCTTCAACGCGTGGACCGCCAGGAACTCCACGATCCGCTCCTTGACCTTCTCGATGTCGTAGTGGTCCTCGTCCAGGATTTTCCGGGAGCGGTCGATGTCGCCGGCGTCCTCGGAAAAAGTCCCCCACGGCAACCCGGTCATCCAGTCGAGATAGGTCCGGATGATCGCGGTCTCGGCGGAATCGGGATGGCTCCTCTCGAGCCGCTTGATCTGTTTCTCGATCTCGGCGGCGGCCTCGGCGGTGATCTTTTTCTCCGCGACGATTCGCCGATACCCTTCGAGCTCCTCGGACAGCTCCTCGCCTTCACCGAGCTCCTGCTGGATCGCGCGCAGCTGCTGGCGGAGGTAGTACTCCCGCTGCGAACGGTCCATCTCGCCCCGCGCCTGCGTCGAGATCTCCTGCTGCATCGAGAGCACCGTGATCTCGCGCGCGAGGTTCTCGTTGACGAGCCGGAGCCGCTCGATCGGGTCGGTCGACTCGAGGATCCGCTGCGCGTCCTCGAGCTTCAATTCCAGGTTCGAGGCCGCCAGATCGGCGAGCCGCGCGGGGTCGGAGAGGTTCGCCGCGATCACCATCACCTCGGGCGAGATGCTCTTGCCGAGCGTCACGGACTTCTCGAGGTTCTGCTTCACGCTCCGCACGAGTGCTTCGTGCTCGGGAGGGATCTCCTTCCCGGGCTCCGACTCCTCCAGGCGCGTGATCTTCACCTTCAGGTAAGGCTCTTCCGAGAGAACCGAGTCGATCCGCGCGCGCGTGACGCCCTGGACGAGCAGGCGGGTGCGACCGTCCGGGAGCTTCAACATCCGCATGATCGCCGCGACGGTTCCGACGGTATGCAGGTCCGGCAGCCGGGGCATCTCGGTCTGCGCGCTCCTCTGCGCGACCAGCATGATGATCCGCTGCTCGGCGAGGGCGGCGTCGACGGCGTTGATCGATTTCTCTCGCGATACGGAGAGCGGCAGGATGATGTACGGGAAGACGACCACGTCTTTCAGAGGCAGGACGGGGAGGATGTCGGGAATCGGGAGGTCGGTCTCGCGCTCGGCGACCTCGCCTTTTTCTTCGAGATCCACCACGGTTTAGCTTTCCTCCTCGCTCTTGACCAGGATCTCGTGCTCCTTTTCGCGCAGGTCGGGGACGCGGGGCAGCACGATTTCGAGCAGCCCCCGGGAGAGCCGGGTCTTCGCCTGCCGGGAGTTGACCGGCCTCGGCAGAGGCACCGACTTCACGAAAGAGCCGAAGTAGCGCTCCATGCAGAAGAAGCGGATGCCCTCACGCGGCCGCTTCTTGCCCCTCTTGGTCCCGCGCACCGTCACCACGCGTCCGCGGACGCTCACTTTCACGTCCGCGGCCTCGACGCCCGGGAGCTCGAAGAGAACACGGATTCTCTCGCCGTCGTCGACGATGTCGACGCTCGGATCCCAGGCCGACGCCGGCGAGACCACCGGGTTGTTGCTTTCGACGAAGAGGGAAAAGAGCCGATTGACCTCGCGTTGAAGGCGGGAAAGTTCGACCATCGGTCCGAAGAATCTCAATCGCCGCATCGCTCGAAAGTCGAGCTCACGGGGCCGCCTTCGCGTCGGCGCGCCCGAGCAGGTTCTTCAACTCGCGCAGGAACTCGTCCACGTCCTCGAATTTTCGATACACGGAGGCGAACCGGACATAGGCGACCTTGTCGAGCTCGCGGAGGTGATCCATCACACGTGCGCCGATTTCGTTGGTGGCCATCTCGCGTTCCTCGGTGTCGTGGAGAAGGGTCTCGACTTCGTCGACGATCGCATCGAGCTGCGCCGGAGCGACGGGCCGCTTCTCGCAGGCCTTCACGAGTCCGGCGCGGAGCTTCTTCCGATCGAAACTTTCCCGCCGGCCGTCCTTCTTGACGACCATGTAGGGGATTTCCTCGATCGTCTCATAGGACGTAAAACGGCGACCGCAGGACTCGCATTCCCTGCGGCGGCGGATCACTTCTCCCTCGCGGCTCTCGCGCGAGTCCACGACGCGATCGTCCACGGCGCCGCAGAAAGGGCACTTCACTCCTCCATTATGGCGCGAGGTACCGGATTCTCGCGCGTCTCCGCGAGCTCCTCGAGCTTCCGGACGCGCACCGGGGTCATCGCGAAGAGCGTGATCCCGATGAGCGTGATCGGTATGAAAGAGATCGCATGCGCGACGACCGCGACTCCGGACGCAGGATCCCGCGCGACGCCGTACACGTCGGTCAACGCGAGCTGGACCGCCACGTGGTAAGAGCCAAGACCTCCGGGGGTCGGAAACATGAGACCGAGAACGGCGGCCGCAGTCACGACGAAGCTCGCCGAAAAGGGAAGCTCGAGATGAAACGCCCGAAGGACCGCGTAGATCTGTACGTTGATGACGAGCCACATGGCGAGCGACCCGGCGGTCACGAGGAGGAGGAGCCTCGGGCTCTTGAGCGAGGCGAAGCCGTCCACGAACGTTTCGGCGAACGAGCGCGCCCGGGGCTGAAACCTTTCCGGCAGCCGGCGCCAGAGCCTCTCGAGAAATCGTTCGGTCGCGCCGCGACGAAACACGGAAAAAAGGACCGCCGCCACGAGCACGAGAAGAAGCAGGGCGGGAACGACGAGCTTTCCGACGCCGCGCGAGCTCGGGAGACCGGTCGCGGCCGCGATCAGGAAGAAGAAGACCACCGCGGCGCCGTCGAAGACCCGCTCGAGCAGCACCGAGGCGAGCAGCGGCGAGAAGGGAAGTCTCCGCGACCGCGCGAGGAGGGCCGGCCGGAGAATCTCTCCGACCTTGCCCGGCAGGTTGTTCGCGGCGAAGCCGAAGGCGGTGGCGACGAACGCGGGATAGAAGGGAACCCTCGCGACCGGTCGGAGGAGCCAGGTCCAGCGCACCGCCCGGAGAAGGAACGTCGCGATCCCCATCACGAGACTCGCGAGCAGCCAGGCTGGAGAGGCCGACGCGATCTGGCGCCCGATCTCCGCGAGATGCAGCCCGCGGAGGAAAAACGCCAGCAGGAGCGCGGTGACGACCACGGAGATGCCGATCTGCACGGCCCGCGAGTTGAGCGCCCGTTTCAAGGTCTGCGCTCCCGCACCCGGGGCGTCGCCGACGCCGGCCGAATGTTCCTCACGCCAATCCTTCCGTCTGCGATGCTTTTAGCATCCAAGCGATCTCCCCGCCGAAAAAAATGAGGCGAAGTTCTGACGGAGCTTGACTTTCCGCCCCAATTTACTCATTCTTTTCTTAAATTTTCGGGAGGAAACGCATGCTTAGGAAGTCGCCCGGGCTCCTGGCGCTTCTTGTCGCGGGGGCCTGGCTGCTCGCGCCCTGTGCCTCGGCTCAGCCGATCGGAGTGATCGATCAGCCGACGCCGGGTCAGAGAGTTTCGGGCGTCGTCAAGGTCACCGGCTGGGTCCTCGACTTCAACGCGATCGACAAGATCGAGCTGCTCGTCGATGGAACCCTGGCCAACCGCGCCGACACGAACCTTCCACGGGCCGACGTCCTCGAGGTCTTTCCGACCTACTTCAACAGCGCGACTCCGAATCCGGGCTACGTCTCGTCCTTCCTCGCCAGCCGGTTTCCGGACGGACCGCATGCGATCACGATTCGAGTCACCGAATCGAGCCAGGTGACCACGATCATCGGACCGACCACCGTCATCGTGGACAACAGCGTCAACCAGGCGCCGTTCGGCTACATCGACATCCCCGGGCCGGCCGGGGTGGAAGGGGCGAACGGCTCGTTTCCGGTCTCCGGGTGGGCCCTCGACAACGAGGACGTCGATCACATCGATTTCCTGATGGACGGACAGATCGTCGCGGGTGCCGTGGGTCGCGGGCTCCCCTCGACCGCAATCTATGGGACGACGCGGCCCGACGTCGCCGCGGCGTTTCCCGACGTGCCCAACTCGCTGTATACCGGCTTCCAGGCGAACATCGATACGACGAAGCTCGTGAACGGCGTCCATCAGCTCGCCGTGCGCGTGACCGACAACCTGGGCGCCTCC
Organism: Thermoanaerobaculia bacterium; assembly: GCA_036395755.1. GTDB lineage: Bacteria > Acidobacteriota > Thermoanaerobaculia > UBA5066 > Gp7-AA6 > Gp7-AA6. The sequence continues at coordinate 20,501 of DASWCZ010000051.1, forward strand.
CGGGTCATCGGGACCCGGACCGTCCAGATCATCAACAACGGGGCCAATCTGCCGCCCTTCGGCCAGATCGACTTCCCGCTCGACAAGGCCACCCTCTCCTGCACGACGATCGACGTGGGGATCCCGTCTCCCTGTACGCCCGACGTTTGCGCATTCGTGCTGTCCAACATCGTGGCGGGGTGGGCGCTCGACGTCGGGGCCCGACTCGACCACGGCCAGGTGTCCTACGTCGAGCTGCTCTTGGACGGGGCAATCCTGGCGAACACCCGCACGGACTGCGTCCAGACCGCGACCGGCGCCCTCGTCAACTGCTACGGCATCAACCGGCCCGACGTCGCGCGGAGCTACTCCGGGTACGTCAACGCAGACAACGCCGGCTTCCTCTTCTCGTTCGGTCTGGTCAACACGACAGCCACCACCGATACAGCTTGCCCCGCCGGGCTGATCTCCATCGTGCTGCCGACCGGAAGTATCGTCGGCTGCGTCCTGCCCGGCAAGCACACTCTGGCGGTGCGCGTCGGGGACGAGGAGGAAGCGCTCACTCAGATCGGCGCCATGTCGGTCGACGTCCTCTGCGACCCGACCGGCGCGGACTTCCCGGCGGTCGGATACATCGACACCCCGTCGGACTATCAGTTCATCAACGGGATCTTCACCGTGTTCGGCTGGGCGTTCGACTTCAACGGCGTGCAGAGGATCGAAGTGGACGTGGACGGCCAGGTCGTCGGCAACGCGACGTACGGGCTGTCGCGGCCGGACGTCCCGCGCGCGGAACCGAGGGCGCCCTCGAGCAGCGTCGGCTTTGCGTTCCAGCTCGACACGACGCGCCTCTCCGACTCGGAGCACGACCTCGTGATCTACGTCGTCGATTCGACGTTCGGGACGCCGCGGCGGACAGAGATCGGGCGCCGGAAGTTCGTCGTCAACAACAACACGCTGACGCACCGGTAATCCGACCGGGATCGGCCGAGGGGTTCCGCGGCCCGGCCGCGGTCAGCTCGCCCGCGAAGCGCGAGCCGGATTCTTCTTCTTGGGCAGAGCCGCGATCCGTTGGGCTTCGCCGAACATGGTCAACGCCTTCTGCACCTGGGCGTCGCCGGTCGCGCGGACCGCCCAACCTGCCTCCAGTCCATACTTCGCGTTGACCAGCTCGACGCGGATCGCGAGGTCCAGGAGGTCGCGGTTCGGATCTTCGGTCCAGGTGCGTTTCAACTCGCCCGCGGTCGAGAATTTCGACGCTTCCGCGAAGCGGAAGAACTCGTCCCGGGTGGCCGGCGTTACGGTCACGTCCCGGGTCACGTCGGGGTGCTTGACGAGCCAGTTGACCGCGAAGTTGAAGGGCAGGTTGCGGGCGAGGAGCTGCGTCAGCAGCTTCGAGTCGCGGTTGTTCTTGACGAGCACGTCGGGCGTGATTCCCCCGGCCGCGTACACGACGCGTCCCGCGTCGGTGTAGAACACCTCCCCCTCCTTCTTGGAGGGTTCGGGCTCCTCGCCCGGAGTATCGGAGTCCTCCGGGTTCACATAGGCGAGCAGGTCGCTGAAATCCCTCTGGATCCAGCGTCCCGACGGCGTGTAGTACTTCGCGGTCGTCAGGGCGAGGCCGGCGCCGTAGGGCAGCGTGTAGACGCTCTGGACGAGCCCCTTGCCCCAGGTCCGCTGGCCGACAATCAACCCGCGGTCGTGGTCCTGAATGGCGCCGGCGACGATCTCCGACGCGGAGGCGGAGCCGCGGTTCACGAGGACGACGAGCGGCCTGTCGAAGTGCAGGCCGTCACCGGGAGCCAGGTAGTCCTGCGCCGAAGAGCTGGTCCGGCCGCGCGTGTAGACGATCTTCGATCCCTTTTCGAGGAACACGTCGGCGACGTCCACCGACTGATCGAGGACCCCGCCCGGGTTTCCCCGCAGGTCGAGGAGGAGCCTCTTCATTCCCTGCTTCTCGAGCCGTTCGATCGCGGACTTCAACTCGCGGCTCGACGTGTGGGTGAAGTCGGCGAGCAGCAGGTAACCGGTCTCCGGGGCGATCATGAAGGCGTAACGCACCGAGAAAGTCGGGATCTCGGCGCGAGTGATGGTCATCCGGAGCGGCTCGTCGATCCCGGCGCGCCGGATCGTGATCGTGACCTGGCTGCCCTTGGGCCCGCGCAGCTTGCGAACGACCTCGTCGGTCGAGACGTCTTCCTTGATCTCCTCGTCCTCGATGTGCGTAATGACGTCGCCCGCCCGGATCCCGAGCTTGTAGGCGGGTGTTCCTTCCATCGGGGCGATGACCGTAATCCGCCCCATCCGCTTCTGGATCTGGATCCCGAGGCCAAAAAACGAGCCCTGCTGCTTCTCGCGCATCGCGGAGAAGTCCTCCGGCTCCAGGAAGGCGGTGTGGGGATCGAGCCGGGAAAGCATTCCGTGGATCGACGCGTAGACGAACTGATCCGGCGCGATCGCCTGGGGCGACCACTCGGACAGCGTCGTCAGGATGTCGGCGTATTCGTCCAGGGGCGGGCCCTCGCGCTCCGGCGAGGCGAAGAGGATCGCCGTGAAGGCTCCTCCCGCGAGGGTCGATGCTGCGAGAAGGGCGACGGCGATGACGAGTCGGGAACGGCTTGGACTCACTCGGTTCCTCCTGAAGCGGCCATTGTGACATGGAGAGATCGGGCTCCGATTCGAAGGTTTCGGTCCGCCGTCCGCCGAACGGGCGCCGCGGACTGGACCGGCGTAGAATCCCTCACGGAGTACACAAACATGTTTGGCCCTATTGGAATGCCCGAACTCGTCCTGATTTTTCTGGTGGCTCTCCTCGTTTTCGGGCCGAAGAAGCTGCCGGAGCTCGGCCGTTCGCTCGGACGCGGCATCGCCGAGTTCAAGCGGGCGTCGGAGGACCTGAAACGCACGATCGAGGACGAGATCGAGCAGGGAAAGCAACACGTCTCCGCAGTCCAGGACGAGGTTTCCTCGGTTCGCCAGCAGGCGGGGGAGCTTCGGAACACGATCGCGTCGTCGGCGGCGGGCTCCGCCGCCGGTTCCGCCGCGGCTTCTGTCGCCGCGGCGCCGGCCGGGGAAGCCTCTCCCGAAGGCACCGCGGCTCCGCCCCCCGGGTCGATCCGGCCGTCTTGAAGAGTCCCGCCGGGGAGAGCGGCGTGGAGCGGTGAGACTCGTCGGTCCCGCCGGGCCGGAACCGGAAGGAGCGCTGGAAGAACGGAGGCTCAAGGACGAAAACGAAGAGCTTCCCCGGATGGGGTTCTTCGAGCACCTGGAGGAGTTTCGCCGCCGCCTGATCGTTTCGTTGATCGCGCTCGCCATCACGTTCACGGTCGCGTGGACGAAGGCGCCGCTGCTGTTCGAAATCCTCGCGAAGCCGGTCCGCCGCTTCCTGCCGCCCGGCCAGAACCTTTCGTACACGACGCTCACCGAGCCGTTCCTGCTCTATTTCCGGGTTGCGCTCCTGGGCGGATTGATTCTCGCCTCGCCCGTGATCCTCTGGCAGCTGTGGCTGTTCATCGCGCCCGCGCTCTACCGGCGGGAGAAGCGCTTCGCGATTCCGTTCCTCCTCGCGAGCGTCTTCTTCTTTCTGACGGGATGCGCGTTCGGCTACTTCGAGGCGTTCCCGGCGGTCGTCGGCTTCCTGGTGGGAGTGGGAACCCAGTTCAACGCGGTCATCACGATCAACGAGTACCTCTCGACGGCCACGAAGATCATCCTGGGCCTCGGAGTCTGCTTCGAGCTCCCGATCCTCATCTTTTTTCTGACCCGGCTGGGGGTGGTGTCCGAAGGCTGGTTACTCAAGAAATTCAAGTACGCAGTGCTGGTCGCATTCATCGTCGCCGCGATCATCACTCCGACTCCCGACGTGGCGACCCAGACCGTGTTCGCCGTTCCGATGCTGGCGCTTTACCTGCTGGGGATCGCGATGTCCTGGATGTTCCGGAAACGGAAGAAATCGTCAGTGGGCTCGGGAACCTGATCTTGTCGGGGGACGAGAAGGCGAACCGGAGCCGGGCGTTCGTTTGAAGTAGTCGCCAGAACGAATCCGGGGCAGACCGGTCGTCGGCTGGTTGTACAGATAGACCCATGCGGGCACTTTCCTCCCCTGGCCGAGATCGATGGTGACACGACTTCGGCGGAACTCGGCCGCCGCGGGGTTCTTCGCGTTCCATCCTTCGTACCGGTCGAGGACTTTCAAGGCGCGCCCGGGATCTCTCAAGTTGTAGACGTCGCCCCAAACGAACGCGCGGGTCCCGGATTTTCTCACCGCGCCCGGATAGAGACCGACGTCGTAGAGAATTCCAGGCAATTTCCCCCGCCCGACCCGGTCGGCGTATTGCTCGAGCACCTTGCTCATCTGGTGGGACGGTGCCGAGCGAAGGGTGCCGTACACGAAGATGTAGGACGGGGCCACAGACTTACGGCTCGTACTGTTTGCCATCGTTCAATTTCCCGAGAAGGGCGAGGAGGTTCTTGAATCCACCATCCCTGCAGAATTTAAGAACAACCGAGTCTTTCGCGAGTTCGCCAAGGTAATAGCCGAAGATCAGTCGGATCTCCTTCTCAGAGAGCTGCGACATTCTTTTGAGCACAGCAATGAACTCAAAGAAGTTGAGATAGTCGACGAGAGGCTCCAGCTCTGCCGAGTTGTCCGGATCGGACACGATGCAGTAGTGAAGCCGATCCAGCTTCGGACCCGGGTAATCGAGCGTTGCGCGGATCGCCTTCAGCTCTGGCCTCACGTAAAAGGATTCGTACAGGCGAGAGAGCCATTCGACTCGCCGAACTTTCAGGTTTGTCCAGAAGGTGAGCCACGCGAGGAAGGCGGCGGCAACAGCCAGCGCCAGGGCGATTGTTTCCTTGTCAGGAGTCTTCATCGATGCCTCCTGACGGTTCTTGTCGTCACCCCGTTTCGCGCCAGGATCATTTCGATGAACTCCCGCACCGCTCCACGGCCGCCCGGGCTCTTCAGAACGACCTGGGCGGCCTCCCGCGCGGGGGGAGCCGCATCCGACGGGCAGGCCGAGAAGCCCGCGGCCTCGAGCAGCGGGACGTCCGGCTCGTCGTCGCCGATGGCCGCCGTCTCGGATGGACGGAGCGCCCAGCGCCGGCAGAGGTTGCGGTAGAGCGCTTCCTTGTCGTCCACTTTCTGGTAGCAGAGTCGAACGCCCAGGTCCCGCGCTCGCCTCGCCGTCGCGGGCGACCGCCGTCCGGAGATCCAGACGACCTTGAGCCCCGCGGCGATCGCCATCTTGATGCCGTGCCCGTCCTTCGTGTCGAAGACCTTCAGCTCGCGGCCGCGGTCGTCCATGTAAAGGCGGCCGTCGGTCAGCACGCCGTCGACGTCGAAGAAGAGGGCCTGGATTCCCTTGCGACCCCTCAAGCAATTCCCGCCGCGAGCAGGTCGTGCATATGGATCGCCCCGGTCAGGCCGCCCGACCCGTCCACGACGAAGAGCGAAGTGATCTTCGCCTGCTGCATCCTTCCGAGCGCCTCCGAAGCGAGGTCCTCGCCGGCGATCGTCTTCGGTCGGGCATGCGAGCACTCGCCGGCGGTTCGCGCGAGGAGCGAGGGATCCTTCTCGAGCAGCCGCCGCAGGTCTCCGTCGGAGATCACCCCGGCCAGCTCTCCGCTGCCGTTGACGACCGCGGTCACTCCCATCATCTTGCGGGACATCTCGTGGATGGCCTCGGTCATCGGGGTGTCCCGCGTCACGAGCGGGATCCGGTCTCCGGTGCGCATCAGGTCCCTGACCCTGAGGAATTTCTTTCCCAGGCGGCCACCCGGATGAAGCGCCGCGAAGTCCTCTTCGCGGAAACCGCGCTTCTCCGAGATCGCCATCGCGAGCGCGTCTCCCATGGCCAGCATGGCGGTGGTCGAGGCCGTCGGAGCCAGGTTCAGCGGGCAGGCCTCCTGCGAGATCGCGACGGAGATCACCCGATCGGCCGCACGGCCCACGGAGGAGCCCGGCTCCCCGGTCATGGCGATCGCGCGGACGTTGCGCTCGCGCGCGAACTCCAGGAGGCGCACGACCTCCGGCGTCTCTCCGGAAAAGGAGAGCGCGAGGACCGTGTCGCCGGGGACCAGCATACCGAGGTCGCCGTGGCTCGCCTCGGCGGCGTGGAGGAAGTAGGCGGGCGTTCCGGTAGAGGAGAGCGTCGCCGCGATCTTCTGGCCGATCAGACCCGACTTGCCGAGCCCGGTGACGCAGAGCCGCCCGGCGGAGGCGGAGATCTCTTCGACGGCGCTCTCGAAATCCGGGCCCAGGTTGCGAATCTGCTCCTGGACCGAATCCGCCTCGATCTGGAGGACCTTCCGGGCGGCGTCCAGGATCACGCGTCCATCTTAAGGCCCCCGGTCCCGCCGACCGCAGCCGGCGTCCTTCGACGAGAACTCCCGGCCGGTTCTGAGGAGCGCCGGCAGAAACCCGTGGCGCGCTAGCGATCGGCTCCGGTCATCGACTTCCGGTCGGCTCCGGGCACGGCTCCTTGCGCACGATTCGAATCTTGACCGGATTCGACAGGACGGGCTCGTGCCAGAACCCCGCCTCGAGCGCCCGGTAGCGGGCCACGATCTCGTACTCGCCGGCAGGGTTCGCGATGATCGAGCCGGCAAGCGTCCACCCGAGAAGGTCTTCGTCGCTCGGCCGCTCGGGAGCCCGCGCGCGGGTCTCCCGCGGCAGCGCGGTCCTCAGGCAGTCGTAGAACGCTCGAATTCCTCCGACGCGCTGGTTTCGATCGCCGAGAACTCGGAGCTCGACCGGGGGGCCGCTGCAGGCGATCGGGACGAGTCGGCGCTGCCGGTCGCCCGCCACGAACATTCCGATCTCGACGGTCGGGCGGGGGCCGAGACCTCCCTCCCCGGCGAGAGAAACGGGCTCGAGCGGATAGAAGCGAGGATCGTCGTCGGCGTAGGGGCTTTTCAAGTTCACCTCGAGCTGGACGGCGTTCAGGCTCGAGCATTCTGCGACCACGCCCGCGGGATGGGGGTGGCCCTCGGCATCCCGGACTGCGAGCGTCAGCACGGGCGGAAGGACGACGTTCGCGCCCCACCGCGCTTTCTTCGGCGGCGCGGCGGCCGGCGTGAAGCGCGAGGGCTCGGCCGGGAGGGGCTCCCGCCCCGCCGGCGGGTTCTTCTCGAGAACCCTCACGAACAGGTCGTCGAAGCCGGCGCGGAAGGGGTTCCCGTCGTCCGCCTCGCCGATCTCGTCGCCCTCCTTCCACTCGTAGTATTTCGTGACCAACGCAACGAGACGGACGGACCGCGCGCCGGCCGCCGCGACGAGCTCCTGGCGCGTCGCCCAGAAGTCGGCGTTCGTGACTCCACCGAGGCCTTCGAAGGGCACCACCGGGCCGGAGCAATCCGCGGTCTCGAAGCGCTCGAACTCCAGGTTCGCAATGCCCCGCGCCTTCTGTCCGGTCGGCACGCGGATTCGACCTCCGAAAAGAAGGTTCTCGACGCCGGACTCGATCCGGACGCATTGCCCAACGCGAAAGGAGTCGCGGTCCGCCGTGGCCGAGGTCACGAGGTCGAGCGAGCCGGAACCTTTCGCAGCGCCCGCGTCGAGTCGCGACCATGCGAGGCCGCCCGTCTCCGAATTCGAGTCACTCCCCGAAGCTTTCCAGCCGGTGACGTTGCCGATGAACGATCCGTTCGCGATGAGGTTGGCGGCCGGCTTGTCGGCCGGAGCCGCGAGCGCAAGGACGGCGATCAGTCCGGAGAGAAGGCCCACGGAGACCGGGATCGTACCGGAATCCCGGCTTGAGCCCTGGCGGTCCGTCCCTGCGTACGCCAGGCGCAGCAGCAGGCGGCGCCAGACCGCGAGCCTCGGCCGTCGCGAGGGGCTTTGCGGGGCGGTCCGGGAAGCCGTGGCGGGCGGCGGGGGAGCGAGGGACAGCCGCTCGAGATCGAGGGTGAGCGTCTGGAGCCGGTCGCGACAGCCCCGGCAGATCCGGAGATGTCCTTGCGCGGGCGCGGTCCGGATCTCGCCGTAGTGGTAGAGAACGAGGTCGTCGTCGTGCAGGTGCCTGATCGCCGCGGTCCGCTCCGGCGGTCGCCCCTGCGTATCTCTTGCCATCCCCCAGATCGATACGGATCAGCTCCGCGAGACGTCTGTCCCCGCAGTCCGCCACTCGGTGCGGAAACCGTTCGCTCCCCCGAGGCGTAGGGTACGAGAATGAGCATCGTGACCGGCGCTCCGGCTCTTTTCGTTTCTCACGGCTCGCCGATGTTCGCGATCGACTCGGGCGAGTACGGTCGCGCCCTGAGGCGCTTCGGGGAACGGATTCCGCGGCCCGCTGCGATCGTGATCGTGTCAGCGCACTGGGAGGCCCCCTGGCCGATCCGCGTCAACGCGGCCGCGCGGCCACCGCTCCTTTACGACTTCGGCGGATTTCCGAAGGCTCTCTACGAGCTCATGTATCCGGCGCCCGGATCGCCGACGCTCGCCGGAGAGGTCGTCCGCCTGCTCTCCGACGCCGGGCTCCCGACTGAGCCGGATCCGACCCGGGGCTGGGATCACGGCGTCTGGATCCCGCTCTCGCTCCTCTATCCCGAAGCATCGGTGCCGGTCGTCGAAGTCTCTCTCCCGGTGCCGCGGGAACCGCAGACGGCGCTCCAGATGGGGGCTGTGCTCGCGCCGCTGCGAGAGAGCGGCGTTCTCCTCGTCGGAAGCGGCGGGATCGTCCACAACCTTGGCCTCGCCCGTCTCGATCGGACCGAAGGCGCAGTCGACGAGTGGGCAGAGCGTTTCGACGAATGGGTGCGGGCGCGAGTCGTTCGACGCGAGAAGGACGAAATCGTCCGGTACCGCGAGCTGGCTCCCGATGCCGGGCTCGCGGTGCCGGCGAGCGAGCACTTCGACCCGCTGCTCTTCGCTCTCGGGGCAGCGCAGGCGAACGATGCGACGGAACAGCTGTCCTCCGGCTTCCGTTACTCGAACCTTTCTCTCGCGTCGTTTGCATTCGTTTCGAACGGGGAACGGTGAGCAAGCTCGTCGCATACGTCGCCCAGTACGGCATGGCGCTGGTTTTTGCCAACGTGCTCGTGGAGCAGATCGGGATCCCGATCCCGGCACTTCCCACGCTGATCGTGGCCGGCGCGCTCGCCCGCGACGGAAAGCTCTCGTTTTCGGCGCTTCTCTTCGCCGCCGCCGTCGCCTCGCTCGCCGCGGACGGCGTCTGGTACGCGCTCGGGAGGCGCTTCGGCAACCGGGTCCTGAAGACCCTCTGCCGGGTCTCGCTTTCTCCCGACTCGTGCGTCCGGCACACCGAATCCATCTTCGAGCGGTGGGGGATGGCGTCGCTCGTCGCCTCGAAGTTCATCACCGGGTTCTCGACGGTCGCGCCTCCGCTCGCCGGGGCAATGGGCGCGAGCCTCCCGTCCTTCCTCTTCTACGACACGATCGGAACCGTGCTGTGGGCGGGGGGCGGCCTCCTGATCGGCTTCGTCTTTCACCGGGCGATCGACGACGTCCTGTCGTTTCTCGAGGGGATGGGCACGGGAGCCTTTTACCTGCTGGCCGTCGGTCTCGTTCTCTTCGTCCTCTACAAGTTCTGGCAGAGACGGCGGTTCTACAAGGCCCTTCGGATGGCGCGGATCAGCGTCGAAGATCTGCGCGCGCTCTTCGAAAAAGGGGAGAAGCCGGTCGTCGTCGACGTGCGGGGAAAGGGGGAGAGGCAACGAGATCCGAGACGGATCCCCGGCGCGACGACCATGGACGTCACCGAGCTCGACGCGAAGCTTCCGGGCATTCCGCCCGATGGCGAGGTCGTCCTCTACTGCACCTGACCGAACGAGGCGTCGGCGGCCCGTGTGGCCCGCATGCTGATCGAGAGGGGATACAAGAAAGTGAGGCCCCTCGCCGGCGGCCTCGACGCGTGGATCGACGCGGGCTACGACGTGGAGGGCTTCGAGAAGGCGTCCTGACCGTCGCGGTCGCTTCGCTTCGAGATCTGGCTCCGCCAAGGCGCTCGGCTCGGCAAACGAGCCTCGACCGAGCGCCTGATCCCTCCGCTCGCGTCCGCTCCCGCGGTGCGACGCTCCTCCCTCGATTACCTCGGGAGACTCGTCGCGCCGCGATCTACTGCCGCGCCAGAGCGGCAATCGCAGTCAATGAGCGAATCAGATTCGGCAGGATCCCCACATCCAGCTGCGTCGTCCGGTCCGAGAGGGCATGGTCCGGATCGTCGTGGACCTCGAGGAAGAAGCCGTCCACGCAACCCGTCGCGGCCGCGGCCCGCGCGAGCACCGGGGCGTATTGCTTCAAACCGCCCGTCTCCTTTCCGCCGCCCGGAAGCTGGAGCGAGTGCGTCGCGTCGTACACGATCGGAAATCCCAACGTCCGCATCATCGGGAAGGACCTCATGTCCACGACGAGATCGTGGTAGCCGAACGAGGCGCCGCGTTCGCAGAGGATCAGGTTTTCGTTGCCGGCGGCCCGGCACTTCTCGACCACGTTTCCCATGTCGTCGGGCGCGAGGAACTGGCCCTTCTTGATGTTCAACGGTTTGCCGGTCTTCGCCGCCGCGACGAGGAGGTCCGTCTGGCGGGAAAGGAACGCCGGAATCTGGAGGACGTCCAAGACCCGTGCGGCCTCCTCCGCCTGCTCCGGCTCGTGGACGTCGGAGAGGAGGGGCAAGCCCGTCGCCGACTTGACCTCCGCGAGGATGTCGAGACCCTCCGCGAGTCCCGGGCCGCGGAACGAATCGCGCGAAGACCGATTCGCCTTGTCGAAAGAGGACTTGTAGACGATCTTCGCCCCCGTTTCCCTTGAGATCCCGGCGAGCCGCCTTCCCATCGCAACCGCGTGGGCTCGCGACTCGATGACGCAGGGGCCGGCGAAGAAAAGGAGCGGAGCTCCATCCCCGATCGAGTAGCCCGGCGCGATCTGGAGGGAGCGGACTGGAGTCAGGCCATCTCCCGGCGGATTTCGACCGGGATCGCCCGGCGCGCCCCCTCTTCTTCTCTCGCCGCGCGGTGGGCTCTTGCCGCCCGGACGAAGTCGCGGAAGAGCGGATGGCAGGCGAACGGCTTCGATTTCAGCTCCGGATGGAACTGGCAGCCGAGGAACCAGGGGTGGTCGTCGCGCAGCTCGATGATCTCGACGAACTTCCGGTCGGGCGACATTCCGGTGAACGACATGCCCGCTTCCTTCAACGCCGGCAGGAACTCCTGGTTGACTTCGTACCGGTGACGGTGGCGCTCCGAGACGAGGCTCTCCCCGTAGGCGCGCGCCGCGAAGGAGCCGGGGGCGAGCTCGCACGGATATTTTCCGAGACGCATCGTCCCGCCGAGCGCCTCGACGCCGATCAGGTCCCGCAGCTTGAAGATGACCTTGTACTTCGGTTCCTCCTCGAACTCCGTCGAGTTCGCGCCTTCGAGGCCGGCCACGTGCCTCGCGTACTCGATCACCGCGGTCTGCAGGCCGAGACAGATTCCGAAGAACGGAACGCGCTTCTCGCGGGCGTATCGGATCGCGCGCATCATCCCCTCGACGCCACGGCGGCCGAATCCGCCCGGAACGAGGATCGCGTCGGCGCGTACGAGGGCTTCGGGGTACTGGTCGTTCTCGAGCGTCTCGGCGTCCACGTACTGCAGCCGGACCCGCACGTTGTTGGCGATTCCGCCGTGGCCGAGCGCTTCGTTCAGCGACTTGTACGAATCGCCGTAGTCGACGTATTTCCCGACGACCGCGATCTCGACTTCACCCGACGGGTTTTTGATCCGGTTGACGAGCGTTTCCCACTTGGAGAGGTCGCGGTTGTAGTGGGGAAGGTTCAGGAGATCGAGCAGGATCTCGTCGAGACCCTCCGCCGCGAACTGGAGGGGGACCTCGTAGATCGACGGAACGTCCTTGGCGGTGATGACCGCTTCGACCGGCACGTTGCAGAAGAGCGCGATCTTGGCCTTGACCTCGGAGGGGAGCGGGCGATCCGTCCGGCAGAGGAGGACGTCCGGCTGGATTCCGATCGAGAGGAGGTCTTTGACGGAGTGCTGAGTCGGCTTCGTCTTCAACTCGTCGGATGCCTTGATATAGGGGACGAGCGTCAGGTGGACGTTCACCGAGTTGCCGCGGCCCGCCTCCTGCCGCATCTGACGGATGGCTTCGAGAAAGGGGAGCGATTCGATGTCGCCCACGGTTCCCCCGATCTCGATCAGGACGACGTCGGCGTCCGGGCCGACCTTCCGGATCGAGTCTTTGATCTCGTCGGTGATGTGCGGGACGACCTGCACGGTCTTGCCCAGGTAGTCGCCGCGCCGCTCCCGTTCGATGACCGTCGCGTAGATGCGGCCTGCCGTCGTGTTGTTGACGCGCGACGAAGTCGTCGAGGTGAACCGCTCGTAATGTCCGAGGTCGAGGTCGGTCTCGGCGCCGTCATCGGTGACGTAGACCTCGCCATGCTGGAAAGGCGACATCGTGCCCGGGTCGACGTTGATGTACGGGTCGAACTTCGCGAGCGTCACCCGGAAGCCGCGCGCTTCGAGCAGCGCGCCGATCGAGGCCGCCGCGATGCCTTTCCCGAGCGAGGAAACGACCCCGCCCGTCACGAACACGTACTTGGCGCTCATCCAATCACCCCCTTATTCCGCGATCTCTTGAACTGTGGCGGGTGCAGGCCCGTGGGGCCTGTCCCCGCGGGCACTGTGGCGGGTGCAGGCCCGTGGGGCCTGTCCCCGCGACTTTCTAAGATCTTTTCCGCTCGAGCCAGGTCCTCGGGGGTATCGACGCCGATCGAGTCCGCGACCGCCTCTCCGACCCAGATCGACCAGCCCGCTTCGAGCCAGCGGAGCTGTTCGAGTGATTCGAGCTTCTCGAGCGGCGACGGAGGAAGCTGTGCGAGCCGCGAAAGTGTCTCGGCGCGGTACGCGTAGAGACCGAGATGCTTGCGGTACGCGGGCGCGGCCGATCGCGCGTACGGAATCGGTGCCCGCGAAAAGTAGAGCGCGCGGCCGTCCCCGGCGACCACGACCTTTACGACGTTCGGGTCGCGCGCCGCGGCGTCGCCGACCGCCGACAACGCGATCGTCGCGATCTCGCGGTCGGGGCTTGCGAGCAGCGTCTCGACCACGAGGTCGACGTTCTCCGGCGGCATGAGCGGCTCGTCCCCTTGAACGTTGACGTAGACGTCTCCCGCAACCCTCTGCGCCGCTTCGGCGAGCCGGTCGGTGCCGGTTGCCGCGTCGGGCGACGTCAGCACTGCCTCGCCGCCACTCTCGCGGACCACGTCCGCGATGCGCGCGTCGTCCGTTGCGACCAGGACAAAGTCCAGCCGCCGCGCAGCCCTCGCCGCCGCGAGGACGTGGAGCACCATCGGACGCCCGGCGAGGGGAGCGAGGGGCTTTCCGGGAAACCGGACCGAGGCGTAGCGGGCGGGAATCACTCCGATGACTTTCATGAAGGCATCGGGACTATAGAGTAACGTGCCGCGGGTGATCGGTCAAGGAATGGAGAAGAGGAGCCGGCCCGACGGTCTCGTTTCGCGGCCGGCATTCGCTTTCCTCTACGTCCTCGCCCTCGCGATCACGGCGGCCGCCGCCATCCGGGCGACCCTCGAGGCTCATGCGGATCGGGAGCTCTCGAGAACGGGCGACGCGGAATGGATCTGGTACACGCGCGAGGTCAAGGAGCCCGCGCCGATCTCGTTCGTCGCCACGCGCGACATCGTCCTCGACCGGGCTCCCGCAAGGGCGACCGCGAAAATCTTCGCGGAGGAGTGGCACGTCCTGTGGGTGAACGGGAGAGGGGCGGGCTCCGGAAGGCAGCGACCCGGCGATCCGCTCGTGCTCCACGAGATCGCGGGACTCCTCTCCCGCGGAGTCAACCGCATCGCGATCGAGGCGGGCAGTCGAACCGGCGTCGGCGGACTGCTCTTCTCTCTCGACCTCGCGGGCTCCGGCCGTGACGCGGTGTTCTCCGACGGCCGGTGGCGCGTGGATCCCTCGCGCGACGCGATCCGATCCGGTGGCCGCTATCGCGCCGAAGTGTGGGGTCGTCCGCCGATGTATCCCTGGGGCTGGCCGCGCTTGCCGCGGCCGAACGAAGTGAGTCCCTAGGGCGCGTCCTTCACGAGGGCGTCGAGCGCCTGGCGCGCCGCGGCGCAGTACCGGTTCGATGCGTCGTATCCCGCGAGCACGATCACTCTTCGGTACCCGTCGACTGCCCGATCGACGTCATGCAGCACGTGGTCGTAGAGCTGCGCGGCGAGAAGTCGCGCCCCGAGATTCCCCGGTTCCACGTCGATCGCCTTGCGAGAAAACACGAGTGCCACGTCGTATCGCTCTTCTGCCGCAGCCTTCAGAGCCCGTTCGAGGTAGAGGTGGGCCTCCCGTTCGCAGGCGGGGCGCGCCGGAAACAGGAAGGGAAGATGCTTGGCTAAGTGATTGATCGTGCTGGCGCGAGACATCGGACTCGAGAGCAGTATAGGGTGAATCGAGGGAAAGACAAGAAATCTTTCGGCGGACTCGGCGCAGAGCCTTACGTTAGTCGGAGCTTGGAAATGGCGGATCCAACGGCAGACGTGCCCAAGCTGCGCGCGAGTAGGTCGCACGCTTGAGTCGCCTTATTTTATTCGGCCAAAAGAGATTGTAGCCTTACGTCGGGGACGCCTCAGCTGACGCGGTCGATCACCGACTCCGTGGCCAGCAAGAGGCCGTCCTTCGCTTCGGATTCGTCGAAGGATCCGAGCGCGACCCGCGCCGCCGCGGCGTAGTCCCGGGCGAGAGCGCGCGTCTCCGCGAGACCGCCGTGCCGCTCGGCGATCGAAAGAATCTCTCCCGGTGTCACCGTGCCGAACTCGCGCTCCCGCATGACCTGCGCGACGCTCTCGCGCTCGGCGGCCGATGCCCGCGGAAGCGAGAGGAGCAGCGGCATGGTGAGCTTCCCCTCGCGGAGATCGTTTAAGACGGGCTTTCCCGTGGACTCGACGCTTCCGGTGTAATCGAGCAGGTCGTCGATCAGCTGGAACGCGACGCCGAGACACCGTCCGTATTCCGCCAGGCGCTCCGCGGCGACGAGATCGCCCCGCGGCGCGAAGTGCGCGGGCAGTCGGCAGGAGGCGGAGAAGAGATCCGCCGTCTTGCGGCGGATGATCTCGAGCGCGTCCTCCCGGGTAAGCTGGACGCTGCCGTTCTTCTCGATGCCGATGATCTCGCCTTCGATCATCGACAGCGTCGTGTCGGACAGGACTTTCAGGATCGTCAGGTCGCCTTCGTCGAGAGCGATGCCCATCGACTTCGTGTAGAGGTAGTCGCCGAAGAGGACGGTCAGGTTGTTCCCCCACCGCGCGTTTGCAGAAGTCCGGCCGCGCCGCAGGCGCGCCTCGTCGATCACGTCGTCGTGCACGAGCGTCGCCGTGTGGATGAACTCGACGACCGTCGCATAGCGCACATCCCTCCGGCCTTCCTCGTCGTAGCCGAGCAGGCGCGCCGAGAGCAGCAGCAGCGCAGGGCGGATCCGCTTCCCTCCCCCCTGGGCGAGGTGCCCTCCGATCCGATCGATCGTGGGAATCGGCGATCGGAAGTGGAGGAGCAGCTCCTCCTCGACGAGCGCGAGCTTGTCCGAGATCAGGTCGTACGCTCGAAGGAGGCGCGCGTTGGACGCCGGCGAAGAAAAGATCATCGGTAGTTGGTGAACTGGAGCGGCAGGCCGAAGTCGCCCTCTTTCAAAAGGGCGATCGCGTTCTGGAGCTCGTCCTTGGCGCGACCCGACACGCGGACCTGGTCCGACTGGATCGACGCCTGGACCTTCAGCTTCCGGTCCTTGATCGCCTTGACGATTTCCTTCGCCTTCTCCGAGGGGATTCCCTGCTGGATTTTCGCGACCTGGCGGACGGTACCGCCGGCCGCCGGTTCGATCCGGCCGAACTCGATCGCCTTCACCGCAACGCCCCGTCGCACGAGCTTCGTCTCCAGGATGTCGACCACCGACTTCATCTTGTGCTCGTCGTCGGACGTCAGGACGAGCTCGAGCTCCTTTTCACGCAGCTCGATCTTCGAAGCGCTTCCGCGGAAGTCGAAGCGGGTGGCGATCTCCTTCGAGGCCTGCTGGACGGCGTTCGACACTTCCTGCAGGTCGACTTTGCTCACCACGTCGAAGGAAAAGTCCTGAGGCATCACTCACCACCTGTCATCCCGAGGCGCTCGGCGCCGAGGGATCTCCCCCTTTTATCAGAGAGATCCCTCGCGGAGCCTGCCCTGAGCATTGCGAAGGGCTCGGGATGACCGCCGCCGGCGGTCAGTTCTCGACGATTCGGGTTCCGGGTGGCCCCGTGACGCGGAAGTCCGAGGCGGGACGTGCTTTTCCGGCTTGCCACGCCTCGAAACGAAACTCGGTCTTGTTTCCCGCGGAGTCCTGGTAGGAGAGCTCGCGCACGCTTCCATCTCGCTCGATCGCGAGGCGCAGCCATGCGAGGTCCGGCCTCGGAACGCGAGGCTTCAGCAGCAATCGTGCCGGTGCGGCCTCACCCGTCTCCATCGTGATCTCGTACTGACGGCTGAGGTCGGACGGCTGAGTCAGGAAGACGACCGGAAGGCGCGCCTTCTCGTCCTCGGAAAGCCTCCGGACCGTGAGCTGCTTGTCTTCCGGGGAGAAGAAACGCCCTTCCCCGGCGTCGTAGGTGAAGACCTTCTTCTCCGGTGCGGTGTAGTCGAAGCGGACCCTCTGCGGCGCCTGGAGGGAGACCGTTCCCGACTCGCGTCGGGTCGTCGCGAAGCCTGCCGGCGTATAGATCTGGACGAAGCGGGACGAGTGCCCCGCGCCGTCGGAGTAGAGCGCGACGGCGCGCGTGAACGGAGCCAAAACCGTCGTGGAGTCGGCCGTGCCGGCGGGCGTCACGGGCGAAGAAGGCGCGGGCGTCCAGACGGCCTTCTGCGCGACTGCCGCGGCGGCGAACGTGACGCCGAGCGCGAGAAAGGCGGGGATTCTTCTCACGAAGGAGTCACAACAATTCCGCGTCCGCATGTATTCGGCGGCAGCCCTGTCAGTGCCGGAAGTGGCGTCTGGGCGCGATCAGGAAAGCCATCTGGCGCTCGTCGGCGGCGGCGATCACTTCCTGGTCGCGGATCGATCCGCCCGGCGCGACCACCGCGGTGACGCCCTCGTCGGCTAAGATTTCCAGTCCGTCGCGGAACGGAAAGAACGCGTCGGATGCGGCGCCGCAGTTGACGATCGGGAGCACCGGCTTGGTCGCCGCCAGCCGGCACGCGTCGACACGGCTCATCTGTCCGGCGCCGATGCCGATCGTCTGCCGCGCATTGGCGAGGACGATTGCGTTCGACTTCACGCGTCGGACGACCTTCCACGCGAGCTCGCACGCCGCGCGCTCGACCGCGGTCGGTTTGCGTTGCGACGCGAGGCGCCAGGCAGACGTCTGGTCCGGCTCCGAGTCCGCGTCCTGGAGCAGCAGACCGCCCTCGATCCGCTTCCAGTCGAGACTGCCGGAAGGCCGCCGGGACACGGGGACCCGGAGGAGCCGCACGTTCGGCTTCTTCGTGAAGAAGTCGATCGCCTCCTGGGTGAACTCGTCGGCGGCGACGGCCTCGACGAAGTGCTGAAGGACGAGGGACGCGAGAGCGCCGTCCACCCGCCCGCGAATCGCGATGATGCCCCCGAACGCTGCGAGCGGGTCGCACGCGAAGGCGCGGCCGAACGCCTCGAGGACCGTATCGCCGATCGCGGCGCCGCATGGGTTGTTGTGCTTGACGATGACCGCGGCCGGACGGTCGAAGTCGCGCGCCAGGGCGACCGCCGAGTCGAGATCGAGCAGGTTGTTGAACGAGAGCTCCTTGCCCTGGAGCATCTCGAAGCGGACGAGCGCGTCGGCGGGCGCGGCCCGATCCCGGTAGAGCGCCGCGCGCTGATGCGGGTTCTCTCCGTAGCGGAGAGACCCGATCCGGTCGAACGCGAAGACGAGGCTCTCCGGGAATCCTTCTTCCTGCTGGCGGCTCTCCGAGAGGTACCGCGCGATCGCCGCATCGTAGGCGGCGGTGCGCGCGAACGCGCGGGCCGCGAGCTTCTCGCGTGTCTCGAGACGCGTCCCTCCCGTTGCGCGGATCTCCTCGAGCAGGTCGTCGTAATCCGCGGGTTCGACCACGACCGCGACGCGCGCGTGGTTCTTCGCGGCGGCGCGGATGAGCGCCGTCCCGCCGACGTCGATCATCTCGATCGTCTCCGTCGGTCCGGCGCCCCGCGCAACCGTCTCCTCGAAAGGGTACAGGTTGACGACCACGAGGTCGAACGCTTCGATCGCGGCGGCTTCCATGTCGCGCGCATGATCGCCCCGGGTCTCGTCCGCCAGCACGCCCCCGAAGATCTTCGGGTGCAAGGTCTTGACGCGGCCGCCCAGGATCTCCGGAAAGCCGGTCTCGTCCTCGACGAGCGCGACGGGGATGCCCGAATCTTTCAGATGACCCGCAGTGCCGCCGGTCGAGACCACGCGGACCCCCGCCTGCGCGAGGGCGCGGCAGAAGTCGGCGATTCCGGTCTTGTCGTGGACCGAAACCAGCGCGCGCCGGACCGGCGTCACCGATTTCGGGAAGGGAATTGGCTCGGGCATCGGGGCAATATAGCAAGCATGTCCGGCACGGATATCGAGGTCGAGGTCGACGCGCGCGGGCTCCTGTGCCCGCTCCCGATCCTGCGGCTCGCCCGGGCCTTCCGCCGTCTGCCCTCGGGCGCAGTCGCCCGGCTTCTCGCGACTGATCCCGCCGCCGTCCCCGACGTGGAAGCGTTCTGTCGCGAGAAAGGGCACACGCTGATCGGTGTGGATCGCGACGGAGGCGTGCTGCGCTTTCGCGTCCGGAAGCTCTAGAAGAGCTTCAACAGGATCAGGTTCACGACGAAGCCCCTCACCCCGTGGCTGACGACGGGAACACCGACTTCGAAACGCAGAAGCGAGTTCTGCCAGGGGCCGTTCAAGGAACCCAGCAGGCCTGCCCCCGCGAAGTAGGTGTTGTCGTATCCGGATTGGCGGTCGCGGACGACCGCCTGATCGAAGATCGCTTCGAACCGGATGATGTCCTCGATGTTCAGGCCGTAGGAGACGCTCCCGAGCAGCGCGGTCTGCGTCTTGACGCTGCCGCTCTTGAAACCGTGGAGAGGGTTTCCCGAAAACGCGCCGAACTCGTACTTGGAGAATCGATCGAGGTCGGAGCCGTCGAGGTACGTCAAAGAGACGTGCAGCTTTCGGAAGCCCGGAAAGTACTGGTCCTTCGAGAGCGAGAGCTGATATTTGTAGTAGTCGCGGTCTTTCGGGTCGAAGTCGGAGGTGTCCGGATCTCCCCACGGCTGCCAGTCGCGCCGCCGGTAGAAACCGCCGATCGCGGTCGCGTTGAAGCCCCTGTAGTTGCCGACCAGCCGCAGCTCGGCGCCATCCGTGAACGTGTCGATCGGCGTGACGAACCGCGGACCCGTGTCGGGGTCGCGCTGGAAGTCGTCCCACCGCGTGAAAATGCCGAGCGAGGCCTTCACGAACGGCCCCAGGGGCCGCCCGATGTTGACCTGGAAGATGGCGGGAAGGTGTTTGACCTTCTCGTCCGGAACTTCCTTTCCGTTGCGGTAGGCGACGTCTCCGAAAGGAAACGCCACCGCGAAGAGGTCGGCCCCCAGATCGAAACGACCCCCGAGGAAGGACGGATCGGTGTAGTTGGCGGTCAGGAGCGCGCCGCCGAAGAAGACCGAAAGCTGCTTGCCCTTCCCCCACAGATCGAAGTCGAAGTGCTGGAGGCCGAGAAGCGGGATCGGATAACTCAAGGACTCGTCGTAGAAGCCTCCCGCGATCCCGAACGTGCTCTTCTTCGAGATCTTTTCCTCGACGACGCGTTCTCCCGGCTTTTCCCGATCGGGCACGAGATACCGCATTCCGAGATCGGTGTCGCGGATCATCTGGAGGTCCGAACGGTAGGCGGCGGCGCGCCGCTCCGCGAAAGTCGTCGGGTCGATCTCGACCTCTTTCATTTTCACGTCCCGTTCGATCGCCGTGGTGCGGCCGGCCGTCGAGAAGACCTGCTGGCCCCGGATCTCGAGCGGAAGGGCGACGTCGGGCCGGCCGGGAACCGAGTGATAGAGCTCGGTCTGGACGTTCGAGAGCGTCTCTCCCTTGAGATTGAGCTGCACCGAATCGCGGCGAAGCAGAGCGAACGTCTGCGCGTCGATCCAGACCTTGCCGCGATATACCGGCTTCCCTCCGAGACTCTCCTTCGGCGTGAACGTGATCTCGTAGGCTCGTCGGCCTCCGATTTCGGTCGTGCCGGCGAGCTCGTACCGGTACTCCTCGCTCAGCCGGATGTCGAGCGGAAGCGTGGTCACCTTCTCGGGCTGCAGGATCGGAATCTTCGGAAGGGTTTTTCCCTTCCACTTGACCCCGTTCAGATAGAACTCCTTCCACCCCCAATCCGCCGGCTCGCCGCGCCGGAAGAAGAAAGGTCCCCGGATCGTCAGGTCGAAGGTCTCGTTGACCTCCGCCACGCGGAATCGCAGCGAAGCCTCCATTTCCGCGATGAAGGTCGAGACCTTCTCGCGTTGTCCGGCGTCCCACGCGCGCTCCCGCGCGATGATCTCGTCGGCGGTCAGGCCCCGCGCCGCCCCGACTTCGACGCGGGTGCGTTCGTCCGGCCGCTTCGCAGGCTCAAGGACCACGGCGAGCGGCCCGCGGGAGAGGTCGAGCTCGAGCGTCTTCGCGCCGTGGAGCTCGAAGTCCCGCCGCGCACCGGAGGAGAGGTTCTCGACCGACGCCTTCGCGTACGTCCCGCCCGACAGCTCGACCGAGACGCGGCCGGACGGGTCCTCGGCGAGGACCAGGATCGGGGTGAACTTCTTCCCGTCGAAGAAGCGCAGCACGGGAAAGCGGCTGCCGTCGGGGCGCGTGCCGCTCGTCGCCGTCGGGTCGCGCGACACGTCGTCCGTCCAGTAACGCTGCAAGCGGGAGAGCGCCTCCGTATCGGCCTCCCTCATCGGTTGATCGGGCGACGCCACGAGCGCGACGAGCGCCGGCGTCTCGAGGGCGGCGCCGACCGCGTCCACCACCTGGCCCGGAGCGCTTCGACCCGCCGACCGGAGCGCGAGAACCCAGCGCTTCGCCGACGCGTCCTCCCAGGCGGGAGGCACGCGACCGGCTGTCCAGGCAAGCGCTTCGAAGTAGGAGGAGACCTCGGCTTCGTCGGCGAACCGGAACGGCTCTCCCGCGGCTCGCGAGAGATCGACTGCGATGCGCGCCGCGGGAGACGCCGCGCGGATGACGGAGGAAAGCTCCTTGATTGCGAAAGGGAGCCGGGCGCGCAGTCGTGCGTCCCCGCTCTCCGCCACGGTGGTCAGATCGAGCACGACCGCCGCCACGGCCGTGAGCCGGGAGAGCCGCGCGGAATCGCGGGAGATGGCCGCGTCGGAAAGATCGGTGACCGCGACGATCACGACGCAGCGGCCGAACGAAACCGGCGGCTCCCGATCGGCCGTGAGTCGGAAGATTCCGAGCGGAGGCCCTTCCGTCGGGCAACCGCCGTCTGCGCGCTCCGCCGCGATCGTCAGGCGCTCGAGGGCGGGCGCGGAGATCGGAATCGCGAGCAAAAGAAAAACGCCCGCGAGCACGCGGGCGTTCTCGAGCCGCGTCCGTTTCCTCATCGAAGTCCGAACAACGGCTCTCCGGCGCGACTTGTTCCCGCTACCGCCGCGCTTTCTCCCTCTCGCGCACGGGCTCGGCTCCGACCGGAGGCGGCACCGCCTTCTCCGTGGCCGTCTCGGCAGGCGACAGTCCGAGCGCCTTCCGCAGCTTCGCTTCGATTTCGGCGGCGAGCTCCGGATTCTCTTTCAAGAACTGCTTTGCGTTCTCGCGCCCCTGGCCGATCCGGAGGTCTCCGTAAGACAGCCACGCTCCGGACTTTTCGACGATCTTCGCTTCCAGACCGAGGTCGATCAATTCTCCCGACCGGGAGATTCCCTCTCCGTACGTGATGTCGAACTCCGCCTGACGAAACGGCGAGGCCACCTTGTTCTTGACGACTTTCACTTTCGTCCGCGAGCCGACGACGACGTCGCCGTCCTTCAGCGACGCGATCCGGCGGATGTCGATGCGAATCGAGGAGTAGAACTTGAGCGCCCTCCCGCCGGTCGTCGTCTCCGGGTTCCCGAACATCACGCCGATCTTTTCGCGGATCTGGTTGATGAAGATCAGGCTCGTGCGCGACTTCGAGACGATCGCGGTCAGCTTGCGCAGCGCCTGCGACATCAGTCTCGCGTGGAGTCCCATCTGCGCTTCGCCCATTTCTCCCTCGATCTCCGCTTTCGGCACGAGCGCGGCGACCGAGTCGACCACGATGACGTCCATCGCGCCGGAGCGGATCAGCATCTCGGCGATCTCCAGGGCCTGCTCACCGTTGTCCGGCTGCGAGACGAGCAGGTTGTCCGTGTCGACGCCGAGCTTCTTCGCGTACTCGGCGTCGAGCGCGTGCTCGGCGTCGATGAACCCGGCCAGTCCGCCCGTCTTCTGCGCCTGCGCGATGATCTGGAGCGACAGCGTCGTCTTGCCGGAGGACTCGGGCCCGAAAATCTCGACGACCCGTCCGCGCGGGATCCCGCCGATGCCGAGGGCCGCGTCCACCGCCAGGGAGCCGGTCGGGATGACGGAGACCGGCACGTCCGGCCGGTCGCCCAGCCGCATGATCGAGCCCTTGCCGAACTGTCGCTCGATCTGCGTCAGCGCCGTCTCGACGGCGCGCCATTTCTCGTTCGATTTCACGCTGGACATGTGATGGTCCTCTATTTGCGCGATTATAGATGGGCGCTTTGAATCCGATGGAAACGACCTCATCAGCCGATTCCGCCGCAGCCGCGCGGGCGGCCGACCTGCGACGGGCGTTTCGCGAGCGCCCTCTCGCGATGATCGTCGCGACCGGCTTCGGCGTCGGCCTCGCTCCGGTTGCGCCCGGAACCGCCGGTTCGGCGCTCGCTCTTGTTCTCTCCTGGCTCGTCGCCCGGGGAGTGTCTCCTTCTCACATGCCCAGTGTTGTCGCGGCGGTCGGACTGTTGACGTCCGGGCTCCTCGTCTCTCTCGCCGGGGTTCCGGTCGCGGATCGCGCCGAGGCCGCGCTCCGCCGCAAGGACCCGGGCTGCATCGTCTTGGACGAGATCGCGGGGCAGTTCCTCGCGTGCGGCATCGTTCCCCTCTTCGAATATCCGTCGCCCCGGGTTGCCACCCTCGTGTGGATCGCTTCTTTTCTGGCCTTCCGGCTCTTCGACGTATGGAAGCCCGGCCCGATCCGATCCTGGCAGAACCTGCCGGGCGGCTGGGGAATCATGGTGGACGACGTCGCCGCCGGCGTCCTTGCCGCGGGAGTGACGTCGGGGATCGCCGCTTTCGTCGCGGTTCGACCGGCGTGAGCCTGGAGCTCGCCCCCCGCGAC
Organism: Thermoanaerobaculia bacterium; assembly: GCA_036395755.1. Classification (GTDB taxonomy): domain Bacteria; phylum Acidobacteriota; class Thermoanaerobaculia; order UBA5066; family Gp7-AA6; genus Gp7-AA6. Next base: position 43,868 of record DASWCZ010000051.1, read on the forward strand.
GGCTCGGTTCTCGAAGGAGAGCTCCTTTCGCGCCACACCACTTTGAGGATCGGCGGTCCGGCCCGCTGGTACTGCCGGGTCCGAACGGAGGAGGGCCTTTCCCGGGTCCTTCGCGCCGCCTCGGACGTCGGCGAGCCGCTCGCGCTTCTGGGCATGGGCTCGAACGTCCTCGCCGCCGACGAGGGATTCCCGGGCTGGGTCGTTCGGCTCGAAGGCGACTTCCTCCGGATCGCGGTCGAAGGAGAGCGGTTGACCGCCGGCGGCGGAGCGGCTCTGGGCGGCGCGTGCGCCGCGGCGGCCCGCGCCGGACTTTCGGGTCTCGAGCCGATCTTCGGAATTCCGTCCTCGATCGGAGGCGCCGTCCGCATCAACGCGGGCGCCTATGGCGGCGAGATCTTCGACCTGCTCGAGACGGTCCGGCTGGTCGGCCGGACCGGCGCGCGGCGCCACTCCGCGGCGGCGGACATTCCGCACGGATACCGATGGACGGAGCTGTGCGACACGGGGGAGATCGTGGCGGAGGCGACGTTGAAGCTCCGGCCGGCATCGCGCGACGAAATCGGAGAGCGCACCCGCGTCGTCGCGGAGAAGAGGCGGGGCGCGCTCCCGGGAGAACCCAACGCGGGGAGCATCTTCAAGAATCCGCGGGGCGATTACGCTGGCCGCCTGATCGAAGCCTGCGGCTTGAAAGGGGAAAGGCGCGGCGACGCCGAGATTTCGACGCGCCACGCGAACGTCATCGTCAACCACGGCCAGGCGCGATCGGCCGACGTCCTGGAGCTCATGCGGCTGATGCGCGACTCCGTGTCCGGCAGGTTCGGCGTTACCCTCTCTCCCGAAGTGGAGTTCCTCGGATTGACGTGGGACTGACGGGCCGCCGATGAGGATCCTCCTCCTCGCCGGCGGCGGCGGCACGCGGCTGTGGCCGCTCTCGACCCCGGCGCGTCCGAAGCAGTTTCTCCCGCTCGTCTCGTCAAAGAGCCTGCTCGCCGACACGTTCGAGCGGGTCGCGCCCCTCTCCGATGCGATTTTCGTCGCGACGTCGGAGGAGTACGCCGATCTCGTCCGCGCCGAGCTCCCCGCGGTGCCACCGGAGCGGATCCTCCGCGAGCCCGCGCGCCGCAACTCCGGGCCGCCGATCCTCCGGGCCGCGCTCGACTTCGAGCGGGACGGAGACCCCGTCACCGCCGTGCTGCCGTCGGACCACGCGGTCGCCGACTCCGAGGCTTTTCGAGCAGCTCTGGCCGACGCGGCGCGCGTCTGCGAAGGGGCGTCCGTGGTCGTCCTGGGGGTTCCTCCCGACCGGGCCGAGACCGACTTCGGTTATCTTGAAGTCGCGGACTCGGAGGCCCGAAACGGTCATGAAGTGGTGCAATTCGTCGAAAAGCCGGACGCGGTGCGCGTCTCGTCCTTCCTCGCCTCCGGGAGGCACTTCTGGAACGCCGGCATCTTCGTCTTTCGGCCGTCGCGCTTTCTCGCCGAGGCTCGCCGGGTGGCTGCCGACCTCGTGAGCGCCGTCGACCGCTACCGGCACCGGCTGAGCCAGGATCCCGGGGGAGCCCGCTCGATTTGGGAGTCGCTCCCGGCGACCTCGATTGACTACGCCGTCATGGAACGCGCCGGGGGCGTCCGGGCGGTGCCGCTTTCGGCGGGGTGGAGCGACGTCGGCAGCTGGAGCGCGGTGCGCGACCTGCGCGGCTCGACCGACGGAGCGGGCAACCTCGTGGTGTCGGAGAGACCGGTCCTCGCGCCGGGCGTCCGCGATACGGCGATCGTCGTCGGGCAGGAGGGCGTCCTCGTCCTCCCGTTCGATTCCGAGAAAGAGCTTCGGGGCGCCGTCGAGCGGCTGCGCGGAAAAGACGGAGCCGGGGGGTGAGCGCGTCGATCGGATCGGACCTCGCGCGTCTCAAAGCGAACGTCGCCCGCGCGTACCGCGGCGATCCCGCGGTCATCGACCTCGTTCTGACCGCGCTCCTGTCTCGCGGACACATCCTGATCGAGGACGTGCCCGGGGTCGGGAAGACGACGCTCGCGCGCGCTCTCGGCCGCAGCCTTTCGCTCGAGTTCCGCCGCATCCAGTTCACGAGCGACACCCTTCCCGCGGACGTGCTCGGCATCTCCGTCTTCCACGCCGCGACCGACGCTTTCGAATTCCACGCCGGTCCGCTTTTCGCGAACATCGTTCTCGCGGACGAGATCAACCGCGCGACCCCGAAGACCCAGTCGGCGCTCCTCGAGGCGATGAACGAGGGGGCCGTGACGATCGAGTCCGAGCACCGGCCGCTGCCCCAGCCCTTCATGGTCGTCGCGACGCAGAACCCGGTCGAGTACCTGGGCACCTACCCTCTTCCGGAGTCGCAGATGGACCGTTTCTTCCTGAAGCTCACGCTCGGATATCCGACGGTGGACGAGGAGAAGGCCCTCCTGCGGCGCGGCGGGACCGAGCGCGACCTGACCGCCCTCCTTCCGGTGCTCGAGCGCGAGCGCGTCTTGGAGCTCCAGGATGCAACCGAGGGGATCCGCGTGGCCGACCGGCTGCTCGACTATCTGCACGCACTCGTCTCGGCAACGCGCGGCTCGGGCGAGCTGAGGCTTCCCGTCTCGACCCGCGGCGCGCAGGCGCTCTTCCGCGCCACCCAGGCCTACGCCCTCGTTCAGGGACGAGACTACGCGACCCCCGACGACGCGCAGGCCGTCGCCCCTGCGGTGCTCGCCCACCGGATCCTGTCGATGTCCTCCGACGGGTTCGGCGCCGGCGCCCGGGAACGGGAAATGATCAAGAGGGTGCTGGCGCAGGTGCCGGTGCCGGTGTAGGAGGCCCGCCTGACCCGCTTGATCCCCGACTGGGGCATTCGCGTCACGAACTTCGGGCTCGGCTACATCCTCATGTGCCTCGTCGTGGCGATCGCCGCGACCAATACCGGCAACAACGGCCTCTACCTGGTGCTTGCGGCGCTTCTCGCCGGCATGGCGGTCTCTGGCGTGCTTTCGCGCCGGAACGTCCGAGGCGTCCGCTGCGAGATCGAACCGATGGGAGAGGTCGTCGCGACGCGGCCCGCCCTTCTGCGGGTCCGGGTCGCGAACGAGCTCGCCGCCGGAACGGCGCAAGCCCTCTTCTTCCTGCATGACTCGCTGCCCGGTCCTCTCTGGATCGACCCGCTGAAGCCGGGCGAGTCGCGAGACGTTGTCGTCGAGGCGGTTTTCCCCCGGCGGGGTGTGTTCCGGGAAGCGGACGCGGGTCTCCTTTCGCGGTTCCCGATCGGGCTCTTCCGGAAATATCGGCGCGCGGCCGTCTCGAGCGAGATCGTCGTCTTCCCCGCGCCGAAGGCGAGCGCGATCCCGGACGTTCCTCCCGAAGACTCGCGGGGCAGCCGCCCCCACGTGCACCGCCGCGGCGGGGGAGCGGACATCCGGACCCTGCGGGATTTCGTGTCCGGAGACGATCCGCGCGACCTGCACTGGAAGCAGTCCGCGCGGATGCGTCGCTGGATCGTCCGCGAGCGGGAGGCCGAGCGCGACCGGGCGGTGTTTCTCGTCGTCGACAACGTCCTGGAAGATCGGAGCGATCCGGCCGCGCTGGAGCGATTCGAGATGGCGATCTCCCGGTGCGCGGGGCAGGCGTTGATGCTCCTGTCCCGCGGCGCGGACGTCGGGTTTCAATCTCGCGGGGTGAAAGTCCCGCCGCGGGCCGGTCGCGGCCAGCGAGGCCGTCTCCTCGAAGCGCTGGCGCGGCTCGAGCCGATTGCTCCGTCGGAGGCGCCTCCGTTTCCCCCGCTGCGGCACGGCGACCACCGGCTGATGATCACGTGAGGTCGCCGGTCATGCCGCCCGAGCTGCGGCGCGCGTATCTCCTCGTGCTGGGACCTCCGGCGCTCATCGCGCCGTTGCCGCTCTTCTGGACGCACGGCGCATCCCCGCTCGGGATCGCCCTGTACGAAGGCGCGCTGATCCTCCTCTTCTTCCGCGCGCGCGCGGGACGTCCGGTGCGGCTGTCCGACGCGGTTCTGAACGCGATCGGGCTGTCCTATTTCTTCTGGCTCGCGGTCGAGACGGCAATGCTGCGGCCGGGGCTGCTGCGTTCGGTGTCGCACCTGCTCCTCTTCACGACGATCGCCAAGCTCGCGTCGTTGAAGCGCCCGGGCGAGGGGCGCACCGCGCTGCTCGTCGTTTTCCTGCTCGCGCTCGGGTCCGTTTCGTCCTCGACGCACGTCGTGTCTCTCGTCTACTGCGCGGTCATGGCGGTTCTCGGGTTCCGCACGCTCTCCCGCCTCGCGGTGCTGGCCGATTTCGAGGAGGGTCCTCCCGACCGGGTTCTCACGGCGGTGCCGACCGCCGGTCTTTCGATAGCGGCGCTTCTCGGCGGAGTGCTCCTCGGAGGGCCACTCTTCTTCCTGCTGCCGCGGCTGCACGGACCGTACGCGCTGTCGCCGATCCGCGTCGAGGACGCCCCCTCGACCGCCGTCGCGACCGACCGCGTCGACCTCGACTCTTTCGGCAGCGCAAAGCTTTCCGACCGGGTCATCCTGCGGCTTTCGGTCGATCCTCCCGTCGCGCTGCCCCAGCTGCTCCGGCTGCGCGAAGCGGTCTTCACGCGCTATCACAACGGCGTCTGGACTCGGAACCCGCTCGCCACGCGGAGGGAGCGCGGTTCTTTCGGCGTTCAACTCGTGACCGGCGATTCGCTGCCTTCCGAGGGCCGGACCGCGGTTCTCTCGGTGGACCAGAACCTCTTTGGAACCGGTTTCCTCTTTCTGCCGTACCGGGCGACCCACGTACGCGTCGAACGCGGGCGGCCCGTTCTCCTGCCCGACGGCGTGGTCCAGGTCTCTTCGAGCCGGGTCACGCTGCGCTACGAGGTCTCGGTCGGGAAGCGCGAGGTGCGGGGTGCGGGGGAGAGCGCGATCGATCCGGCGCAGGTGCCGCCCGCGGTCCGCGATTACGCCTCGACGGTGACGGCCGGCCTTACCCGTCCCGAGGAAATTGCGGATCGGATCGTCCAGCATTTCCAGAAGGGCTTCGTCTATACGCTCGATCCTCCGAGAGGCACCGGCGATCCGCTGGTCGGCTTCCTTCTGCGCTCGAAGGCGGGCCACTGCGAATACTTTGCCTCCGCGGCCGCGATGATGCTGGCGTCCCGCGGAGTCCGGGCACGGCTCGTGACCGGCTCCTACGGCGGCGAGGTCGGAGCGTTTTCCGAGGCGATCGTGGTGCGGGGTACGAACCTTCACGCCTGGGTCGAGGCGGATTTGGACGGCACGGGTTTCCGGGTGATCGACCCGACGCCCCCCTCCGGAATCCCGCCGGCGACGGCACGCGTGTCGTGGTGGAAGCGCCTCGTGACCGTCGGCCGCTCGATCGAAGTCTTCTACGACCGGCGGATCCTCGGTTTCGACGCCGGCGATCAGATCCAGCTGTCCGAAGCCTTTCGCGATTCGTTCGGCACCGCCGCGCGATCGATCGCGTTCTGGAAGGGAACCGGCGGAGGAGGCGTCTTCCCGCGGGGGGCGCAGGCCGTCGTCGTCGCTCTGGGACTGACTGCGCTCGCCTTGATCGCCTTCAAGGGGATCCGGCGCAGACCCGCGATTCCGCCCGCCACGCGTGCCTACCTCGCGCTGCGCCGTGTCCTGGCGCGGCGGCTCGGCGGCGTGCCGCCCGCCGTGCCGCCGGCGGAAGTCGCGCGCCTGTTCGAAGCGTCGGCGCCGGCCTCGGTGGACGACGCCCGCGCCGTCGTGAACGCCTACTGCGAAAGCGCTTTCGGGGGCCGCGCGACGGACGCGGCGACCGCACGCGAGCTCCGAGAGCGCGTCAAGCGGATCCGGAAGCTCGCCTGAGTTTTCGGTGTGGGTTGCAGGTTCGTGGAACCTGTCCCCCGGGCGATCTCAATATGCATTGCGGTGGCGCAGGCCGTAGCGCAGCGTCATCCAGAGGATCTTGATGTCGAGCGCGAGCGACCAGTTCTCGATGTAGTAGAGGTCGTACTCGATCCGCTTCGAGAGGCTGGTGTTTCCGCGCCAGCCGTTGACCTGCGCCCATCCCGTCATGCCGGCGCGCACCCGGTGGCGCAGCATGTACTGCGGGAACTTCTCCTTGAACTCCCGCACGAACTCCGGCCGTTCGGGCCGCGGACCGACGAGCGACATCTCGCCCTTGACGACGTTGACGAGCTGGGGGAGCTCGTCGAGGCTCCAGCGGCGCAGGAACCGGCCCACGCGCGTCCGCCTCGCATCCTCCGGCCCCGCCCAGGTCGGTCCCGACTCGTCCTCCGCGTCCGGCCGCATCGACCGGAACTTCACGATCTCGAACGGCCGGCCGTCCAGCCCCATCCGCTGCTGGCGGTAGAGGATCGGTCCGCCCGAGAGGCGGATCGCGATCGCGAGCACCCCGAAAAGAGGGGACAGGAAAAGGAGAGCCGTCCCGGCGATCGCCAGATCGAGCGTCCGTTTGACGAGACTCATCCAGCCGGTCAGCGGCACCTGCGTCAGGTGGACGACCGGCAGACCGTCGAGGTCCTCGACGCCCGCGCGAAACGTGATGTATTGCAGTAAATCGGGTACCACCCGGACGTCGGCGACGGTTCGGGCGACGTCCTTCAGGACCGCGAGCATTGCCCGGTGCGCCTGGAGCGGAAGCGCGAGGAACACGGCGTCCACGCGTTTTTCCTCGACGATCCGCGCGGCATCCTCCGTCGCTCCCAGGATCGGCACGCCGCGGTACGAAGCGCCCAGCTTCTCCGGGTCGTCGTCGACGAAGCCGACCGACCGCAGCCCCGACTCCGGATGTTCGGCAAGCTTGTCCACCACGGCGCGGCCGAGCCTTCCGGCTCCGACGACGAGCACGCGGCGGACGCCGTAGCCGTGGCGCCACGCCTCTTCGAGGTAGCGGCGGATCGCCGTCCGTCCGGCGAAGACGAAGAGCACGTCCGAAACGAAGAAGAGGACGAGGACCGCGCGGGAGTAGTCGAAACCTCGGGAAAAGGTCGCGATGCCGATCAGGAGGAGCGTCGCGAGCGCGGTCGCGACCAGGACGGCGAGACCTTCCTCCACGCTCGAGCGGTTGCGCCGGACCTGGTAGAGGCCGTGGAAGTAGTACACGAGTGGCCACAGGACGGCGATGAATGGAAAGAGGCGCAGGTACGCGGAGGCGGCAGGAACTCCCTTGGTGACCGGGATGATCTCGGCTTCGAAGCGCAGCCAGTACGCGGCGACTAAGGCCGCGAAGGTCGCAGCGAGGTCGGTCGACAGGAAGAGCGCCGCGAGCCGCCGGTTCGACTGTCGGATCATGACTGCGGGCTCACCGTTTTCTCTTCATCGCGGATCTCCTGCCCCGGCAGGGCGACCAGATCGGCCACCGCCCGCCGGAACTGTTTCGCGAAGCGCTCGCGTGAAAAAGGCAGCGCCCTCGCCCGCACGGCAGTGTAATCGAACCGCATCCGGCCGAGCCTTTCGACGGCGGCGGCGAGGCCTTCGGCCGTCTCCTCGGTGAAGAATGCTCCACTCACCCCGTCCGCGACCGTATCGAGGGCGCCGCCCCTCTGAAGCGCCGCCGCGGGCGCGCCGCACGCCGCCGCTTCCACGAGCGAGATCCCGAAGTCCTCCTCTCCCGGCTGGACGAACGCGAAGCACGTCCGGTAGAGCTCCCGGAGGGTCTCGCGGTCCAGGTCCGACACGATTCTTACGGAGGGGGACGCGAGCGCGCGGAGACGCCGTTCTTCCGGCCCCTTTCCGACCAGGACGAGCGGCCGGTGGACCCGCCGGGCGGCCTCGATCGCGAGCTCGTACCGCTTGTAGGGGACGAGGGAACCGACCGCCAGGAGGAAATCGGAGCGGGCGCGATCCGAACCGCAGAAGAACTCGACGTCCACGGGGGGAGCCACGACGGCCGCCGGGCGTCCGTAATGCTTCCGGATCCTCTCGGCGACCGCGAAGGAGTTTGCGAGATACCGGGTCGGGCGGGCGGCGGTCGCGCGGTCCCATCCGCGCAGCCGGTCGATGGCCATCTTCTTCAACTTCCAGAGGCGAGTCGTGCGCCGCGGGAAGTAGGTCTCGAACTGCTCGTAGGCGTAGCGGACCGGCGTATGGCAGTAGCAGAGGTGCGGGACGCCTTCCGGCGCAATCGCCCCTTTCGCGACACAGTGAGAGGACGAGACGACAAGGTCGAAGCCGGACAGGTCGAACGACTCGACCGCGCGCGGAAACAGAGGCAGGTATTGCCGGTAATGCCCACGCGAGAAGGGGAGCCGATTCAGCCAGGACGCGCGGATCGGATAAGCCTCGATGCCGGGGGAGACGGAGCCGGGCACGTGGAAGAGCGTGAAAATCGTCGGGTCGGGCAGCTCTCCGAGGATCTCCTCGAGAACCTTTTCCCCGCCGCGCATCCCGTTCAACCAGTCGTGGACGACGGCCGTCTTCATCGCCGGCCGCGCGCGAGCGCCTCCCCGTACACTTCGAGCGTCCGTTCCGCAGCCTTGTCCCACGAGAAGTCGAGCGCGCGCTTCTTTCCGAGCTCCACGAAGTCTGCGCGAACCTTCGGGTCCGTCGCGAGCGCCACGATTCCGCGCGCGATCGCGTCCACGTCGAGCGGGTCGACGAGGTAGGCATAGCCTCCGGCGATCTCCTGCAGGGCCGATGTCGATGACGTCAGAACGGGTGTGCCGCAGGCCATCGCCTCGACGACCGGCAGACCGAACCCCTCGTAGAGCGTCGGATAGAGGAGCACGTCCGCCCCCGCGAAGAGACCGGGCAGGTCGTCTTCCTCGATCAGCCCGGGCCGCGCGATCGCCGCACCCACGTCGAGCGCCGCGATCAGCGCGTCGATGCGCGCGCTGTTCTTCGGCATCGGGCCGGCGAGCGCCAGGAGATGCGGGAGATCCGGCCGGTCGCGCCGCGCCTCCGCGAACGCTCGGACCACGTTCTGCACGTTCTTGTGGGGCTTCTCGCCTCCCAGAAAGAGAAGGTACGGCGGACGGAGACCGTACTTTCGCGCGACCCGGGCGCGCTCTTCGAACGGCACGTTCGGCCGGAATCGGGACGAGACGCCGTTGTAGATGACGTCCACCCGGGACGGAGTGATGCCGAAGTAGTCCACGAGGTCCCGCTTGCTGTTGTACGACACCGTGATGATCCGGTCGGCGCGCGCCAGCGCGCGTCGGATCATCACCCGGGCGTAGACGAGCGCGACGCGGTTCGGGAGGAACTGCGGGTACAGAAGGTGAATGATGTCGTGGATCGTGACGATGGCACGGCTGCGGAGAGGAGGGAGGACGTAGTGGGTCGCGTGAAAGAGGTCGAGCCGATCGCGGAACAGTCGGATCGCGAACCGGGTGAGCTCGGCCAGAGAATAACCGGGGGAATCCTCCTCGACGATCTCGAAGTTTTCCGGCAGGTCCGGCATCCACTCCCGATCGGCGAGACGGGCGTAGACCCGGAAGCGATATCGCTGCGCCTCGGGGCGCCTCGAGACCGCTTCGAGAAGGTTCCGGATGTACGACCCGATGCCGAAGTCCTTCAGTTTGCGCGCGTCGATTCCGATCGCCGGGCGCGGGTCGTTCATTTCCATGCCCCGCCGACGGCTCGAGCGAGCGCGGCCGCCGTCCGCTCGGCCGCGGCTTTCCAGGTGAAGAGCGCGGCCCGCGGCGGCCCGGCGCGGCGGAGGAATTCGCGCGTCTCCCCGTCCTCGAGCACGCGGGCGATCGTGCGCTCGAGCTCCGCCGCGCCGAGCGGCGGGACGAAGAGCGCTGCGTCTCCGGCCACCTCCCGCAGCGCGTCGATGTCCGAGGCGACGACCGGCGTTCCGCACGCCATCGCCTCGGCGACCGGCAGACCGAAGCCCTCGGCGAGCGACGGGTAGACGAAGACCTCCGCCGCGCGGTAGAGATCGAGCGCGACGGGCCGCGGCGCGTATCCGGCGACGTGGATCTTGTCGCGAAAGGGGGAGCGCGCGATCCGTCGAACGAGCGCCGCCGTCTTCCATCCCGGGCCGCCGGCGAGGACGAGGTCGGGGCGGGACCTTCGCCGCGCCCAGAGCCGCTCGCAGGCCTCGACGAGAGTTTCGACGTTCTTTCGGGGCTCGAGCGTTCCGAGGTAGAGCACGTAACGCCGTCCGGACGCGAACCGGCGCCGGGTTCTCTCGGCCTCTGCCGGATTCGCGAGAGGCGTGAACGTTTCCTCGACTCCGTTGCACGCGACCGCGACCCGCGAGGTCGTCTCGGGATAGAGCTCCGAGAGAGCGCGTGCGGTCGACTTCGAGACGCAGACGAACCGCGCGGCGCGCTCGACCGTTTTTTCCCACAACGGCAGGAACCCGACGAGGGTGCGCGCGTTGTGCCACTCCGGATGGGTGAGGGCGGTCAGATCGTGAACGACTGAGACGAGCGGGAGATCCCCGCGGACCGGCCCGATCGTCAAAGCAGCGAGCAGCGCGTCGGCGCCCCACGCGGCCATCCGGGCGGGGAGGGTCGTCTGCAGCCAGACCGTTCCGAACCGGTGACGGTCGGAGTGGAGCGTGAGCGCCCCGTTGCCGGAAGGGAGCTCGGGCAGCGGCCGGGGGGTAAAGAGACCGACCTCGTTTCCGCCGCTCTCCACGAGCGCCCGGGAGATGCCGCGGGTGTAGGTGCCGATGCCCGTGCTCTGTCCGAGAAGAGCGCGCGCGTCGACGGCGATTCTCATCGCGGACCCAAGCTATCAGAGGTTTGACTCGAAGACCGGAATCGCTAGAATCACCGGTTCGATCATGAAGCCTGACCCAAATCTGTCGCTCGAAGCCATCGTCGACGAGCCCCTGCGGTTCGATTTCGAGGTGCCCTTCACCGTAGACGAGCTCGCCCGCGAGCAGCTCGTCGGCATCTCCCCCGCTCAGATCGCGGGCGAAGTCGCGCGCGTCGAGGGGGGTTTTTCGCTTTCCGCCCGGCTCTCCTGGGCGGGCAAGCTCGAGTGCAGCCGCTGCCTGGCCTCCTATGACTTCTCCTACGAGGAGGATTTCTCCCTGGTCCTCTATCCCCGCAAGACGATCGCCGAGGCGGAACTCTCGCTCGACAAGGATGACCTCGATGCGTACTACTACGACGAGCCGATCGTTCCCATCGCCCCGATCGTCGAGGAACGTATCCAGATCGCGATCCCGATGAAGCCTCTCTGCCGCGAGGACTGCCGCGGTCTCTGTCCACAGTGCGGCAGCGATCGGAACGTGTCGGAATGCAATTGCGTCGTCGAGTTCATCGACCCGCGCTGGAGAGCGCTCCAGCTGCTCAAGAAAGGGTAGGTCGAAGGCCATGCCGAATCCCAAGCGCCGCCACAGCAAAGCTCGCCGCGACAAGAGGCGAGCTCACGACGCGCTCGTTGCGCCGGCGCTCTCCGAGTGCCCGAACTGTCACGAGCCGAAGGCACCCCACCGCGTCTGCCCGCGCTGCGGGTACTACAAAGGCAAGCAGCAGATCAACGTCTGACGGAGCCGACCGGGAGAGGTCCCGACCGTATAATCCTGCCTCCGTGCTTCGGAAGGGACGGCTCGGCTAAGTGCGCATCGCGGTGGACGCGATGGGGGGCGATCACGCTCCTCATGTCAACGTGGACGCCGCGGTCGCCGCGGCGCGCGAGTTCGGAATCGCCAGCCTCTTGGTCGGCAGCGCGTCGCGTCTCGAAAAACTGGTCGCCGAATCGGGCTACAGCGGCTCGCAGATCGAGATCGTGGACGCCCCGCAGGTCATCACGATGGAGGACCCGGCCACCGCCGCCGTGCGACGAAAACGCAACTCCTCGATCCGGGTCGCGGCCAACTGCGTCCGCGACGGACGGGCGGAAGGGCTCGTCTCCGCGGGTCACACCGGCGCGGCGATGGTCTGCGCGAAAATGGTCATCGGTACGATCGAGGGGGTCGACCGGCCGGCGCTCGCGGCGATCCTTCCGAACCTCTCGGGACACTGCCTGCTCTTGGACGTCGGCGCCAACCCGGACGCGAAGACGCAGCACTTCAAGGAGTTCGCGGTGATGGGCTCGATCTACGCCCAGCTCGTCTTCGGAAGGGAGTCGCCGTCGGTCGGCCTGATGTCGATCGGAGAAGAGGACACGAAAGGGACCGACCGGACCAAGGAAGCCTTCAAGATCGTTAAGGAAGCGGGATTGAACTTCATCGGCAACGTCGAGGGGCGCGACGTGTTCGACGGGAAGGTGGACGTGATCGTGACCGACGGCTTCACGGGCAACGTCATCCTCAAGGTCTCCGAGGCGCTCGGCGAGATGGTGGAGAACCTGCTCCGCGAGGAGATCAAGCGCACGCTCCAGGCTTCGGTCGGGTTTCTGCTGTCCCGAAGCGCGTTTCGCAGCTTCAAACAGCGACTCGACTACTCCGAGTACGGCGGCGCGCCGATGCTCGGCGTCAAAGGTTGCGTGATCATCTGCCATGGCCGCTCGAGCGCGAAGGCGATCAAGAACGCGATCCGATTCGCGGCGGAGTTCTCCCGCCAGAGGCTCGCGGAGAAGATCCAGTCTTCGATCGCCGAGCTCCACTCGCGCGAAGCCTCTCTCGTCAAAGCCTGACACGGTGGAAACGGCATGAATCGCGCACGCATCGTCGGAACCGGCGCCGCCGTACCGAAGAAAGTCTTGAGCAACGCGGATCTCGAGAAGCTCGTCGAGACCTCGGACGAGTGGATCACGAGCCGCACCGGCATCAAGGAGAGGAGGATCGTCTCGGACGGAGAGAAGTTCTCCGAGCTCTGCACGAAGGCGTCGGAGCTCGCACTGAAGCGCGCGCACCTGCGCGCCGAAGAGCTCGACATGATCCTCGTCGGGACGATCTCGAGCGACATGCTCTTTCCGGCCACGTCCTGCCTTGTCCAGCACAACCTCGGCGCGACGAAAGCCGCGGCCTCCGACGTGTCAGCGGCCTGCGTCGGCTTCCTCTACGGACTTCACCTCGCCGACGGCCTGATCCAGTCGAACAAGGCAGAGAACGTCCTCGTAGTCGGCGGCGAAATTCTTTCCCGGTTCGTCGACTGGACGGACCGATCGACCTGCGTTCTCTTCGGCGACGGCGCGGGCGCGGTCGTTCTCCGGGCGACGAAGGGCGACCACGGGATCCTCGGCAGCCGGATGAAGTCGAACGGCAGTTACGCGGACTTCATCTGTATGCCGGGCGGCGGCTCCAACCGGCCGGCGAACGATCCAACCCAGATCGAAGAGAAGCTCCCCTACATCAAGATGAAGGGGAACGAGACGTTCAAGGTGGCGGTCAAGGCGATGGCCGACGTCACGTCGGAGCTCCTGAACGAGCAGGGCTTCACCCACGAGGAGATCGACCTCTTCATCCCGCACCAGGCAAACGAGCGGATCATCAACGCGGTCGGGGAGAAGCTGAAGATTGCGCCGTCGAAGGTCTACAAGAACATCGAACGGTACGGAAACACCTCGGCCGCCTCGATCCCGATCGCGCTCGACGAGTGTGCCCGGGAGGGCCGGATCCAAGCCGGGAACCTGGTCCTGCTGACCGCGTTCGGCGCGGGTCTCGTCTGGGGATCGGTCCTCGTGCGCTGGTAGCCGGGCGCCGCTCGCGACGCATTGGGTAGCCTCGCTCTTCTCTTCCCCGGCCAGGGATCTCAGTTCGTCGGGATGGGGCGGAGGCTCTTCGAACGCTCGGCGCCGGCGCGCGCCGTCTTCGAGGAAGCGGATGACGCTCTCGGCTTCGCGCTGTCGCGTCTCTGCTTCGAGGGGCCCGAGGCGGAGCTCAAAGCGACCGCAAATACGCAACCGGCGATCCTGACGCATTCGGTCGCCGCACTCGCAGAGCTTCGCGCGGGCTCTGCCGAAAAGCTCGAAGGCGCCGCCTTCGCGGCGGGGCACTCTCTCGGCGAGTACTCGGCCTGCGTGGCGGCCGGCGCGCTCTCCTTTGCCGACGCCGTTCGGCTCGTGCGGCGGCGCGGAGAGTTCATGCAGGAAGCGGTGCCGGCGGGAGAAGGCGCGATGGCGGCGATCGTCGGGCTGCCCGCCGAAGAGGTCGAGGCCGCGTGTCGCGAGGCTGCCGGGGAAGAAATCGTTTCCGTGGCCAACTACAACTCCCCGGAGCAGGCCGTGATCGCGGGCCACGTCCGCGCGGTCGAGCGCGCTTCCGCCGCCTGCCTCGCAAAAGGAGCAAAACGCGCGATTCCGCTGGCCGTCTCCGCTCCTTTCCACTCGCTTCTCATGCGGCCGGCTCGCGAGCGGATGGAGGGACTGCTCGCCGCGACCGAGTTCTCCGACGCCGCGATTCCAGTCGTCACGAACGTCGACGCGCTCCCCGCGTGGCGGGGCAACCTGCTGCGCGACGCCCTCGTCCGGCAGATCGATTCGCCGGTGCGCTGGGTGGAGAGCGTTCGGGCGCTCGCGCGGGAAGGGGTTGACCGTGGGCTGGAAATCGGCCCGGGCAACGTTCTCCTCGGACTCGTGCGTCGGATCGAGAAGGGAATCCGAGTCGAGGCCTGGGGAGGCGAAGCGTGAGACGGAACCTCTGCGCCGCATCCGTCGTCGCCCTGCTCCTTGCGACCGGCTGCACGGCTGCGCATCTGCGACCCGTTGCGCCGCCCGTCTCCTCCGCGATCGACGCCGCCGTAGACGGCGGCGCGCGGCTGTGCGGGTGCCGGATCGGCGTCGCGGCGCGTCACCTCGAGAGCGACCTCGCCTATGAGCACAACGCCGGCGAGAGCTTCGAGGCCGCGTCGGTCATCAAGATCGCCGTCCTGACCGAAGCGATGGCCGGCGTCCGGGAAGGCTCGATCGACCTGTCCGAGCGTTGGACGCTGACCACCCCGAAGAAGGCGGCGGAGTCGGGCTGGTTGAAGCTCTTCGATCCCGGGCTCAATCCCACCTGGAACGACATGTTGACGCTCATGATCGGCCCCTCGGACAACACGGCGACCGATGCCTGGATCGAACGGCTCGGGATCGACCGGATCAACGCGCGAATGGAGTCGCTGGGTTTTCGCCATTTGCGGCTACTCTCGCTCCTGCCCTGGCTCGACTCGACGGTACCGGGGCCCCGCTGGAACGGGCTCAAGTTCGGAACCGTGACGCCGCGCGAAGTTGCCGAGTGGCTGGCGCGGGTCGCGCGGGGAGAGCTTCTCGATGCCGAGTCGTCCCGGCGGATGTTCCAGTACCTGGATACGAGCCCGAGCCGGTCGCGCCTGGCGCGGCGCTTTTCTTCGGCGGCACTCTGGGCCGGGAAGACCGGCACGATGTCGGGCGTGCGCAACGACGCGGGGATCCTCCGGACGGAGAAGGGCCGCTTCGTCCTCGTCGTCTTGACCGGCGGCAGCTCGGCCGCGCAGGAGAACGCGGTGACGCATCCCGCCGCAGTGGCGATGGGAGAGATCGGGCGCGTGATCGTGGATGAATGGAGTCGCGATCTGCCGGACATTGCGGGGGAACCAAGGTGACAGCCGCAGGCTGTCATCCTGAGTCCTTCACCTTCGCTCAGGACGGGGGGGTCCGCCGCGAAGGATCTCTCTCTCGTCGAGGAGAGATTCCTCGGCGGCTGCGCGCCTCGGAATGACAAGAGAGACGTTAGACTCCTTGCAAATGAACCGATTTGACGGCCGTGTCGCCCTGGTCACCGGCGCATCGCGCGGGATCGGCGAGGCGATCGCCCGGCGTCTCGCCGCGGAAGGCGCGACGCTCCTCGCGGCGGCGCGCTCGACGCAGGCTCTGGCGCAGGTGGTGGCGGACATCGCCAGCGCCGGCGGCCGAGCGCGGGCGCTCGCGCTCGACGTCTCCGACGCCTCGTCGATCGAATCCGTCATGAAGAGCGCGCTCGAGGAGCACGGACAGGTCGACGTTCTCGTCAACAACGCGGGAATCGCGGAGGACAACCTGATTCTGCGCATGTCCCGCGAGGCGTGGGACCGGGTCCTGGCGACCAACCTGACCGGCGCCTTTCTTCTCACCCAGGCCGTCGTCAAGGGCATGGTGCGCCGCCGTTATGGCCGGATCGTCAACGTGACCTCGGTGGTCGGCCTGATGGGCAACGCCGGCCAGGCGAACTATGCCGCGGCCAAAGCCGGCCTCGTGGGCTTGACGCGCTCGGTCGCTCGCGAGCTCGGCTCGCGCGACATCACCTGCAACGCCGTCGCGCCCGGATTCATCGCGACCGCGATGACCGACCGGATGACGGAGCAGGCGCGCGGGACACTCTCCACGCAGATCCCGGTTCAGCGGCTGGGCACGCCGCAAGATGTCGCGGCGGCAGTGGCCTTCCTCGCCTCCGAAGAGGCCGGATACGTGACTGGGGCCGTGCTGAACGTGAGCGGGGGACTCTACATGTGAGCGGGAAGACCTTTTAAGGTTTCCGTTTTACGACTTAGAATACGGCGGCTTCCCGATCGTCAAGAAGGAGGATGGATGGCTGTCGAAGAAAAAGTGAAGAGCATCATCGTCGAGCAGCTGGGCGTCGATGCCAATGAGGTGACCCCCGAAGCGTCGTTCGTGGACGACCTGGGCGCGGATTCTCTCGACACCGTCGAGCTGGTCATGGCTTTCGAGGAAGCGTTCAACATCGAGATTCCGGACGAGGCCGCGGAGAAGATCCAGAAGGTCAAGGACGCCGTCGAGTACATCGAGAAGAACTCCCCGCAAAACTGAACAAACCATGCCTCGCCTTTCCTCTCCGCGCCGCGTGGCCGTGACGGGGGTGGGACTCGTCTCGCCGCTCGGTATCGGCAACGAAGACAACTGGGCCGCGCTCATTGCGGGGAAGAGCGGCGTGGGTCCCATCACCCGTTTCGACGCCTCGGCGCTCACCTGCCGCATCGCCGGTGAGGTGAAGGGGTTCGATCCTTCTCTCTACATCGAGAAGAAGGAAATCAAGAAGATGGACACCTTCATCCACTACGCGATGGCGGCGGCGCACTTCGCGTTGACCGACTCCGAGCTCCCGGTGAACGACGAGAACCGGGAGCGGATCGCGGTCGTCATCGGCTCGGGGATCGGAGGGCTGCCGATCATCGAGGAGACGCAGAAGAACTTCCTCGAGCGCGGCCCGCGCGTGATCTCGCCGTTCTTCATCACGGCCCTGATCGCGAACGAAGCGGCGGGCAACGTGTCGATCAAGTATGGTCTGAAGGGGCCGAACCTGACCACGGTGACCGCCTGCACGACCGGAGCGCACGCGGTCGGCGAGGCGTACCGGATGATCCAGTACGGCGACGCGGATGCGGCGATCGCCGGCGGGACCGAGTCCGTCATCACGCCGCTCGCGGTCGGCGGCTTCGCCGTCATGCGCGCTCTCTCGACCCGCAACGACGAGCCGGAACGCGCCTCCCGGCCCTGGGACCGCGACCGGGACGGTTTCGTGATGGGCGAGGGCGCGGGCTTGGTCGTGCTCGAAGAGATGGAGGCGGCGAAGAAGCGCGGGGCCCGGATCTACGCAGAGCTCGTCGGCTACGGCCTCTCCGGCGACGCGTACCACATCGCGGCGCCTTCCGAGGACGGGGACGGTCCCGCGCGGGTGATGAAAAACGCCCTCGCGGATGCCGGGATCGCGCCGGAACAGGTCGGGTACATCAACGCGCACGGCACCTCGACGCCGATGGGAGACAAGGTCGAAACGATCGCCATCAAGATGGTCTTCGGCAACCAAGCCTACAAGGTGGCGGTCTCCTCGACGAAGTCTTCGACCGGCCATCTGCTCGGCGCGGCCGGAGGCCTCGAGACCGGAATCGTTGCGCTCGCTCTGCATCACGGAGTCCTCCCTCCTACGATCAACTACGAGACGCCGGATCCGGACTGCGACCTCGACTACGTCCCGAACGAAGCGCGGCAGAAGCGCGTCGAGTACGCGCTGTCGAACTCGTTCGGCTTCGGAGGGACGAACGGCTGCCTGGTCTTGAAGGCCGTTTGAGGCCGGCGCGTCCGTCGTGAACTCTCTCGTTGCGATCGCCTACGTGCCCGACACGGAGACCCGGATCAAGGTCGCGGCGGACGGGAGATCTCTCGACGAGAGAGATGTGAAGTGGATCGTTTCTCCGTACGACGAGTTCGCGCTCGAGGAGGCGCTCCGCACGAAGGAAGCCGCCGGCGCCGGCGTGGTGACGGTCATGACGGTCGGGCCCGAGCGGTCGAAGACCGGCCTGCGCGAGTGTCTCGCCCGGGGAGCCGACGAGGCGGTTTGGGTCGATTCGGGAGACTCCCGATATCTCGACGCCCTGGCGACGGCGAAAGCGATCGCCGCGGTCGCCCGCGAAGGCAAGTACGACTTCTTCTGGTTCGGCCAGAAGGGAGTGGGCGCCGACGAGTCCCTCATCGGACCGATGGTCGCCGAGCTGCTCGACCTGCCGCACGTGGGCAGCGTCGTGAAGCTCGAGGTTGCTCCCGGCAAGGTGACGGCGCACCGCGAGATCGAGGGCGCGCACGAGGTCGTCGAATCGTCGCTGCCGGTCGTGCTCACCGCGCAGAAAGGCCTGAACGAGCCGCGGTACGCCTCGTTGAAGGGAATCATGGGAGCGAAAAAGAAACCGATTGCCGAAAAGAAGCTCGCGAGCCTCGGCATCCCGGAGGCCGACGCCGCCAATGCCAAGACGCGGTGGCGCAAGCTCGAGCTGCCGCCGCCCCGCCAGGCCTGCCACATGATTCCGGCGGACGATCCCGCGGCCGCCGCGAAGGAGCTCGTCCGGCTTCTGCGGGAAGAGGCGAAGGTCCTGTGACGACCCCAACGGGTCCGTGAAGTTTCTCGTCTTCATCGAGCAGCGCGAGGGCAGGATCCGAAAGGCTTCGCTCGAGGCGCTCGCGCTCGCGCGGCGGCTGGCGGGCGGACCGGTCGCCGCCGTGCTGCCGGGGAAGGGCGTGACGCCCTTCGCGGGAGCGCTCGGGAAGTCCGGGGCGGGCGTCGTCTACGTCGCCGACCGCGACGACCTCGGGCTCTACAGCAACAAGGGGTACGTCGGTGCGCTCGACGCGGCCGCGCAGAAGGAGGGACCCGACGCCGTTCTGATCGCCGCGACCGCGATGGGCAAGGACGTCGCGCCTCGCTTTGCCGCACGCCGGGACGTATCGGTCCTCGCCGACGTGATGGACCTGCGCCTCGAAGGGGATCGCCTCGTCGGCTCCCGCCCCGTGTACTCCGGAAAAGCGCGCGCGGAGGTCGACTGCGGCACGGCTGCGCTCCAGATCGCGACCACGCGGCCCAACGTCTTTCCCGCCGAAAGAGACGAGGCGGCGCCGGAGGCGCGGGTCGAGAGCCTGGACCTCCCTGAGATCGCCCCGCGCGCCCACGTGCTTTCCGTCGAGACGCCCGAGTCGAAAGAGCTCGACGTCGCAGAGGCTGACGTCATCGTGTCGGGCGGCCGCGGCATCAAGGGACCTGAGAACTGGCCGCTCATCCGGGATCTTCAGCAGGCCCTGGGCGCGGCCCTCGGCGCGTCGCGGGCAGTCGTGGACGCGGGCTGGATCGACCACCAGCACCAGGTTGGTCAGACCGGGAAGGTCGTTTCGCCGACTCTGTACGTCGCCTGCGGAATCTCCGGCGCAATCCAGCATCTGGCGGGGATGGGAACCTCGAAAGTCATCGTCGCGTTGAACAAGGACCCGGAAGCGCCGATCTTCAAGGTTGCGACCTACGGGATCGTCGGCGACATCTTCCGGACCGTGCCGGAGGTGGCGAAAGCGGTGCGAGCCGCGAAGGCGGAATAGATATGTCGTGGGGACAGGTCCCACGGACCTGCACCCACCACAGTCCACCGTGGGGACAGGTCCTGCGGACCTGCACCCACCGCAGTCCACCGCGCTCGCTGCGCACGGGATCTGGCTGCGCCACCGGCGCTCGGCTCGGCAAGCGAGCCTCGACCAAGCGCCTGATCCCTCGCTCGCTCGCGCTCCCGCGGCGCGAGGCTCCTCCCTCGATTACCTCGGGAGACTCCTCGCGCCGCGAACTAAAGGGGAAGATTCGCGAGCTGTGTGCGGGTGCGAAGCAGATCGTTCGCCAGGGAGCGTGACGGTCGATTAAAGTTAAGCGGTGCTGCCGCTGCCGACCGAGCAAACCCTCCTCGGCCTTCCGGGCACCTGGTTCTTCGGCCTCCTCGTCCTCCTCGCGACCGCCGCGTTCGTCTACTCGATGTCGCGGCGGGTTCGCGTCTTCTTCGCGACCGCGCCGGAAAACCGATTCGACCGGATCGGCACGCGGATCTGGAAAACCATCGAGTACGCGTTTCTGCAGAAGCGCATGTTTCGCGACCTCTACGCCGGGGTCTTCCACATCTTCCTGTTCACCGGGTTCATCGTCCTCCTCGTGCGGACGATCGCCCTGGTGGTCGAGGGTCTCGTCCCCGGCTTCCTGCTGCTGCCCGGAGCCGCCGGCAATGCCTACGTGCTCGCGAAGGATGTCTTCGAGGTCCTGGTGCTCGTGGGCGTCGCGATGGCGGTGGCCCGGCGCGCCTTCGCGCGCCCCCCGAGGCTCGACCTGACCGCCGACGCCTGGTTCATCCTCTTCCTGATCGCGCTCCTGATCTGCGCGGACCTCGTCGCCGAGGGGGCGAAGGTCGCGCTCGCGCCCCGGCTCGCGAGCCCCTGGTCGCCGGCGGTGGCCATCGTCGCGCGGGGCCTCGCCGGTCTGCCGGCGGAACGTCTCCGCGCCCTGTACGACGTGGCGTGGTGGACGCATCTCGTCGACATCCTCTTTTTCGGAAACTACCTGCCCTACTCGAAGCACTTCCACATCATCACGGCGGTTCCGAACGTCTTCTTCATGAAGCTCGAACCGATGGGCCGACTCGGGACGCCCGACCTCGAGGCATCGGAGCGGTTCGGCGTCTCGCGGGTCGAAGACCTCTCCTGGAAGTCGGTCCTGGACGGCTACACGTGCACGGAGTGCGGCCGCTGCCGGGTCGTCTGTCCGACCGCGCTGACCGGCAAGCCCCTCGATCCAAAAGTCTTCATCGGCGACGTGCGGGACGCCGTGTACGAAGCGACCCCGGAGATCCTCGCCGCGACGTCGGGCCGCGGAAACGGAGATGAGCCCAGAGCCCGAAAGGAACTGATCGGCGGATGGCTCACCGAAGAGACCATCTGGGCGTGCACGACGTGCGGGTTCTGTACCACGGCGTGCCCCGTCTTCATCATCCCGGCGGTCGACAAGATCACCGAGATGCGGCGCCACCTCGTGCTGGAGCGCGCGGATTTCCCGAAGGAGATGCAGACCGCGTTCCGTGGCATGGAGACCAACGGCAATCCGTGGGGGATCTCCGCTTCGTCGCGCGCAGACTGGGCGAAGGACCTGCCGGTCGTTTCGATGGCGCAGGCGGGGGAGAGCGAAGTCGAAGTCCTCTTCTGGGTCGGATGCGCGGGCTCGTACGAGGACCGGGCGAAGCGGGTCTCGAAGGCGATCGTCGAAATCTTGAACGAAGCGGGGGTCTCGTTCGCCATCCTAGGGACCGAGGAGAGCTGCACCGGCGACTCCGCGCGGCGCATGGGCAACGAGTACCTCTTCCAGATCCTCGCGAAGCAGAACGTCGAGACGTTGAACGACTACGGCGTGAAGAGGATCGTCACGAACTGCCCGCACTGCTTCAACTGCATCAAGAACGAATATCCGGTCCTGGGGGGGTCGTACGAGGTCGTCCACGCGACGGAGCTCGTGGAACGGCTGCTCGGGGAGGGGAGGATTCGCTTCACCGAGCCGGTTCGCGAGACGATCTCCTACCACGACGCCTGCTACCTGGGGCGGTACAACGGGGTCTATCAAGCGCCCCGCAACGTCCTCCGCGCGATTCCGGGCCTCCTGCTCGAGGAGCTTCCCCGCACGTGCGAGCGGGGCCTCTGCTGCGGCGCCGGCGGCGGGCGGATGTGGATGGAGGAGAAGCTGGGGACGCGGATCAACCAGACGCGGATGAAGGAGATCGAGCAAGCGGGAACGGCCTCCGTCGGACTCTCCTGCCCCTACTGCATGATCATGCTCGGCAACGCGAAGGAGGAGATCGGTGCGACGACGACGCCGTTCGACGTGCTGGAGCTCGCGAGGAGAGCCATGCCACGGAACATGGAACAACGCGGCTGACGCCGGGCACCCGCCTTGCAGCCGAGAAGCTCCCGAGGAGAACGACAACAATGAAGAGAGCCCTTTTTTCAACCCTGACTCTGGCCCTGTGCCTCGCTCTTTCCGCCTGCATGCTCCACCGCTCGGCCACGCCGCCGCCCCCCTCGGGGCAGGGCGCCGACAGCAAGAGCCGGCAGGCGGCGTTCCGCGCCTCCGTGAAGGACCTCGCCAGGAAGGTCGGTGCCCCGGAGTCCGACATCGCGGGGGTCGCGCAGGAGGACGCCACGTGGCCCGACTCCTGCCTGGGATGCGTCAAGACCGCGGAGAGCTGCGCGCAGGTCCTGACTCCCGGTTACCGGATCACGCTTCGGGTGCGGGACGCGACCTACGAGTACCACACGAACCGGACCGACCGCGTGCGTCTCTGCGGCCAGTCCGCCGCCGCCGTTCCCACGCCGACGATGTAGCGAGGCGCCTCCGGACCGTTCTTCTTTTCGCGACGGTCGCGACGGTCAGTGGCGCGCCGGCGCTTTTCGGGGAGACCCCGGCGCCCGCCCGGACACCGACGGCCTCGGCTCCGGGAGGTCCCGCTGCCGCGTACACTCTGTCTCCCGAGAAGTACGAGAAGGCGGTCGCGTATTCGCGCGCCCGGTACTTTCTCCATTTCATCGCGGTGGCCTGGGAAATTCTCGTCCTCATCGCGTTGACCGCCGTCGGCGTGGCTCCAAAATTCCGCGGGCTCGCGGAGCGCGTCTCCGCGACCCGCTTCGTGCAGGCGCTCGTGTTCGTTCCGCTCTTTCTGATGGTGTGGCAGATTCTCCAGCTGCCGGTCGACTCCTACGGCCATCATCTCTCGCTCGCGTACGACCAGTCGGTGCAGGGCTGGGGATCCTGGTTCTGGGACTGGTGGAAGGGGCAGCTCGTCGGCCTCGTGATCGTGACGCCGCTCGTCTGGCTGCTCTATGGCATCCTGCGAAGGAGCCCGCGGCGCTGGTGGTTCTATTTCTGGCTGGCGACGCTGCCCGTCATCGTGTTCGTGATCTTCATCGCGCCGGTCGCAATCGACCCCCTCTTCTTTCACTTCGAGCCGCTGGCGGGCAAGGCGCCCGATCTCGTGATCGAGATCGAGAAGGTCACGCACCGCGGCGGCCTCTCGATTCCGCGGGAGCGGATGTTCCTGATGGACGCGAGCCGGAAGCTGAAGTCGCTGAACGCCTACGTGACCGGCTTCGGCGCCTCCAAGCGCGTCGTCGTCTGGGACACGACGCTCGCGCGGATGACGACACCGCAGACGCTCTTCGTTTTCGGACACGAGATGGGGCACTACGTGCTCGGGCACATTCCGAAGACGATCGTCTTCGTGGCCGGGCTACTCTTGGTGATTCTCTCTCTCGCGCACCCCGTGCTCCGGCGAACGCTTCCGGCGGGGGAGACCCGCTGGGGGATCCGCGGGCTCGCGGACTGGGCGTCGCTTCCGGTGTTCATTCTGATCCTGTCCATCGCGAGCGAGCTGTCTTCGCCGGCGATCAACACTTTTTCGCGCGCGCAGGAGCACGCGGCGGACGTCTACGGTCTCGAGGTCATCCACGGACTGATTCCCGACTCGAAGCGGACGGCGGCGGAGGCGTTCCAGATCCTGGGAGAGATCAACCTGGACGATCCGCACCCGGGCCGGTTCGTCGAGTTCTGGCTGTACAGCCACCCTCCGCTCGCGGAACGCCTCGCGTTCGCGCAGAGCTACGACCCCTGGTCGAAGGGCGAGACCCCGCGCTACGTCCGCGGGGCGGAGACGCCGTGACGCCACGGGCGGTTCTCGAGCGGCTTCTCGCGTGGGCGTCGGGAAAACCGACGCGCCCGCGCGGGCTGCGGGGAGCGGGCTACGACTGGGAGCGTCTCGCGGAGCGGAGGTTGACGGAGGCGGGTTACCGGATCCTCGAGCGGAACTTCCGCGCACGGCCGGGCGAGCTCGATTTTGTCGCGGAGGAGGGCGGCGTGCTCTGCTTCGTGGAGGTCAAGGGACGGCGTGGCGTCGGTTACGGCACGCCGGCGGAGGCGGTCACCGCCGAGAAGCGCCGGCGGATCTTCCGGACGGCCGAGGCCTGGCTCGCGCGCGAACGCCGCGCCGACGCGCCTTGTCGTTTCGACGTGGTGGCGATTCTCGAGGGCGAAGGCGGCCCGCGAGTCGAGATCCTGCGCGACGCCTTTCGAGGACCGACCGTGCGGCGGCGACGGAGGTGAATCTCCGCGCGCGGAACACGTCGGACCGCGTGCTAAGATTTTTCTCTTCCTCGGAGACCGTTTGAACGAATCGGAGCTCTCGTACAACTACACCTGCCCGAGCTGTTTCTCCAGCTTCTCGATGTCTCTCGAGAAGATCCCTCCGGTGCGGGCCCGATTTCCCTGCCCGAGCTGCGGCGATCCGATGGATTTCCCGTCGCGCGACCAGGCCAGGATCCAGGCGCGGCTTCAGGCGGAGGCGGCGAAAAAGGCGGCCGCCGCGGAAGCCGCCTTCGGCCTCGAAAAGACCGGGGCGATCGCCGTCGGCGGCGAAAAGTCGCTCCGCGTGGACAAGCGCGGGTATGAAGACGACTACTTCGACCGGCGCGGGATCCGGAATCTGATCCGGACCGGCGAGATCGTGGAGGCCGACCACGTTTTCGCGCCGGACGGATCGTGGGTTGTGGCCGGCGAGATGGCGGACTTGAAGCCGCTCTTCGATCTGAAGCGCAAGTCGAAGAACACGCCGCCCCGTTGTTGCCGAACGCACACGGACCGGCTCGCGCACTTCGTCTGCCCCGATACGGACCGGCCCCTTTGCGAGGAGTGCGCGCCCGAGAAGAAGATCGGCGCGAACGTCGTGCGGGTCTGCAGCCATTGCGGCGGCACGACGATTCCCGTTCCCGCGCCTTGATTCCGAAAGGCCGCTTTCGCTATCCTTCGCGGTCCCCAGAGCGGGAATAGCTCAGTGGTAGAGCGCCACCTTGCCAAGGTGGATGTCGCGGGTTCGACCCCCGTTTCCCGCTCCA
>DASWCZ010000052.1:0-20415 GCA_036395755.1 Thermoanaerobaculia bacterium
GCGCCGACGACTACCAGCATGTCGGGGGTGGTAAGGCCGGCGCGTTCGCTTGCCGCAACGGAGGATGAGGCGAGAACCGCTGCGAGAAGAGCAGCGGACACCTTTCGGAGACTCATAGGGCCTCCTGGGATAAAGCGGTGACGCCGGCTAATCCCTCCGGTAGATCTCCGCACCGCCGGCGACGAACTCCTCCGCCTTCTCGTGGAGCCCGGTCTCCAATGCCTTCTCCTCCGCGATCCCGTGCGAAGCGGCGTACTCGCGGACCTCCTGGGTGATCTTCATCGAGCAGAAGTGCGGACCGCACATCGAGCAGAAGTGCGCGAGCTTCGCGCCTTCGGCTGGCAAGGTCTCGTCGTGGAAATCGCGCGCGGTCTCGGGGTCGAGCGCGAGATGGAACTGGTCCTCCCACCGGAACTCGAACCGCGCTTTCGAAAGTGCATCGTCCCAGAGGCGCGCACCCGGATGTCCTTTCGCGAGGTCGGCCGCGTGCGCGGCGATCTTGTAAGCGATCACGCCGTCTTTCACGTCCTTTTTGTTCGGCAGTCCCAGGTGCTCTTTCGGCGTGACGTAACAGAGCATGGCTGTGCCGAACCAGCCGATCATCGCGGCCCCGATCGCGGAAGTGATGTGGTCGTAGCCGGGCGCGACATCCGTGACGAGCGGTCCGAGAGTGTAGAACGGCGCCTCGCCGCAGATCTTCATCTCCTTCTCGACGTTTTCCTTCACGAGATGCATCGGGATGTGCCCCGGGCCCTCGATCATGACCTGACAGTCCTGCGACCACGCCGTCTGTGTGAGCTCGCCCAGCGTCTCTAACTCCGCGAACTGGGCCTCGTCGTTCGCGTCAGCCGTGGACCCGGGCCGCAGGCCGTCTCCGAGCGAGAACGAGACGTCGTAGCTCTTCAGGATCTCGCAGATCTCGTCGAACCGGGTGTAGAGGAAGCTCTCCTCGTGCCGGGCGAGGCACCACTTCGCCATGATCGAGCCGCCGCGCGAGACGATTCCCGTGACGCGCCGGGCCGTCAGCGGGATGTAGCGCAGCAGCACGCCCGCGTGAATCGTGAAGTAGTCGACGCCCTGCTCGGCCTGCTCGATCAGCGTGTCTCGGTAGATCTCCCATGTGAGCTCCTCGGCCTTCCCGTCGACCTTCTCGAGGGCCTGGTAGATCGGCACGGTGCCGATCGGGACGGGCGAGTTTCGCAGGATCCACTCGCGCGTCTCGTGAATGTTCCTGCCGGTCGAAAGGTCCATCACGGTGTCCGCGCCCCAGCGGATCGCCCACGTCATCTTCTCGACCTCCTCCTCGATCGAGGAGGTCACCGCCGAGTTGCCGATGTTCGCGTTGATCTTGACCAAGAAGTTGCGGCCGATGACCATCGGCTCGGACTCGGGATGGTTGACGTTGGCCGGCAGGATCGCGCGGCCGCGCGCGATCTCGCTCCGCACGAGCTCGGCCTCCACGTTCTCCCGGATCGCGGCGAACTCCATCTCGGGGGTGACGACGCCCTTTTTCGCCCAGTGCATCTGGGTGGCATTGCCCCGGCAGGAGAGGACCCGCCGCGGCCTCGTCAGGGCGAGCTCCGGCCGGCTCGCGCGGCGAGGCTCGGTTTCGTCGTAGGCGCCGCGGGCGAGGATCCAGGGACGGCGCAGCTCCGGAAGCCCCTGCGTCACGTCGATCCGGGCTTCCCGGTCGGTGTACGGCCCGGACGTGTCGTAGACGCGAAGCGGCGGATTCAACTCGACTTCGCCGCGAATCCCCTTCGTCGAATGGAGCGCGATTTCGCGGAACGGGACCGACGTGCCGCCGGGACCGGGAACGTAGACTTTCCTCGAGCCGGGCAGCGGCTCGCGGCTGGCGACCTCGTTGGACGGGACGGCTTCCGGGCGGGTGCTCATCGACTTCCTCCCTACGGCGGCATTACCCGCGTCAGGTTCACGGGGTCTCCTGGTATCAGGACTCTCAGCCGTCCGCGCGCTCTCGGATGCGCGGAGTGGGCTCCCCCGGGACTATGCTTGGCGATTCTACTGCTCGCGCGACCTCGAAATCGCGAATACCGGAGGCGCCCTTGAACGAACCGACACCGCCATCGACCACCACCGACGACTCGATGACGAACGAGGAAAAGGACGACATGGCGGAGCAGATAGAGAATTTCGAGGGTCCGGATCGACGCGAGGATCGCGGCGACAACGAGGCGCCCACCGGCGGGGATCCGGGAGTCGGGAGCTCCTGAGCCGGGATATCACCGCGAAATCCCGCCGCGAGCGGCTCGATTCGGTCGGACATCGTCTGGCCCGGCCGGCCGCACAGGATGGTCGGGTCGGGCGAATAAAATGTCGTCTCTCGTGTCCACGCAATTCGACCTCTTCGGAGGCGGCGAGTCCGCGCCGCCGGAGGGCCCCGCGGCGGCGGCTCCTCGGCGATCGCGGCTCCTCAAGTCGCTCGCCAAGATCTGTCGAGACCGGCCGTTCGACGAGAAGGTGCTGATCGCGCCGTCTCTGGCGACGGGGCACGAGCTCGTCGAGCGACTCGCGCGCTCGGGCACCTCATGGGTCAACTTGCGCGTCGAAAGCATGCGCAGCCTCGCGCACACGATCGTGGGGCCCTCACTCGTCGAAGAGGGAAAGACTCTGCTCTCGCGGGTCCAGTCGCTCGCGCTCGTCGAGCAGGCCTGCGCGGAGGCCCTCATGGGCGACTCCTATTTCGGAGCGCTGCGCGGACGGCCCGGACTCCACCGTGCGGTCCAGAGCACATTCGAGGATCTGCGCGACGTGGGGATCACGGCGGATTCGCTCCCGATGGACGTGTTCGGAGACCCGAAAAAGCTGTCGGACGTCCGCGCGGTTCTGCGGCGCTACGAAGCGGCGCTCGCCGATGGGAAATTCGTCGACCGCTCCGACGTGCTGTGCCGGGCCATCGCCGAGACGCGGAAGCATCCTCCGCTCTCGACGGCGACCTACCTCGTGCCCGAAGGGTTCGAGCTCTCCGCCGGAGAAGAGGAGTTCCTCGAGGTGTTGTCCGGCGGCGCGCAGATTCTCGAGACGGATCCTCCCGAGAGCTGGACGCGCCGGTCCTCGCAGGCGCGGCTCTTCCACGCTCTCGGTGAGGAGAACGAGATCCGCGAGGTGTTCCGGCGATTGTTCTCCGGAGAGGTCCCCGTCGACGACGCCGAGCTCCTCTACGTCGAC
Source organism: Thermoanaerobaculia bacterium (assembly GCA_036395755.1). GTDB lineage: Bacteria > Acidobacteriota > Thermoanaerobaculia > UBA5066 > Gp7-AA6 > Gp7-AA6. The sequence continues at coordinate 3,190 of DASWCZ010000052.1, forward strand.
CGCGATCCGTATGCCTCGCTCGTGTACGAGCTCGCGCGTGAGCACGACATTCCGTGCACGTTCGCCGACGGAATCGCGGTCACGTACACCCGGCCCGGGCAGGCCGCTCTCGGATTCCTCCGCTGGATCGCCCGGGACTACGAGACCGAGGCGCTTCGCTCCGTCCTGGCGGCCGGGAGCCTCGATCTCGCGCCGACGGCCTCCGGCGGGAAGCCTCCGGGCTCGGTCGCCGCCGCGCGCGTCCTGCGCCTCGCCGGTATCGGATGGGAACGGGCGCGACACCTCTCCCGGCTCGACGCGTACATCCGGCAGCTCGAATGGGAGGCTTCGAGCCGGTCGGCGTCTTCTCTCTCGCGCGGAGACCCGGAGGCCCGAGCCGCGCGACGCGAGAGGCGCCTTGCGGAAGCGCGGGTCGTGCGCCGCTTCGTCTCGCGGCTGCTCGACCTCGTGCCGACGGGCAGCGCCGGGAAAGTCACCCTGCCGGAGGTCGCCCGCGCGGGCCGCATGTTCGTCGCGGAGTTTGTCCGGGTCGCCTCGGAGCTCGAGGGCATCGCATCAAGCGCAATTCAGAAGCTGTTCGGCGAGTTCGAGACCATCCCGGCCGGTCCGATGACTTCCCGCGAGGCCGCGGAGCGACTCGCCGCGGCGATCTCGGATCTCGCTGTGGCGCCCGACCGGTCTCGTCCGGGCCGGCTCCACGTCGCCGGCTACCGGTCCGGCGGCTACAGCGGCCGGTCGCACACATTTCTTGTCGGGCTCGACGCGGCGCGCCATCCGGGCGCGGGCCTCCAGGACCCGGTGCTTCTCGACGGCGAGCGCCGCGAGATCAACCGGCGGATCGATCCGCGCGGGCTTCCGCTCCGCGGTGCGCGTCCCGAGGAGAACTCGCTCTCTCTGAAGGCCTGCATCGCGCGGCTTCGCGGAGAGGTGACCCTGAGTCACTCCTGCTGGGACCTCCTCGAAGCGCGCGAGCGGTTCCCCGCCCCGATTCTGCTCGACCTCTATCGGCACGCGATCGGAAACGAGGAGGCTGACTATTCTTCGCTCGCGAGAGTTCTCGGTCAACCGGCCGGCTTTCTCGGCCCCGGCGCGCTGGACGAGCCCGAATGGTGGATCACGCGTCTCGCCCGTTCGGGGCCGCAGGAGGGTGAGGCCGCGAGGCTCGCCCGCGCCGAGTTCCCGTGGTTGAAGGATGGCTGGCGCGCCCAGACGGAGCGGACCGGCCCGAAGTTCACCGTCTACGACGGTTGGGTGAAATCGTCGGACGGCTCCCTCGATCCGAGGGTGAGCGGCAAGCCAATCTCCTGTTCGGCGATCCAGCAGCTGGCGAAGTGCCCATTCGCGTTTTTCCTCGAGCGCGTCCTCGGGCTCGAAGCCCCGGAGAAGCTCGAGCGCGATCCGACGATCTGGCTCGATCCGCTCCAGGCCGGAAACCTCCAGCACGAAGTCTTCCGGCGTTTCTTCGAAGAGATCTCGGCGGCGGTAGAGAAGCCGTCCGTCGCGCGCCACTCCACGCGCATGGAGCGGATCGCGTCCGAGGAGATCGAGAGCTGGCGCGAGAGAGTGCCGCCGGCGAGCGAGGCCGCTTTCGCGGCTCGTCGCGACGAGATCCTCGCAACGTGCCGGAGTTTCCTCCAGCTCGAGGAGGAGCATTGCCGCGAGGTCACACCGCGCTGGTTCGAGGTCGCGTTCGGAATGCCGTGGGCGGAGCCCGCCAGGCCGCCCGGCAGCCCCGATCCGGTCGAGATCCCGCTCGGACGGGGCAGGCGCTTCTTCCTTCGAGGACGGATCGACCGGATCGACCAGACGGGCGAGGGCCTCTACGAGGTCTGGGATTACAAGACGGGAGGAACGTACGGCATCGAAGAGGGCCGCGGGCTGCGGGGCGGCCGCCAGATCCAACCGGCGCTCTACGCAGCGGCGGTCGAGGCGCTGCTCGAACGCTGCGGCGAGAAGGGAAACGTCTCGCGCTCCGGATATTTTTTTCCGAGCGCGAAAGGGCGCGGCCGGCGCATCGCCGAACCGATCGACTCGAAGGAACTCGCCCGCGTCTTGAACGCTCTGTTCGATCTGCTTCGCGACGGCGCGTTTCCGCACGCCCCCGATCCCGACTCCTGTGACTACTGCGACTTCCGGACTCTGTGCGGAGACGTCAAGAGGAGGGCGGAGGAGAGCGAAAGGAAGATCGGAGACGCAGCGAATTCGGTGCTCGCCGCTTACGGGAGGCTCGATGTCGACTAACGCCGGCGTTGGATTCCCCGACCAGGCGGACCGCGACGCGATCGTCCGGGAGCTCGACCGTAACTTCCTGGTCGAAGCCGCGGCAGGCACCGGAAAAACGACGAGCCTCGTCAGCCGCGTGGTGGCTCTCCTCGCCGAAGGGAAAACGGTCATCGAGCGCGTGGCGGCGGTCACCTTCACGATCAAAGCCGCTGCCGAGCTGGGAGAGAGGTTTCAGCTCGCCCTGGAGAAGGCGCGGCGCGAGGAGCAGGACCTGGAGAAGCGCGAGCGACTCGAGACCGCCCTCGGCGGCCGGGAAAAGTGCTTCATCGGAACGATCCATGCCTTCTGCGCGCGACTCATCCGCGAGCGGCCGGTCGAGGCGGGCGTCGATCCGGGATTCGAGGAGTTGGACGAGCTCGAAAACCTTGTCGCGCGCGGCGAAGCTTGGAAGCGGTGGTGTGACCGTCTCTTCCTGGAGAAGAACCCGATCATCGGTCCGCTCGCGGAGGTCGGACTTCCGATCGCATCTCTTCGACAGACGTACGAGATGCTCGCGGACAACCGGGACGTCGCACCGGCGCCTTCGTCCCGGCTGTCGGAGCCCGATCTCTCGGGAGCACGGAAGGCAGTCTGCGACTTCCTCGACCGCGCATTCCCCGAGGTCCCCATGCCCGCGCTCCCCGGCGGGCGCGACCGTTTTCAGGAGAAGCTGATCGCCGCGGATCACCTGCGGACGCTCGAAGGGACAGCGGCGACCGTCCGGTTGCTCGGCCAGCTCGAGTCCAGAGGCGATTTGACGCAGAGGACTTGGCCGGACCGTGTCCGGGCGAAGGGCATCTACGACGAGTACACGGAGCTCCGGACGAATGTCGTCCACCCCGCCCTCACGCGCTGGCGCGAGTACGTGTACCCGATCGCGATCGAGGCGGTCGGACCCGCGGTGGCCGAGTTCGACCGACTCAGGGAAGAGAGAGGTCAACTGAACTTTCAAGACCTCCTGATCCGCGCGCGGGATCTCCTGCGGGAGCGGCCGGAAGTTCGCGTCGAGCTCCAGCGCCGGTTCACACACCTTCTCGTCGACGAGTTCCAGGACACCGATCCGATCCAGACGGAGGTCATGCTGTACCTGACGGGCGGCAATGTCGCCGAGAAGGACTGGACGAAGCTCCAGCCCCGCCCCGGCTCTCTCTTCGTCGTTGGAGACCCGAAGCAGTCCATCTACCGCTTCCGGCGCGCGGACATCGAAACCTATGAGCGAGTGCGGGACCGGATTCGGGAATCGGGCGGACGTCTCGGGAAGCTGACGACGAACTTCCGGTCAGCGGGCCGGATCTGTGCGTGGGTGAACGGCGTATTCGAGAGGCTGCTGCCGACCGACGCCACCCGGATCCAGGCGGCCCATGCTCCGCTTCATGCAGCCTGGCCGGAAGGCGACGACACGTGCGGGGCCTTCTGGCTGCCGATCACCGGGAAGACGGAGTCGCTCGAAAAAGAGGACGCGGAACGGATCGCGGAGTGGATTTCCCGTGCGGTTGCAGGTCGGCGCCCGGTGCTCGTTCCGACGGGGGACGGCGGCCTCACGAAGAGACCGCTCGAACCGGGTGACTTCCTCGTCCTGCTGCGCCGCCGCCGCAACCTCGACGAGTACGCGCGGGCTCTCGAGGCGAGGCGGGTTCCCTATGAGATCACGGGCGGAGGCGCGTTCTGCGACTCTGAGGAGCTCGCCGCGCTGCTTCCTCTGCTTGAGTCCCTCGCCGATCCGGACGACCCTGTCCTCCTGGCCGCCGCTCTCCGCCAGGTTTTCGGCGTGGACGACGATGCTCTGTATCGCTTCAAGGAGCTCGACGGACGCTTCTCCTTCCTCGCCGATCCGCCGGTGCTATCGGACCCGCGCATCCGTGCCGCCCTCGAGCGGCTCCGCGGATTCCATGAGCTCACGCGGCGTCTCCCTCCTGCCGCGGCGATCGCGGCGATCTGTCGCGACCTCGGCTGGATCGTTTACGCCGCGTCGAAGGAGATGGGTGGAACCCGGGCCGGGAATCTTCTCAAGGCTCTCGCGGTCGCGCGGCGCCTCTCCGCGGACGGCGAACCCTTTTCGGGCGTCATCGAACACCTCCGGGAGCTCTCTTCGAGCGAAAAGGTGGAAGAGATGAGCACCCAACCGGGGCGCTCGCGGGCGGTGCGGCTCATGAACCTTCACCAGGCGAAAGGGCTGGAGGCGCCGGTCGTCTTTCTCGCCGACCCCAACCGGGAAAAGGACTGGGAAATCGACCTCTCGATCGATCGCTCGGGGGACCAGGCGCTCGCCTACTTTCGGATCGTCGAGAAGGGGAAGAAGTGGGGACGGCGCGTCGTCGCACAGCCGGTCGACTGGGACGCCCGCGAGAAGCTCGAAAAAACTTTCGAGGACGCGGAGCGGGACCGTCTCCTCTACGTGGCCGCGACGCGAGCAAAGAGCATGCTCGTCGTCAGCGACTGTGGCAAGGCGAGCCCGTGGGCAAAGCTGGTCCCGTTTCTCACGCGCACGCTTCCCGAAATTCCGCGCGCTGTCGTCGCGGAAACCTCCGCTACGCTGCGAACGGTGTCGAAAGAGCTCGGCGAGTACCGGAGGCGCCGTCAGGAGTGCGGCGGCCGCGTCCTGTCCCCGAGCTATGCGGTCGCCCCGGTGACCCGGCTCGCGCACGCCGCTTCCGCGCTGCCCCACTGGGGGACGACAGGGCGGGGAATGTCGTGGGGCCGCGTGCTGCATCGACTCCTCGAGGCGCTGATGAAGAACGCTTCCCTCGACGTGCGCGCGTACGCCGCGAACCTGCTCGCGGAGGAGGAACGCCCCACGACGGATCTCGAGGAAGTCATGCAGGTCGTGGAGGGTGTTCGTTCCTCCACGCTCTGGCGTCGCGCCCTTGCCGCCCGCCAGCAGCTCGTCGAGGTGCCCTTTGCGCTGGAAGTGGATTCCTCCGAGATCGGCGTCCCGGCGGGACCGACGCGGACGCTTCTCCAGGGAGCAATCGACCTCGCGTTCGAAGAAGAATCGGGATGGACACTCGTCGACTACAAATCCGACACGATCGCCGGCAACCTCGACGAGCTGGTGGACTTCTATTCTCCGCAGATCGAGCTGTACCGTCGCTACTGGGAGCGACTCACGGGTCGTTCGACCAAAGCGGGCCTGTTCTTCGTCCAGACCGGCGAGGAGTGGTGGTTGGACCCCGCTTAGTCGGCGCCCGCCTTTCCCGACTTCTTTTTCTTCGACGCGGCCTGCGGAGGACGGGGTTTCGCTTTGGGCTTGCGGTCGGGACGCCCGCGGGAAGCAAGCTTCGTGGCGGCCGCGAGTGCCAGCCGCGCCGCAGCGGTCTCGTTCGGGCGGTCGCGGCCGGTGATCTTGTAGTAATCCGGGTTGACGTTGTTGCGCTTGCTCATACCTCGACCTTCCTCTCGACGGGCGGGTTATCCCGGGGCCCGACGCCCGGCTTGTAGCGAAGCGCCGCGACGACGCCCTCCATTTCGGCCAGGAGCTCGGGTTTCTCGACGACTCGAACTCTCGCGTTCGTCGCGAGCGCACGGGCAACGAGCGCGTCGGCGAGTGGCGATGACGAAGCGGAAGCGCCGATCTGCTCGGCAAACGCGGTCGAGATCGACAGCTCGTCGACCTGCCCTTTCTCGAGCGCTTCGCTGACCGAGCGCGGCCCGGCAACTGCCAGTCCCGCCGCACGCCACTCCCCGCGAAGCCGCTCGATGCGCTCCGCCTCGGCTTTCGCCTCGTACTCGGCGAGCGCCCGGCCGGCCGCTTCCATCACCTCCTGCTCGGAGGCGCGCATCTCGAGACGGAGGACGCCCACCACCTTTCTTGCCAGGTCTTTCGGAAGTTGCTCCCGCAGAAGTGGCACGATCACCTCGTCACCGGCGAGAAAGACGTATTCGGCACGGTCTTCCGCCACGATCCGTCCGAGCGCTTCCACGACGTCTTTCGCGTGGTGCAGGTAGTGGTCCTCGACGTGCCGCTGGTATCGCATCTGAGACCAGCCGCCCACGTCGGTGCGGGAGAGCTTCTCGCTCTTCACTTCCTCACGCTCGATCGTGCGGCCGCGGCCGAACACGTAGATGCGCGCATGGTTCGTGTCGGAGAGCAGGACTGCGTGACGAGGATAGCGATCGACGATGCGTGCGAGCGGGTAAAGGTGCGGTCGGTCGCCGACCGTCAGACGGTGCCGCTCGATCGGCGCATCGAGTTGGAGCGCCTCGAAGAAGTCGGCGGCCGAGCAGGCGAAAATCGCGATTCCGTTCGCCGACGGGCGGACGTTTTCGGACACGTAACGCCCGATCCGCGCGGCGTCCCGTTCGAAGCTTTCCCGTTCGGCCGACCGGAGCTCGAAATCCCGAATCCGGCCGCGTAGCTCCTTGCGGAGGAAGGCCGCGTAGTTGTCCTTGCCGCGACTGTCCGGCCGTGCGTTCAGATACAGGCTGATGACGGGCAATCGGACCGGCTCGCGCCGGGCGAGGCGCTCGAGAGTTTCGGCGAGCGACGGAGTCGCTGTTGTCGTTTCCATGGCGGTTCCTTTCGTCGTCTCTCACAGGGAGCAAGCGGTATGCCCGGAGCAGGCAGCCGGCGGGAACGATAGAATCCCGCTGCAAACTCATTCTCTCGAAAGGGAACTGTGCATGAATCCCTCTGCGTTCCGCCCGATTCTTCTCGTGGCCGCTCTCGCCGCTGCGCTTATCGGCGCCGGATGCATCCGGAAAGCGAAGCCCGCAACCCCCGCCGGTTTCATCCCACCCGAGAATCTCTCGCAACCCAAAGATCTCCCGTTCAACGCCGCCTGGCGAAAGAAGGACCTCGACTGGCACCATTACACCGAAATCTACATCGCGCCGTGGAACATCGAGTATCTCCGCAAGATGACCTGGTGGGAGAAGATCGAGCGAGGCGAGAAGATCAAGGAAGACGCCAAGGAGCTCGCTGCCTTCGCCAGGCTCACTTTTCAGGAAGCGTTTCGCAACGACCGCAGACGCCGCTTCAAGGTCGTCGAGGAGCCCGGGCCGAACACGTTGATCGCCGAGTTCGCGTTGACCGAGGTCGTTCCGAACCGGGTCGTGTTGAACGCTCTCGGTTACGCGGCCGGGCCGGTCGTGGGGCCCGCCGGCAGCGCCGCGTCGAACCTCGAGACGGCGACGACGAAGTCGACAGTCGCCTTCGAGGCGCGCATGCGGGACGGCGAGACCAAGGAGATCGTCGCGATGTTCGCCGACCGGGAGTCTCAGAAGTACTCGCCGGTAAACGTCAAGGACCTGACCTGGTACGGACACGCCCGGAGCATCATCCGCGACTGGGCCGACCAGTTCGTGAGGCTCGCGAACAAGCAGCCGGGGGAAATCATCAAGGACGCGCCGCTGTTCGATTTGCGACCCTGGTAAGAATCGTGGGGTCAGGTCTTCACGAATCGCCGAGAACCCGATCGAGCCGCAGCGCTCTTGCCACTTTGTGTGCAAAGTGGCAAGTGGAGACCTGACCCCGTATGTGGCAAGTGGAGACCTGACCCCCTACAGTTTCGCCCACTCCTTCCAGGTGCGAAACAGCTCTTCCGGCGTCAGGCCCGTCTCGAGGCGCAGCGCCTCGGGGAGGCTCCGGCCGGCTCCCAGATCGCGGACGATGCAAGCGACCGAACCAGTGCCATGCGTCTCCATCAGGTACTCGATGACGGCGAGCGTCTGCATGTAATTCGTCCGCGGCGCGGCCCGGTCTCCGGGTAGCGCCAGGTTCCCTTCCATTTCCGCGAGAGAGTGCGGGGACCGGCCGCGGAAGAGGTCGTGGATCTCGCCTCGGGTGATTCGTTTCCCCTCCCACCACTGCGCGAGGCCTTCGTGCAGCCAGCCTGGCGCCCGGTCGGCCGAGGCGTATCGGACGAAAGCGTGCGCGAGCTCATGGGAGAGCACGGCCGCGAGCTGTGACGTCCAACCCTGCTCGGGCTCGAGCGAGATCCGGATCTTCCCGTCGAAAATCCCGGAGACCCAGGTCGGCACCGATACCAGCGAGAAATAGGCGCGGCCGCCGTAGAGGATTACGGTCTGCCGGTCGATCAGCTCGGTCGCGAAGAATGTCGATTGGCGCCGGTATTCCTGCTCGAGATGCTCCTCGGCCCTCGCCGCCACGTTCGGGGAGATCACGGCATCCGTGTAGAGAGCGAAATGCTCACTTTCGAGCAGCCTCTGCCCGGGTGTGACCGACACCTCCCGCCGCGTCCGCTCGAGCCGGGCCAGCACGGCAGGGTCTGCGCCGCCGAGACGAAGGTAGTAGTCCCACGCCGTCACCGCGTCTTCCAGTCGGTGGCGCGCCGCGTAGAAATCGCCGATCGTCCGATACAGGTCCGGGTTGGGCTGGCGTCGGGCCGTCGTTTGCGTCGCCAGTTCCAGATAGAACCCCGCAAACTCGAAGTCCTCGTGCTTCAGGTACGCGAGGATCAGATTCGCGAGCGCGATGCCGTTGTCCGGATCGCGGCCCATCGCCTCCGACATCAACTCGATCGCTTGAGTCAGATCGTTTCCCTTCTGATACTCCAACGCGATTTCCGTCAGGCGCGTGGAGATCTCGGCCGCCGCCGGAGGATGCGCGCTTTCCAATTTCTGCCGGAGCTCGGCCAGGCGGCGGGCGCGGTCGACTTTCGCAGCGGAAGAGTCGCCTTGCTCCGCGAGGGCGCCGGCAGTCAGAAGGAGACCCACGCAGACTCCGTGCCCAAAAGATCTTCCCATCCTCGCCGCGCGAAACCGGTTTTCGAATCGACTCATGGGATCGTGAGAGCGCGGCATCAGCAGATTCAACGGGCTGGTCTCACGTCGGCCGCGGTGAGCCGCGCAAGCATGACGCGCGCCCGCGCGATGTCCTCGCCGAATCGGGCCGGCGGCGCCCGATTGACGAACTGCGAAAGCGACGACCGGGCGAGATCCGTGTCTCGCCGCTCGAGCGCCACGACCCCCAGATTGAAGAGCGCGTCGAACTGTTGCGGGTCGAGCTCCACGGCGTGCTTCCAGGCCTGGATTGCTTCCTCGGGCCGCCCGCTCTCTTTCAAAGCGACGCCACGCCCGTTCCAGGCTCTGGGCAATCGGTCGTTGATCGCGAAGGCGGCATCGAAGGAAGCCAGCGCCTCCGAGAGCTTCCCATGATGAAGCTGGGTGATGCCGATGTTCTGGTACGCCATCGCGTCGCGCGGATCCACCTCGAGCGCCCGGTGAAATGCCTCGAGGGCTTCCCGCGTTTTTCCGGCGCCCGCCAGCGCGATGCCGAGCCCGTTCAAGACATCGGGGTTCTGGCTCGTGGCCAGTGGCTCGAGCACCGAAAGGGCCTCCCGGTGTCTCCCATTTTCAGAATAGAGAAGACCGAGCCGCGAAATCAGGTTTTCGGCGAGGAGATCCCGCCGCTTCGCCTCCTCGAGCGTCCGGATCGCCGCGGCGTCGTCGCCGGCCTCTCCCTGCAGAAAGGAGAGGAACTCGTACCCGGTTTGCATGGTCGGACGCCGGCGCACGATCTGGCTCGAGAGGTCGATCGCTTCCCGCAACTCCCGCCGCTGATAGAGCTCGACGACTTTCTGAAGATCGGAGTCGATGTCCACCAGACGCTTCGGATCGTCCTCCGGTCCGTAACGGGTTCGCGTCGGCGCCCCGCCGCCGATGTAGCCGAGACTCCTCAACCGGGCCACCTCCTGCGCGGAAGGCGCCGCCGGGACGGGCGGGACGACTTCGCTCGGAATCACCGTCTGGAGGCGCCGCACGACATCGGCTCGCTCCCGGATGATGTTTCGGCTTTCCTGCAGGTCGATCGCGAGATCGTAGAGCTCCGGGATCGGCAGATCGATGAACTTGTAGCGTCCGTCGATTGCTCCGCGCAGCGGCGCCCAGCCGCGCTCGAGGCAGGCCGTGAGCGCCTCGAAGTAAGAGGTCTCGGCGGACGGCGCCGGTTGAAGAAGAGAAACTCCGGGAAGATTTTTGGGTGGCGGAACACCGAGCGCATCGAGGACCGTCGGAACGATGTCGACGTGCCGGGCAAGGCGCTTCTCGACGCGCGGCGGCAGAACGCCGGGGTTCCAGAGGAGGAGCGGAACGTGGAGAGTCGTCTCGTACGCGAAGAGTCCATGAGCCTTTTCGCCGTGGTCTCCGAGCGCCTCTCCGTGGTCGGACGTCACGATCAGCAGCCGGGCCCCCGAAGCCCCGGTTCGAAGATCGGCGAGGAGAGGCTCCAAAGCCGCGTCCACTCCGGCCACTTCGCCCAGGTAGGGATCACCGGCGTATTGCTGGTCGAAAGGAGCCGGCGGGCGGTAAGGCGAGTGACAGTCGTAGAGATGGACCCAGAGTAAGGACGGGCCACGGACGCTCGTCCGCCACTGCCGGGCGGCCGCGACGACTTCCTGCCCCGACCGCTCGGCGACCGCGAAGTCGTATTCATTCGCGCCCTGCGGATAGCGTTGGTCGTATACGTCGAAGTCGCGGGAGAGGCCGAAGCGCGCGTCGAGCGGGAAGGCTCCGATGAAGGCGCCGGTCGCGTATCCGCGCGCCTTCAAGAACGTCGCGAGAGTCGGGATCCTTGGAGCCAGGCGGAATCCCTGGTTGTTTCGAACGCCATGCTGGTAGGGATAGAGGCCCGTCAGAATATTGACGTGGGACGGCAGCGTCATCACGTTATGCGCGTGTGCGTTGGAGAAGACGATCCCCTCCCGCGCGACGCGGTCGAGATTGGGCGTCGCAACGCGCGCGTTTCCGGTGAAGCCCAGGGCGTCGTATCGGAGCGTGTCGATCGTGATCAGGACGACGTCCGGATTCGAGACGGCGGGCAATGGACGCTCAGGAGTCTTGCGGCAGCCCGCATCCGAAGTGATGAGCGCGAGGGCCCCGAGGATCATCCAGGCGCTTCGCGGGGCCCGCTGTCGCGGGCACGCCGGCACGAAATCCTGCCGGCCCTTCCTCACTTCAGCGCCTCGAAACGGACCGTCGCGGAATCAGAGGATTCGAAAAGGAGCTTCGGCCTGCGCCGGGGAATTCGAATCTCTTGGATCGCTTACGGTCACGGAGAGTGAGTAGTCTCCGGGCGGAAGCGATAGCGGGATGAACTCGACTAAGAGCTTCAGAAGTCCGGTCGAGTCCGGCGAAGAGCGCCCGAGCACGACGAACCGAGCCGGGGCAAACGCACGCCCCTGAGCATCCCGAACTCTCGCGTCGATTTGAAAGGGGTCACTCGTCGCACCGGCACGCGGATAAAGCATCAGGCAGAGGCGCGCGGTCCTGCCCGCGGCGAGTCCCGGGCGCAACTGCGGGAGAAACCCTTCCCCCGCGAGCTCGAAGAGATCCGTTGCGCGCGATGTTTCTTTGCCGGCGGGCTCGCTCACGCTCACGCCCGAGGCGCCCGACTCGAAAAAGAGAGGAGGGAGGGCCCGCACGCCGACGTTGGCCGCATCGGGAACCTCGAGAGACACGATGCGAAACGAAAAGCGTCCCTGGTCTTCGTCCCGGAGGAGGGCGCGGAGGCGGTACCTGCCGGGCAGCAGGCGCAAGCTGCCGCAGTAGCGGAATGCGCCAGACCGCAGGTGATCCCCTTCCTTGGCCAGATCGAGCGAAACGGAACGGGTAAAGAAGTCGGCGACTTCTCCCCCCTCGGTAACGGCGTAGACGTAGAGGCCGAGCCGGAGACTCTGCCCCGAGATTCCGCGCAGCAACTCCTTGCCGGGGACCTCGACGATGACGGGAACGCGGGCGAGCGGTTTTCCCTGAAGGGCGATCGCGAGCAGCTCCATCGGAAAGCTGCTTTCCTTCTTCTCGTGCGTGATGACGTCGGCCGCTGACAGCGACCGCTCGAGCGGACTGAGCGCTCGAAAAAGCCGGGTCTCGTAATAACCGGCTCGCGCCGAGACTTGCGCGCCTTTGGCCTTGACGCGCACCTTCAGCCGGTGGAAAGCCCCCTGGCTGGTTTTCTTCGTCGGCCGGAAGGTCAGCACGTAGGTCAGGCTCGTCTTCTCGGCGATCCGCCGCATCTGCCCCTCGAAATCATTGGTGTTCTTGAGGACTTCTCCGCCGGTCCCGTTCGCGAAGGCGAAGAGCGCGTCTTCTCCGTGCACGTTCGGACCCAGGTTGGCGTCGCTCCCCAGTTTCAAGCCGGCGAGGTCGATCGGATAGACCGTGCAGTCGGAACGGCGGAGAAGCGAGACGGTCTCTTCCAGGTGCCGCTGAAGCGGAGGATTGGACGAACGATGTTCGAGGTCGACCTCGGCAAACCGGCCGTTCAAGATCGCGTCGTTCTCCGCTTGCACGTCCTGCGGGGATCTCTCGTGAACGAGGCTGCCAAAAAGGAGCCGGCCGTTGAACCCTTCGGAGAAGTACACGATCGTTTTTCTTCCTTCGACGCTGTTGAGAGCGAACGCGAGCGCGTCGACATCGGCCAGGTGCCGCTCGACCCGGTTGATCGCGTATTGGTCGTCGGCCTTCTGGGCCATGACCGTGAAGATGCGGGTCAGGGACGGGTCGATCTGAGCCCCTGAAACACTGGCGCGGCTCGACTCCCCGGACTGATCGCGGCTCAAAAACGGATTACCCGGGACCACGAAGGCGAAGAGCAATGGGTCGATCGCGGGCTCTTCGGCGCGCGGCAGACCGACATTGCGAATAGCCGCGATCAGCTGGCGGCGGTCGGAGGTGAAGGTCACGAGGAGCCGCGCGCCCCGATCCACTGAGCTGGTGGCGACCGCCGCGAGATCGTCCGGATCCATCCCGCTTTCGAGGAAACGCACCGCGGCTTCCCGAGCGCGGACGATCTGGCCCGGCTTGGAAAACGCCAGGTCGAAGAGCAGAAGAAAATGCCGACGTCCCGCGGCAGGAGTCGGCTCGCCGGATCCGGTCGTCTCACCTTTTCGCTTGAGATCGATCACGTCCAGCGAAAGAATTGTCTGCCGCGCCCCGTCATCCTCGACCTCGAAGTCGGAGCTGCTCAAGCCGGAAACCGGCTTGCCGTCGCGCCCGATGACATTGACCGGAACTTCGACCAGCGAGACCTCGGCCGACTCGCGGACCGTGGTTTGAGGTTTGTCGGCGGCGAGCCCCATGGAAGCGACGGAGACGAGGAAACAAATGGCGAAGCGCTTCCACATAGGTGCCCCCTGTGCGAGAGTTCGACAATACATCCGTTCCGACCGGTCCGCCAGTGCGGTTCGGCGGTGTCGAAAGCTCTCAGGGTCTTCCAAGTTTTTGGAGCAACCGGCGCGCCTCTCCGAGCTCTTTCGCGTAGCGATTCCGAGGCGCCAAATCGACAAAACGTTCTAGACGTATCCGCCCCTGCTGCGTGCTCCCCTTTTTCAACTCCAGGAGTCCCAGGTTGTAGAGAGCGTCGCATTGCCGTGGATCGAGCTCGAGGGCCTTTCCCCAGGACTCTGCGGCGGACGTCTCATCTCCCAGACCGGCCTGTGCCAGGCCGAGGTCGGCAAGCGCCGAAGGATCGCCGGGCTTCAACTGAATGGATTTTGAGAACCAGTCCCGGGCGTCTCGGAAGTCTGATCGATGAAGGGCGAGTATGCCGAGATTCAGGGCGATTCGGGGGTCGCTCCGAGCGGCGGCCCACGCTCGAAGCAGAGTCTCCCTGGCCTCGTCGTTCTTTCCGGCCGCTGCGAGCGCCACGCCGAGGACTTCCATCGACTCGGCCTCTTGAATCGGCGCGGAGCGCAGAAGCGAAATCGCCTCTTCGGCTCTCCCCGACTGGACGTCGACCCGCGCGAGGTCCCGCCTGGCAGCCTCGGACACGACTCCCCGGGCGACGGCGTCCCGAACCGCCTGCTCCTGGCCACGAGAATCGCCGGCCTGCTTGAGAAGCCGCGCGAGATCGTCATAGGCCTGGGAGAGCTGTTCCGGAGGAGTCTCGGCGCTCGACTGCGAGATCCCGTCCCTCAAGGCACGAATGGCTTCGAGCCGCTTGCCTGTGCGCTCGAGGCTGCCGGCAAGCGCCGTCCAGGCGGAAAAAATGCGGGGATCGCGCGCCACGATCCGGCGGGCAAGGGCGATCGCGGCCTCGTCCTTCTCGGCGTAGTAGAGATCGAGGAGCCTGTGGAAGTCTCGCAGCGTCTCGACGTTGTCCTTGGGATCGGGAAGTGTCCGGGAATCCGGGACGGGCGAGGAGACGCGGATGTAGCCGAGCGAAGCCAGCCTCTTCAATTCCTCCGGCGTCGAGGCCTCGGGTCCGACGAATGGACGATGGAGCGCGGCCAGGGACGCCCGCATCGAGCGCAACGGCGGTGGCGTCCCCGAGGCCAGGTTGTTTCGTTCCACCGGGTCCGCGACGAGGTCGTAAAGTTCCGGACGCGGAGCCTCGATGTACTGATAGCGATCGTCCATCAGCGACGCGAGATCGCTCCAGCCCAGATTCAGGCGCGGATAGAGGGTCTCCGCGTAGATCCGCCGCGCCGGACCCTTTTCGGCGCCCGGAGACTGGACGAGCGAGATGCCGGAGAGGCCGTCCGCGCGAGTCTCGGACAGGAGCGAGAGAATGGTCGGAACGACGTCCGCGAGCCCGACCGGCGTCGAAACGACCCGGCCGGCGTCGGCGGAGCCGGGACGTTTCAAGAAGAGCGGTACGCGCAGAGCTTCGCGGTAGAGAAAGACTCCATGCTCTTCCTCTCCGTGGTCTCCCAGCCCCTCTCCGTGGTCGGACAGAAAGAGAATCAAGGCGCGCTCGTAGAGCCCTGCGCGCTTCAAGAAATCCAACAGGCGGCCGACGCCGGCGTCGGCTGCGGCGATCTCGCCGTCGTAGGGTCGGTCCGGATAACGGCTGCGAAACGGCTGGGGGGGTACGTACGGGGCGTGCGGCTCGTAAATGTGAAGAAAGAGGAAGAGGGGCCGGTCCCGGATGGTGGCCGCCCATCGAGCAAGCGCATCTGCCGACTCGGCCCCCGAGCGCTCGCGGGTGGGAACATCGGGCATCCGGTCGTCGTAGTAATCGAAGCCGGCATTCAAGCCTCGATCCGCCCGCAGAACGTAGGAGGAGACCGCGGCGCCGGTGGCATAACCCGCGGTCCGCAGGCGCGCCGCCAGGGTCAGGCGACCGGGTGCCAGGCGGAAGCCCGCGTTGTCGCGGACGCCGTTCTCGAAAGGGAGAAGCCCGGTGAGAAGAACCGCGTGCGACGGGAGCGTCAAGGGCACGTGGCTATAGGCGTTGTCGAATCGGACGGAGTCGCGCGCGAGAGCGTCGATGGCGGGCGTTTCGAGCCGCCGGTAACCATAGGCTGGCAAATGGTCTGCGCGCAGCGTGTCGACGGAGATCAGGACGATGGGGGGCTTGGCGGCCGGGGGGCGTGCGCAGGCCGCGCTCACGGCCACCGCGCAGAGAATCGCCGGGAATCTCCAGGTGCCGCGGCTTTCCGAGGCGTCGCCGCGACCCACGCGGAGGCTGCGAGATCCCGGCGGCCTCACTTCATCGTTTTCAAGAGCTCTCTGGCGGTGTCCGCGTCCTTGCCGGATGGGTCCAGCTCGATCGACTTCTGAAGATCTGCCCTGGCCTCCGTCATGCGCTTGGCTTGATAGCGCGCCAGACCGCGGTAATAGTAGGCCTCCGCCAGGTCGGGCTTCTTCGCGATCGCTTTGGTGAAGGCGTCGTCGGCCTCCGCGAGCTTCTTCTTGTTGTAAAAGAGGATCCCCAGGTTCAGGTAGGGCTCGGGAGACGTGATCCTCTCCGCCGGCACCTTCGCGAGCGCTTCCTGACCAGCGTCCAGGTTGCCCTTCTGAAGCTCGAGCTCGGAGATCATGAGCCACGCCGAGGTGTTCTGCGGATCCGCGGCCACCGTCCTGCGCGCGAAGGTCAGCGCCTGGTCCGGCTTGTTGTCGAAGTAATAGTTCAGAGCGAGATTGGACAGCAGCGAAGGGTTGTCGGGCAGCTCCGGCAGAGCCTTCAAATAGTTTTCCTCGGCTTCGGCG
The DNA here is from genome assembly GCA_036395755.1 of Thermoanaerobaculia bacterium. Lineage (GTDB taxonomy): Bacteria > Acidobacteriota > Thermoanaerobaculia > UBA5066 > Gp7-AA6 > Gp7-AA6. Next base: position 19,342 of record DASWCZ010000052.1, read on the forward strand.
TAGTTCTTCGCCTTGGAGGCGGCGTTACCCTTTTCGATGGCCGCGGCCGCCTCCTTGGAGATCGTCTTGCCGCCGACCTGGGTTTCCGTGCTCGGCGCTTCCTGCTTGGCCTCCGGCTCGAGAGCAAGGTTGACCGGCGGATTGCGGTTGATCTCGCTGACGGAAACGGAGATCTTTCTCGGCTGAAATCCGGGAGCGGAAATGTCGGCGTCCCAGCTGCCTCCCACGAGGCCGAGAATGGCCCAGTGTCCCTTCTTGTCGGTCTTCAAGTCCGGCCCGGCGCCCTGATATCGCAGCGCGACCATCGCCCCGGCGATCGGCTCGCCTGCGGCGCTGGTGATGGTTCCTTCCAGGCGTCCGCGGCCCTGGTGCCAGTCTTGCGCCCGTGCGATGCCTCCGACCAGAGCCGCCGCGGTCAGGAACGTCAGAATGATTGCGGGTTTCCTTGCACGCATTCGCACCTCCTGACTGGTCCTTCTACCCCAAAAAAACAGAATCCCCGCCGGGAAAATCCCGGCGGGGAAAAAAACAGGAAGTAGCGCGGGTGCTAGAAGCTCAAGCGCCCGCCGAAAGAAAGAACTCTCGGATTCTGCTGGTTGTCGGCCAAGCCCGCTGTCGGCTTGGTACTGGAGGTTACGAGGCGCGCCCTCGGCAAGCGGTAGAGGATTGTCTTGGTGTTGAACACGTTGAAGCAGTTTATAGAAAGCGTGAGGTCTGCCCTCCCGGCAATCGGAATCACCTTCTGAAGTGACAGATCTGCCTCGTAGACGCTCGCCAGCCGGTGATCGTCTGCGTTGCCCACGGCAACAAACTGGAGGCCTCCGTTGAGGCCGCTATCCGGAACGTTGAGCACCCAGTACGGATTCAAGTAACCCTGGTGTCCGAAGACGCTTCCGGAAATGTTGAAGTTCCATGGCAGTTGGTAGAGGCCGGTCAAGGCAAACTGCCACTTGGCGCCGATCCAGGTGTTGCCGAAGAAGTCGTAGGCGATGTCGTCGTTTGCGCAGGAGTTCCCGCCTAAGTAGTTGCCGAAGGTCGTGTAGCCCACCTGATTCGTCGGATCGATGCAGCCGG
>DASWCZ010000053.1:0-58094 GCA_036395755.1 Thermoanaerobaculia bacterium
ACGCACATCGCGCGGGCCGTAGAGAACAGCTCCTCGCATGGTCTATCTCCTTAAATGATCTCGGCCACCCGGTACGGAGAGGCGACCGTCATTCCGCTCCCTCTCCGGCCGCGTACTGCTCGTCGGTGACGTGTTCCATCCTCCCCAGCGCCACGCTCAGTTCCTCGCCGTCCTGAGGGGACTGCCGAACCAGCGCGCGCGTTCGGCGCGAGCGTCACGTTCGAGCCCGGCGCTCGGACCGCGTGGCACACCCATCCGCTCGGCCAGACGCTGATCGTGACCGCCGGTTGCGGCCTCCCCGCGGTCGTCGGCAAGAGTGGCGGGGAGGCGAGCGTGACGGCATCGGATGCGTCATGCTCCGTCACTGTCCGCTACAACTGGGGAGATGCCATGATGCGAGCGGCTCCCGAGGGGCGGGCGACTGCATCAGCGCCTCCGCTGCCGACACAGTCGCAGGCTCCTGCTGGCCAGTCACCCACACCATCAGCCCAGATGGCGACGACCCCGACGCCTGAGCTTTCCAAGGGGGGCAGTGGGTTCGGCTCGCGATGCTTACCGTGAACCTGGACTACAAAGTCGCGGTAATCAAAACCTTCCTTCCCATGGTGAAAGACGCGATTCACCTGGGCGAAGAAGAGATCACCCATAAGAATGCGAAGGACGTTCTTGAGCGGTTTCAGCGCGAACGCCGGGCGTTAACCGAGGAAATCGATCGAGAGGGTTTCAGCAAGATCGGTGGCGAATACGACTGGCGCTGGGGGACGCAGGGCGAGTGCAAGCTCAAGGAGCTACCGCCGGATGCTTCGGGAGCAGTCACCGTGATTCAGAATGGACACGACGTGGAATTCAAGGGCAAAGGTCTTGAAGGGTGTGGAGTCGTCGTTGGCACAGTCGCAGTACTAAAGACCGGGAAGTGCGGAGGAGTTTCTACGATAAGGCTGGTGGTTGGAACGGATCAGGGCAGGATGATGCTCTTGGACACCGGCTCGGGCATTCGCTGCGATGCGGGTACCCTAACCAAACGTTAGGCGGAGCATACGCTACATCATGGCCTAAGCGGAAGCTACCTGCTGCGACCCCCCGGAGTCAGCATCACTCAATCACTACCGTACCCGCGACGAAAGAACGTACTACGCCACTGAGGCTGTACAAAGACCGCGCAGGTGGATTGGCCAAGTTAGCCGGCGTGTTCGCCACGATCCCGCCAGGCAGGGGGTTATCGTTTGGGTCTAGCCACTCAATATCACACAGGACCTCACCCGCGGTCGCGGCCCTCCCGGTAACGCAGCGAGACCTCTGGCCGGGCGGACCTGTATGGACAGTGCCGAGCTGTCTATAATCGGCAGCCAGGAACAGGCCATCTCTCAGACTGCAGTAACTGGCGCCGGTCGTCCCCAGTATCGCCGGGGCGACGCTCGCAATTGTGCCTGCGTCGTTTAGCGAGACCTCCGGCACCGTCGCACCGCTAAGGAACAGACTACGCTTCTCTACCTGACCGTCGTTAATAATCTTACCGCCGACGATATACCTGCCTGACCGGACGTCGTTGAGGGTCTGATCATTCACCGCCGCATTGACCCGCGCGTCTGGAGTCTGGAAGAAGACCGTTCCCGACCACCAAGCCGTTGTGCCGTCAGCACTGACCTGTAGACATTGCACATCGGTGGAGGAGGAAGAGATCTGATCCAGGCTGTTGACTGTGTCGGCGCTGGAGGAGAGCCTACTTGATGCAGCGAGGTGCTGATTCAGAGAACCTCCCAGATTAGTTACATTGAACATGAAACTGAATAAACTACTGACTTGTGTGCCGGTGATATTAGTCGACTGAGTGAGGCCATCTCCAACAAGCGCTGGTTGGGCGTGGACCGCAGCCGGCATCAGCGCCAGCATAGCCCCGCCGACCGGTCCGAGAACCTGGACCCGAAGCCTCATGTGGCCCCCTTCTGGTCGTCGCTACAATTCCGCGGCCGGATGATCCCACCACCGTCGGGAAAGTCAAGGAATGCTGTCGCGCGCCCAGGTGCGGGGAAACCGGGCGGGACGGGATTCGTACTGGCCCGCGTGGTTAAGAATTCGAGGACGCGTCTGTCTGAGCCTCCTACCTTGGTCGTAGAGGAAACTCTCGGGGTCGAGTCGTTGTGCCGACGCGCCTGAGCGATGCCCTCCGGGATTCTCCGGGAACCCTCTGCTACTTGCCCGCGACGAGAGCGATCTCTATGGAGACATCCTTCGGCAGCCGCGCGACTTCGACCGTGGCCCTCGCGGGCGGATTCTCGGGGAAGTAGGTTCCGTACACGGTGTTGAACTTCGGAAAGTCGTCCAGGTTTTTCAGGAAGCAGGTGGTCGCCAGGACATTCGAGAAAGTGAGCCCGGCGGCGTCCAAGACTGCCTTCAAGTTTTCGAGCACCAGCTTCGTTTGCTCCTCGATGGTGCCTTTCGACGGTTGCCCTGTTTTCGGGTCGATGGGGAGCTGGCCCGACAGGAAGACGAGGTTGCCGTATCGGATCGCCTGGGAATAAGGACCGACCGCTTTTGGGGCATTGAAACTTGCGATGACTTCCTTCTTCTCGATCTCGGCCGCGACCGACGTTGCCACGGCTGTCACAGCAATCGCGCAGATAGCGAATAGTTTCTTCATGGCAGGACCTCCTCTCTCGTAGTTTTGTCAAGAATTTCGGGGTCTCATTTTGCGATTTGCTATTTGTCGCTTCAGCAGAGGCGCACCTCCTTCCTGTGCCGATGAAGCGCGGCGAGGGGTCAACCTCCGGTGGCTGCAGTCACGACGCCGACACCTCTTTTTTCCTGGCGATTTTTCGTCGGGAGCGATCCTGGGTTCCAGAATCCTCGGCGACTGTCGCTGGGTGTGACTTTATGGCCGCGGCGTTTACGAGGGGAAGAAGCTATCTAGACCTAGGCCTTTGGTCCTAAGACCAACTGAGGAGCCGTTTCCCAGAGGACTCGGATCTTCCGTTTCTCCGTAGTCAGCGGGCGGCGGACGGGAGCGCAAGAGACCGCTAAACCATCTCGTTGGTCGCCGCTAAGTCGCTGCGAAGCGAGCGGCAACCCACCGAAAATCAACGAAACCGGGAGCCGAAGAGCCGCGTTTTTCCGCCTTCCCTCGACTGGAGCCGGTCTTCCCAGAGTTCTCATAACCCAAAGGTCGAAGGTTCAAATCCTTCCCCCGCAACCAAAAAAACAAAGGAGTTGGGCGATTTACTCAACTCCTTTTCCTTTTGACCCACAGGATCCTTACTGGATTTGTCTTGACGTTCGACTTCCTCTGCCGGAGCCGCCGACTCGACGCCGCCAGGCGATGTCTTCATGGAGCCAAAGAAGGTGGGACTTTCCCGCCGGAAATAGAATTCCGCCGTCGTGACGCTTTCGCAGGGTTCGAAGCTCGGTCCCTACGAGATCCTCGCGCCGATCGGCGCGGGCGGGATGGGGGAGGTGTACAAGGCGAAGGATGAGCGGCTGAAGCGCGACGTCGCGATCAAGGTGTTGCCAGTCTCCTTCTCGGCCGATCCGGATCGTCTGCGGCGTTTCGAGCAGGAGGCCCAGGCAGCGGGCGCACTCAATCATCCCAACATCACCGCCGTTTACGACATCGGACAGCACGACGGCGCGCCCTACGTCGTCCAGGAGCTTCTCGAAGGCGAGACCCTTCGCGCGGAGCTTGCAGGCGGACGATTCTCCCAGCGAAAAGCGATCGACTGCGCACAGCAGCTTGCTCACGGCCTGGCGGCGGCGCACGAGAAGGGAATCGTGCACCGGGATCTCAAGCCCGAGAACGTTTTCGTTACGAAGGACGGACGCATCAAGATCCTCGACTTCGGCCTGGCCAAGCTGACGCACCAGGAAGTCGGCTCCCAGGCCACCAGCCTTCCGACTGCCACCGCCGGCACCGAGCCCGGCGTCGTGCTGGGAACCCTCGGCTATATGGCGCCCGAGCAGGTTCGGGGTAAGCCTGCCGACGCCCGCTCGGACATCTTCTCCTTCGGCGCGATCCTCTACGAAATGCTCTCGGGGCAGCGCGCCTTCCGGGGTGACTCGGCCGCGGACACAATGTCGGCGATCCTGAAAGAAGACCCGCCGGATCTTTCCGTGACCAACCAGTCCATCTCGCCGGGCCTCGAGCGGATCGTGCGGCATTGCCTGGAAAAGAACCCCGAGCGGCGCTTTCACTCCGCGCACGACCTTGCCTTCGATCTGGAGGCCCTTTCCGGCGTATCAGTACCCGCGGGACTGGCGACACCTGCGGTTCGCGAGCCTCGGGCGAAGTGGACGCTCGGCGCCGCCGGACTCGCGCTCTGTGTCGCTGTGGGCCTTGCGTCGTTTTTCGCGGGGCGGGCTACAAATCCGACCCGCGGATCGCGCGGCGTGACATTCAAGTCATTGACATTTCGGTCGCTGCCGATTTTTCGCGCGCTGTTCGCTCCGGATGGGCGAACGGTCGTCTTCAGCGCGGCGCTGGAGGGAAACAGGCCCGAGCTGTTCACGCTCGCTCCCGACTACCCCGAGCCGCGCCCGCTCGGAGTGCCGGATGCGCAGCTTCTGTCGGTTTCGTCGAAAGGCGAGCTCGCATTGCTGACGCATGCCCGGTACATCCATCATCGACTCTTCACCGGGACGCTCGCCCGAATGCCGCTCGGCGGAGGCGCGCCGAGAGAGGTCCTCGAGGGCGTGCGAGAGGCCGACTGGTCGCCCGACGGGGAAACCCTCGCGATCATCCGGGACGTGGACGGGAAGGACCGGTTGGAGTATCCGATTGGCAAAGTCCTGTACGCGACGGGAGGATACGTGAGCGACCTCCGGTTCTCGCCGATGGGCGACCGAATCGCGTTCCTCGAACATCCGTTCCGCTGGGACGACCGGGGCGGCGTGGCGGTCGTGGATCTGGCCGACAAGAAGACCCGCCTGGCCGAGGGCTATTGGGGAGAAGAAGGTCTGGCCTGGTCGCCCGACGGCAAAGAAGTCCTTTTTTCCACGGGCGTCGGCTATTCGAACTTCGATGTCCGCGCCGTGACGCTGACGGGCAGGAACCGAGTCGCGCTCCCGAGCTCCGGAGGTCTGACGATCTTCGACGTTTCGCGCGAGGGGCGGTGGCTCGCTGCTCGGGAGGACGTCAAGTGGAGACTGATGACCATGGCTCCCGGAGCCAACACGGAGCGTGACCTCTCCTGGCTCGATGGCTCGCTTATCGTCGCTCTCTCCGCCGACGGCCGGTCGCTCCTCTTCACCGAGTACAGCGGCGCCTTCGGAAACAACTACGCGGTCGGTCTTCGAAGGACCGACGGGTCGCCGGTCGTGCGTTTGGGAGAAGGCTGGGCCGGCGATCTCTCGCCGGACGGCCGGTGGGCTCTGGCGGTCGTGGCCACCTCGCCCGACCGGCTCATGCTCTACCCCGCGGGCCCGGGGGAGCCGCGACGTCTGGAGAGCGGCGACATACGGGAGTACAGCTCGGCGCGGTGGTTTCCCGACGGAAAGCGCATCCTCGTGTGCGGCACCGAGGCCAAACATGCCTCGCGCTGCTACGCGCAGGATGTCTCCGGCGGCAGGCCGCGGCCCGTGACGGCCGATGGGACGCGCGATGGGATCGTCTCCCCGGACGGCGCGCTCCTTCTCGTCCAGGGAGGCCGCGACGAGTACCAGATCTACCCGTCAGCCGGAGGAGATCCCCGACCCGTTTCCTCGCTCGCGCCGGACGACGTCGTGGCTCGCTGGACCGCTGACGGCCGTGGCTTCCTGGCCAATCGCTGGTCGGAGGTGCCTGCCCGCCTCGAGCGCATCGACCTTGCGACGGGACGCCGGGACTTCGTTCGCCGCCTGGCTCCACCGGATCTCGCCGGCGTTGTCCGGATCCAGAATGTAACTGTCGCGGCCGACGAGAAGGTTTACGCCTACTCTGCCATACAGCGTCGGTCCGACCTCTTTCTGGTTGAAGGAGCGCGATGACGCTGACGACCTCGGTTCGGCGAGCTGCCGCGCCGGCCTGAGATTGACGTCGTGATTCTGCTTCGTGCCTTGCTCTCCAAAGGACGAGGTCTGAGAGCGTGACGCCGGGCGCCCTCGACTCCAACAGCGTGTGGTATGGTCAAATCAATAAGTTCGTTCTCTTGAACACGAAAGGATCCATGAGAAACAAAGTAGTTCCCCTCGCCCTCGTCTCGCTCCTAACAGCGTCGGCTCTTTGCATCGCACAGACTGAGGCGACCTCCAAGTCGAAGACCAAGCCTCCCGGCGCCGGCCACTCCGACCGGATGCTGGTCGACAACTCCCGGGCGGTCTGGGAGGCCTATAAGAGTCGAAACACCGCGGCAATGCGAGCACTCACTGCCGACGAGTATGTGGCCCATACTCAGGCAGGTCCCTCCAATCTCAAACACGATATCGACACCATCCAGAAGCTCACGATCGAATCCTTCACGATCGATGATCCGAAAGTCACGTGGGTGACCAACGATGTCGCGATCCTGAACTACAAATGCGATCTGAAAGGGTCGTTCGAGGGGAAGCCTTTCAAGCCCGTCTACGCCACGGAGGTGTGGGTCAACCGCGGGGGCAAGTGGCGGATCATCTCCTACACAGAGACACCTTTGAGTTAGGACGACCTCGGTCGAAGGTTCAAAACCTTCCCGCAACCATGAATTCGAACGCCGAGAGTGACTCTCGGCGTTGTTTCTCGGAGCTCTCGGAAGCGGCCTCACCACCCGATTCCGTTTTCCGCGCCATGGTCGCTCGAGCCGCCCCACACGGTGCGTGCTCACGGTCGAGAAAGATGGCTTGATGGGACCCGCCTCTCAAGTCGATTGGAAGGCGACCCTCGACGTCACAGGTTAATCTTTTCCCGTGCTCTCGGACTCGCCGCTCCCGACGTCCGTCCACCGGCGCATTCTTGCTCTCGCTTTCCTCGGTTGGGCCTTCGACTTCTACGACTTGATTCTCTACACGTTTCTGACGCGGCCGATCAGCGCCGACCTCGGCCTGACCCGCTTCGACCACTCGTGGGCGCTCGGGATCTCGTTCACGTTCACGGCCGTCGGCGGAATTGCGAGCGGCTTTCTGTCGGACCGCTTCGGAAGGCGCGCCACGATCTCCTGGACGATTCTGCTCTACAGCCTGGGCAGCCTGCTCTCCGGTCTGTCGACGAGCAAGACGATTCTCTTCGGCGCTCGCGCGATCACGGGGATGGGTGTCGGCGGTGAGTGGGGCGCTGGCCACACGCTGGTGGCGGAGACATACCCGCCGAGGTATCGGGGGCGCGCCGGCTCGATCCTGCAGATGGGCGCTCCCGTTGGCGTGGGGCTCGCGACGCTCATCGGCACGCTCGTCGCTCCGCGTGTCGGCTGGCGCGCCGTGCTCATCGGGTCGAGCGCGACGGCGCTGTTGGCGTTCTTCGCCCGGAGATTCATGCCCGAGTCCGACCTCTGGCTCGCCGGGAAGGTGGCGCGCTTCGGATCCGGATTTCGCCGCCTCTTCGCGGGCGACCTGTCGAGCCGCTTCTATCGAGCGCTCGTCTTGAACGCGCTGACGGGAGCCTCCTACTGGTTTACTTATTCCTGGCTGCCGGAATACCTGCGCTCTCGAGGGTTGACGCTCGCCGACACCGGGACCTACATATCGGTCATCGTCTGCGCTGAGATCGTCGGCTATTCGCTCTTCGGCTTCGTCTCGGACCGGGTTGGGCGGCGCCCCACGTTCACGGCGTTCGCTTTCACGATGGCCGTCGGCCTCTTGCCGCTCACGGTGCTGTGGGACCGGTTCGCCTCCGTGCGTCCGCTCATCTTCTGTGCGATGGCGCTCGTCGGAATCGGGACCGGCATCTGGAGCAACTTCGGACCGATGCTCGCCGAGCTCTTCCCCACGGAAACCCGGAACACGGCGATGGGATCGGTCTTCAACCTCGCTCGGGCCGCGCAGCTCGGCGCTCCGCTCCTGATCGCTTATCTGGAACCGCGCTACGGGTTCGCCGCGGGGATCGGCCTCGCCGCCCTGTTCGCGGTCCTGGCGGGCCTGTTCGTCTGGACTCTGCCCGAGACTAAGGCGCAGATGCTCGCCGCAGCCGCGTAGCGACGCGCCTCCGCGGCGCCAGTAAGAAAAGGACGCGGGATCCGGTTCCTACCGCCGGATCGAGAGGTTCTCGTAGGCGACGATCGGGCTCCCCTGGCTGACGGAGGTCAGCCCTTCGACTTCCGGCCGGGCGAAGCAGTAGATCTGGTCGTGGAAGAGAGGCAGAAGCAGAGCGTCGCGGGCGATCCGTTCCTCGACCTGCCGATAAATGGAGTGACGCACGCGCGGATCGGTCTCCGCGCGGCCCTGGTCGGCCAGTCGATCCAGATCCGGATCACCGATGTAGCGACCAAGATAACCAGCCTCGGAGTGCACGAAGCCGTGAACGAACGAGTCCGCGTCGGGATAGTCTGCGTTCCAGCGCCCCACGTTTAAGTCCGCTTCTCCCGTTCTGCTCAACTCGACGTACTCGGCCATCGTCTTGTTGATCGGTCGGATCAGGAATCCGATCTCGCGAAACGCCTCCGTGAGCTCTCGAGCGAAGGCCGAGAACTCGCCGAAGAAGACGGTGTGGACCGCAGCCGAAAGCTCGATCGTCTCTCGCGACACCGTTGCTTCCACAGAGCTGTCCGAGGGCGCAGCAGCGCCGGATACCGGTCCCGAGCTCGGGCCGGCAGCCGAATAGCCGAGAAGCCCCGGCGGGATGAGCCCCTGCGCCGGGACGGCCAGGCGTCCCAGAGTCCGGGGTATGAATCCGGCGACGTCGACCGCCCGGACCAGTCTCCGGCGCAGCTCCACGTCTTTGAGCGCTCCCCGGTGCCTGTTGAAGATGACGTAGTAGGTGGTCAGCCGCGGGCTTTCCCGGTAGGCGGAGGCAAACCGCGGATCGTGCCGGAACGCCTCCACATCGGCCGGGAGGAGATCCGACGCGAGCGAGAATCTCCCTGCAAGAAACTCGTTGCGGATCTCCTCGGGCGAAACGCCAAAACGGAAGACGATCCCCTCGCTTTTCGGATGGCCCTCGCGCCAGTAGTGGGAATTGCGCTCCAGCTCGAGTCGACGACCCGTGTCGAAGCCTACGAGCCGGAAGGGGCCGGTGCCGACGGCGCCCTCGCGCAAGCTCGGGCCGATGGCCCCCGTCCCTTCCGGAACGATCGCCGCCGAGACATTGGAGAGCAGGGCCGGAAAGAAGGAGACCGGAGTTTCCAGATCGATGAAGAACTCTGCCGGCGACACGATGTGAAACCCCTCAAGGTCGGTCGCGGTGCCGTCGAGAAGCCGCTTCGCTCCGCGAATCGGCGAGATCAGCCATCGGCTGCCGCTCCGCTGGTTGAGAAGGAGCCGTTCGAAGGAGTAGCGGACGTCGCGGGCAGTGAGCCGGCGGCCATCGTGAAAGAGCACGCCCGGCCGGAGCCGGAACCGGAACCGCATTCCGTCGTTCTCCGTGATCACCTCCGAGGCGAGCCAGGGGACGATCCGCGTGCCCTTCAGAGCGAAGGTCAGCGTTTCGAAGACCTGCATCAGTACCTCGTGGTCTTCCGCCGTGATGGAGAGTGCGGGATCGAAGTTCCGGACGACGCCCGCGATCGGCACGTGGAGAATTCCTCCGCCCGCATGCCGCTCGGGCGCAGTTCGTGTTGTCGGCGCCTCTGTCTTTCCGACCTCGGCGTAGTTGACGTAAGGAGCGGTGCTGCGAAGCTGCAGACCCCGGACTCTCGGACTCCCGATCCGATAATCCACGTCGTGGAAGAGAGGCACCAGGATCGCGGGGTCGAGCAGCGCGTGCTCGAACTTCCTATAGAGGGCCTCCCGCGCGGCCGGGCGGGCTTCGCTGCGAGCTTCCTCGAGGATCAAGTCGGTCTCGGGCGAGGAGAAGTAGCTTCGCGCCGCACCGCTGCCGGAGTGGAAGAGGGTGAAGGTGAAGTTGTCCGGATCGTCGTAGTCTGCGATCCAGCGGCCAAGCATGACGTCGATGTTCTGGTTCGCGTGCCACGACTCGAGGAACTCGGGCATGGTCTTCGTCACGACGTCGATCTCCACACCCAGATCGGTCCAGATCCGGAAGAGGGCCTGCGTCAGCGCGGTGTACTGGTTCAGAAGGATCGGGTGCACGGAGACCCGGACCTGGACGGGCAGCGGAAGTCCCGCGGACCGGACCATCTCGATCGCTTTTTCGCGCGGGAGGTGCGCCTGGCGCCGTCCGGCGTCGTGTCCGAGGATCCCGGGCGGGATCACACCCGTCGCGGGCAGGGCGAACCGGCCGAGCGACCCCCAGACGAGGTCCTGGGTTCGGACGGCGCCCGCGAGCGCGAGCCGCAGGGCGGCGCTCGATCCGGCGGCGGTCCCGATGTGGAAGACGGCGAAATAGGTGTTCTTCTTGGGAGTCTCGACGAGGCCCGCACGGAATCGCGAGTCGCGCAGGATCGCCTCGAGGTCCTGCGGGAGAAGATCGCGCGCGAGATCCAGCTCTCCCGACCGCAGACCTTCCGCGATCGCGCTCGCCGAGAGGGGAGCCCGGAACTCGATCCGGTCGAGCCGCGCCGACGGTTCCTTCCAGTAGCGGGGGTTGCGCTCGAGGACCACGCGATCGGGCGTATGGAGGACCAACTGGAAGGGCCCGGTGCCGAGCGGCGTTCCGTCCTTCTCTGCTGCGGAGGCCGCGACGATGGCGGTCCTCGGATCGGTCAGGAGAGACGGGAAGATCGGGAGCGGATCCGCAAGCCGGATTTCGATCTCTTTGTCGGAGGGGGCCGCGATGCCGGCGACACTGGCGCTTCCCTCCAGGTACTCCGGGACACCGCGGATCGCGACGAATGCGGCGGGCATCTGGTCCCGGGAGAGCCGAATCGAGCGCTCGAGGGATACCTTGACGGCCGCGGCGGTCAGGGGCGTGCCGTCCGAGAACACCACACCGGGGCGCAGGTGCAGCCGCACCGCCCGTGCATCGTCCTCGAGAGCCCACTTCTCGCAGAGCGCCGGCGCGAGGTTCCCCTGGGAGTCGGTCGTCACCAGCCTCTCGTAAACGTTCCCGAGAACCTCTTGCTCTTCGTTCGTCTCATAAGTCCCCGGCTCGGTCGCGGCGATGGGGTTTGCCACGGCAACCACCAGCGTCCCGCCCCGCGGGATCTCTTCCACCGGCGTCTCTTCCCTGGGTGCCGTCCTCTCGATCTCGGCCTGATACGCCGCTGCCTTGGCGTACTCCCCGCGGAGATTCGCGATCGTGGCGGCGAGCGAGAGCAGGTTCGTCACGTGCTCGGAACCTCCTCGCTCGCGCGCCGCCTCGATCCCGCGTTCCACCCACCGGCGCGCCTCGTCGATGCGGCGCGCCTGCCACGCCGTCTCCGCGGCGAGGAGGGCGGCGCCGACGACTCGCCCGGCCTGCTTGTTCACTTCGAAGACTTTGATCACGGCTTCCGCCTCTCGGAGCGCGGCATCAATGTTGCCAGCCATCCGATGGCCCTGGGCCAGAAGCAGCCGGGTCTCTCCTTCGAGCGATCTCTCGCCCGTCTCCTCCGTGTCTTCGAGGTAGTCGAGGGCGATCTTCGCGACTCGGATCGCGTCCTCGGGGCTGAAAGCGGCGAGCGACTTCTGAGCGAGCTTCAATGCGTATTCCACCGTCTTCTCGGGGACGTCGGCCTGTGAGAAATGGTGAACGAGCTCCGGATAAATGCGCTCGAGCCGGCCGGCGTAGCGCTTCTCGATCAACTCGGCATAATTACGGTGAAGCGAGCGACGCTTGCGACGGGAAAGCGTGCCGTACAAAACGTCGCGGACGATCCCGCTCGAGAAAGTCAGCCGGTTGCCACGGGACTCCCGTTCCTCTTCGAGGATCCCCTCGCGGACGAGCCGGTCGATCTCGTCGTCGAGGTCCTTTGCGTCTTCCGCCAGCGTCTCGAGGTCCTTGGAGTCGAAGGTCTTCCCCAGCACGGAGGCGACAGAGAGAAGTTGCCGAAGCTCCTCGGGGAGCCGCTCGATCCGCTTTTCGACCGCCTGCTGGATGGTCACGGGTAGGGCATCGGCCGAGATCGCCGCTTCCTTCGAGAAGCTCCATGCTCCGGTGTCATCCTTCGCGATCCCGCCGGATTCCGTAAGCGACCGGATCAGTTCCTTCGTGAAGAACGGATTACCTTCCGTCGCATCCCGGAGCCTCTGGGCGAGGTCGTCCGAGACCTTTGGCGCTCCGACGAGCGACTCGACGAGAGACCTGTGCTCGGAGGGGGAGAACGGCGGAAGCGTCAAGGACACGAAGCGCGGGTCGTCCACGAAAGATTCGAGCATCCGGGTCAGCGGGTGCCGCTTGTCGGTCTCCGTCTGCCGGTAACTCCCGACTATCAGGGTCGGTGTCGGTCGCAGCCGGCGGACGATGTACTGGAGCGCCTCGATGGATATCTCGGCGCCGTGGAGGTTCTCGAGGATCAGAACGAGGGGCTTTCCGCCGGCGATCCGGGTCAGCGTGCGGGCCAGCATCTCGAAGATCTGGATCCGGTCCTCAGCCTTCTTCTCTTCCCCCGAGGCCGCGATCCGCGAATCGCCGCTCACGGCCGATCGCAGTTCGCCGATCTCGGAAAGCTGCGGGAAGAGGCCGATGAGGTCTGCGGCGAGGTCGGAGAAGTCGGGCCGCTCGGAGGCAGAGCTCCTCGAGTCGCGGGACTGAAAGTAATCCTCGATGAGCTCGCAAAAACCCTGGTAAGAGAAGGAGCGATCCTGCTCAATGAACCGGCCATAGAGCACAGGGAGCTTTCGGACCCTGGCGAGGTTCTTGAGCTCCTCGAGCAGGCGGGTCTTGCCGATCCCCGGTTCCCCCGCCACGGCCGCGAACTGGCATTCACCGGCGATCGCCGCGTTCAGCCGGCGCTGCAGCTCCGCGAACTCCTTCTCACGCCCGATGAACGCGGACATCAACGGCCGCTGGATCACACGGCTGGCGCTCAGAACGACCGACTTCCGGAACTCGTCGGTTGCAAGACTCGACTTGTGGCGCCGCAGCGCTTCGGCGACCTGTCCCGCTTTCTGTGATCGCCTGGCCGGGTCCTTCTCGAGGCAGCGGAGGACGATGTCTTGCAGCTCCTCCCGGATCTCTGCTCCCAGCGCGCGCGGCGGCTGGGGATTCTCGTGGACGATTCGGTACAGGATCGACTGCACTTCTCCCGTGAAAGGCGGCTCGCCCATGAAGCACTCGTAGAGGACGACCCCGAGGGAGTAGATGTCCGAGCGCCCGTCGAAGGCACGTGAAGCCACCTGTTCCGGCGAAAGGTAGGCGACGGTGCCAACGAGAGTCCCCGTCTTCGTCAGCCGGGACTCAGTGGTCGCGTGGGCAAGGCCGAAGTCCATTACGCGGACGCGGACTCCCGAGGCTTCGCTGCGCGTAATCATGATATTCGCCGGCTTGATGTCGCGATGGGTGACGCCGCTCGAATGACTGTAGTCGAGGGCGTCCGCGACCTGGATCCCGATGTCGATGACTTCACCCAGGCGCAGCGACTGCTCGCGAATCAGGCGGAGCAGATTCGTACCGCTCACCACCGGCATCACGAAGAAAAGAGAACCTTCATCCCGTCCGAAGTCGTAGATCGGCACGATCGCGGGATGATCCATCTGCGCGACGAGCTGTGCTTCGCGCTGGAAACGCTCTTCGATCTCAGCGGTGAGATCAGCCGATGAGATGAGTTTGACGGCGACCTCGCGGTTGAGCAGCGGGTCGCGGGCTCGGTAGACGACTCCCATCCCTCCGCGGCCGAGCTCGCCACGGATTTCGTACCGATTCGCGAGCCGCGTACTGATCATAGGAGCGTCGCTCATGGGAAGCGCCGAGTCTATATAACCGGGAATTCAGGACAGCCACGGACCTCGACTGGAGGAGTTGCTCTGGAACAGCGACGGCGCCAGCCGGCCACGACCGATTCCCCCGCAACCAAGGATTCTCGAGCGGCGCGAGTGCTCGCGGCGCTCTTTCTTGGTTGCCGTGAGCTCGAGCCGCTACGGCAGCGAGTACTCGCCGTCGACGTTGTTGCGCTGAATTCTATGCTCGCTGACTCGCGACAGCGTTTCGTCTTCGACGATGCCGGAGCCGCTCATCGTCCGCGCGGTAGAATCCGACCTCTTTCGCATCCAGTTCCAGGCTCAGTGGTGAGCCGTTGAAGAACTCCGGGGTGATTTCGTCTTGATCGGCCGTACCTTGGCCCAATACCGCGTCACCGCCTCGATCGGCGCCGGCGGGATGGGGGAGGTCTATCGCGCGACCGACACCCGGCTCGGCCGCGACGTGGCGATCAAGGTGCTGCCGGCCTCCATGGCCGGCCATCCCGAACGCCGGCAGCGCTTCGAGCAGGAAGCGCGCTCGGCCTCGGCCTTGAACCACCCCAATATCCTGACCGTCTACGACATCGGCGAAACCGACGGGACAACCTACATCGCGATGGAGCTCGTGGACGGAAAGACCCTTCGCGAGCTCCTTGCGTCGGGAGAACCGCTCCCGACGAAGAGGCTTCTCGACGTCGCCGTACAGACCGCCGAAGGTCTCGCCAAGGCGCATGCGGCCGGAATCGTGCACCGGGATCTGAAGCCTGAGAACCTGATGGTCTCGAAGGACGGCTACGTCAAGATCCTCGACTTCGGCCTGGCGAAACTGACCGAGACGGTTTCGCAGGACGCGTCCGGGTTGCCGACCATGATCGGGGCGACCGAGCCCGGCACGGTCATGGGCACGGCCGGGTACATGTCGCCCGAGCAGGCGAGCGGCCAGCCCGTCGACTTCCGCTCCGACCAGTTCACCTTCGGCGCGATCCTCTACGAGATGGGGACGGGCAAGCGCGCATTCCAGAGGAAGACCGGCGCCGAGACTCTCGTCGCGATCATCCGGGAGGAGCCCGAGTCGTTCGGACAACTCGCGCCGAAGGCCCCGGCCCCGATTCGATGGATCGTCGAGCGCCTGCTCGCGAAAGATCCCGAAGAGCGTTACGCCTCCACCAAGGACCTCGCGCGTGATCTCAAGAGCGTCCGCGACCATCTCTCGGAGACCTCGGCTTCCGGTGGACTCGAGGCGGCCGAACCTGCTCGCCTGCGCCGGCGCGGATGGGTTCTGCCGGCGGCCGCCGCGCTCGCAGCCGGCATCGCGGCAGGGTTCCTGCTTCGTGGTTTGACGGCGAACGCGAGGACGGGCACGCCCGTCGAGCTCTCACTGCTGACCTACGCGCGCGGTTCCATCATGTCCGCCCGTTTCGCTCCGGATGCCCCGACGATCGTTTACGCCGCGTCCTGGGAAGGGCTTCCCCTGGATATCTTCACGACGAGGCCGGGGAGCTCCGAATCGCGCTCGCTGGGGCTCGCCGGAGCCGGCCTTCTCGCGATCTCTTCCACCGGCGAGCTGGCGGTCTCTCTCAACCGTCACTTCATGTTCGGCTTCGAAACGGCCGGGACCCTCGCGCGTGTTCCTCTGGCCGGCGGCGCGCCGCGCGAGGTTCTCGAAAACGTCGAGGACGCCGACTGGTCGCCCGACGGAAAGAGCCTCGCGGTGGCGCGCCACGTGGGAAACCGCAACCGGCTCGACTACCCGATCGGAAAGGTGCTGTATAACGCGCCCGGCTGGATCAGCGACGTCCGCATCTCGCCCGACGGGCGTCTCGTCGCCTTCATCGACCACCCGTTGCGCGGAGACAACGTCGGCAACGTAAAAGTCGTCGACTCGAGCGGCAAGGTGAAGCTCGACGGCCCGTTCGCCATCACCGGCCTCGACTGGTCGCCGCAAGGCGACGAAGTCTGGTCGAGCGGACGCGACAGCATCTCGGCGACATCGCTTTCGGGCAAGACCCGGGCGCTCTGGAACGTTCCTGCGGGTTTCCTTCGGGACGTTGCCGCCGACGGGCGCGTTCTCTGCGCCGTGAACTCTTCCCGCCGCGAGATCGTGGGCTTCTCCGCGGCCGACCGGGTCGAGCGCAATCTCACCTGGCTCAATTGGTCGTTTCCCAAGGGCATCTCCGCCGACGGCAAGACGGTTCTCTTCGAAGAACAGAACATCCAGCCGCAGGGCGTCTACCTGCGCAAGCTCGACGGCTCGGCAGCCGTCCGCATCGGGGAGGGCGGCGCGTGGGGCTTCTCGCCGGATGGACGATGGGCCCTGACGATCCGGCGGGATGGGAAGAGCACTCAGCTCGTGCTCCTGCCGACTGGAGCCGGAGAGCCAAAACCGCTCCCGAAGACCGATATCCTGGCCGGGGCGGCGGCCTGGTTTCCGGATGGGCGCCGGATCCTCTTTTCGGGCAACGAGCCGGGGCATGGTTCCCGCCTCTTCGTTCAGGACATTCCGGACGGGAAGCCCCGCGCAATTACCCCCGAGGGAGTCGGAGTTCGCTTCGACGTCGTGTCGCCGGACGGGAAGTCGGTCGTGGCGACCGGGACGGACCGCCGGATCGCCATCTATCCGATCGAGCCGGGCGAACCTCGCGTGGTGCCAGGAACGGAGCCCGACGACATCCCACTCAAGTGGACGGCCGACGGCGGTTCGATCTTCGTTTACCGCCCGTCCGCGCCTCCGCTCCGCGTCGAGAAAGTTGACGTGAAGACCGGACGCCGCACGCTCTGGAAAGAGATCCGACCCCCCGACCCGTCCGGCGTCGAACAGGTCGGCCCGGTGCAGATCACGCCGGACGAAACGTCGTATGTGTATTCCTACCGTCGAGCGCTCGACGAGCTCTACCTTGCGACCGGGCTGCGCTGAGGAACCCTTCCCCGCAGCCAGGCTCGAGAGCGACTCCGATCGATCTGGCCCGGCTGGCGTTTCGTACTTTCGCCCATGGATTGCCGCCTGAGAGATGCCTCTTCGAATCGATCCCGTACTCGCGGAAAGCGACGCGCATGACTGTCAGAAGAAAGCCAGAAGAACTCCACGAGTTTCCAAAGACTTCCGCCGCGGGAGCGCGCGATTGTGAGGAGCGATGAAGAGCAACCCTGAAGGAGGGCGCAATGACGACCCGTCACATTCTTCCGGTTTTAATCCTGCTCGGTGTCTTTGGGGTGGTAGTCGCTGGCGGCCAGGAGCTAGCGCAGGTTGATGAGCGTCATTCACATCAAGCACCGATGGGAGAGATTCCCAACTGGGCGGCGCCGGCCACGTGGAGCCCGGCGAGGCCCAATGAGGGGCTCACGACGATGGGGGCCGTGACCAGTCCTCTTCCCTTCATCGGTGTGGACCCCTGCCGGATCGCGGACACGCGCCAGGCAGGATTTCCCGCGGGATACGGCCCGCCCGCGCTGACCGCCGGGGTCCCCCGGAACTTCACCCTGACGGGGAAGTGTGGCATTCCTCCCCTGACAGCCAGCCTTCCTCCCCTGGCAGCTGCGGTCTCCTTGAACGTCACGGTGACCAACACGCAGGGACCCGGCTTCATCCTGATCTACCCGCAAGGCGCCGCCCAGCCCGACGTCTCGACCCTGAACTACGTTGCGGGGCAGACGATTGCCAACGCGGCAATCGTGTCTCTGGGAACAGCGGGCGGGATCACCGTGATCGCCGGCGTTTCCGGTACGGACGTTATTCTGGACGTCAATGGCTATTACGCTCCGGCTGGGGTTGGCACCAACAACACGTTTCTGGGTTTGAACGCAGGCAACTTCACGATGACCGGCACCAACAACACCGGCATCGGACACAACGCGCTCTTTAGCAACACTACAGGCGACAACAACACCGCCAACGGGGTTTTCGCGCTCGCCGCCAATACTATGGGTTCCAACAACACTGCCGTCGGGGTCGTCGCGCTCTGGGACAACACCACAGGTATGAACAACACCGCCATCGGAGTGAGCGCGCTCGTCAGCAATACCGCGGGCAACTACAGCACCGCCATCGGATCCGCCGCGCTTGTCCGGAACACCATGGGCGACAGCAACACGGCCACCGGAGGGCTCGCGCTTTTTAACAACATCACGGGCAGCTTCAACACCGCAGTCGGACGCAGCGCGCTCGAGAACAGCATGGGTAATGGCGACATAGGGCTCGGCGATCATGCGGGCTTTAACATCACGACGGGGAACAACAACATTTGCATCGGGAACGGTGGCGTCGCGGACGAGTCGAACACGATCCGGGTCGGGACGGCGGGAACCCATACGGCGACTTTCGTTGCCGGGATCAATGGGACAGGTGTCACAGGTGTCCCCGTCCTGGTGAGTAGCTCGGGGCAACTCGGGGTTGCGTCGTCCTCACGGTACGTCAAGGAAGACATCCGGACGATCGCCGAGGAGAGCGACGGCCTGATGAGGCTACGGCCGGTCGCCTTCAAGTACAAGCCGCAGATCGATTCGACGGGACTGGCCCAGTACGGCCTGATCGCCGAGGAGGTGGCTGATGTTTATCCGGACCTGGTCACCTACTATCGCGACGGCCGGCCCGAGACCGTGCGCTATCACCTGGTCAACGCGCTGCTGTTAAACGAGGTCCAGAAGCAGCACCGGACCGCGGAGGCGCAGGAGATAACGATCGACCAGCAGAAGGCCGAGATCGAGGAACTCAAAGCGCGGCTGAGCAGCCTCGAGGCGCGGCTTCCGGCAGAGTTGCGTCCTTAGAAGAAGTTGGAGCGGCTTCCCCCGCAACCAAGATCATCGACGCCGAGAGGAGACCTCCGGCGTTTTTCTTTTGAACCCAGCGAAAGCCCGAAGGGCAGCGCCGCCCGGAAAGGTATGCGGCGCCCGTCCGGCTACCAGATCCGGACGCGATCCTCCGGCTTGACGTAGTTCGCGTCCCCCTCCTTCACGTCGAACGCGGTGTACCAGGCGTCGACGTTGCGGAGCGGGGCAAACGCGCGCACGGCCCCAGGCGAGTGCGGGTTCGTCGCAAGGAGCTGACGGAGGGCGTCGTCGCGGATGAGCGTCCGCCACACCTGCCCCCAGCCGAGGAACACGCGCTGCTCGCCGGTGAACCCGTCTATCACCGGAGCCGGCTTGTCGTTCAACGACCGCTTGTACGCGTCGAGCCCCAGGAGGACGCCGCCCAGGTCGCCGATGTTTTCGCCCATCGTCAGGCGACCGATGATGTGGAGGCCGGGCAGCTGCGGGAAGTTGTACGCCTCGTACTGCGCGCCGAGCTTCGTCGCCTGCGCTTCGAACCGGGTCGCGTCTTCCGGCGCCCACCAGTCGCGCAGCATTCCGGTGCCGTCGGACTTCCTTCCCTGATCGTCGAAGCCGTGTGTGATCTCGTGGCCGATGACGCCGCCGATCGCGCCGTAGTTGACGGCCGGGTCCGCGTTCGGATCGAAGAACGGCGGCTGAAGGATCGCCGCGGGGAAGACGATCTCGTTCTTCACCGGCGTGTAGTAAGCGTTGACGGTCTGCGGTGTCATTCCCCACTCCAGCCGGTCGATCGGCTTGCCGATGCGGTTCACGTCGCGGTCCCACTCGAACTTCCCGGAGCGCTCGGCGTTTCCGACGAGGTCCCCCTCGCGGATCACGAGCGCCGAGTAATCGCGCCACTTCGCCGGGTAGCCGATCTTGACGCCGAACTTCGACAGCTTCTCGAGAGCGCGCGCCTTCGTCTCCGCGCCCATCCACTGCAGGTTCTCGATGCGGGTCTTCATCACGGCGAGGAGGTCGGCGACGAGCTTCTCCATCTTCGCCTTCGACTCCGCCGGGAAGTACTCCGCGACATACGTGCGGCCGATCGCCTCGCCCATCGACTCTTCGGCCGCTTCGACGGCGCGCTTCCACCGCGGGCGCTGTTCCTCGGCGCCGTTCAGGAACTTCGAGCGGAACTCCCAGTTCGTGTCCACGAAGCGCTTCGACAGACAGGGCGCCGCGTCGTCCGCGACGCTGAACGCCTCCCACGCTTT
This sequence comes from Thermoanaerobaculia bacterium, assembly GCA_036395755.1. Taxonomy (GTDB): domain Bacteria; phylum Acidobacteriota; class Thermoanaerobaculia; order UBA5066; family Gp7-AA6; genus Gp7-AA6. The sequence goes on from DASWCZ010000053.1 coordinate 19,827, forward strand.
CAGCGTCTCGACCGGCGTGTCGGCGAAGATGGCCGCGAGCTTTGGAACCGCCGTGTTCTGCCGGACGACGATGCGGTCGGCCTTCCCGAGGTCGGCCTCCCTGAAGTAGACGCGCCAGGGGAATCCCACGGCGCTCTTCTCGAGGTCGGCGGGCGTCGTCGGGTTGTAGGTCTTGTCGCGGTTCCGGCTCTCGGCGCGCGTCCAGTGCACGTCGGCGACCTTCGTCTCGAGCGCCACGACGTCTGCCGCGTTCTTCTCGGGCTCCTCCCACCCGATCAGGCGCAGCACGTCCGCGACGTATTTCTGATAGCGGTCCTTCTGCGGCTTGTAGTTGTCCTTCAGGTAGAACTCGCGGTCGGCGAGGCCGAGGCCGGACTGCGAGAGGTAGAGCGCGTACTTGTCGGGGTTCTTCGCGTCGTCCGTCACGTTCGGGCCGAAAAACGATCGGCCGAAGCCGGCGCGGGAGCGCGCCATGAGGACGGCGACGTCCTCGCGCGACCCGGCTTTCCGGATCGCATCGAGCTGCGCCTGGATCGGCTTCGCGTCGAGCTTCTCCACGGTCGCTTCGTCGAGGAACGTGCGGTAGACCGCGGCGACCTTCCCTTCGTCGGAGCCGGGCTTCAGCTTCTTGTCGGCCGCCCAACGATCGAGGAGAGCGCGCTCCCGCGCCTCGGAGAGGTCGCTCAAGATCGCGAACGCTCCGTAACTCGCCCTGTCCGGCGGGATCTGCGTCGTCGCGGCCCACTTGCCGTTGACGTAGCGGGAGAAGTCGTCGCCGGGCTTGACGGAGCGGTCCATCCCGGCGAGATCGACTCCCCACGAGCCGTAGCGCTGGGCCGCGGTCGGGGCGGTCGCCGCCGCGGGGTCCGCGGCGCGTGCGCCCGGGGTGAACAGAGTCAGCGAAAGAGCGAGCGCGAAGAGTTTCGAGGTCATGGCTTGGTCACCTTTCATGGCCGATCGCCGAAGCGGGGCGCGAGAATAACAAATCGCCTGGGGGCCGTGGGAAGGTATGATCCGCCCGGCTTCGATCCGCCAAACGATTCCGGGCATTCACCGGAAATCAATTTTCTCGATAAAGGAGGGTAATCCATGCGGAAGAACCGTCTCATCGTTCCTCTCGCGGCGTTGTGCGCGATCGTTCTCTCGAGCTCCCTCGCCCTCGCAGCCGAAAACTGGCTGGGCACCTGGAAGCTCAACCCGGCGAAATCGAAGTTCAGCCCGGGGCCCGCACCGAAGAGCCTGACCCTGAAGTTTGAGTCGACGGCCGACGGAATCAAGCTCACTTCGGACGGGGTGAACGCCGAAGGAAGTCCGACCCACGGCGAGTACGTATCGAAGTTCGACGGCAAGGACGTTCCGTGGACCGGCAACCCGGACGCCGACACGGCGTCGGCCAGGAAGATCGACGACAACAGCTACGAGAACATCTGGAAGAAAGGTGGCAAGACGACGATCAAAGCGAAGGCTGTCGTCTCGAAAGACGGGGCGACCTTCACCACCATCCAGAAGGGAACGAACGCGAAGGGCCAGACCGTGAACAACACGGTGGTCTACGACAGGCAGTAACGCCGGCGTTCCGGCGGACCTCCGCGACAAGGGGTCGGGTCGAGAGACCCGGCCCTTTTTCTTTGCGGCTGGAAGGTAAGATTCGCCGCCATGTTCCGACACGCCGCGATTCTCTCGAGCTTCATACTCCTGTCCGCCGTGCCGATCGACTGGTCCGTCATTGCCCCGGACATCGAGCAACGGATCGCGCGATTCAAGACGGTCGAAATGCCGTTTCCCTTGGCGCGGTTCAGCGCGCGGGAAAAAGTTCTGATCAACGAGCTGGTCGCCGCGTCGCGCGACTTGGAGGACATTTTCTGGCGGCAGAACAGTCCGGATGACATCGACGTCTACAAGGCGCTGGAGTCGTCCAAGGAACCGCGCGCCCAGGCGCTGCGGCGATATCTCTGGATCAGCGGCAGCCGTTACGACCAGATCGAGGAGAATCGCCCGTTCATCGGCAGCGAGCCGATGCCGCCCGGCCGGAATCTCTATCCGCGCGGCCTGACGCGCGCCGACATCGAGGCGTACGTCAAGGCGCATCCCGGGGAGAAAAAGGCGATTTACGACGAACGCACCGTCGTCGAACTGGTTGGCCGAAGTCCGCTGAAGCTGGCAACGACGCCTTATCACGTGAAGTACAAGCGCTGGCTCGAGTCCGCAGCGACTCACCTGCGCAAGGCCGCGACTGCGAGCGGCGACAGGGCATTCGCGGCATTCCTTCGGTCGCGGGCCAGGGCGTTGACGACCGACGACTATTACCCGAGCGATCTCCTGTGGGTCGGACTTCAGAATCCGAAGTTCGACGTCATCTTCGCTCCTTACGAGACCTACCTCGATGATCTTCTCGGCGTGAAGACGTCCTACGGCGCGGCGGTGATGGTTCGGAACGAAGAGGAGAGCCGCAAGCTCGCCGTCTTTCAGAAATACGTTCCCGACATTCAGGACGCGTTGCCACTCGCGGCACCCGATCGTCCATCGAAGAAGGGGCACGCGACGCCGATGGAGGTGATGGACACGCCTTTTCGAGCCGGCGATCTGAGGCACGGCTATCAGTCCGTTGCCGACAATCTGCCGAACGATCCGCGCATCCACGAGAAGGTCGGCAGCAAGAAGATCTTTTTCAAGAACTACATGGACGCGCGCGTCGACGACGTCATTCTGCCGATCGCCAGGCGCCTGATGCGCACCGATCAGGCTTCACGGGCCTCGGCGGAGGGGTGCTTGACCGCCGTCCTGATGCACGAGATCTCGCACGGTCTCGGTCCCGCTTTTGCCCGTCACGCCGGTCGACAGGTCGACATCCGCGAGGCGATCGGACCGGCGCACTCCGGCCTGGAGGAAGCAAAAGCGGATGTCACTGGAATGTTCGGACTGAAGTGGCTGGTCGATCACGGCGCGTTGCCGCGCGAGCGGCTCGAGGAATACTACGCATCGTACGTCGCCGGAATCTTCCGCACCGTTCGATTCGGGACCGCCGAGGCGCACGGCCGCGCGGAGATGATGGAATTCAATTTCTTGAGCGAGCGAGGCGCCATCACGCGCGACGCTACCGGCCGCTACGGGATCGACTACTCCAGGATGCCGGAGTCGATCGCCGCGGTGACGAAAGAGCTTCTGGAGATCGAAGCAACGGGCGATCGCGCCCGCGCGGAATCGTGGTTTGCGCGCTACGACAAGATGCCGGCCGATCTCCGTTCCGCCCTCGATGCGGCCAGAGACGTTCCGGTCGATATCGATCCACAACTCGCGTTCCCGGAAGGAGTGAGATGACGGCGCATCGGTGGTTGCCCGCCGGCTAGCCCTTTCGCCGCGCCGTGACTCGACAGAGGTCGAGCTTGCCGTACGAGGTCGGGTCGATCAGGTTGAAGCCCTCCGCCAGAATCTGAACCCTCGACCGCCGGTCGCGAGCCAGGATGACGCCGTCGGCCGCCTCCAGCCAAACGAGACTCGATCGAGTCGGGCTCTCGAGAGCCGACCGCACGACCTGATCCTCCGATTTCCAGTACTGGGCGGCGACCCGCCCGGCGTAATACCCAAGAGCGGGCTCTTCGATCTTCAATCCCCCGAGAGGCTCAGCGGTTTTCCGGAAGAGCTTCGTCGTCGCTCCCAGCTTCGGCAAACAGCGAGCCGCGTCGAGGGCACGCGGAACCCAGACAGCGATGGTCGCCGATAAGAGGACCCCCAGCGGAACGACAAGACGGCGCGTTCGCTCACCGGAGGAAAGGAGGGGAAAGGCCAGCGACAGGGTCGCGACGACCGCAAAGGGCCAGAGGACATTCCCCGCGATCCCGAGGAGATCCCACTGGCGCGCCGCGAACAGCACCCCGAGGAACAGCAGAAGGCCGCTGAGCGCGGTCGCCCAGGCGAAGACACGGATCTCGTTGCGCGAATCCGCATCGAACGTGTCGGCGAGAAGAAGCGCGAACGCTGGTAATGCGGGCAGGAGATAGTGGGGAAGCTTCGTGGCGGAGAGGGAAAAGAAAGCAAGGACTCCACAGCCCCAGGCGAAAAGACCCCACCGAGCCGGCTCCCGCCGGAAGGCGGACTTCTTCACGACGACGAGCAGTCCGCTCCAGGGGAAAAATCCGAACGCGAGGATGACGAGGAAGTAGAGAATCGCGCCGCCGTGCCCCTCCATGGGATGGAGAAATCGGTTCCAGTTCTCCCGAAGGAGAAACGTCGTCAGGGATTCCCCTCCCGTCTCCCGCGCGGTCCAGAGAAACCAGGGAAAGCCCACGATGGCGCTCACGGCGAAAACGCCGGCGATGCGTTTCCAAGTCGGTTGGGAGAGGCCCCGCCGAGCAAGGGAATAGCCGCCGAGGAACAGAAAGGGTGCAAGGTAGGCAATCGGTCCCTTTGCGAGAAGGGCGAATCCGAGCGCGGCTCCTCCCGAGCGGTGGTTTGTCGGGATAAAGCGTCCCGAACAGTCGAGGCACGAGAAAATCCCCCGACTGCGCCATTCCATGGGCGACTCCCGCGTACTCCGCTTCGTCGCGGTCCCAGTAGCCGAGCTGCACGCCGGGAAGCAGAAGAAAGAGGGCCAGAGAACCGAGGACGAGACTTAGACGGAAGACTCTCCCTTGATGAGCGCCCTTCGCGGAATCCGAAGCGTCGCGGTGAGCGACGCTCGGTCTTGCGGGAAGCTCAGGGGAGAGGATGAGACTACTCTAAGCCGGTCGCGCTCACTTCGCCTCGGTTTCACCGAGTCAACATAGAATCGCCGCCAGCTCCGATGCCCCTCGCGGCGGGCTCGAAGTTCGAGGTCTCACCACCCGATCCCATAGTCCTCGCCATGGTCGGAGGAACCCCCCCACATCGTGCCGTGCTCGCGGTCGAGAAAGATCGCGTTGATCGGACCCGAAGTCTTGGGGACGACTTCCAGCTTGTAGCCCATCCTCGTTAGCTCTGACTGCACCCACGGCGGGAGCGACGGGTGGATCATCATCACGCCGGGCCGCGACTCGTGCGCGCCGAAAGAGCTGCGCATCTGGTAGCTATTGATGTTCGCGGCCTCGGTCGCCTCCTGCACGGTCATGCCGAACTCGACGACGTTCAGGAAGAACTGCAGGAGATTCTGGTCCTGGGAGTCGCCACCCTGGACTGAGAAGCAAAGGTAAGGTTTTCCGTCCTTCAACGCGAGCGTCGGCGTCAGCGTCACGCGCGGGTGCTTGCCGGGCTCGAGTACGTTGAAGGGGCTCTCGGCGCGGTCGAGGACGAAGCTCTGCATGCGCTGACTCATTCCGATCCCGGTCTTGCCGGCGATGGAGGCCGGAACCCAACCGCCCGACGGCGTCACCGAAACGACCCAGCCCTCGGCGTCGGCCGCCTCGACCGACGTCGTCCCGGCGTAAAACGCTTCCCGGAAATCCGGGAGGCGGTTCGCCGCGTCCGGCCCCGCGCTCTCCGCTTTCACCTTCGAGGGCGGCGGCCACTTCTCGAGCAGACCGGCATACGGGTTCGTCTGCCCCTGAAATGGATACGGATCGCCCGGCTTGACTTTCGGATCGTTCTTCGTCCAGTCGATCTTCGCGGCGCGTGCTTTCGCGTACTCCTTCGAGAGCAGGCCCCGCCGCGGTTCCTCGGGCGGGAAATATGTGTCGCCGTAGTAGAAGTCGCGATCCGCGAAGGCGAGGTTCATCGCCTGATACAGGGCGTGAAGGTAACGTGCGCTGTTGTAGCCCATCGCCTTCACGTCCACCGTCTCGAGAATGTTCAGGGCCTGGAGCATCGCGGGGCCCTGTGTCCAGAAATCGAGCTTGTAGACATCGATCCCTTTGTAAGCCGTCTTCACCGGCTCCTCGATGCGGACCTTCCAGTTCGCCAGGTCCTCGACCGTGTGGAGTCCGCCGATATCCTGGGAACCGCGTACGAATTCGCGCGCGATGTCGCCCTTATAGAACCGGTCGTACGCCGCGAGGATCGCGTCCCTGCGGGACTTGCCGGCCGCGAGCGCCTGCTTCTCCGCCTCGACGAGCTTCCGGAGCGTCGCGGCGAGGTCCGGCTGCTTGAAGATCTCGCCCGCGGCGGGCGGCTGGTCGCCCGGATGGGGCAGCAGGACGCGCCGCGACTCGGGCCACTTCATAAGCCAGTCGCGTTGCCGCGCGATCGTCGAGACGAGCTGCTGCTCGATCGCGTAACCATCCGCCATCTCGATCGACGGTGCGAGCACGTCCGCGAGCGAAAGCTTTCCGTATTCGGCGAGCATGACCATGATCCCGCCGGGCGTCCCGGGCGTGACGGCCGCGAGCGGTCCATACTCCGGCGGGTAAGCCATGCCCTTGCCGCGGAAGAATTCAGGCGTGGCTCCCGTTGGCGCGACCCCGAGCGCGTTGATGCCGACGACCTTGCCGGTGTGCGGGTTGTAGATGAGCGCCTGCGTCTCGCCGCCCCAGGAGAGCGTGTCCCACATCGTGGAGGTCGCGGCGATCATTGCGCATGCGGCGTCCACCGCGTTACCGCCCTTCTGGAAGATCGTCGCGCCGGCCGTCGCCGCGAGCGGCTTACCGGTGATGGCGAGCCACTTTCGCGCGTGGAGCGGCGGCTTGTTGGTTGCTGCCAGCGACACCACTACGGCAATCGACACCGCCGCTACGCCGAGGGCCGCGCGCCGGATCCGAGCTCCGCGTGATTTCGTCATTGGCCTCTCCTGGCTGCGGCGAGCTTAAGTCATCCGCTACCGGGGAAAAGTCAAAGGCAACACGATGACGCTGTCGGTCGAGCTTTCGGAAACCGACCTGAGCATCGGAACCTTCACGCTCGGACGGGATCGCCTTCCGCGCATCCGCAAGTGCGGCTGACCAGAAAAGAAGAGGCCAGCCGAGACGAAGGCGTTCGGCGGCGATCCAGAGAAACCAGAGGCTCGCGCCTCGGCTGCGCCGTTTACTGGATTGCTTTGAAAGGAACCTCCAACCCGAAGGAGTCCACTTCGATCGTCGTCGGGACGCCATACACGCCGGGAATGCCTGAAGCGGGGGAGCAGACGCCCTCCTCCCCGTCTCCGGAAATCACCCTCAGGGACCGGGGACTGAGCACCTGTGTGTCGGTCGGGTAATACAGCGTGGAACCGACTCGTGTTCCTTCCGCGAAGGTCGAGTAGTGCGAAATGTAGCGAGGGCCGGAGCAGTCCGTCGTCAGGTAATGCACATAAATCGCGCGCGAATCGAAGATGCCAATTCCCGGATGAACGTAGAACGTCACCCACGTGCCGTTGATCTCACGGGTGACCAAGTTCTCCGAGAGTGAATACCCGACGAACTTCCCGTGCTTGTCGACGACGCGGAAGATGTGGGGGTCGCCATGGCCCGTCGAATTTCCGCTGTCTGCGCGGGCGAAATTGGCCCCCGCGAGGAACAAGCCCGCGACGGCGAAGAGCAATGCTGCCGACCTGCACAGGCGCCTGGATGAGACGCGCAGCACCCCGGGGGGGATCCGATTGTTCTGAACTCCGCTGGATAGTCCGAAAACAAAACGCATTTTCGTTCATCCTTTGGTGCCCTGATCGGCACCGACGCTCGGCGGCGACTTTGTTCGACACAGCCGCCTGCCGCCAGGCGGTTGGGTCTTCCGCTTCTTTGTTGTGTGAAATCAAAGTAGCACTCGAGCCGCTCTTTGAAAATTGGACTGTGGTCGTAGGAGATTGGTCGGCAACGCCGGTTCTGCTCGAGAAAAAAGGGGAGCCGGGCGATTCGCCCAGCTCCCCTTGATCCGTGAGTCCCGGGAACGGTTCTGAATTACTTCGCCATTGCCACCAGGTCCGCGGCGCTCAACGGTCCGATCGCGAACGTGTCGGTATGCGAGGCCACGAACGTGCGGAACTCGAGGCTCGACGCGAAGCCGGTCTTCCGACCGTGCTTCCTGGAGGCGTTGTCCACTTTCGCCTGCTGCTCCTTGCTCAGGTCGGGACTGACAACGAGGTAGTCCCAGCTGTCGCCGTCGGTGTGCGCATAGGTCTGGCCGACCGGCACGCCGGCTTCCTTGTCCATCGCGTCTCCGTCCGCCAGCCACTTCAGGAAATCCAGCTGCTTGCCGGCCGCGATCCGATAGATGCGGATGATTGCGGTTGGCGGCTGCTTCATTTCTGCCCGAGCCGCCTGCGCTCGCGCGGGGGAAGGGGCGAAGAAGATCAAGGCGAGAAGCACCAGCGGGGCGAGACGGAACCAGCGTTTCATGGCGTCCTCCTCTGGGTGCGCGGCACCCTCGTCGCCGCAGGAGAGCTGCTGTTCGGGGCAGGGAATCTGCCGCGAATCGCATTTCACTGGTCCTGTTGCGAAAGAATCTGGCGCCAATCTATTGCCGATCCCCGACGACGTCAAAGCGCTTGCGCTCGCGTCGGCTTTTCCCTTTGGGGAGGAGAAGGCCCAGCTGGCCACCGTCCGCTCGTCCCCCGGTGGGGACAAGGCAGCCGTCTTGCACCCGGTCGTCCGGCAATGCGGATCGGACGAGGGGAAAGGTTTGTCTCCAAAACGGAAGCGACCTGGGCGAAGATCGAGGGGCAAAAATGAGCCGCCAGGTACTCGTCGTCGAGGACGATCCCGATCTCCTCTGCTCGCTCGCGTCGTTCCTGCAGGCCGAGGGCTACAACGTCGAGTGCGCGCGCCACGGCCTCGAAGCTCTCGGCCGCCTGCGCGGTGGCTCGCGGCCCGCGGTCATCCTCCTCGACCTGATGATGCCGATCATGACCGGCTGGGAGTTCCGCTACGCGCAGCGGCAGGACTCGGAGCTTTCCCGCATCCCGGTGGTCGTCGTGTCCGGAATGAACGACAGCTATCGGCACGCGGCGTGGCTCGAAGCCGACGGCTACGTTCAGAAGCCGATCCCGGTGGAGACGCTCCTCGAGACCCTGCAGCGCTACTGCGACTGAGCCCCTCACCCCGTCCGGCTCCCGGTGCGCGGGGAGAAAGAGATCTTTGAACGCCGACCTCGCCCGCGCCGTGGATCGTCTCCGCCGCGCCTCCCGCGTCACGGTCGTGACCGGCGCCGGCGTCTCCGCGGCGAGCGGCGTGCCGACGTTCCGGGGCGCCGACGGGCTGTGGGCGAACTTCCGGGTCGAGGAGCTCGCGACGCCCGAGGCTTTCGCGCGGGATCCGCGCCTCGTCTGGGAGTGGTACGACTGGCGTCGGCGGCTGATCGCGGGCTGCCGTCCCAACCGCGCCCACGAGGTGCTCGCGGCGTGGAGCCGCCGCTATCCTCGATTCGCGCTGATCACGCAGAACGTCGACGGGCTCCACGAGCGGGCGGGCACGGAGAACGTGGTCCGATTCCACGGCTCGCTCTGGGACCTGTCCTGCTGGGAGCGGTGCGCGGCATCGCCCGAGCGCTGGCGCGACGACACCGTCCCGTTCCCCGCGCTGCCTCCGCGCTGCCCGCACTGCGGCGGGCTCGCCCGGCCCGGCGTCGTCTGGTTCGGGGAGCCGATCGATCCTTTCGTAATGGATGAGGCGATCGCAGCTCTCGACTGCGACGTCTGCCTCGTCGTCGGGACGTCCGCGATCGTCTATCCCGCCGCCGGCCTGGCCGACGAGGCGCGACGGCGGGGAGCGTTCACGATCGAGGTCAATCCCGAGCCGACCGAAACGACTCCGCGCTTCGATCTCGCGATTCAGGGACCGGCCGAGGAGTCGCTGGGCGGTCTCGAGGCCGACCTTTCGTCCGGCAGCCGGTTGAGCTCCAGCCAGTAGACCGGCAGGAGCCGCAGCCGCTGCAGGGTCTTTTCCGGCGAGTCGGACTTGGAGACGAAGGAATTCGCGCCGCACTCGTACGCGCGCCGGACGTCTTTTTCCTCCTGGGAGCTGGTCACGATGATGACCGGTACCTTGCGGGTCCGTTCGTGGGCGCGCAGCCGGCGCAGGACCTCGAAACCGTCTAAGCCGGGAAGATTGAGGTCGAGGAGCACGAGATCCGGCGGAGGATCGGATGCGGCGTGCCCGAGCGCGCTCTCCCCGTTCGAAAACTCTTCCACCGTGACGTCCTGGCCAAAGGCGCTCTCGAGCAGACGGCGGATGACCCAGCGGTAGCTTCCATCGTCCTCGATCAGAAAGACCCGGCGTGCCCGCTCCGGCGCGTTCGAGACGTTCGGCCCTTCACCGTACAAGAGTCAACTCCTCGCCGAAAAACACTTGAGAGAGCAAGAGCGATACCCATCCGGGGCTCCGAATTGCTCAGTCCGCCGGGACTGTCCTCCAGGCGGGACAGTCTCAATCGGCGTTAAGATCTGTTCGACCGGTTTTTCGCCAATGAAGAAAGCCATGTGGGTGGGCGTGGCGATCGCGATCGCTGTGGCGGGCACCTTGGGTTACGGCGCGCTCGCGCGCCGGGAAGACGACACGGGGCGCGCTGTCCGGCTTTTGGCCATCGCGGAAGAACAGAGCCTCGCGCTCTCGTTTTCGCGCAGCGGCCGTCTGGTGAGCTCGGTTCCCGACGAAGGCGAGCCCGTGCGCGCGGGTCAGACGGTCGCGCGCATCGAAGAGCCCGGGCTCGCCGAGGACGCTTCCGATTTCGAACGCCAGATGGCGCAGAGTCGCGCGAGGGAGAACAGCCGCCGGGAAGAGGTCGCGAGACTCCAGGCGGACCTCGCGCAGATCGCGAGCGAAGAAAAGAGGATCGCGCGGCTCGTGCGCGAGGGGATCGCGCCCGCCGCGGACCTGGAAACCGTCCAGCACCGGCGCGACGGTACCAAGGCGGCAATCCGCGCGCGGGAGGCGGAGAAGGGGCAGATCCGGGCCGAAGAGGACGCGCTCCACGCGCGTCTCGGAAAGGTAAAGCACTTCGAAAAGGAGGGTGCTCTCGTCGCACAGACCGCCGGGGTGGTGCTCACGCGACACCACCGGATGGGCGAGTGGGTGGCAGCCGGCGAGCCGATCGTAACCCTGCAGCTCGAGGCGCCGCGGTTGCGCGTCGAGGTACCGGAAGAACGTCTCTCTGCGTTTGCTCTGGGAAAGAGCGTGGAGATCTGGCCGCAGGCGCGCCCGGAAGTTCACGCGCACGCCCGGGTCGTGTCGATCCGCCCCCGCTCGGAGTTCGCAACGCGCCGCAACTGGGGACTCCAGAGCCGCGACCTGCGCACTTTCTCGGTCCGGCTGGCTCCCGAGGGGCTGCCCGTCGTCTCCGGCCAGACCTTCGTGGTCGAGGCGGGCGCGAATTGAGGTCGCATCCGCCCGGATGAATCCGATCCAGGCGGAGAAGCTCACCCGGAAGTTCGGCGACACCGTCGCGGACGATGCCATCACGTTCGAAGTGCGGGCCGGAGAGACGTACGGCCTCCTCGGCCCGAACGGCGCGGGGAAGACGACGCTCGTGCGGATGCTCACGACGCTCTTGCCGCCGACCTCCGGCAAGGCGCGCGTCGCCGGGCACGACGTCGTCCGGGAAAAGGGGGACGTTCGCGCTTCCATCGGGACGGTCTCCCAGGCGGAGACGACGGACGAGAACCTGACCGTCCGCGAGAACCTCTCGGTGCAGGGAAAGATGTACGGGCTCTGGGGACGGAATCTCTCCGAGAGGATCGAGCGCCGTCTGACCCAGGTCGGCCTGTGGGAGAAGAGAGACCAGATCACCAAGACTCTTTCGGGTGGGATGCGCCGCCGTCTCGAAATCGCGCGCGGAGTCCTTCACTCCCCGCACATCCTCTTTCTGGACGAGCCGACAACCGGGCTCGATCCCCAGAGCCGCCGCGCCGTCTGGGAGATGCTGGGAGAGCTGAAGACACGCGACGCGAGTCTGGCGATCGTCCTGACGACGCACGCCATGGACGAAGCGAACTACCTGTGCGATCGCGTCGCCATCATGGACCGGGGCCGAATCCTCTGCGAGGACGGTCCGGAAGCGTTGAAGCGGAGCCTTCCGACCGGTGAGCACGTCGAGATCGAGACGGACCGCACGATCGAGCCGCGCGATCGGGAATCGATCATCGCGCTCGGAGCGGTCAACTGGCGCTCGCCGGCTCCGACCTCGGCCCAGTTCGAGGCGCGCCCCGGAGAGGGAATCGGCCGGATCGCGGCGCAGCTCATCGAGGAACGGGGATACGAGGTCCGCCATCTCTCGATCTCGCCGGTCACGCTGGAAGACGTGTTCTTCGCTTACACCGGCCGGGCGCTTCGGGAGGAGACGGTCGCGTGAGCGGCGCGGTGGAATCGGCCGGCCGCGCGCGCGGGATCGCCGGCCGGTCGGCGACGGGGATCTCGCGCGGGCCGCGTCTCGCGTTCCTCGGAATCCTCGCCATCTGCCAGCGCGCCTACCTGACCCTCTGGCGCCAGCCGGTCCTGATCATCTCGACGATGCTCTTTCCGGTCATCTATCTCGCGGTTCTCGGCAACGCTCTCAACCGACAGCTCGAGAACGTGCCGATCGCGGTCGTGGACGAGGCGGGCAACTCTCTTGCCGCCGAGTGCCGGCGTGCGGTGCTCGCGCTCGAAAGTGGACGCAACCTCGTGGTCGCCACTTTTCCGGCCGACCGCGAGCAGGCGCTCGCGGACCTGAGAACCGGGAGATACCGGGCGGTCTGGGTGCTGCCACACGGTCTGTCGGCGGCCGGCCCGGCCCCCGCTTTCATCGGGGACAACACCGATCGGTTTTCCTACTCGACGGTCGAGTCGGCGCTCTCCGACATCTGGACCGAGGCCGCCGGCGTCCGTCGGCTCGCGACCGCGGAGACTCGCCTCGAGGCGTATCCCTACCTCGATTACCTGACCTATCTGGGACCGGCGGTCGTCTGTCTCGCAATCTTCATGGGCTCGATGGTCGCCGGCGGACTCCAGGTGATCGAGGACCGGATGTACGGATACCACGAAGGGTACCTCGTGACCCCCGTCTCCACGGGCGCGATCGTGACCGGTCACATGCTCGCCGGGACGCTCGTCGCCGGCCTGGCCGGCTCTTTCGTTCTTCTCGCGATCATGCTGTTCACGCCGCTCCCGATGACCACGCCGGAAGCGCTGGGCGGCGGACTCGTGACGGTGTTCCTGACCGCGCTCGCGATCACCGGCCTCTGGTTTCTTCTCTTCTGCCGTGCGCGCAAGACGAGCGCGCTGCGCGGCATGTTCGGCATCATCAACGTGCTCGTGTTCTTTCCGTCGGGCGCTCTCTATCCCGTCGAGTCGTATCCGAAGTGGTTGAAGGTGGTTTCCGACGTCGACCCGCTGACGTACGGCGTCTCGGCCCTGCGCGACCTGCTCCTTCGTGGCGCCCCGCTCCGGAGCTGCTATTCGGAGTGGCTCTTTCTGCTGACCTTCTCGCTTGTCTGCGGCGTGCTGACGCAGGTGTTGTTCCGGAGAGAGGTATAGCCCCACACGGTCATTCCGAGGCCCGCAGGGCCGAGGAATCCCGGGATCCCCTCGCGGAGCGTGCCCCGAGCAGAAAGTGCTCCAGACAACGTCGGAGATCCCTCGCTTCGCTCGGGATGACAGAGGAGGGCGAGGGCCTCGGGATGACGAGAAAGAGTCATCCGTGCGCGGCGCGGATGATCTCCGTCAGCACGCTCGACGCGCCGTTCAGCACGAACTGGATCCCGATCACGGCGGTGATCAGGCCCATGTTTCGACACGATTCGCTGAGCCGAACTGCCGCACACTAGCCGCTCCGCAACTGGTTCTCGAAGTCCTCGGGATGCGCGGCTCGGGCCCGCGCTTCCTCCGTCTCGACGAGCCCTTCCCGAGCGATCTTCGCGAGGGACTCCTCGAGGGTGATCGAACCCTGCTTCTTGGTCAGCACGATCTCCTGATGGAGGTGCTGGAGCGCGTTCTTGCGGATGTGCTGGCGCGCTCCGTAGCTCACGAAAAGGAGCTCCGCCGCCGCCACCCTTCCGCCGCCTTTCCTGGGAAGAAGGGTTTGCGTGAGCACGGCGGCGAGCGCCATCGCGAGCTCCTGGCGGATCGTGTTCTGCCGCTCCGACGGGAAGGAGTCCGCGACCCGCGAGACCGCGGACGCGACGTCCGTCGTGTGGACCGTGGAGAAAACGAGGTGCCCGGTCTCGGCGGCCGAGAGCGCGATTCGCATGGTCTCGGGGTCGCGCATCTCGCCCACGACGAGGACGTCCGGGGCCTGCCGCACCGCCGCGCGAAGCGCGGAGGGGAAGTCGGGCGCGTCGACGCCGATCTCGACCTGCTCGACCAGGCTCGACCGGTGCGGGTGCTCGTACTCGACGGGATCTTCGATCGTCACGATGTGGCGGGAGTCCCGCCGGTTGATCTCCTCGACGAGCGCCGCGAGCGTCGTCGTCTTGCCCGAGCCGGTCGGTCCGCCGACGAGCACGAGCCCGCGCGGAAGCCGGGTGAGCGCCTCCGCTCCCGGCGGCAGGCCGAGGGTGGCGAGCCTCGGCGGCTCGCTCGGCAACGAGCGGATCGCAGCGGCGGCTCGGCCCCGCTCGCGGTGGAGGTTGATGCGGAAACGGCCGACGCCGCGGAGCTTGTAGGAGACGTCGGCGACGAAGTCCTTCGCGTACAGCGAGCGGGCGCGCGAAGAGAGAACCGGCAGCACCGCCTCGTCGACCTCGTCGCCCGCGAGCGGCGCGTGGGGAAGCGGGGTGATCTTTCCATCCACGCGCAGGGAAGGCGGAGCGCCGGCGATCAAGAGCAGGTCGCTTCCCGCGCGCTCGACGAGAGTCCGGAGCCAGCCGTCGAGCCGGACGGAGCTGCCGGCATCCGATTCCGATCCCGGCGGGCGCTCCGAGTTGAGCTCCCGGATGAGCTGGTTCAGGTCCTCGACTTCGTCCATGGGGTGATTATTACGAAACTGCGGCCCGATCGTCAGACGGAATCCGTCGAACCGCGAAAAGCGTAATGTCGAGCGGATGAAGATCGATCGCTGGATTACGTTTCTGGCGGCCTCTCTGGTCACGCTCGCGGCCGTGGGTCTTCTTTTCGCCGGCGAGAAGGCGAAAGACTCTCCGCTCCGGGTCGCGGAGCCGGGCGCGGGAGGCGCCGTCAACCTCTCGCTCGCGCCGAATCTTTCCTTTACCGACGATTCCTCGAGCGCCTTCCCGATCCGGGGCGAGAACCTTTCGGATGGAAGAATCGCCTCCGACCGGCCGACCGCGATCTTCTTCGGGACCTCCCACTGCTGGAACACGAACCGGGAGGCGGAACGGTTCGTCGCCCTTTACAGGAAACATCGAGAGCGCGCGCGGTTCCTGGTCGTCGACCTGGAGAATCCTCCTGCGGACCAGCGCAGGCTCGTTGCCCGCTTCTACCGGGGCGCCATCCCGACGCTGGCCTTCCTCGACCGCAGGGGCGAAGTCGTCTACAACCGCGCGGGAGAGACGGCGCGGGAACGGGGCGACGCCTCGGCGCTGGAAGAGATCCTGAGGAAGGCGCGGGCGACTCCCGCCCCTCATCCCGAAAACTCCCCTTAGCCGACCAGCCCGACTGTCAGCCGCGGGCGCTCGCTGCGCGAGCGGCGGCCGAGAGATTTCAAACGAGAGCCCAGAACTCGCCGCGGCCGCTACCCGACGAGCCCATCTTCCAGAGTCCAGTCCGTGTGCGGAGCTTTGTTCTCGAAGATCCAGGCTTTGAAGAGCCGCCCGTACGTCGTGGGCTGCCAGTCGATCGAGTCGAAGAACGGGCGCAGCGCGAAGTGAAGCTTGCGCAGGTTGTAGAAGGGGACGGCCGTGAAGTAGTGGTGCTCGAGGTGGTAGGCGGAGTAGAGATACCAGAAGTCCCACCAGCGCGAGGGACGGATCACGCTGCCCCACTTCGCGGGATCTTCGGGAACGATCGCGTAGTGCTGGCCGAGACGGTTCAACGCGAACGCGATCGGGAACACGAGGAAGTACGGGACGAGATACACGCGCGCCAGGACTCCCCAGCCGCCCAGCAGGAAAATCGCAGCCATCACGGCGAGGTGGAACGCGATCGTGCCGCGGCGCTCCCAGGCAATCCGCCGCTGCAGAGCGGGCGGATAGGTCACGGTCTCCCGGCGCGCCGCGCGGAAATAGATCGGGAAGAGCGCCGGAGTGAAGTAGAGGAGCTTGTACCAGGCCTTGTTGATTTTCGGCGAGAGGTAGTGCCGCTTCGGATCGGCCTCGAAATCGCCGAGCTCGGCGTGGTGGGTCAGGTGCCAGCGAGTGAACTGCAGGGACGAGATCCCCGAGGGAACCGCATACAGGATCGCGAGAGCGCGCTCGGCGGCGGGCCGTGGGCCGTTGAAGACCGCGCGGTGCACGACCTCGTGGAGCAGGACGGTGAAGTTGAAGACCGTCCAACCGGCGACGAGCGCCGAGGGGATCCAGATCCAGGGTTCTCGAAAAATCCAGGACAAGGCCGAGGCCGCCGCGAGGATCAGGAACTGCCGCGCCGCGATGGCGAGATGCCGGGCCGGGCTCTTGCGGTGGAGTTCCCTCAACACGTCGTGCGGGACCTCTTTCGCGAGGCGGTGCCGCAGCTCTCGGGTGGCTTTCGCCCAGTAGTGCTCGCCGCCGGCCGGCGGGTACTCCTCCGGACGCGTCGGGGCTGAGGAGGGGGCAGGGGCGCTCATGGGTCGGTCAGTGAGAAAACCTCGAAAACTCGGCTTCTATTCTGTCGCAAGGGTCAAAGCCCCAGGAAAACCCGCGCGATCGCGAAATAAATGAAGAGCCCGGTCGCGTCGACGAGGGTCGCGATCAGCGGGGCGGACATCACGGTCGGGTCGATCTTGAAGAGAGTCGCGAGCATCGGAATCGTGGCGCCGACCGCGTTTGCCCACGTACAGATGGCGAGGATGCTGACGCCGACGGTCAGGGCCAGAGCGGTGTGCGAGCCCCAGAGGAGCGCCCGTCCAAACCCGACGACGCCGAGCAGGAGGCCGAGCACGAGACCACTTCCCGCTTCGCGGGCGAAGACCCGCCAGAAGTCACGCAGGCGGATCTCGCCGACGGCGAGGCCCCGCACGATGGTGGTCACGGTCTGCGAGCCGGAGTTCCCTCCCGTCCCGATCAAGAGAGGTATGAAGAACGAGAGGGCGACGACCTTGGAGAGCTCGTCCTGGAAGTGGCGCAGAACGGTCCCCGTCAGCGTCTCGGTCGCGAAGAGCAGCAACAGCCAGTTGAAACGCAGACGCACGTTTCGGATCGGGCTCGTCGCGAAGTAGCCCTGGATCGTCTCCTCTTTTGCGGCGATGCCGCCCATGTGGAGGACGTCTTCCGTCTGCTCCTCGTTCAGGACGTCGATGACGTCGTCCACCGTGACGATCCCGAGCGGCCGGTTCTGCTCGTCGACCACCGGGATCGCGAAAACGTCGTACTTCGATACGAGGTTGGCGACCTCTTCCTGGGGCGTGTCCGCGTGGACCGTCGCGATGCGGCGGTCCATCAGATCCGAGACTTTCTTGTCGGGCGGAGCGGGAAGGAGCTTCCGGAGCGACACCGCCCCGACGAGATGCCCCTCGGCGTCGACGGCGTAGATCGTCTGGATCGTCTCGACCTCCGGGTCGATCTTCTTCAAGTGCTCGAGCGTTTCCGCGACGGTCCATTCCGGCCGCATCGTCGCGAACTTCTCGGACATGAGGCGCCCGGCGGTGCGCGGTTCGTAGCGCAGAAGGCGCTTCGCCTCGGCCGCGTCGCGGGGCGACATCTTCGCGAGCAACGCCTCGCGCTGCCGTTGCGAAACGTGCTCGAGCAGGAAGGTGACCTCGTCGCCCGGGACGCGGTCGAGCTGGGGGCCGAGCTTTTCGGGAGAGGCCTGGTGGAGGATCTGCCGCAGCGTCTCGCCTTTCAGCTCCGACAGGACTGCGGCCCCCTTATCGGGTGGAAGGGCTTCGAAGAGCACCAGCCGGTCCTCGCGCGGCAGGTCTTCCAGGAGCTCCGCGATGTCGGCGGGATGGAGCTCCGACACGGCCGCGGCGAGATCGGGGGAATTCTCGCGGATGAGCTCCTCGATGTCGGGAGCGATCGTCTTCGCCAGGGACATTGCGCTTATTGTGACATCGGGTCCGCACAGCAAAAAAAAGCCCCGAGCTCCGTCGGGGCCTTTCTCTCAAGGTCGGGGAAGCTACTTCTTTGCGGCGGGCTCCATCGAGGCAACCTCGATCGACATCTTTTCCTTGTCTGCCTTGCCCTTGACCGTCACTTCCTGCCCGGCCATCTTCGCGGCGTCTTCCTGGTTGGAGAGGACCCAGACCTGCTTGTCGTCCGGCGTGTAGAGCGCGTATTTTGCGCCCTTTTCCTTCACGCACTTCGCCGCGCACTTGGCGTGATCGGCCGTGGCGCCCTTGGCCCCGCAGCCGGTGTCGGTCACCCAGCCGGTCCAGGAGCCTTCCGTCATCTCGCCGGCGAAAGCGAACGACGCCAGGCTGACCACCAGAGCGGCGAGCAAAACGCGAGAAACGACTTTCTTCATGCTGTCTCCTTCTTTCGGATATCCCGGAAGATCCGGGACTCCTCATCCTATTACGGACAAAGATGACGGCTCGATGAATAAAACCGCGTTCGACATCCTGCGCTCGCTGTTCGGCGCGGCGCTCGCGGCGGTCGAATCGAGTTCGGCGGTCTCGACCGCGCTCGCCGATCCGGTCGTGTCGAAACGACTCATGAGCGCGCGGCGGGTCGGGATCTTCGCAGTCGGAAAGGCGGCGGCCGGCATGTTCGCGGCCGCCTGGAAACCGGGGAGAAGAGCGCTCGTCGTGCTCCCGCGCGGTTATCCACGGCCGCGTCGGCGCGGGATCACGGTCCTCTTCGCCTCTCACCCGCAGCCCGATTCCGCGAGCGTCCGCGCCGCGCGCGCCGCTCTCCGTTTCTTTTCCCGGTTTGACCGGGAAGACCTGATCCTCTGCCTCGTCTCCGGCGGCGCGTCTTCGCTCCTCTGCCTGCCGCGGCGCGGAATCACGCTCGCTCGAAAGAAGCGGGCCATTGCCCACCTCGTCCGCGCCGGAGCTCCGATCACCCGGGTCAATCGCTTGAGAACCTCACTCTCCGCCGTCAAGGGAGGAAAGCTCGGACGCTCGACCGCCGCGCGGATCGTCACGCTCGTCCTCTCGGACGTCCCGGGCGACCGCCCCGCTCTGGTCGGCTCGGGACCGACCGTCCGCGGCCGGCGCGGCGACGTGACCCGCGTGATCGCGTCCAATCGAATCGGGCTCGAAGGCGCCGCCCGGCAGGCGCGCCGGCTCCGGCTCCGGCCGCGCTTTCTCCCGCACCGACTCGACGGCGAAGCGCGCGACGCCGGCCGGAAGCTCGCCCGCGAGACGATGCAGCTCCGCTCGGGCGACGCGATTCTCGCCGGGGGAGAGACGACTGTCTCGCTTCGGCGCAAGCCCGGCAAGGGCGGGCGGAATCTCGAGCTGGCGCTCTCCGCCGCGCAGGTGCTCGATGGAATCCGGGGCGTTGCGGTCCTCGCGGCCGGATCCGACGGAAAGGACGGATCGTCCCGCGCCGCGGGCGCGCTCGTTGACGGCGACACGATGGCAAGGGCTCGCAAACGCGGAGTCGACGCCGAGGACGCGCTCTCGCGCCACGACACGGAACCCTTCTTCACGCGCGTGGGCGGGCTTCTCGTGACCGGTTCGACCGGAACAAACGTCAGCGACTGGACGTTCGGAGTGCGCGTATTTGAACATGTCGCGGGGACAGGTCCGAAGGACCTGCACCCGCCGCAGTCCAGAACGGTGAGACGTGCGACGTAAGACGAAAAAGAGCGTGGCGGCGGGGATCGCGATCGCGTTGTCGGGCCTGGCTCTGCGAGCCGAGCAGAGGCCCGCGCGTCCGCTGCGCTACAGGATCGAGGTCGCGGGCTCGTCGGTTCGATGGGAGCTGCCGGCGAGCTTCCGGCCGATCCTGGGGATCGTGCCCCTCTTCCATGGCTTCGTCGAGGCGGATCCGCTTTCCTCGGGAGCCTGGGACGTCCGCTGCCGAATCGTCGTGCCGGCTGCCAGCATGCGCACCGGAAGTCAGCTCCGGGATCGGACGCTACGAGAAAAGGTGCTCGAGACGGATCGATTTCCCGAGATCGTCTTCGAGCTGCGACGTTTCACCGGCGACCTCTCGCGATTTCGTCCGGGCGAAACGTTCTCCGTCGAGGTGGCCGGCGACCTGACGGTTCACGGGAAGACCGCGCCCGTCCAGCTGCCCGTCGACGTGTCCGTGTTTCCGGGAGCGGTGGTCCTGCGCGGCTCGTTCCCGGTTCACTGGAAGAGCTACGGTCTTCAGGACCCGTCGTTTCCGGTCGTCGCGCGGGTGAACGAGCCGATGCAGGTCGACTTCCGGCTGCGCGCCGTTCCGTCCGAATGAAACGCCCGGTGTCCCGCGTGGCCGATATAATCACTCGTTCCGCATGAGAAGCACTTCGCGCGAGAGAGAGTTCGCCGCTCTCGAGCGTTTCACGGAGGAGCCGAACCGCTTCGGCGCCTACCGGATCGCGCTCGGGTTTCCGAACTCGTACGAGATCGGGATGTCGAACCTCGGATTCCAGTGGGTGTACCGGCTCTTCAACCGGGTGCCCGACGTCGTCTGCGAGCGGTTCTTCTCCGAGGACGGGGAGCCGGCGGTCACCTTCGAGAGCGGAACGCCGCTCTCCGAGTACGGCCTGCTCGCATGGTCACTCTCCTGGGAGATGGACGTCGTCAACATCCTGCGCACCCTGCGAGCGGCCGGCATCCCGCTCGACCGCGAGGCCCGCGACGAGCGGCATCCGGTGCTCCTCGTCGGCGGCGACATCGCCCGGATGAACCCGGCCGTCCTGGTCCCGTTCGTGGACGCGTTCGCGCTGGGCGACGGCGAGCGACTCGTTCCCGGGATCGCCGACCTCGCGAAGCGCGGCCTCGATCGCGATTCTTTCCTGCGGGAGCTCGCTCGACTGCCCGGCTTCTTCGTGCCGGCGTTGCAGGGCTCGCGTGCCGAAGGGGCGGAGAGCGCGAAGGTCGTGATCCAGCAGCCGATGTCGCGCAAGGACATCCACCCGGACTTCGAGGTACCCCACTCGACGATCCTGACGCCGCGCACCGAGCTCGCCGACAAGCTCCTGATCGAGATTTCGCGAGGCTGCACCGAGATGTGCCGGTTCTGCTGGGCCGCGTACGCCATGGCGCCCGTCAAGCAATATCCCGCGGCGTCGATCCTGACCGTCGCGCGCGCGGCGCGGCCGCTGACCGACCGGACCGGCTTGATCGCGACGGCGGTGTGCGATCACCCGCAGATCATCGAGATCCTGAAGGGTCTCGCCGAGCTCGAGTACCACATCGCGCTCTCGTCGATCAAGATCGACGCGATCGAGGCTCCCATCCTCGAAGTTCTCGCGCGGCAGGGGGAGCGCGCGCTCGCGATCGCGCCGGAGGCGGGCAACGAGCGACTGCGACGCCACGTCAACAAGAAGGTTTCCGACGCGATGTTGCGCGAGAAAGCGCGGCTCGTCTTCGCGCACGGCTTCACTCGTTTGAAGCTGTATCTCCAGGTCGGACTCCCGTCCGAGACCGACGAGGACGTCGCGGACATCGTGCGGACGGTCGAGGATCTGCACGAAATCGCAGTCGCGGAAGGCAGGCGTTTCGGCCGCGTGGCGGAGCTCGTTCCCTCGGTGAACGCCTTCATCCCGAAGCCGCACACGCCGTACGAGGACGAATCGCTGGCCGACGACGTCACGCTCAAGGAGAAGCTCGGCTATCTCCAGCGCGAGCTCGCGCGCATCGGCAACGTCGTTTTTCGCGGCATGCCCGTCGGAGAAGCGGTCTGGGAGGCCTACCTCGCGAAGGCGGACGAGTCGGCGGCGGACATCCTTGAGGAGGCGGCGGCGGGAACGCCGGTGCGGCGGCTGCTCAAGACGCACCGCGGGCGTATCGTTGCCGTGGTGCGTCCGCCGCTCGCCGCGGTCGCCGGGACGGCTCCCGCTCCCTGGTCTTTCATCTCCAAGAGATGAGAGAACAAAGTCCAAAGTTCAGAGTCCAAAGCAGTCTCGTCCTCCTCTTCTGGATGCTGCCCTTGTCGGCGGCGGCGATCGACTTTCCCCCGCTCCAGCCTCCGGCTTCGATGTTTCGCGCCCATCGGGATCGCTTCCTGTCGAAGCTGCCGCCGAACTCGATCGCGATCCTGCACGCCGCTCCCGAGCGCACGATGTCGAACGACGTCGACTATCTCTATCGCCAGGACTCCGATTTCTGGTACCTGAGCGGCGTCGAGCAGCCCGAGGCGATCCTCGTTCTTCGGCCGAATCCGCCCGATGACAAGCGATTCGTCGTCTTCGTCCGGCCTCACGACCCGCATGTCGAGGCGTACGAAGGGCCTCGCGTCGGTCCTCAGGAGGCAGTTTCCGCCTTCGGGGCGGACGCGGCTTTTTCCACCGAGGAGTTCCGCGATCAGATGACCCGCTCCGACGCGACTTCCCGCAAGTTTTCCGGTTACCTGGCCGGCGTCGAGAAGGTCTATCTCTCCGACGGGGGAGACGCGAGCTGGGCGTCCGGGCTGCGGGAAGCGATCGCCTCGATGTGGGCAGGTGAAGCAGCGCCGCCGGCGGTCGTGGACGCGCGCGAGGTGATCCGCGAGATGCGGGTCGTCAAGGACGCCGACGAGATCGCACTCATCCGCCGTGCGACCGAGATCTCCGGCCGCGGCCACGTTCGCGCGATGAAGGCGGCTGCTCCGGGAAGGTACGAGTTCGAGGTCCAGCAGGCGCTCGACGGCTACTGCTTCGAGAACGGCGTGCGGCGCATGGCGTACCCGTCGATCGTCGCGTCCGGCCCGAACTCGGTCTTTCTGCATTGGGACGCAAACGACCGCGAGATTCGGGACGGCGACGTAATCCTGAACGACTCGGGCGCCGAATACGGCGGCTACGCCACCGACATCACGCGGACGTACCCGGCGAGCGGCCGCTTCAATCGGGAACAGCGCGCAATCTACGAGATCGTGCTCGCCGCTCAGAAGGCCGCGATCGCGGAGATCAAACCCGGGACTCCGCACGCGCGGATCGGGTCTGCCGCGGCGCGCGTTCAGACGCAGGGACTGGTCAAGCTCGGCCTCCTCTCCGGCGACGTCGACAGGATCGTGCGGGAGGACGGCCAGCGCGTCTTCACCAAACACGGGATCTCGCACTGGGTCGGGCTCGATGTACACGACGCCGGCCGGTATTCCGTCGGAAACACCGCGCGCCTGCTCGAGCCCGGCATGGTGTTCGCGGTCGAACCCGGGATCTACATCGGCGCAAACGCGCCCGGCATCGATCGGAAGTGGTGGAACATCGGGGTCCGCGTCGAGGACGTCTTCCTCGTCACCAAAGACGGTTATGAGTGCCTGTCTTGCTTCATTCCACGCGAACCCGGTGACGTGGAGAAGACAGTGCAGTCGGGGAGGCCGAGGCCCTAGGGCTCGTTTCGGGGCGTCAGGATCGAGATGCTCTCTCTTCCGACGCGGCAGGTCACCGGCGTTTCCAGAACGCAGTCCCCATCGAGCTGGACCTCGATCGCGTAACTCTCAAGCGATCGAATCGTCGCGGTCCGGCCGCGAATGCATCGCGCGAGCCCGCTCTCGATGTGGCCGGAGCGGCCGACCTGGATGTGGCGGAAGAGCGAGAAGAATCTCCACCGGTTCCGTTCGGAGAAGAGGACGACCTCCATGTCGTCGGAGTCGAGGCGCGCATGGGGCGCGATCACCCAGTCCCCCCCGTACCGGCGCGCGTGGGAGACGACCGCGAACGTGGCTTCGTAGGTCTTGTCGTCGACCGTCACCTCCAGGTGCGGAAACTCGTATCGGAGAAACTCCGGCGCGACCGTGAAGAAGATGCCGGTCCGGCCGAACCAGCGCTTCAAGAAGAGGCTCATGTGGCCCATGATCCGCGCGTCCAGGCCGACGCCGGCCCAGAGGAGGAACGGCCGCTCGTTCGCATAGAGCACACGAACGGGACGGGGCTCCCCGTCGAGGAGAAGCCTCGCGGCCGGTTCGAGCGCGAGCGGAATCGAAAGCTCGCGGGCCAGGACGTTCGAGGTTCCGCCGGGAAGGACGCCGAGCGGCACGTCGGAGCCGATGAGACCGCCCGCGACTTCCGAGATGGTCCCGTCGCCGCCGCAGACCGCGACGACGTCGAGCCCGGAGGGCAGGAGCGCCCGCACGATCTCGGTCGCATGACCCGGCGCGGTCGTCGGCGCGTTCTCGAGCTCGAGCCCTTCCGCGCGCATTCTCTGGATCAAGTTCAGCATCCGCGCCGCCAGATCGCGCTGCCCCGCGGTCGGGTTGTAGATCAGGACGCCGTGCTTCAACTTCTTCATCCCGAGCGAGGCGACGGATCCTTCGGCCTTCGGCCTCAGGATGACGGGCTCACTCAGAAAAGAGACCCCTCTTTCCGTGGAGGGAGTACCCCCAGATGCCGATACGCCTGCTCGGAGGCGATCCGGCCGCGCGGCGTGCGCTGGAGGAACCCGGCCTGGAGCAGGTAAGGCTCGTACAGGTCCTCGAGCGTTCCCCTGTCCTCGCCCAGGGAGGCGGCGATCGAGTTGATGCCGACCGGCCCGCCGCCGAACTTTTCGATGATGGTCGAGAGAATCCGCCGGTCGAGCTCGTCGAAGCCGTGCTCGTCCACTTCGAGCCGCGCCAGCGCTTCGCGCGCGGTTGGGAGGTCGATCCGCTCCTTGCCCGCGACCTCGGCGAAGTCGCGCAGTCGCCTCAGGAGCCGATTGGCGATGCGAGGCGTCCCGCGGCTCCTCCCGCCGATCTCCCGCGCCGCCTCCGGCGTGATCGAGATACCGAGGATCTTCGCAGAACGTTCGACGATTCTCGCGAGCGATTCGACGTCGTAGAAGTCGAGCCGCAGCGCGATTCCGAAGCGGCCGTGCAGCGGCTGGGAGAGGAGCCCCGGGCGCGTCGTGGCGCCCACCAGAGTGAACGGAGGAAGGTCCACCTTCATCGTGCGCGCCATCGGCCCTTCGCCGATCATCACGTCGAGGCGGAAGTCCTCCATCGCCGGATACAGAATCTCCTCCACGGCCGGGCTCAAGCGGTGGATCTCGTCTAAGAACAGCACGTCACGCGGCTGAAGGTTGGTCAAGATGCCCGCCAGGTCGCCGGCGCGGGTGATCATGGGCCCGGACGTGATGCGGAGGCCCGTTCCGAGCTCGTGCGCGATGATGTGGGCGAGCGTCGTCTTGCCGAGGCCGGGCGGACCGGTCAGGAGAACGTGGTCGAGCGGCTCGCCGCGCCCGCGCGCGGCCGTCAGAAACACGCCCAGGTTCTCGCGCACCTTCGACTGCCCGATGTACTCCGAAAGAACTCTCGGGCGCAGCGTTGGCTCGACGGCCACGTCGTCGGCGAGAGCCGTACCGGAAAGGATCTCTTTCTCGTCCACCATCTCGTCAAATGTCAAAGTAGCATGGGCGAATCTATCCTCCGGTCAGCTTCTTCAAGGCGAGCTTCAGGTAGTCGCCGAAATCGGAAGGCGGACCCGCACGTCCGATTGCATCCATCGCTCGCTCGGCGTCGCCCTTCCGATAGCCAAGGTTCACGAGCGCCGACACCACGTCTTCGGTCGCGACGGCGGCGGGGCGCGCCGCGCTCGGCTCGCCCGCGAATTTAGAGGCTTTCTCGGCCAGCTCGAGCACCATGCGCTCGGCCGTCTTCTTTCCGACCCCCGGAACCGCCATGAGCCGGCGGACGTCCGATCCGCGCAGCGCTTCGATGAGGTCGGTCGGGGGAATCCCGGAGAGGACCGTCAGCGCGACGCGTGGGCCGATTCCCGCGACATCCAAGAGCATCAGGAAGAGAGCGCGCTCGCGTTCGGTCAGGAAACCGTAAAGAGCGAGGGCTTCCGCGCGGACGTGCGTGTGGATCCAGAGCGAAGCGGGACTTTCCGCCTCCGGCAGCTCATAGAAGGTGGAGAGCGGAATCTGGACGAGGTAGCCGACGCCGCCGACGTCCAAGATCACGTGATCCGTCGCCTTCGACGCAAGACGGCCGACGAGGCGACCGATCACGACGCGATTGTATTTCCCACCGTCATCCCGAGTCCTTCGCATCCGCTCAGGGCAGGCTCCGCGAGGGATCCTTCGGCGCTGCGCGCCTCAGGATGACAGGGGAGGCTATCCCCGTCTCGTCCTCTGCTGCGCCGGCAGGAACGAGTTCAGGAGCTCCTCGTTGATCTCGATCTTGCGGTCGGCTCGCATCTGGGCGACGACCGCGCGAATGAGTCGTTCCGCTTCTTTCGCGCGGAGCGCCTCCGTGAGCTGCGCCCGCTGCACGGCGAAGGCCGAGAGATCTCCCTCCGCGCGGGTGAGCACGCGGAAGAGAACGAAGCCCGAGGGCACCGAGACCGGCGGCCCCGCCTGGCCCGACGGCGTCTTGAAGACTGCCTCGAGAAGTCGCGGAGCGGCTCCCAGGTCCGGCACGGGACCCTGCGGGCCGAACTCCGGCGTCGTCTTCACTTCGGTCTCGTAACGCTTCGCGAGATCGGCGAGCGTCGTTCCGGACCCGAGCTCCCGCGCCACCGGCTCGAGCTTCTCCAACGCGTCTTTCTGGCGCCTCTCGGTCTTCCAGTCCTCCGCGACTGCCGCGCGGACTTCGCTGAAAGGCTGGATTCCCGCGGACCGCTCGGCGAGCGGACGGACGAAGGCCGGCCCGCGCGACGTCGAAATCGGGTTCGTCGAGACCTCACCAACCTTGAGAGCCCACGCTTCCTTCGAAAACTCGGGGTTCGCGCCGATTCCCGCGACCGGACCGTTACGCGAGAACCAGTCGGTGGTGTTGTAAGTCACGACGTCGCTCTGGAGCTTGCGGAGCTCCTCGTCCGATTTCGTCTTGAGAGCACGGATCTTGCCCGCGAGCTCCCGCGCCAGCCGTTCCGTCTCGGCCGTCGCCTTGCGCTCCGCGAGACCTCCCGAAATGCTCGAACGGACCTCCTCGAGGGTCCGCGTCCCGGCCGCCGTCCTCGCGGTCAGCTTGATCACGTGGTACCCGTAGCTCGTCTTCACGGGTCCGCGGATTTCACCCGGCTGCATGTCGAAAGCGGCTTTCTCGAATTCCGGAACCATCTGACCGTGACCGAAAGGAGGGAGCTGGCCGCCATTCTCCTTGCCGTTCGGATCGTCGGTGTTTTCGGTGGCGAGTTTCGCGAAGTCCTCTCCCGCTTTCGCGCGCGCGGTGAGCGCCTCGGCTTTCGCCTTGGCCTTCGCGTCCGCTTCCGGTCCCCCCTTCGGATCGACCGAGATCAGGATGTGGGAAGCGTTCACCTGCTCGGGGACTGCGAAGGAGGCTTTCTTCGCTTCGTACTCCGCGCGGATCTCGGCGTCGGAAATCGGCATCTTCGCGCGGACCTTCTGGTTGTCGACGAGGAGGTAGTTGGCGCGCCGCTGCTCCGGGGAGCGATATCGCTCGCGATTCTTTTCGTAGTTCGCCTTGAGGTCGGCTTCCGACGGCTCGACCGAGCTCTCGAGCCGGCTCGACGGAATCAGGACGTACTCGATCGTCGCCTTGTCGTTCTTCGCCGAGAATTCCTTTCGGATGTCCGACTCCGGGATGGCGATGCTCGCCTTGACGAGCGCTCCGTACTTGTCGACCAACAGGTCCTCGCGCACTCCTTCCTCGAAGGTTTCCGGATACATCCCGGCCAGCCGCAGCCGTTCGCTGTACCGCTGTGCTCCGATGAACTGGCCGTTCTCCTGAAAATATGGAAGGGAGGCGATCGCGCGGGCGAGCTCTTCGTCGCCGACCGTGAGCTTCAGCCGCTTCGCCGCTTCGACCCGCAGCTTCCGCTCGATCATCCCGTCCAGGACCTGCCGCGGCAGGTCGAGCGCCCGCGCGAGCTCCGGAGAAAAACTGCCTTTGTAGAGCTCGCGGTACTTCTGGACCTGGTTCTGGTAGACCCGGTCGAACTCGATCGCCGAGACCTGATCGCTGCCCACTTTGGCGACGACCTGGCTCGAGGTGCTTCCTCCCCAGTTCGAGCCGGAAAAGAAGACGAATCCGAGGACGAAAACGATGATCACCGCGAACAGCGTCCACTTCAGCTGGTGGAAGCTGGCGCGCATGGTTTTGAGCATTCGAGGCTCCTTTTTGGAGCCGGCGACTATAACAGGGCAACCGGCGAATGTGCTATAAGCAGACACGGTAAGTCTCGCCAAGCACGAAAGTTATGCGGAGACGGAAGCTCGTAGGAGCGGACCTCGACTGGTTCATCATCCCGATCCGAAAGATCGCGACCTGGGGCATTCTGATCGTGATCGTCGCGGCCGGAAGCGTCCTGGGATATCGCGCCTACGTCAAGGCCCGTCCCTCGGCGGAGGATCGCGCGCGCACCGAGATCGAGAGCGCGTCGGGACTCCTCAACAAGGCCACCCGGATCGCGGGGACCGTGCGGCCCGGCTCGAACGTGGCGCGGGCGCGCGCTTTCCTGCAGGACGCGCACAACTCGATGGGCGACTCGAGGTTCGAGGAGGCGTTCCGGCTGGCCGTCGAGTCCGAGTCGTATTCCCGCCGGGTCATTGGCGGATGGGGAGCGGACGAGAACGGCGACGCGTCCTTCATCTTCGTCGAAGGCGACGTGGCGCTGCAACGGGCCGGCCGGTCGACGTTCGAGTCGGCGCGGCAGAGGCAGCCGCTCTTCGACGGGGACTTCATTCGGACCGGACACAACGGCTCCGCGGAGATCATGTTCACGGACGGGACACTGTTCACGATTCGACCGGGCTCGCTCTTCGAAGTTCGCCGGCCGAGCGCGTCCGAGGAGAGCGGCAGCGAAGTGAAGATGGTTTCCGGCGCCGTCAACGTGTACACGTCGGCCTCCCGGTCGACCGTCGCCACCAACGACGCGACCGCGGCAGTCGACAAGGACTCGCGCGTTTCGGTCGACGTGGCGCAAGGAGAGAAGACCGAAGTGACGACCTACCGCGGCAAGACGACGGTCTCGACCGGCCTGAACACCGTCGTCCTCGAGGACCGTCAAAGGGTGGTGGCCGCGGCCCGCACGGGAATACTTTCGCCCCGCATCTCGCTGCCGGAGGCCCCGGTACCGCTCCTGCCCGGCGACAACCGCACCTTCGACCTGGCGACAGCGGGAGAGGTGGACCTCAAGTGGTCGCGCGTGCCCGATGCCGCCCGATACCGCATCCAGATTTCGCGCTCGCGCCTCTTCGTTCCCGACGCAAACGAGGTGGATCTGGACGACCGAACCGGGCTTTCCACCCGCGTCAAAGTTTCGCGGGAAGGCTCCTACTTCTGGAGGCTCGCAGCCATCAACCGGGGAGGGGTCTCCTCCGACTGGAGCGCGGTCCGGCGTTTCCGGATGCTCGAAGAGCCGATCCGCGCCGGCGCCGGCGACACGACTCCGCCGGAGCTGTCGGTTCTCCCCCCGCAGCAGATGGGCAATCTGTTCTTGATTTACGGGAAGACGGAGAAGGGCGCGGTCGTCACCGTCAATGCAGAGCCGGCCGACGTCGGGGCCGACGGGAGCTTCAAGAAGACGGTCACGATCGAGCGCGACGGTTACGCGATCCTCGTGATCAAGGCCGTGGACGCGGCGGGCAACGAGACGATCCGACGCATGCGGGTTTTCGTAGAGTCGCTTTGACGGTAAGCAGCTGCTGACGGCTTACCATTAGGCTTCTGAAGAATTACTCCTAGGGAGGTCCTTTGGCCTGGAGATCCCTTTTCTCCCTCTTCTCGAACGATCTCGCCGTCGATCTCGGCACGGCGAACACGCTCATTTTCGCGCGCGGCAAGGGCATCATCGTCCGCGAGCCGTCGATCGTCGCCGTCAACAACCACACGAACCGGGTGGAGGCGGTCGGCACCGAGGCGAAGGAAATGCTCGGCCGCACTCCGGGCAACATCGTCGCCATCCGTCCGATGAAGGACGGCGTGATCGCCGACTTCGAGGTCACCGAGAAGATGCTCGATCACTTCATCAAGAAGGCGCACGGGCGGTCGCTCTTCGTCCGGCCGCGCATCGTCATTTCGGTGCCGTCCGGCATCACGCAGGTCGAGAAGCGCGCGGTGCAGGACTCGGCACTGCGGGCCGGCGCGTCGGAGGTCTTCATCATCGAACAGGCGATGGCGGCCGCGATCGGCGCCGGCCTTCCGATCACCGAGCCCGCAGGGAACATGATCGTGGACATCGGCGGAGGCACGACCGACGTCGCGGTGATCTCGCTCGCGGGGATCGTCTACAGCCGTTCGGTTCGAATTGCGTCGAACGAGATGGACGAGGCGATCATTCAGTACGTCAAGCGCAAGTACAACCTCCTGATCGGCGAGCGAACTGCCGAGCAGGTCAAGATCGAGATCGGCTCGGCGTATCCGCTCGACGAGCCGCTGACGATGGAGGTCAAGGGGCGGGATCTCGTCGAAGGCGTGCCGAAGACGCTCGTCCTGACCGACGAGGAGGTTCGGGAAGCGCTCGCGGAGGTCGTCGCCGCGATCGTCGAGACGGTGCGGGTCGCGCTCGAACGCACTCCGCCGGAGCTTTCGGCAGACATCATGGACGAGGGGATCATCATCACCGGAGGCGGCTCGCTCTTGCGCAACCTCGACAAGAGGCTGCGGGAGGAGACGGGGCTTCCGATCTCGTACGCCGAAGATCCGCTGGCCTCGGTCGCGCTCGGAACCGGCGCGATGCTCACCGACATGAACCTGTTGCGGAAGATTTCGATCACGTGAACGTTTCGTGGACCATGCGATGAGATTCTCGACCGCCCGCGCCGAGGTCACCCATCGCCCGCGCCGCGGCGGGATGCTGCTCGCCTCGGTCCTGGTGCTTTGCGTGCTGGCGCTCTCGGCGCAGGCGCCCGCGCGCGGTCAGCGGGGCTCGGTGCTCCAGTCGTGGATGCTGACCGCCGCCGCCCCGCTCGCGCGCGCCGTCGCGACCATCTCGCGGGCGATCTCCGGGACGTCCTCGTCCATGTCGGACAACTTCACCGCGCGCTCCGACAACGCCCGCCTGCGTCGGGATCTCCAGAAAAGGGAAGAGGAGCTCTTCCGACTCCGCGCCGAAGTCGAGCAGTTGAGAAGCGAGCTCGGGTTGCGCGCCGCAGCGCCTTTCCTGCCCGTCGTCGTCGGCAGCGGCCCCGTGCTCCTTCTCGAGCGCCGCGCCGGCCTCCACAGCGCCTTGATCGGCATCGGCTCCTCTTCCGGTGTCGGTGCCGGCTCTCCGCTCGCGGTCCCGGAGGGACTCGTCGGGCGCGTCGTCACCGCGGGCCGGACGATTTCGCGAGCCCAGCTTCTCCTGGACGCGTCGGCGGCGGCGGGAGCGCGGATCGTCCGGACCGGCGAGCTCGGGATCGTCCGGGGAGACGGCCGGGGCGGCCTGCGTCTCAATCACATTCCGACGACTTCGCGCGTTCGCCCGGGTGATCTCGTCGAGTCTGCGGGCATCGACGGAATCTATCCGCGCGGTATCGCGATCGGGCGCGTCGCTTCGGTTTCCCACGGCGGAAATCTCTTCCTGGACGTTCTTCTCGTTCCGACGGCGCAGTTTTCGCGCCTGACCGACGTACTCGTCCTCGCGCCCTTCCCGGCGCGCGAGCCGGGGGAAGGAACGAGTGCTTCGCGGTGAAGCTCGGGCGTATCGCCCTGCTGCTCGCCGGGGCGACGGCTCTCGAGTTCTTCTTCGGCGCCACGAAATACCGGGGAGCCTGGCCCGTCGACTGGCTTCTCGTTGCGACCGCGATCGTCGCCCGGTCGGGAGGCTTCGGCCGCGCGGTCCTGACCGGAGCGGCGGCGGGCTTCGTCGAGGATGCTTTGACGGAGACTCTCCTCGGCCTGAACGCCTTCGCGAAAGCGGCGATCGGATACCTGCTCGCGTTCGTGTCGGTTCGGGTCGTCCTCGGCGGAGCGCTCGCCGTGGGCGGGGTCATCGCCCTCTGCTCGCTCGCGAACGACGCGATCGTCGCGGTTCTCCGATCGCTCCTGCTGGGCTCGCCGGTCGTCCTCGGAGCTCCCGAGGCGCTGTGGCGTGCCTTCGCGACCGGCACGACCGCGGGAGCTCTCGAGGCCGCCTGGAGCTTCCCGTGGCGCGAATGGCGCGAGAGACGGCGTCAAGGAAGGTTGCGGTGAGCGTGCCGGCTCGCGGTTCACGGCTCACGACTCACGCGTCATGCTGAAGGTCCGCGAGAACCGCCGGGAGCTGTCTTCGCGCATCGAGATCGCGCGGATCGTCGTCGGCGGCGTCTTCGCGGTCCTCGCGATCTCCTACTGGTACGTCCAGATCGTCCAGGGCGACCACTACTTCGAGCTTTCCGAGAACAACCGGATTCGGTCGGTCAAGCTGACCGCCCCCCGCGGTTACGTGCTCGACCGCAACGGGTCCGTGCTGGTCGAGAACGAGCCCGCGTACTCGCTGCAGCTCTATCGCCGCGAATCGAAGAACCTCGAGTCCTCGGTCGAGTTCGCCGTGCGTCTTCTCGGGCTGCCCGCGGACCAGATCCGCGCGCGTCTCGCCCGGGGCCGCCGGTATCCCGAGTTCGTGCCGATCCCGATCGCCGAGAATCTGACCTTGGAAGAGGTTGCGGAGGTGGAAGCCCGGGCACCGGAGCATCCCGAGTTCGCGATCGCGATTTCGCAGCGGCGTCTCTACAAACGCGGCGGCTCCGCCGCGCACGTTCTCGGCTACCTGGCAGAGGCGACGCCCGATCAGATCCGCGCTTCCGCAAACGAATACCGGCTCGGAGACTGGATGGGGCAGAAGGGCATCGAGAGCTCCTACGAAAAGCTCCTGAGCGGGACGAACGGCGAGCGGCGGGTGATCGTCGATTCGCACGCGCGGGAGATCGCCGAGGAGAGCCGGATCGAGTCGCGGCCCGGCCAGAACCTTTTCCTGACGCTCAATCGGGACCTGCAGGAGCTCGCGGAAGAGTCGTTCGCCGACAAGGTCGGATCCGCGGTCGCGCTCGATCCGAGGACGGGAGAGATCCTGGCGCTCGTCTCCTCGCCCTCCTACGACCCGAACTGGTTCACGCGGCGGGTCACGCCCGAAGAATGGTCCGGCCTGTTGAACGACGAAAACCGGCCTCTCCAGAACCGCGCGATCCAGAACATGTACTCGCCCGGATCGGTCTTCAAGATCTTCCTGGCTTACGGGGCGCTCGCGTTGAACGAGGTCGACCCGAACGCGCGGATCTTCTGTCCCGGCTACGCCACGTTCTACGGACGCACGTTCCGCTGCCACCGCAAGGGCGGACACGGTTGGGTGGATCTGCGGAACGCGATCAAGCTCTCGTGCGACGTCTACTTCTACAACCTCGGGCACCACCTCGGCGTCGATCGGATCTCGGAAATCGCCCATGACTTCGGCTTTGGCGAGCCGACCGGCCTCGACCTCGCTCACGAGAAGCCGGGCCTCGTCCCGTCGGAGGAGTGGGCGCGGACGAAGCGCGGCGCGCGCTGGTACCCGAGCGAGACGATCTCGGTCTCGATCGGACAGGGTCCGCTTCTCGTGACGCCGCTCCAGATCGCGCGCGCGGTCTCCGGCCTGATCGAAGGGGGTCGTCTGCCGACGCCGCACCTCTTCCTCGCTTCCCAGGATCCGAAGACGGGAGTCCGACTGCGGTATGACTCGCCGCCCCGCAAATCGCTCGCGATCGACGCGAGTCGGCTCGCGATCGTGAAGAACGGAATGTGGGCGGTCGTCAACGAACCGGGGGGCACCGCTTTCGGCTCGCGGATTCCCGGAATCGAGGCGGGTGGCAAGACCGGAACGGTGCAGGTGGCCGGGCGGGATTCGGTGGCGCGCGCGGGCGTCGACCGTCACCTGCTCGAGGACCACGCCTGGTTCACCGCCTTCGCGCCGATCGACGATCCGAAGATCGTCGTGGTGGTCTTCGTCGAGCACGGCGGCCACGGCAGTGCCGCTGCGGCGCCGATCGCGCGTCGCCTCCTCGCCCGTTTCTTCGGAGTGCCGCTCGCGCCCCGGCCCGGCGAGCCCGGGTTCCAGCAGGCGTCCTCGCCCGCGGCCAGGGCGCTGTCCGCCTCGAAAGTGGTCTCTCCATGATGCGCCGCGTCTTTCCGGTTCCGCGGCGCCTCGACCTGATCGTGCTCGCGTGCGGCATCTCGCTCGCGGTCCTCGGAATCCTCTTCGTTTCCTCGACGACGGAAGGCGGTCGCTTCTCCGGGCTCGCCACCCGGCAGGCCATCTGGGTCCTCGTCGGCCTGGGCGCGATGGTCGCCGCGATCCTCTTCGATTACCGAGTACTGTTGAAGTTCTCTTTCGTCATCTATTGCGTGACCCTGGTTCCTCTCGTATACCTCCTTTTCTTTGGTCAGAGGATCGCGAACGTGAAGTCCTGGATCCGGATCGGGAGCTTCCAGTTCCAGCCGGCCGAGCTCACGAAGGTCGCGACGGCATTACTCCTGGCCTATCTCTTCGAGAACTCGGACGAGGCGCGGATGAAGCTGGCGACGCTCGCGAAGGTCGGCACGATCGTCGCGGTCCCGTTCCTGCTCGTTTTCCTGCAGCCCGATGCGGGTCTCGCCGCGACGTTCCTTCCGCTTCTCGGCATGGCCCTCTTGTTCGGCGGGCTCCCCGGTCGAGCATGGATCGCGCTCGTGGTGGCAGTCGCGCTCCTCGCTGGGATCGGCTGGTTCGTCCTCGCGGACTACCAGAAGGCGCGGATAGGCACGTTTCTGAATCCCGAGGCGGACGTGCTCGGCTCCGGATACCAGGTGCGTCAGTCGAAGATCGCGGTCGGCTCCGGCGGATTCACCGGAAAGGGGTTCCGATCCGGCACGCAGAGCCAGCTCCGGTTTCTTCCGGTTCAGCACACCGACTTCATCCTCGCCGTGATCGCGGAAGAGTGGGGGTTCCTCGGGGTCTGTCTCGTGCTCGCGCTCTTCGCCGGGTTGTTGCTGCGCGCGATGTCGCTCGCCCGGGTGGCCCGAGACCGCGGGGGCGTCTTCCTCATCCTCGCGATCTCTTCGATGCTGTTCTTCTCGGTCGTCGTGAACGCGTCGATGATGATCGGTCTCCTGCCGACGACCGGAATTCCGCTGCCGCTCGTGTCCTACGGGGGCTCCTCCGTCGCGACCTCCTTTCTCGGGATCGGTCTCATCCTCGCGGTCGATTACCGCCGCTTTGCCAACGCTTGACCGCACGGCCGATCGCCCACTCGGCAAACCCGTGAGGAAAGAGCTCCTCGTCAACGCCGCGCCCCCGGAAACCCGGGTCGCTCTCGTCGAAGACGGGCGGGCGGTCGAGGTCCTGCACGAGCGACGGTCGCGGCAGGGGCTCGTCGGCAACGTTTATCTCGGCCGGGTTCACCGCGTTCTGCCCGGCATGGAGGCGGCCTTCGTCTCGATCGGTCTCGAGCGGGATGCGTTCCTGTACGTCGAGGACGTTCTCCCTCCCTCGATCGACCCAAACGGAGACGGAGAAGGGACAGAAGCGAACGTCAACCGCGCCGACCGCCCGCGAATCGACGACCTCGTCAAGGAAGGACAGGACTTCGTCGTTCAGGTGACGAAGGACGCTCTCGCGGGGAAGGGCCCGCGCGTCACGGCAAACCTGTCGCTGCCCGGACGCACGCTCGTTTATCTCCCCGGGGTCCGCGAGATCGGAATTTCCAGGCGGATCACCGACGAGGAGGAGCGCGAGCGGCTCCGGCAGATCCTGGAGTCGCTCCCGGCCGAGGGCGGCTTCATCGCGCGGACGGCCGCCCAGGGCAGCTCAAGCGCGGAGTTCACGGCCGACCATCGTTACCTGACCGAGCTCGCCGACCGGATCTTCCGAAAAGCGGACAACTCGTCGGCGCCCGCCGTGCTTCACCGGGAGCTGGATCTCGCGCTGCGCTCGGTTCGCGACCTCGTCACCGGCGACTTCGGAGCGATCCGCGTCGACGACGAAGAGACGCATTCGCGCCTATCCGAGTTCCTGGCCGCCGTCGCTCCGCCGCTCGCCTACCGGCTCGAGCATTACCGGGGCGACGCACCGATCTTCCAGGCTTACGGCGTCGAGGCGGAGATCGAGAGCGCCTTGAGAAGCCGCGTGCCGCTCCCCTCCGGAGGATCCATCGTCATCCATCAAACCGAAGCCCTGGTCGCGATCGACGTCAACACCGGCAAGTACGTCGGCAAGGAAGACCTCGAGGAGACGGTGTTCTCGACGAATCTGGAGGCGGTTCCCGAGGTCGCGCGCCAGATCCGGTTGCGGGACCTCGGTGGTCTCCTGGTGGTCGACTTCATCGACATGCTCGACCCCGTCCACCGCCGCGAGGTGTTCGAGAGGTTCGAGGCGGAGCTCGCCAAGGACCGCGCGCGTTTCCGGATGCTGCCGGTTTCGGAGTTCGGACTGATCGAGATCACGCGGCAGCGCTCGCGGGGCAACCTCGAGAAACTCCTGACCCGCTCGTGCCCCGACTGCAACGGCAGTGGACGGGTCAAGACGGACCTGACCGTCGCCCTGGAGCTGCGCCGCTCCCTCCTCGCGCCGCCGGTCCTCTTCGCCGCGGGCGAGACCGTGCGGGTGCGGGTCCGCCCGTCGCTCGCCCGGTTTCTCGCCGAGGACGAGCCGGAGCTCCTGAGCGACGTCGAGCAGGCGCTCGGCGTCAAGGTCGAGCTCGTCACCGACGAGACGCTCCCGCCCGCCCGGTACGAGATCGTGGGGCAGCCGGAATGAAGTCGAAAGGAAACCGAGGTCGCCTTCAGCCGAAGATGGTGGGACTGCCTCACCGGGTCAAGCCCTGGGAACATCGGAAGCAGAGCGGAACGACCCCGGATCCGGTTGGATCCGTCGACGCAGATCCACCGATCGAGTTGAACCGGAAAGACCTCTATGAAGAAGACCCAGGGCTGGACGGTGGTCCCCGGGATTTCCAGGCGCGCGATGTCAATCTAACCCTTGAGGACCAATAGGTTACCGGCTTGGAATCTTTTAATTCAGGGGCCGGTTTTAGGGATCAGCACGCGATACCTTCCTTCCCGGCCCCGACCATTTGAGTCGGGGCCGCCTTTTTTGGGCGACAAAGCCGTCTCGAAAAACGTCGCTCGGGCATACCTTGTCGGCAGGAGTCTCTTTCGGCATTCCCTCACCCGTGAAGCGTTTGCTTGGGGCCGCAGCGATGTGCCTTCTCGCCGCTGGAAGGACCGGCCTTGGCGCGACCTTCACGGTCACCAACACGAGCGACTCCGGGCCAGGCTCTCTGCGGCAGGCGATCCTCGACGCGAACGCCACAGCGGGCGCGGATCTGATCGCATTCAACATTTCGGGACCAGGCGTGCACACGATCAGCCCGCTGTCGGCGCTGCCCGCTCTGACCGACGACGCGGGCGTCACGATCGACGGCTATACGCAGCCGGGCTCGAGCGCGAACACGCTGGCGATCGGCGATGACGCGGTGCTTCTGATCGAACTGAACGGGGTGGCGGCGGGGACGAGAGCGGTAGGGTTCCGAGTGCAGTCCTCTTCGAACCGCGTCCGAGGCCTCGTCATC
Organism: Thermoanaerobaculia bacterium; assembly: GCA_036395755.1. Taxonomy (GTDB): domain Bacteria; phylum Acidobacteriota; class Thermoanaerobaculia; order UBA5066; family Gp7-AA6; genus Gp7-AA6. The sequence continues at coordinate 57,159 of DASWCZ010000053.1, forward strand.
ACCGGGTTCGGCACACTTGGCTTCGGAGCGATCTCGATCGAAACGGGTACGAGCAACCGGGTGACGGGCTGCTTTCTTGGTACCGACGCCGCTGCGACGACGGCGAGACCGAACGAATTCGGAGTACTTGTCGAGAATCCGGAAGGTTTCTTTCCAACGGGACCCGTCGGCACGACCATCGGCGGAACGGCTGCTGCGGAACGAAACGTCGTATCGGGAAACTCCTCGGTAGGCGTCGCGATCTTGTTTGGCGCCTCAGGGACAGTTGTGGCCGGCAACTATGTCGGAACGGACGCTTCCGGAAACGCGGCCCTCGGGAATGCCGGCGGTGGCGTGTATGTCCTCGCCACTTCTTCGCACAATTCCATCGGCGGAGTGGCGTCAGGCTCGGGGAATCTGATTTCCGGCAACACGGGATCGGGGATCCTGATACAGGCAGCGGATGTCAGCGTCGAGGGAAACCGGATCGGAACCAATGCCGCCGGTTCGACGGCACTTCCCAACGGAACGGGCGTCCTGGTGGTGATCGGGGGTTCCGGCATGGTCATTGGCGGAACGAACGCCGGCGCCGGGAACTTGATCAGCGGAAATTCCGTTCACGGTGTACGTTTGTTCCGCCCCCTCGGCGTCCGCGTTGAGGGCAATCTCATCGGCACGGATCCTTCTGGGACGGCCTCGCTCGGCAACGTGCAGGACGGCGTGCTGATTCAGGGTGGCTTGTCTTCCGACCCCGTCGGCGGAACCGTGACTGGCAACGTCATCGCCTTCAACGGCGCTGCCGGCGTAGCGGTGGGACCTGACGTGAACGACACCTCCTTCGGCGACCGCATCACTAGAAACTTCATCCACGACAACGGCGGTCTCGGGATCGATCTGGGAAGTGATGGCGTGACACCCAACGACCCTGCCGACGCGGACACGGGACCGAACGGATTA
>DASWCZ010000054.1:0-77201 GCA_036395755.1 Thermoanaerobaculia bacterium
GGCGTCGAGCCGGTCAGGAACTCCGCTGCGGGCTGCTGGAGGTGATAGACGGCAGGAAAGGCCCGTGGCACCGTCGCGACGACGACTCCGGCTGCGTCGCGCAGAGTCAGAGCGATCGAAGCTCCCAGCTCGAGCGTCCGCACCCCGATGTTGTACCGGAATGCGGTCAGGTCGGGGGGGAGCAAAAGCACCCCGCGTGCGCCGGCGGACAGAGCCTCCTCGGGGCGTAGCGCCTCCTCGGTGAAGCCCGTCGTCCCCTCGGCGCCAGCGTCGTTGAACACCCGCGCCGTCGCGACCGGGGGCGAGCCGGAGGTCACCTCGATGTCCGCGCTCCCGAGGCCAGAGCGGCCCATTGCGGGAAGCAAGTCCGCGATGGACTGCGTCTGACCCGGCGCGAGCGAGTAGGGAAGCGCGGGATCCGAACTGCTCCCCGAAGTTCCGGAGGCATGGAACACGATTTGCCCGGCGATCGCCGCGGGTCCCGGATTGTGGAGCTGTACCGAGGTCTTGAAGAAGGTCCCGTTTGCCCCAGGCGTCGAGCCCACGACCGGAAGCGCGCGCGAGGAGATCGCAGGTGCACGGGCGGTCGTGATCCGTCCGATTTTTGGAGAGCCATTAGCAAAACCACTCTCGGTGAACCACAGTGCGCCGTCCGGACCAGCCACGATGCGTGTGGGATAGCTCTGGGGCGTCGGCATCGGGAACTCGGTGACTACGCCCGCGGTTGTGATCCGGCCGATGGCGTTGCCTTCTATGAACCAGAGGTTGCCGTCCGGGCCGGTGGTGATGTCGCCAGAGGCGACGGAAACCGGGACGAAGGTAACCACCCCGTCAGTTGTCATTCGGCCAATCTGGTTGCCTTCTGTGAACCAGAGGGCGCCGTCCGGGCCAGCTGCGATACTGATCGGTATGCCGCCGGGCGTGGGGATATTGAACTCTGTAATGACACCGGCCGTCGTGATTCGCCCGATTTTTGGAGAGGCACTCTCGAGGAACCAGAGAGCGCTGTCCGGACCAGCCACGATAACGGTTGCACCGGTATTGTGCGTCGGAATCGGGAACTCGCTAACGTGGCCAGCCGTCGTGATTCGTCCGATGTGTCCCACGTGATCCCCCGGCGGTATCGCAAAGGGCTGCTCTGTAAACCACAGATTGCCATCGGGACCAGCTGCGATGCCCCAGCAAAAAGTAATTCTTCCCTCCAACGCCGTGCTGACACCGGACGTTGTGATGCGCCCAATGCACGGGCCAGCAAAATTGGCGGTCCACAGATTGCCATCCGGACCTGTTGTGATGCTTTTCGGGAAAAAGTTGACTGGGAACTCGGAGATGACCCCCGCGGTCGTGATCCGGCCGATCTTTCCGCTTACCTGCGTAAACCAGAGAGCGCCATCCGCACCCGTTGCGATGGCGTCAGGGAAGCCGCCAACCGTAGGGACAGGAAACTCGGTGATGGTCTGAGCCCTGGCGATGCCGCCAACGATCCCCACGAGAACTGCAAGCGGAACCGCGGCTGGCCAGAATCGGGATCGCCGCTTTGGGGACTGCGGACAATCCCCGATGAAGTGCGAGCTCAGTCGGCGCTCTATCCACGTGCTGGGATTCATGGCACCTCCTCGTTTCTGGAAACGGCCGGTCGGGCCTCCAGATCACTCGGCAGGTCGGTTTCTTTGTACAGCGACTGTTGAGAAATCCTCCGCCCTATCCGGAGGGGAGTCAAATTGGTCTGATTCATGTGTGCCACGATGGTTCCTCGGGGCGCCTGGGAGTCTTTGGAGACTCATGGTGTTCCTCTGACTTTCTTCTGGCTTGGCGGCGGAGAGCCCAGCGGAGGAGCAAGTCCGCTGCAGCGCGACGGTGGGTCTACTTCCGCAGAGATGAAGCCGGGCGCCAAGATTACGGGGCCGGCCACACACATTACGGGGCCGGCCACACACGGAGAGATGCGGCACGAAAGGCTCGATGATTGAGAGACTCTCTGTCCTGCCTGCCGCGAAATTCGGGCTTGACTTACGCCTTATTTCCGCCCACAATGCTCCCGCATGAGGCCGATGGGCGCGCTCTGGATGGCCACGGAGCGGCCGCGGTGGTCCCTCGGCCTTAGATAATTCGGCGGAATACGTGATTCGCCTTAATTCGGACGGAAGGGCACATGAACCTGACGAAGCGGCAGAAAGAGATCCTCGATTTCATCCGCGAATACCGGGACGAGAACGGAATCTCACCGACGCAGCGGGAGATTCGACTCCGTTTCCGGCTCTCCTCGTTCGGCACCGTCCAGAAGCACCTGAAGCGGCTCGAAGAGAAGGGCGCGCTCTCCCGCGAGTGGAACCGCAGCCGCGGTATCTCGCCGGCCGAGCCGAAATCCACGTCCCGGGAAGTCCCTCTCTTGGGCGCGGTTGCCGCCGGCCGGCCCATCGAGCCCTTTCCCGAGGAAGAGACGATCGAGGTTCCGGCGTCACTCCTCGGGAGAGGAGACCACTTCGTGCTGCGGGTTCGGGGCGACTCGATGATCGACGATGGCATCCGCGACGGCGACTACGTGGTCGTCTCGAAGCGGTCGACCGCTCAGAACGGACAGACGGTCGTCGCGCTCGTCCGGGGTGAAGCCACGCTCAAGCGCTATTACGCGGACGGGAGCCGCGTGCGCCTGCAGCCGGCGAACGTCTCGATGAAGCCTCTGACGGTGGATGTGCGCGACATCACGGTCCAGGGGGTCGTGACGGGCCTCATTCGGAATTACACGAGTTAGAGGCCGCTCGACGCGGGGGAGAGGGCCTGCCGGCAGTTTGCTAAAATCATTCTTCTGCCGGCGACGTACCCAAGTGGTTAAGGGAGAGGTCTGCAAAACCTTTATTCGGCGGTTCGAATCCGCCCGTCGCCTCCATTTAGGCGATCCGAGTCGATAAGCTCGAAGAGCCCCTCGTACCTTCCCGTTGTCCGTCTCCGAGCCGGAGTGGCGGAATTGGTAGACGCACGGGACTTAAAATCCCGAGCTTCCGAAAGGGGCGTGCCGGTTCGACTCCGGCCTCCGGCACCAGTAGAGACGAGCAGACGATGAGCGGAATCGACACGGAGACGCTTTCCGACTTCCAGCGGCGCGTCGGTTACGAGTTTCGCGACGCGGGCCTGCTCGGGAGAGCGCTCACTCACAAGTCCTTCACGAACGAGCACCGTGAGGCGAAGTCGCCCAACAACGAGAGGATGGAGTTCCTGGGTGACGCGGTCCTCGGGTTCGTCGTCGGCGAGCTCATCTACCGATTCTTCCCCGACCTCCAGGAGGGCGCGCTCTCGAAGATCAAGGCGCACCTCGTCTCCGCGACCACGCTCGCGGCCAAGGGGAGGGATCTGGGTCTCGGCAGATTTCTGCGTATGGGTGCCGGGGAAGCGCGCTCGGGAGGATCCGAGAAGCTCTCATTGATCGCCGATGCCTTCGAAGCGGTGATTGCCGCGATTTACCTGGACGGCGGCCTCCCCGCGGCGGCGGAGTTCGTCCGGCGCGTCTTCGGTCCCGAGGTCGCCGGCATCGACATCGGGGACCTGTCGTTCCACGACTACAAGACCGCGCTCCAGGAGACCGCCCAGGCCCTCGGCCTGCCGCTTCCGGAGTACCGCGTCGTCGACGAGTTCGGTCCCGACCACGAGAAGGCGTTCGTCGTGGAGCTCTCGTGGGACGGCGCCTCTTTTTCGTCGGGCCGCGGCTCCTCCAAGCGAGAAGCGCAGCGGAAGGCGGCGAAGGAAGCGCTGAAGAAACTGGGAAGACTGCCGGCTTGACGCCTTCGGAATAACACCGCCGGGATCCCGCGGCTCAGGGCGCCTGAGAGAGCCGCTCCAGAAACTTTTCCGGCGCCTCGAACCCGACGAGACGCAGGTCCTGCCTCTCCGTGCCCGCGGCGTCGACGAAGATCACCGTCGGAACACCGAGGATCGCGTACTTTTCGGCGAGTGCGATCGACTCGGGCGACGACATCTTCGTCATGTCCGCCTTCAAGAGCGCGCGGCGGCCGAGCGCTTCTGCGACGCGAGCGTCCGCGAACGTCTTCCTCTCGAGCTCCAGGCACGGAAGGCACCATTCCGCCGAGAAGTCGATGATCGCGGGCCGTCCGGCACCGACGGCTTCCGGCGCGTAGGGCTGCCAGCCTTTGAGCTCGTGCGGCACGAAGAAGAACGCGATTCCGAGAAGGAGGACCGCCGCGCCCGCGCGGACCGGCCACGTCAGATTCAGCCGGGAGACGAGAATCGCCACGGCTCCGATGGCGAGAACCGCGGGGAGCAGCCACCGGCCGGCGGGCGGCGGCATCACGCTCCGGAGGAAGTATGCCGCCATCGCGAGCAGCACCCAGCCGAAGACCTTCTTGACGCCGTCCATCCACTCGCCGGCGCGGGGCAGGCGCGACAGCCGCCCGGAGTACGCGGCGAGAAAGAGGTAGGGCAGGCCCAGGCCGAGCGAAAGTGTGAAGAAGAAGAGAAAGCCGAGGAAGGGATCCTGGCGAGCCGCGACGAACGCGAGCAGACCGACGATGAACCCCCCGATGCACGGCGCCGCCACGACCCCGACGAAGAGTCCCATGCCGAACGCCCCGGCGCCGCCCGCGCGCGCTCCGGCGCGGTTCATGAGCGACGTCGGCATTCGCATCTCCCAGACGCCGAACATCGACAGCGCCATCGCGACGAGAGCCGCCGCGATCGCGGTCAACACCCACGGGTTCTGGAGCATCGAGCCGAACAGGCGGCCCGACAGGGCCGCGCCGACCCCCAGCGCGGAGTACATCGTCGCCATTCCCAGCACGTAGAGCCCCGCGAGGCCGAACTGGCGGCCTTTCGATCCTTCCGCCTGGCCTCCGAAGTAACCGAGGGTCAGCGGAATGACCGGATAGACGCAGGGAGTCAGGTTGAGAGCCAGCCCGCCTACGAAGATGGAGAGGAGGACGAGAAGCATTCCGTGCCGCTCCAGCATGTCGCCGAAGTCCCGGGACGCCCCGGCGGCGGCGGAGCGTCGCAGCGGCGTCCCCTTCTTGGGCAGCGGCACCGAGGCGGATCCGGCGTTTCCGGCGCCGACGACCGCGGCCGGGACCGCCCGAAAGGGGACGGACGCGGGAGCGAGGCAGCGCGTGTCGTTGCACGCCTGGTACTCGACCTTGCCCGAGATCGCAGCCGGCGGCCGGGAAGCGTCCCAAAGGACCGGCACTTCGATCGCGAACGTTCCCTCGTAGACCGAGAGGGGAGACTCGGAGAATCCGAACTTTTTCTGTATGCCGGCGGGATATCGCGGCTCACCGAAGGTGACGCCGGGGACCGGTTCCAACCGCGCCGAGGTCGCGATCAGGTAATCCTCGGAGGGCTTGTGGCTGTTGACGTGCCAGCCGGGCGAGAGCGTCACCTGAAGGCGCAGGACCGCCCCCCCGGCCGAATGGGTCTCGAAGCTCGGCGCGACGGTGACGATCGTGGCGGGAGCCGGGCTCTTCGATTCGCCCGACTGCGCCGCGGCGCACGCGGCGATCCCGAGGGCGGCAAGCGCCGCCGCGAATCCGAACCGTCTCATGGAGTCTTGACGCGCTCTTCCAGCCGGTGAATGAGCTCGTTGACGCGGGAGATGTGCGGAGAGGTCGGATGGTCCTTCTGGAACTTGCGGAAGAGAGCGAGCGCCTCCGCCGGCCGGTTTTCGGCGAGTGGAATCTGGGCGCGGAAGATCTCCACGCGCTCCCGGCGCGCCCGGTCCTTCGTCGTCGTCAAGAGCCGCTCGACCGTATGGCGGGAGGCGGCGGCCTGTCCAAGGTCGAGCTGTGCCGCGGCGAGAAGCTCGAGTGCGTCTTCGCGCTGCGAGGCCGAGCCTCCCGGAGCCGCGGCGGCGCGTTGGAGTCGGGGAAGCGCCGCCTGCGGATCGGAGCGGTAATAGAGCTCGTTGCCCGTCTCGAACGCTTCCTTCGCGGAGAGCTTCGCGACGTCCTGGGAATCGATCTGTCGCGCGAACTTCCGATAGCCTTCGACCGCCGCGTTCGCGTGCCGGAAGAAATCGCCCTGGTTGAAGAACCCGTTCATCAGGAAGACGAGGCGGCCTTCCGGCGTCGTGACGAGGACGGCCGGCGCGTCTTCGATGTTGTAGCGGGTGCCCAGATCTTTTCCCAACGGCAATTCGAGCGAGACCTTGACGGGGACCATCGGGACGAGGAGGGCCTCGAAGTCGAAGGCGGGATAGAGGAGCCCGTCCATCCGCTGACAGTTGCCGCACTCTTTCTTGACGAACTCGAAAAACACGAACTTGCCTTCGCGCCCCGCTCTCTGGATCGCGTCTTCCACGCTCGTCGCCCAGATCGCCTTGCCGGGGCCCATAGGGATCGATTCCGACATGCGCGGGGAGGAGTCGGAAGGAGCCGTCGCCGCGCTCGGGGAAACGGCTGCCGTGGGTTTCTTGAGAGGGGCAGCGACCGGCACCTGCGGAAGCGCCAGGGCCGCGAAAAGGACGACCGGAAGAAGAGAGCTCAAAACGGACCTCCGAGCGATGCTGTGGCGAAAACGATCCGACGGACTCCGGCATTCCCCGGGCGGGGTCGAAGAACGTGGTGCCCAGGGACGGAATTGAACCGCCGACACAGGGATTTTCAGTCCCTTGCTCTACCAACTGAGCTACCTGGGCGCGGGCGACCGGGTCGCGCAGTGTAGCGAAAAGAGACTTTTGGGGTCAACGCTGAATCGCTGAATTCAGTCATTCAGCGCTGACCCCACTAAGATTGCGCGGTGATCCTCAAGGTCGCAAAGCTCGGAGCGAAGGAGCTGCGGATGCGGTCTCGCGAAGTGGACGTCAAGGCGGTCTCCCGGGGCGACTACGAGGCGTTTCTGACCGACCTCGAGCACACGATGCGCGAGTACGAGGGAACCGGAATTGCGGCGCCGCAGGTTTTCACTCCGCTGCGGATCTTTCTGTACGAAGTGAATCCGGAGACGCGCAAGCGCAACGAGAGGAGCGTCCCGCTGACGGCTCTTTTCAACGCGTCGTACGAGCCCGTCGGCCCGGAGACTGAGGAGGATTCCGAAGGATGTCTCTCCGTCCCGTTTCTCTGGGGAGGCCTCGTCCCGAGGTACGACACGATTCGCGTGCGCGCCGTCGACCGCGCCGGCAAGTCGCTCGCGTTCGAGACCTCCGGCTACCACGCCCGGGTCCTTCAGCATGAGATCGATCACTTGGATGGACTGGTGTATCTCGACCGGATGCCCGACATGAAGTCGCTGGCGTATACGGTGAAGTTCGGCTGAGCGCCACCCCCGGGCTCCGCTCGAAATAACGGGGAAAGACGTCTTGTGAAAAATTTCACAAGTGCGCCGCCGTGTGCGAGAATCCGGCCGCCATGCCCACCCCCGGCAAGGGCGAACCGCTGCCCGCCTACGACCTGAAGACCGCGGGGGGCGGCGCCGACTTCTTCACCACCCGGCTCGAAACGATGGTCGCCTGGGCCCGCGCGAACTCCCTCTGGCCGCTTCCTTTCGCCACGGCGTGCTGCGGCATCGAGTTCATGTCGGTCGTCTCGTCCCACTACGACCTCTCGCGCTTCGGGGCCGAGGTCGTGCGGTTTTCCCCGAGACAGGCGGATCTCCTGATCGTGGCGGGCACGGTCGTCGACAAGCTCGCGCCGGCGCTCCGAAGGATCTACGACCAGATGCCGGAGCCCAAGTGGGTCATCTCGATGGGCGTCTGCGCGTCCTCCGGCGGCTTCTATCGCGCCTACCACGTCACGCAGGGGATCGACGAGATCGTGCCGGTGGACGTCTACGTGCCGGGCTGCCCGCCGACGCCCGAGGAGCTCATGTACGGGATCCTGGAGCTGCAGCGCAAGATCCGCTCCGGAGAGAAGTCGCGCGACGATCGTTCCGCCGCGGCGGCGGCGGCGGTCCGTTGAGCTCGGTCGAGACCGTCCCTCTTTCGCCCGCGGCGGAGAGGCTGCGCGAGCGTTTCGCGCCCTCGCCGCTCGCCTCCCGGGTAGCGGTCGTCGATCTCGACCTCCCGACGCTCGAGGTGTCGCCCGGCGACTGGCCGGCGGTCGCCCGATTCCTGCGCGACGACGCGGAGTGCCGCTTCGATCTCTTCCTCGATCTCGCCGGCGTGGACAACGCGAAGCGGCGCGAGCGCCCGAGCCGGTTCGAAGCCGTCTTTCATCTGCTTTCCCTGCCCCGCGAGGAGCATCTCCGCGTCAAGGTCGTCCTGCCCGACGGAGCGCCTCCGAGCCTGCCGACGGTCTCGGAGGTCTGGCCGGCGGCAAACTGGTTCGAGCGCGAGGCGTTCGACCTATTCGGCTTCGACTTTCCGGGCCATCCGAACCTGCGTCGGCTGCTGTGCCACGACGCCTTCGTGGGCAATCCTCTCCGCAAGGACTACTCGGCGGGCCAGCGCTGGTTCTTTGCGGAAGAAGACCTCCGGATGCCCGACTGGGCGGCGCACCCCGAGGAGCGGGCGGGCCACTTCGAGACGCAGACGATCTCGATCGGTCCCTCTCACCCCGCGACGCACGGGATCATCCACCTGATCGCGCGGCTGGACGGGGAGAGGATCGCGCGCGCCGAGACACAGATCGGCTACATGCACCGCTGTTTCGAGAAGATGGCGGAGACGCACACCTGGAACCAGGTGATCCCGTTCTGCGACCGGTTGAACTACGTGTCCGCGATGATCAACGGCGTCGGTTACGTGCGCACGGTCGAGAAGATGCTCGGGATCGAGGTTCCCGAACGCGGCCAGCTCGTCCGCACGATTCTCTCGGAGTTCTCGCGGATCATGGACCACTGCGTGAACATCGGGACGAACCTCGTCGACATCGGCGCCCTCACGAACTTCTGGTACCTCTATCAGCCGCGGGAAGGCATCTACGGCCTGCTCGAGGCCTGCTGTGGCGCGCGTCTGACGGTGTCGTACGTGCGGGTCGGCGGGCTGGCGATCGACGTCCCCGAGGACTTCGTGCCGCGCTGCCGGGCGCTCCTCGAGTCGATCCCGAAGTTCTTGGACGACGTCGACCGCCTCGTCACCCGGAACCGGATCGTCCGGAACCGGTTCGCCGGCACCGGAGTCGTCACGCGGGATCAGGCGATCGCGTGGGGATTCACGGGACCGGCGCTGCGCGCGTCCGGCGTCGCCTACGACGTGCGCCGCTCGCGCCCTTACGACTTCTACGACCGCTTCGACTGGGACGTGCCGATCGCGACCGACGGCGACAACTACGCGCGCTACCTCGTGCGGATGGAGGAAATGCGCCAGTCGCTCGCGATCATCCGGCAGGCACTCGAGATCTTTCCGGCGGCGGGGGCGGTCAGCTCCGACGACTGGCACGTCGTCCTGCCCCCGAAGGATGCCGTGTACCACGACATGGAGTCCCTGATCTTCCACTTCAAGCTGATCATGGAGGGAATCCGCGTGCCCGCGGGGGAGCGTTACGACTGGATCGAGGGCGCCAACGGCGAGCTCGGTTTCTACGCGATCTCCGATGGGGGAGCAGGGCCCTACCGGCTGAAGCATCGGCCTCCCTGTTTCCCCATGATGGCCGCCTACGAAAAGATCATCGTCGGCGGGCGGATCTCCGACGCGATCGCAACCCTCGGAACCCTGAACATCATCGCGGGGGAGCTCGAACGGTGAGCCGCGTCGTCGACGTCGGAGTCCGGCAGCCGCGCAAGCTCACGCTCTTGGAAAAGCTCTACCTGCCCGAAATCGTGAAGGGCATGGGGGTCACGATCCGGCACCTCCTGCGCAACATCGTCCGGATCCGCAACCTCCCGACGATCCTGTATCCCGAGAGACGGCGCGACTACTCCGATCGGTTTCGGGGCAAGCACATCTTGACGACGCGAGACGACGGGACGTTGAAATGCGTCGCGTGCTACATGTGCGCGGAGGCGTGCCCGGCCGAGTGCATCACGATCGTCGCCGGCGAGCATCCGAAAGTCGCGTACGAGAAGTACCCGGTCATCTTCGACATCGACATGCTCCGCTGCGTCTTCTGCGGATTCTGCGTGGACGCGTGCCCGAAGGACGCCCTCTGGATGACGCGGAATTACGAGATGGCCTTTTTCAACCGGGAAGAGGCGATCTTCGGGATCGACAAGCTGATCGCGAAGCCGGGGCTGCCGGTGAAGGACGGCATGGGGTACCGGCCGTACTACCCGGGAGACGGCACCCGGCCGCCGGCCGATGCATCGAGCTCGCCCGTCATTCCCGGAGACGGCGAGCGCGAAATCCTGCGCGAGAAGGGGATCGACGTCCATCACACCGAAGGCCGGGGGCCCTTGAATGCGCCTTCGCGGGCGGCGAAGAGAGTCTCCTGACGGCGATCTCGGCGAAGCAACCAATCCGGCTCGCTCTCCCACCACTCCTTCTCGTCTGTCTCGCGTCCGCCTCCGAGCGGATCCAGCAGTCCGTTTCATCGTGTCGAACGATCCTTGCGTGATCCAGGCTTGCCCTGGCGACGTGCCGCCACCGACCACGGTGGAAGCGGGAAGGAGCTTTACAGTATTCGTGAGCGCTCAGGACACGGTCAACTCGGTCGATTCGTCAGCGCCCTGGCGGCTGTCGGCATCTGGCTCGTCCGAGCTCGATAGTCGAATCAGGCCTTCTCCACGCGTACCAGAGCGTTGTAGTCGGGCTCCCGTGATTCGGGATCGATCGCACTAGCCGAAAGGATCGATAGCCCCTCCGGCCAGTGCACTTCGAGGTTGCCCGGCTTGATCGGCGCGAACTTCACGCGGCCGCGGAAGTCCCCCGAATCGGACACGAGGCGGATCGCAGTCCCTTCCGCGAGCGACAACCGCCCGGCGTCGGCGGCGCTCATCAGGACGTCATCTCGCGCGGCGCCCGTCAGCGGATCCCGCTCGCGCTGGACCATCGAGTTGAACTGCTTGCCGCGGCGAGTGGACACGAAGAACCGGCCCTCCTGCCGCCGGCGCGAGGGCAGCCGGACGGGGGCGAAGTGCGCCTTTCCGTCCGGCGTCGCGAAGCGGCCGTCGGCGAAGAGGGTCTCGCCCCCCCACTGAATCGAATCGCCGGCCTTGCCGAGGTTCTCGATCCCCGCATAGAGCGGAACGGCGCGGGCGATCTCCACGCGGATTTCCGCGGTCGAGCGGAATCGGATCTTTTCCGCCTCCTGCGGCCGCACTCGCGCGCAGACTTCACCGAACACCTCCCACTCCGGCCGCGCGCTGCCGATCCGACGGCCCGGGATCTCGGGCGAGAAGATGATCCGGCGCTCCGTCGAAGTCTCGGTCACGCCGCCCGGCGTCTCGTAGCGCGTCACCGCCGGCAGGAGCAGAACGGTGTCCGAGGGCTCGACGAGCATGGCCGAGGACAGGACGATGTCCTGGTGGATGCGCAGCCCCGGGCGGGAGAGGGCGGCGCGGTTGCGGGCTGCGCCCGACAGCGTCTCTAAAAAGTTGCCGCCGACGATCCAGAACACGTCGATCTCTCCAGCCGCCGACGCTTCGACCTGGTCGTTCGCTGTGTGACCCTTCCCGCGCGGGACCGTAAATCCCCAGACCTCTTCCCATCGGGCGAGCGCGGTTTCGCCCGGCGAAGGCGCGCAACCGACCTCGGCTCCTCCCTGGACTCCCGAGTGCCCGCGGATCGGCATCAGGCCGCGCCCTGCGCGTCCCAGGAGTCCGCGGGCAAGGCTGACGTTGACGAGAGCGCGGATCGTGTCCACGCCGTGTGCATGCTGCGTCAGGCCCATGGCCCAGACGAAGTGGGCATTGGGGCGCTCGACCAGGAGCCGAGCGAAGTCGCGCATGCGCTGGCGCGGAGCGCCGCTCGACTCTTCGAGCTCCTCCCAGCTCTCCGCCCGGACCGCCTCCGCCGCCGCCTCGAACCCGCTCGTGCGCTCGCGGACGAAATCCTCGTCCACGCCGCCGAGCTCCTCCAGGAGCGCTTTGAAGACGCCGTTCAGAAATGCGACGTCTCCGCCGGTGTCGACCTCGAACCACTCGTCCGCGAGCTTCGTTCCGAAGAGCGCGCTCTCGAGGATCGAGGGAACCCAGTAGCGCTCCAGTCCCGGCTCGCGGTACGGGTTGACGACGGCGATCCGGGCGCCGTTCTTCTTCGCGTAGTGGAGGTACTTCGTCGTCACCGGCTGGTTGTTCGGGACGTTCGATCCGAAGAAGACGATCAGGTCGGAATGGAGCCAGTCGCGGTAGCTCGTCGTCGAGGCGCCGTGGCCGAGCATCTCCTTCATCGCGACGGTCGACGCCGCGTGACAGAGCCGCGCCGAGTTGTCCACGTGGTTCGTTCCGAGGAACCGCGCGGCTTTCTGCGCGACGTAGTAGGTCTCGTTCGGAATGCCGCGCGAGGTCAGGTAGAAGGCGATCCGGTCCGGCCGCGCGCCCCGGAGGCGTTCCGCGGCGAGGTCGAGCGCCGCATCCCACGAAATCTGCCGGAAGCCGGCCTCGCCGCGCCGGCGAATCATGGGATGGGGGAGGCGGCCGAGCTTGCGCAGCCCGTCCGAGGAGAGCGACCCGAGGGCACCCGCGTTCGCGAGTCGCGCCGGATCGAGGGCGGGCATGGTGTTCAGGCTCATCAGCTCGAGACGCACCATGCACAGGTGCGTGCCCTCGATCGTCCAGTCGGAGAGGCCCGTCGTTCCGAGGGCGCAGCCGTCGCAGACGCCACGGGTCAGGATCCGCCACGCGAACGGGAGCTCGCTCCGGTTTTCCCACGCGATCCGCGCCATCTCGCGGAAGTGACGCGGCTTGATCTCTCTCAAACCGGTAGGGGAGAGCGAGACCCAGCTCTCGCGGTTCCACGGCATCGCTCTGCGATTCTAAGAGACTACGTACAGCAGGTCGCGTCGCAGCAGGCGACGGGCTCGGGCTCGGACGCGACCGTCTCGACGTCCTCCAGTACGGTGTAGACCTCCCACCGGTTGCCGTCGGGATCGCTCACCCAGAACTTGTCCTGGCGCGCGTAGCAGCACGTCGTGTCCTTCTCTTCGAAGCTCGCGAGCCCACGTGCCGTGACGCGCTCTTTCCACGCGTCGACTTCCCGAGTCGAGCCGACCCGCAGGCCGAGATGCGACAGCGCGCCGTTGCCCTCGGGATGGCGGCCGGTCTCGTTCAGCGCGAGGTGGATCGTGGGCGAGCTCGTGACGAACTTCACGTAGCCCGGTTTCTCCTTGGCGGGCGGCACCCCGAAGAACGTGGAGTAGAAGTCGCGCGCGCGGCCGGCGTCCGAAACGTTCAGCGAGACGTGAATCGAGGGTTCCATCGGTAACCTCCTTTTTTGGGATCTGACCCCTTCGGGATCAGGCCCCGTTTCAAATCTCCTTCGAGACGGTCCGGGCGAGCCGCTCCAGAGAGGGCTCGCTCCGTCGGTAGTACATCCAGCGGCCGCGCTTCTCGCGCCGGACGAGACCCGCGCGGCAGAGCGCGTCCATGTGGTGAGAAACGACGGACTGCGAGACGCCGAGCGCCTCCTCGAGGTCGCAGGCGCAAAGTCCCTCCTCGTTCGCCCCGACGAGCGAGCAGCAGGACGCTCCCCGCGCCTTCAGGAGCTCGAGGATCTGGAGCCGCTTCGGATCCGACAGCGCCTTGAACGCGAGCACCCGCTCTTCCTCGGTTCCATACTTAGTCATATTCACATCTATAGATCTATTAAACGAAGAAGTCAAGCAACTTTTGAGTCCCGGGTTCTCTGCTTAGCCCGGCCCGACCGTCGGCCGGTGGCCGTCGGTCTTGAAGACCGATTCGACCGTGTTCTCGATCTGTTCGTCGGGCAATCCCTTGTCCTTCAACTGGCCGGCCAGGATAGCCTCGTTCATGCAGACCCCGCACCCTGCCGCGTGCTTGCTCGTGAAGCAGGTCAGGAGCGTCTTATGGCGGTGGAGCATGCTCTCCTGGCACTCGCAGAAGCAGTGGAGAAGGTCGAGCGTCGCCGGGTACTTCCGGGCGACCTCGTACGCTGGGCGGGCCTCCGCGTCGTAGATCCTCTTGTCTGCGAAGAGGGTCGGATCGAGAACCACGCCGCGCTCGACGCAGGCCGTGCAGGAGTTGGTCGCAGGCGACGCCTTCTTCGCCGAGGTCTTCGGCGCGCCGGCGGCGGAGGTCGCGGCGACGGCGAGGATCGTGGCGACGGTCAGGAGTC
Organism: Thermoanaerobaculia bacterium; assembly: GCA_036395755.1. Classification (GTDB taxonomy): domain Bacteria; phylum Acidobacteriota; class Thermoanaerobaculia; order UBA5066; family Gp7-AA6; genus Gp7-AA6. The sequence continues at coordinate 14,105 of DASWCZ010000054.1, forward strand.
GAGATGGCATGAGGAACCTCCGGTCGCGCTAACCGGAGGGGGAGAGGCTTTGTTCCCGGAGAGCCGCGGCCCGGGAGATCCCTCGCTACGCTCGGGATGACCGCTTCGCGGTCACTTGAGTTCCTCCATCATCTGGTCGAGCGATTCCTTCGGCGGTCGCACTTTCTTGTCGGGCATGACCGCCAGCGGCTGCTCTGGGAGCTGGAGCAGTGACAGAAAGTCCTTCTTGGACGGCTCGACGTAGATCAAGCCCGTCAAGAACTCCTGCTTCTGCTGCCCGTCGTAGAGCAGTCCCAGGGCTGCCATCCGGTCCGTGGCGTCGTAGTCCTCCCGGAGCTTGCGCAGGCGGATGTGCGAGCCGTCGTGCAGGACGACGTCCTGCGTCGTGCCGGGGTCGTAATCGACCTGGATCTCCTCGAAGAACGGAACGAAGCCGATCTCCTGGATCGGGATCTCGTGGTCCTTCGCCCACTTGTACGACTTGGTCGAGTCCTCGTGGTTGTTGAACGTCACGCAGGGCGAGATGACGTCTAGGAGCGCGGTCCCGCGATGCGCGATGGCCCCCTTGATGAGCGCGAGGAGCTGCTTCATGTCTCCGGAGAACGATCGGGCGACGTAACCGCAGCCGAGCTCGATCGCCAGCGCGCAGAGGTCCATCGCCGGAAGATCGTTGACGACGCCGGTCTTCAACCTGGAGCCGAGGTCCGCCGTCGCGGAGAACTGACCCTTCGTCAACCCGTACACGCCGTTGTTCTCGACGATGTAGATCATCGGGAGGTTTCGCCGCAGCAGGTGCACGAACTGGCCGGCGCCGATGGAAGCCGTGTCGCCGTCCCCGGAGACGCCGATGTAGAGGAGGTTCGGGTTGGCGAGGGACGAGCCGGTGGCGATCGACGGCATCCGTCCGTGCACCGCGTTGAATCCGTGGCCCTTGTCGACGAAATACGCCGTCGTTTTCGAGGAACAGCCGATGCCGGACATCTTCGCGACCCGGTGCGGGTCGACCCCCATCTCGTAGAACGCCTGGGTGATCTGGCGCGTGATGACGTCGTGGCCGCAGCCGACGCAGAGCGTCGATTTCAGGCCGCCGTACTCCTTGACGGTCAGGCCCCGCCGGTTCGTGGGGACGGCTTTCGGTTCGGCGACGGAGGACATCAGTGCTTCTCCCCGGCTTCGACTCCCTCGACTACCGTTTCGGCGTCGAGGGGAAAGCCGTCGTAGTGCCGTATGGATCGGAGCTTCCCGCAGTCTTCGCGGACCTCAAGGGTCAGGAGCTCGTACATCTGGCGGTCCCGGTTCTGGTCGACGACGTAGACGCGCTCGTGCCGGGCGACGAACTCCGCGGCGTCCGGGGTGAACGGCAGCGCGCGCAGCCGGAAGTAATCGGTTTCCAGACCGCGCTTGCGGAGGATCACGCGGGCTTCCTCGACGGCGAAGTCCGAGGATCCGTACGCGATCAGGCCGACGGAGGAGCCGGAGCCGTTCGAGACGATCGGCCGCGGGACGTGCGCCTTCGCCGTCTCGAACTTGCGGGCCAGACGATCCATGTTGTTCTTGTAGTCGTCGGGACGCTCCGAGTAGGTCGCGCGCTCGGTGTGGCCCGACCCTCGTGTGAAATAGGCCGCGAGAGGATGATCGGTCAACCCCGGGAGCGTACGCCAGGGAATCCCGTCCCCGTCCACGTCCTTGTACCGTTCGAAGCCGCCGAAGCGCTTCACGTGTGCGTCGATCTCCTCGTTCGTCCGCAGGACCTTGCCCCGGTCGAAGGGTTTCTCCGGGTACGCGAAGGGGTCGCTCATCCAGTTGTTCATCCCGAGGTCGAGGTCGCTCATCACGAAGACCGGGGTCTGGAAGCGCTCGGCCAGATTGAAGGCCTCCATCGCCATCTCGTAGCACTCCTGGACGCTCGCCGGGATCAGCAGGATGTGCCGCGCGTCGCCGTGCGACAGGTTGTACGTCGAGAAAATGTCTCCCTGCATGGTGCGCGTCGGCAGGCCGGTCGAGGGGCCCACGCGCTGGACGTCGAAGACGACCGCGGGAATCTCGGCGTAGTAGCCGAGGCCGGTGAATTCCGACATCAGCGAGATCCCGGGACCCGACGTCGTGGTCATCGCGCGGGCGCCTGCCCAACCGGCGCCGAGCACCATGCCGATCGCCGCGAGCTCGTCTTCCGCCTGCACGATCGCGAACGTGGGCTTCCCGGTTTCGGGGTCGAGCCGGAAGCGCCGGCAGTAGTCGGTGAACGATTCCGCGAGCGCGGACGAGGGCGTGATCGGGTACCAAGTTACCACGGTAACACCGGCCATCACGCAGCCGATCGCCGCCGCGGCGTTGCCGTCGATGATGATCTTGCCCTCCGTCGCGTTCATCCGCTCGAGGCGGAAGGGATCGGCCTTGGTCAGGTTCTTCTCCGCCCAGTCGAAGCCTCCGCGGATGGCGTTCCGGTTGATCTCGACCGCCTTTGCCTTGTTCTTGAACTGCTTCGCGACGGCGCGCTCCACTTCGGCCATCTCGATCCCGAGGAGCCACGCCGCGACGCCGACGTAGATCATGTTGACCGCGAGCCGCCGCAGCTTTCCGTCGTGGACGAGCTCGAGGACGAGCTTCTGGAACGGAACGGGGTAGAAGTGCACGTCGTTTCGGAGCCCGTCGAGCTTCAAGCTCTCCTCGTAGATCACGGCGGCGCCCGAGTGGACGGTCCGCACGTCTTCGTGGGCGGTCTCCGGGTTCATGCAGATGAGCACGCCGATGTCCCGGCGGCGCGCGATGAAGCCCTCCTTCGACGCGCGGATCGTGAACCAGGTCGGCAGACCCTGGATGTTCGACGGGAACAGGTTTTTCCCCGAAACCGGGATCCCCATCTGAAAGATCGACCGCATCAGGATGTTGTTCGAGGATTGACTGCCCGAGCCGTTGGCTGTCGCGACGTGAATCGAAAAATCGTTGACCACGGCGGGCCGGGCGGCAGTCGGAACAGGGGCTTTCTCTTCCAGGATCGCCGTGGACATCTTTCTCCTTTTTCCGATCGGGACGGTCCGCCGGAGCCGGAAATGATAGCAGAGCGAGGTGCTGGAATCGTCGAGTCCCGACCGTACAATCCGCGTGGAGGAAGCATGAGACGCACTTGCATTACGGTCCTTGCGGGGACGCTCGCGGTCGGCACTGCCGCGAGTGCGGCAGCGGCGGGAAGACCGCTCCGGTTCGAGGAGCTCGCGAAGGTCGAGCGCGTCGGCGGTTTCGACGTGTCCCCCGACGGAAAGTGGATCGCCTACGCTGTCGGGACCCCGGTCGTCCTCGAGAACCGCACACGCTCCGCGGTCTGGATCGCGGGGTCGAAGGGCAGCGCGCCGCGGCGCCTGACCTCGGGCGAAAAGCGCGATTCGGATCCGGTGTTCTCTCCCGACGGGCGGCGGGTCGCCTTTCTGTCCAACCGGGACGGTTCCTCGCAGGTCTGGCTGGTGGATCTCGCGGGAGGCGAGCCTTCGAAGGCGACGTCTTTTCCGACCGAAGTCAACGGCTTCAAGTGGTCGCCCGACGGCAAGTGGTTCCTGATCACGTCCGACGTCTTTCCCGACTGCACGGACGTCGCCTGCCTCGACAGGCGGGGGAAGGAGCGCGGGAAGTCGGCGACCAAAGCGCGCGTTGCGCAACGCCTTCTCTTCCGGCACTGGGACTCGTGGAAGGAAGGGTTGCGAACGCACGTCTGGAAGGTGCCCGTATCCGGCGGCGCCGGCGTGGACCTGACGCCCGGCGACCGGGATGCGCCGCCGTTCGACGTCGGTGGCGCGCTCGACTTCGACGTGTCGCCCGACGGCAGGGACTTCGTCTACGCCTCCAATGCGGATCCGGTCGAGGCGCTCTCGACGAACTCCGACCTCTGGCTCGTGCCGTTTGCCGGGGGGGCAAGCCCGAGAAACCTGACCGCCTCGAACCGCGCGTTCGACGGGACGCCCAGGTTCTCCCCGGACGGAAAGTGGATCGGTTATCGCTCGCAGAAGAAGCCCGAGTTCGAGTCCGACCTCTTCCGCCTCTCGGTCCTCGACCGGGCGAGCGGTACCTCGCGGGATCTCACCTCGGGCTTCGACGACTGGGTGGACGACTTCCGGTGGGCGCCCGATTCGAAGTCGATCTACTTCATCGCGACGCGGAAGGGGCGCGGCGGGATCTATCGGATCGGCCTCGAAGGCGGCACCCCGAAGGAGATCTGGCGCGGAGGCACGCCGTCGCAGATCGCCGTCTCTCCCGGCGGGGCCGAACTCTTTGTGCAAGCGAGCACCCTCTCCCGTCCCGCCGAAATTCTCGCCGTCCGCGCCTCCCCGGCGTCCGCGAGAACGGTCGTGCGCGCGAACGATGCCCTTCTGTCGCAGATCGAGCTCGGCTCTGTCTCGGAGCGGTGGACGAAGTCGGCCGACGGCCGGGACCTGCATGCCTGGCTGGTCAAGCCGCCCGGATTCGATCCGTCGAAGAAGTATCCGGCGGTCTTCCTGATCCACGGCGGCCCGCAGGGCGCCTGGACCGACGGCTGGTCGTTCCGCTGGAATCCGCAGGTGTTCGCCGCCTACGGCTACGTCGTGTACGCGCCGAATCCGCGCGGCTCGACCGGCTACGGACAGGAGTTCGTGGACCAGATCAGCCGCGACTGGGGGGGCCGCGTTTACGACGACCTCATGCGTCAGGCGGACGACCTCGAGTCCCTTCCGTTCGTCGACCGCTCGAAGATCGGTGCGGCCGGCGCGTCGTACGGCGGCTACATGATCGCGTGGATCCTCGGCCACACCGATCGCTTCAAGGCGCTCGTCTGCCACGACGGGGTCGTCGAGACCCGCTCGATGGCGCTCGAGACCGAGGAGCTCTGGTTCCCGAAGTGGGAGTTCGGCGGCTGGCCCTGGGATTCGGAGCTCTATGAAAAGTGGAACCCGATGAGATTCATCCCCAACTTCAAGACGCCCACGCTCGTCGTGACGAGCGAAAAGGATTTCCGTGTGCCGTTCGGCCAGGGCCTGCAACTCTTCACGGCGCTCCAGGTGCGCGGCGTCCCGTCAAAGATCCTGACCTTCCCCGACGAGGGGCACTGGGTCTTGAAACCCGGCAACTCCCGCGTCTGGCACGCGGTCGTCATGGACTGGCTGTCCCGCTGGCTGGGCGGCGCGAAGCCGGACGAGGAAGCGCTCTCGGCGGTCTACAGCTCGACGAAATAGCCCGTTCCTACCGTTTCTCGGGGACTACGAGTTGATGTCCTTGCCGGTCTCGAGCTTCTCGACCAATCCCTGGAGGTATTTCTTCTGCGGTTCCGGAGCGCGAGCCAGGGCCTGCTTCACGTTCCTGGCCGCGTCCTTGTACTTGCCCTCGGCCGACTGACCCCGCGCCAGCCCGACGTACACGAACCACACCGTCGGGTTCTTCTGCGCGTTCCGCTGAAAGATCTTCGTCGCCTCCGCCGTCTTCTTCTCGGTCAGAAGCTGCCGGCCGTAGTTGTGGAGCTGTAACGGATTGGCGATGTCGAGCGCCTTCTTCATGATGGCGTCGGCTTCGGTCGTCTTCCCGGTCGCCCGGAGCAGGTTCGCCTTGGTGTCGAGGTTCTCGAACCGCTCCTCGTTCTGGATCGACGAGTCGGCCCACTTCAGCGCCTCCTCGTAGTTCGTCTTGTTCTCGACGCAATAGGTCGCAGCGTCGTTCCATCCGACCCAGCTGTACGCCTGGAGCCCGCGGAGCTCTCGCCGAAGGCTCGCGAGCGTCACCTCGGGGACGTTGACGGAGACTTTGAACGGCACCGCGAGCTTCTCCCACTTGAGGGTGACGGCCACCGAGTCGGGCTGGAGCTCCTCGAAGTCGTACGTCAGGGACTCGTGCATGTCCACCGGGGTGGGCTTGACCGTCACGCGAAGGGCGTCCTCCTTCTCGTCGTAGGTGAAGCTGCCCCAGGAGGTCGAGTTCTTCGAGAAGATGACCGTCCAGGCGCCCTCGGTCGGAAGCATGTGGAGGCCGTAGGAGCCTCGGGCGAGCGCCTGCCCTTCCACCTTCACCGGGTCGGTGAATGTGATGACCGTGTTCTCGTTGGCCCCGGCCCGCCAGACCTTTCCGAAGGGCACGAGCTCTCCCCAGACCTTGCGGCCTCGGACCTGCGGCCGGTGGTAGTCGATCGTCACGCTCGTCAGGCCGAGCCGCTGCGAAACGGTTGCGCGCTGACTGGCGAGCGGCAGGTCGAGGACGAGGGACTGGTTCTGGTTCTGCGCCCTGGCCGAGGCGGCGGACAGAACCGAAGCGACGACGAGAGGGAATATGCGAACGAAGAATCGGGAACGTGTCATTGCATCCTCCTGCCGGCGGGAGGTGCGCCGCCGGAAAAAAAGAAATCGCATGCTCGATCCGTAAGGTCTCGATTCTTCATACGGGAAGGTTCCGCCCCAGTTTGGAAATCGGGACGACGCCGGTCGTTCGGCGGACGAGGTTCCGTTCTCGCGGGAGAAGCGCCCGATCAGTCCGTCGGCACCCACCGGTAGACTGGTTTTCGTGGCTCCGCTCCGGATCGTTTCGCTCTGCCCGTCGATCACCGAGACCCTCGTGGCGATCGGCGGTCTGCCGCGTCTCGTGGCCGCGACGCGGTACTGCGTCCGTCCGCAGGGGCTCCTCTGGGGCCTGCCGCGCATCGGCGGGACGAAGAATCCCGATCTCGCCCGGATCCGGGACCTCGCGCCAGACCTGGTGTTCGCGAACCAGGAGGAGAACCGGCGGGAGGACGTTCTCTCGCTTCGGGAGGCGGGAATCGAAGTGGACGTCTCCTTTCCGCGCAAGGTCGCCGAAGTTCCCGAAGCGATCCGCGGCTGGGGCAGATTGCTTGGCGAAGAGGCGTCTGCCGAGGGGCTCGCCGCGCGGATCGAGACGGAGCTCGCGGCTCTCGAGTTCGCGCCGCCCCCGGGCACGTTCCATTACGCGTACTGGATCTGGAGGAATCCCTGGATGACGGTCTCCGGCGACACTTACGTTTCGGATCTTCTCTCGAAGGGCGGTGGCGTCAACGTCTTCGCCCGCGAGAACGACCGATATCCCGTCGCTCGACCGGAAGAGTCTCTGGCGCGCGGCGCGGGAGTCCATTTCTTTCCGAGCGAGCCGTACCCTTTCCGGGAGGAGAAGCACGGCGAAGAAGTGGCGAAGGTTTTCGGCGAACAGGCCCGGCGGCTCTTCGTCGCCGGCGACGACCTCTCCTGGCACGGCTTCCGGACCCTGGAGGGCCTTCGCGCGGCGAAGAAACTGCGGGTGTACGCTTCCTCGACGCCGTCATTCTGAGGCGCGGAGCGCCGAAGAATCCCTCCGTTGCAAGGGATCCTTCGCCGCCTTCGGCGGCTCAGGATGACAGGTCGGGTCTACCCCCGCCGGTTGAGCAGGTCCAGGAACTCTTCGCGCACCGGCCGGTTGAAGAAGATCCCGCGGATCGCCGAGGTCACCGTGAGCGCGCCCGGCTTCTTGACCCCTCGCATCTCGACGCAGAGGTGGCGCGCCTCGACGACGACCATCACGCCCTGCGGCAGAAGCTTTTCCGCCATGAACTCGGCGATCTGCTCGGTCAGCCTCTCCTGGAGCTGTGGCCGGCAGGCGTAGAACTCGACGATCCTCGGCATCTTCGACAGCCCGACGATCCGCTCGTTCGGAATGTACGCGACGTGCGCGTGGCCGTAGAAAGGGACGAAGTGATGCGCGCACATCGAGTAGAAAGGGATGTCCTTCTCCATGACCATCGCGGTGTACCGCTCTTCGTTGGGAAAGACGGTGACTCTGGGCTCGGCCCCTTCCGAGAGCCCGTGGAACATCTCCAGGTACACCTTGGCGACCCGCACGTCGGTATCCCGAAGGTTGGGATCGCCCGGATCGAGACCCAGGGCTTCGATGATCGCCCGCATGTGCTTCGCGATCTCGGCGAGCTTGCGTTCCTCCTCGATCGAGCGGGGTATGACTTCGGTCTCGTCGATCGGTGGATGGGCCATTCGGGCGTCGCCTCCCTCAGGCCGCGCGGGCCTTCTCGAGAAGCGCCGCGATGTCGCGCGCGACCGGTACCTCGCTCTTCACGATCTCGAGGATCTTCCCGTCTTTTCCGATTACGAATGCCGTTCTGGCGGCCATCCCCTTGTCGTCCAAGAAGACGCCGTACTTCTTAGCGACCTCCCCCTTCGGATGGAAGTCGGAGAGAAGGGGATAGGTGATGCCGAATTTTTCCGCGAACGCCCGGTGGCTCCAGAGCGAGTCGACCGAGACGCCGAGAACCGCGACGTCGTCGGAGGCGAGACCCGGCGCGAGCTGCGCGCACTCCCGGTTCTCCGCCGAGCAGACCGGTGAGAAGTCGAGAGGATAGAAGAGCAGCACGACGTTCTTCTTCCCCCGAGAGTCGGACAGCGTCACCTTGCCCCCGATAGTCGACGGGAGAGTGAATTCCGGCGCGGTGTCTCCCACGCGAAGCTCGGTCATCGGGTCTCCTTCGAACGCGATTCTAGCGAATGGCGGAGAGGCGTCAGCTGATCGTCTTGCGGAAGGCACGGGTCGACCCCAGGACGAGCACGGCCGCGAGCGCGATCAGGGCCGCGACGCTCGGCCACAGATCGAGAAAGTTCGCGCCCCGGATGATGATCCCGCGCGAGATTCGGATGAAGTGCGTCGCCGGGAGCACCTGCGCGAAGATCCGCAGGGGCGCGGGAAGCGAAGAGAGCGGAAAGATGTACCCCGACAGCATGATCGAGGGGAGCAGGAACATCTGGGCGATCTGCGTGGCTTCCATCTGGGTCTGCGACCAGGAGGAGACGAGCAGCCCGAGCGAGAGGAGCGCGAAGAGATAGACGGTCGAGAGCGCGAGCAGGAGAAGGATGCTCCCATGGATCGGGACGCGGAAGACGAGAGTCATGAGGAGGAGGATCAGGAGCAGCTGCGCGAACGCGAGGACGAGGTAGGGCAGGAGCTTTCCGAGGACGACCGCGACCGGAGAGGCCGGAGTCACCATGAGCTGCTCCAGCGTGCCGCGCTCCTTCTCCCGGACGATCGCGAACGCGGCGAGGAGCGTCCCGGAGAACGTGAGCAGGATTCCGACGAGTCCCGGGATGAGCAGATTCGCGCTGCGCGAGTCGGGGTTGAAGAGAAGCAGCGGGTGAACCCGGATCGAGAGCCGCTCGAAATTCGCGCCGGCGCCGAGCTCCTCGAGCGACCGCGCGAGGGCGACGCCGTTCGCGGCGGCGAGCGCCTGGGAGGAAATCGACGAGTCCGATCCGTCGATGAGCACGAGGACGTCGGCCGACCGCCCCGCGAGCCGGCGCCGAGCGTAGTTGGGCGGGATTTCGATCCCGACGGAGGCCCGTCCCGCGATGATCTCTTCGCGCAGCGCCTCGCGGGAGTCGGCATATTTCTTCACGTCGAAGAGAGAGGTGTTGACGAATTCCGCGACGAGCTGCCGGCTCTCCGCCGTCCGGCTCTGATCGAAGACGACGGTGGGAACGTGGCGGACGTTCGTGTCGATCAGGCCGAAGAGCACGAGTTGGAACGCCGGAATCAGGAGCGCGAAGCGCAGCGTCCCCTTATCGCGTGCCATCTGGACCGCCTCCTTGCGGAGGACCGCGCGGAAACCCCTCATCGGGAGGCCGCCACCGGTTCGGCGGGGGGCGCGACTGGGACCTCGCCGCGCTTGCCCCTCTCGATCTCGGTCAGCCGGACGAAGACGTCCTCCAGCGTCGCTTCGATCGGTCGGACCTTCACGGGCGCTCCGGCGGCGGCCTCCAGGTCGCGCGCAATCCGGTCGTCCGGGATCTCGGCACGCAAGAGGATGTGGAGGGAGTTGCCGAAGATGGTCAGGTCTTCGACGTAGGGAAACTCCCGGGCATGTCTCATCACCGCGGCGACTCCCGCCTCACACTCCGCCTCCACGCGGCGCGTGCCCGGAGGGGTGACTTCGGGTATCCGCGTCAAATCTTTCGGATCGCCCTCGACGAGCATCCGGGAGAGGTAGAGGTATCCGACGCGCCCGCAACGCTCGGCCTCGTCCATGTAGTGGGTGCTCACGAGGAGTGTCACTCCTCCCGCGGCGAGCGTGAAGAGAAGGTTCCAGAGCTCCCGCCGCGCCACCGGGTCGATGCCCGCCGTGGGCTCGTCCAAGAAGAGCACCCGCGGCTCGTGCATGAGAGCCGCGGCCAGCGCGAGACGCTGTTTCCAGCCGCCGGAGAGCTGGCCCGCAAGGCGATCCACGTAAGGTCGGATGGAGGTCAGCTTGATCGCCCAGTCGCGCCGCTCCGCCTTCCGCGGCCCCTCGAGGCCGTAGACCTCCGCGAAGAAGGTCAGGTTCTCGAGGACCGTCAGGTCTTCGTAGAGCGAGAACTTCTGCGGCACGTAGCCGATTCGCCGGCGGATCTCCTCGCCCTGCGTCGACACGTCCAGGCCGTCGACTCGGGCGGTCCCTTCCGTCGGCGCGAGCAGACCGCAGAGGATGCGGATCATCGTGGACTTGCCGGAGCCGTTCGGGCCGAGGAGTCCGTAGATCTCGCCGCGCGGAACGGCGAGCGAGACCTTGTCGAGCGCGCGTACGTTTCCGAAGTCGCGCGAGACGCCGTGCACTTCGATGCCGAAAGGGGAGGTCTCCGACATCGCCGTCACCCCGTCAGCCGGACGAGCGCGGCCATGCCGGGCTTCAACTCCGGCGCCGGATCGATCGCGATCTTCACTCCGAAGACCTGGTCCATCCGCTGCTTCAGGGTCTGGACGTTACGCGGCGTGTATTCCCCCTGTTCCCGAATCTCGACGACTTTTCCGGAGAACTCGTGCCTGGGAAAGCTGTCGACCGTGATCACCGCCTTCTGCCCGAGCCGCACGCGTCCGAGCGAAGGCTCGGGCACCCAGACGCGCACCCAGAGCTGCGAGGGTTCCAGGATCCGCGCGACGGGCTGGTTCGGTCCCACGAGGTCTCCCGGCCGCAGGTCGATCGTCTCGACGATTCCGTCCACGGGAGACCTCACCACCGTCTCCTGGCTCTGACGCAGGAGGTACGCGAGCCGCTGCTCCGCCTGGTCGAGCGCGGCCTCGGCGGCGTGGACGTCCTCGATCCGGCTGCCGCGCTCGAGCTCCCGATAGGTCTCGAGAGCCGTCTTCGCGGCCGTCGCGGCGTCGTCGTACTGCTGGTGCGGGATCAGTCCCTGATCGAGCAGAGGCTTCAACCGACGGCGCTCCCGTTCCACGTTGTCCGCCTGCGCCCGGGCGCGGCTCACCTCTTCGCGGCGCGGCCCGGCGCGGGTGCGCGCGAGGTTGGCGCGCGCTTGTTCTACGACCGCCCGCTGTTCGCGGATCTGGAGGGCGCCGAGATCGGTCTCGAACGTGACGAGCGGTTGCTCTGCGCGGACCGTCGCTCCCTCGGCCACGAGCACCGCGGAAACCCGGCCGCCCACGAGCGACCCGACCTCGACGTCCCGGGCCTCGATCGAGCCGGAGAGGACGAGCGGCTTCTCCGTCCGCGATGACCGGAAAGCCCAGAACGCGCCTCCCGCCGCGACGATCAGGAGCGGGATCCACAACAGACGGCGTCTCTTCACGATGACTTTCTCCTCACTCCTCGGTCGGAATAAGGACGGATACGTTAATTGAGAAATGGCTGCGAAACGATCGGCAGTCTTCGCTCTCAGCTCGGAAGCGGGCGGCCTCTGCGTCGTTCCAGCCACGCGGCCAGCTCCTCCGCGCTCTTCGCGTTCAGAGTCGCGGCGGGCGTCACCCAGCCCTTGCGGGCGATCCCGACGGCGTACGCGGCGTTTTCGAGCTCCCTGATCGAATGCGCGTCCGGCCCCATCGAGAAGAGTACGCCCTGCTCGCCCCCCGATCTGCAGAGTCGCCAGTCGAGGTCGAGACGGTGTGGCGAGCCGTTGACTTCGACCGCGCAACCGGAGCGAGCCGCCGCCGAGAGCACGGCTTCCATGTCGGCGTCGATGCCTTTCCGCGTCAGGAGAAGCCGGCCCGTCGGGTGTCCGAGGACCGAGACTCGCGGGTTCTCGACTGCGCGGATCAACCGGCGCGTCTGCTCCTCGCGGGGAAGCCCGAATCGCGAGTGGACGGAGGCCACCACGACCTCGAACGTGTCGAGGAATTCGTCGCCGTAGTCGATCGAGCCGTCGGCGAGGATGTCCGCTTCGGTCCCGTGAAAGATCCGAAACCCGGGAAACCTGGACTGCGCCTCGCGAATCGCCTCCCTCTGGCGAAGGACGCGGTCCGGCGTGAGCCCGCCCGCGTAGCCGGCTCCCTGGCTGTGGTCCGTGATCGCGGCGTACTCGTAGCCGGCTGCCTTCGCGGCGCCGACCATTTCCTCGAGTGTCGCGCGGCCGTCGGATTCCGTCGTGTGGACGTGGATCAGTCCGCGGAGGTCGGACTCGACGACGAGGTCCGGCAGCGCGCCCCGGGCGGCCGCTTCGATCTCGCCCTGTCCTTCGCGCAGCTCCGGCTCGATGAACGGAAGTCCCAGGCTCCGGTAAACGTCCGTCTCGGTCCGGGCCGCTCGCGGCTTGGCGCCGCCGCTCCCGCGGAATACGCCCTTCTCGTCGAGCCGGAGGCCCCGCTCCCGCGCGAATTCCCCGAGCCCGGCGAGATGCTCTTTCGATCCGGTCGCATGAAGGAGGGCGGCGGCGTACGCCTCGTCCGGGACGACGGTCAGGTCCGCGCGGAGCCCTTCGCCCAGACGTAGGGAGACCTTCCGGCCTTCCGCGGCGACGACTTCCGCGATACCGGCCTTCTCCCGGAAGCTCCGCGCGAGCTCGGCCGGGCGGTCCGAGGCGGCGACCAGATCGACGCCTTCGACGACTTCCGAACGGCGCCGCAAGCCTCCCGCGATCTCGATTCGCGACGCGAGTCCGGTCGCCGAGAGCGCGGCCGCGATCTCCTCCGCCCGCCACCGGACCGCGGAATAGCGGTGGAGCCCGACGGTCGTCCGCAACATCTCGATGCCACGGAGGATCCGCTCCTCCGTCTTCGGGCCGAAGCCCGGGAGCCCCGCGACCTTTCCCTCCCGGCACGCGCTCTCGAGCGCCGAGAGGGAGTCGATGCCGAGCTGTTCGTGAAGGATCTTTGCCTTGCGCGCACCGACGCCCGGAATTCTCAAGCACTCGCGCAGGCCCGCCGGGAAGCTCGCGCGCAGCTCGTCGTAATAGGGGAGCGAGCCGGTCGCGAGAAGCGTCTCGATGTTGGAGAAGAGGCCGGCTCCGATACCCGGAACTTTCAGCAGGTCACGGGTGCGGACCGCCCCCGCGAGGTCTCCCGAGAAACCGCGGATGGCACGCGCGCCCGCGTCGTACGCGCGCACCTTGAACACGTTCTCGCCTTTCAGCTCGAGCATCCCCGCGATCTCCTCGAGCACGCGGGCAACCTCGCTCTTCTCCACGGCGGCGATTCTAAGAGTGGGCCGTGGTCTCGATGCGGCGGAACGGTTGTTGCAGAGCGCCGGGCAAGGAGGAATCCATGTCCGTTGCGAAGATCATCGAGCTCGTTGCCTCGTCGGACAAGAGCTGGGACGACGCCGTTCGCGCCGCCGTCGCGGAGGCCTCGAAGACCGTCCGCGGCATGCGCGGCGTCGACGTCCAGGACTGGACCGCTCGCATCCAGGGGGGCCGCATCGTCGAATACAAGGCGAACGTCAAGATCGCGTTCGGAATCGAAGAGGAGCCGGGGGCGTAAAATCGGACCGTTTGCGGGTTGACCTCCACAGCCATTCGAGCGTCTCTGACGGGCTCGACGCACCGGGCGAGCTCGTCCGCCGCATGGCGGAGGGGGGGATCGACGCGTTCGCGCTCACGGACCACGACACGTTGCAGGGGCTACCGGAGGCGCGCGAAGAGGCGCGGCGGCGCGGGATCGAGCTCATCTCCGGCACGGAGATCTCCGCCAACTTCGCGGGGGAGAACGACGTTCACATCCTGGCGCTCTTCGTGGACGAGACGAATGACGCCTTCAACGCGATCCTCGGACAGCGACAGAAAGCCCGGCGGACCCGCGGCGAGCGGATGGCGCAGAAGCTCGTCCAGGCAGGATTCGCGATCGATCTCGATGCGATCCATGCGGACGTGGGGGACGGCGTCTGGGGGAGGCCGCACATCGCGCGCGCCCTGATCCGCGGCGGATACGCGACAACGAACGACGAAGCTTTCGATCGCTTCCTGGGTGAAGAGCATCCCTGGTATGTGCCGTACGAGAGGTGGCCGGCGGCCGAGGTTGTCGCAGCGGTGCATCGGGCGGGTGGCGTGTGCTCGCTCGCCCACTCCGTCTGGTACCACGACGCCGAGACGTTGATTGCCGGCCTCGCCGGTGCGGGCCTCGACGCCGTCGAGGTCTTCCACCCCGATCACGGTCCGGGGGAGGAAGAGCGATTCGGCAGGCTCGCTCGGGACCTCGGTCTCGCGCCGACCGCCGGAAGCGACTTCCACGGATCGGTCGAGGGAAAGAAGTTTCCGGGCGGAGTGTTCGGCGATGCCCGGATGCTCGAAACACTGCGCGCCCGGATGCCGCGGGGATGACGGGATGACGGGAGGCTCCGACCGCCAGAGCTGGGTCGTTCTCCTCCACCGCGCCGAGGAGGGCGGGTTGACCGAGGCGGCCGCGATGGCCGCGGCCGCGACCTCGCTCGGGATTTCCGTGACGCTCGTGTGGTTCGACGGCGCGCTCGACGCCCTCGTCTCCGGAGATCTCGAGGAATCGGCCGGCGAATCGAGTACCGCCGCGCTGCTCGCGGGGGCGCGCGAGACCGGTCTCCTGCGGTCGCTCGGCTGTTCCGCGTCGGCAGTGAACCGGAAGCTCGACCTCGGCGCCGTCCGGGCCGCGGTCGACGAGATCGTAGGATGGCCGACGGCGGTTTCACTGATCCGCGCCGCGGACAAGGCGTTCGTCTGGTGACGACGGCGCCCGGACGTCCTCTCGGACATCATCTGTCCCTCTGATCGCGCGAACCTCTGCGGAAAAGAGAGGCGCTGCGGAAAAGAAATTTTTTCCGCCGCGCCCGCCGTGAGGAGGCCTTCGCCGGATGGATGCGGAAATTCTTCGAGCGTTGACAGCGGCGGAGACGGGAAGAAGAATGCACCCCACCTCTCCGATGCTCGAAGAATTAACCGCCGAGAAGGGGCTTCCTCAGAACCTCGAAGCGGAGAGATCCGTCCTCGGCGCGATTCTGCTCGAACCCTCCTCGCTCGCCTCCGTCTTTCCGATCCTCAAAGAGGACGACTTCTTCCCCGACACGCATCGGCGGATCTACCGCTCGATGTCCGACCTCGCCCAGCGCTCGGCGGAGATCGATGTCCTGACTCTCCGCGAGGAGCTCGGCCGAACGGGGGCGGTCGAGAAGGCGGGAGGCGCCGCGTACCTCTCGTCCCTCTTGGACGGCGTGCCGGACGTGGCAAACGTCGAGTACTACGCGCGCATCGTCAAGGAAAAGTCGACTCTGCGGCGGCTGATCCGCGCGGGACAGCGGATGGTTCGGGAAGGACTCGCCCAGGAGAAAGACGCGCAGAAGCTCCTGGGCGACGTCACCGGAGAGATCTTCGACATCGCCGAGGACGCGGTGTCCGGAGGCTTCGAGCGGATCGGCGAGATCACGCGCCACAACCTCGACATCATCGACGAGGCCAAAGAGAGGAGCGGCGCCGTCTCGGGGCTCGCCACCGGTTTCATCGAGCTCGATCGGTTGACCTCCGGATTCCAGAGCACCGACCTGATCATCCTCGCTGCCCGGCCGGCCGTCGGAAAGACCTCTCTCGCCTTGAACATCGCGCAGCACGTGTCGATCCGCGAGGGCCGATCGGTCGGCTTTTTCTCGCTCGAGATGTCCAAGGAGCAGATCGGATTCCGGGTCCTCTGCTCCGAAGCGGACGTCGACGCCAAGAAAGTGCGGGACGGCTATGCCTCGAGCGAGGCGATCACGCGGCTCGTGATCGCGCAGTCGAAAGTCGCGGGCGCGCGGTTCTTCGTGGACGACGGCTCCGCGCTCTCCGTTCCCGAGATGCGGGCGAAGGCGCAGCGGTTGAAGCGGGAGCACGGGCTGGATCTCTTGGTCGTCGACTACCTGCAGCTGATGATGGGCCACGGCCGGTTCGATAACCGCACGCAGGAGGTCTCTCAGATCTCGCGCGGGTTGAAGCTCCTCGCAAAGGAGCTCCACGTGCCGATCATCGCGCTCTCCCAGCTCTCGCGGCAACCCGAGCGCCGAACGGGAGAAATGCGCCGGCCGCAGCTCGCGGACCTTCGCGAATCGGGATCGCTGGAGCAAGACGCGGACGTCGTCATCTTCCTCTACCGAGAGGAGCTCTACGATCCCTCGACCGAAAAGAAGGGCATTGCCGACATTCTCATTGCCAAGCAGCGCAACGGCCCGACCGGCGACTTCCCTCTGGTCTTCCTCGCGGACCACATGACGTTCGCGAACTACGCGAGCACAGCGCTCGAGCCTTTCTGATCCGGCGACTTCGCCTTCCTGCGGCGGCGTGTCTCTGACATCCTTCGCCCCGTGAAGAGCGAGGCGCGCTCCGCGACGGAGAGAAGATCGTGAGGCCCACGCGTGCCTCGATCGACCTCGACGCGATCGCGCGGAACTACCGGCTGCTCCGGGACCGGGTCGGCGCCGAGCGCGGAATCTTCTGCGTGGTCAAGGGGGACGCCTACGGCCACGGAGCGGCGCCGGTCGCGCGGCGGCTGTCGCGCGAAGGCGCAACGCGCTTCGCGGTCGCGATGGCGGAGGAGGGAATCGCGCTGCGCCGCGCCGGCATCGAAGGCGAGATCCTGCTGCTCAACTATTCCGATCCCGCCGACGCGGGCGCGCTCCGCGCCTATGGGCTCGTCCCGTCCCTGTACGACCTCCGGCAGGCCCATGAGTTTGTCGAAGCCACGCGGACGTTCTCGGATCCGCTTCCCGTCCACCTCAAGCTCGACACGGGGATGGGCCGAATCGGATTTGTGCCGGAGGCGCTCGGCGCGCTCTGCCAGCTCCTCACCCGCTCGTCCGGGCTTCGCGTGGCCGGTACGTTCAGCAACCTCGCCTGCGCCGAGGATCCGAAATCTCCCCGAACCGCGAAGCAAGTCGACGTCTTCCGAGACGGCGTCGCGGCGCTCGCCGCCGCCCGCCTGGATCCCGGAGTCGTTCACCTGGCGAACTCCGCCGGGATCCTCCTTCACCGCGACACCTGGTTTGATGCCGTTCGGCCGGGTCTCGCGCTCTACGGGGTCGCGCCGTCGAAGGAAGCGGGGGAGGGTGGCACGCTCGCTCCCGCACTGACGCTCGAGACGCGCGTGATGGCGGTGAGCGAAGTCGCGCCGGGCACTTCTCTCGGCTACGGAGGACGCTTCGTTACCGAGCGAGCCTCGACGATTGCGGTCCTGCCGATCGGCTATCATGACGGCTTCCGGCGATCCTTTTCGGGGCGCGTTCGCGTCTTGTTGCGCGGGAAAGAAATGCCCGTGGTGGGCGCGGTGAGCATGGACCTGACTCTCGTGGACGCGAGCGGCGCAGGCGCGCAAAACGGAGACCGCGTGGTCTGCCTCGGAAGCGAGGGTGGAAGCCGCATCACGGCGTGGGACCTCGCCCGAGCCGCGGACACGATCCCGTACGAAATCTTCTGCGGGATCGGCTCGCGCGTACCCCGCGTGTACCCTCAGTGAGAATCCTCGAGGCCATCGGCCGCGTGTTCCTTCGCGTGCTGGAGGAGCTCGGCCGTTTCTTCCAGATGTTGGGGAGCACCGCCAGCTGGCTGGTCCGGCCTCCCTACGACGTCGTCGAGCTCTTCCGGCAGATGGTTCGGGTCGGTGTCGACTCGATTCCGGTCGTCTTCCTGACGACCCTCTTCACCGGAATGGTCCTGGCACTCCAGACCTTCAACGGGTTCAAGCGGTTCCACGCGGAGAGCCTGGTCGGAAGCGTCGTCGCCCTCTCGCTCACCCGCGAGCTCGCTCCGGTCCTGACTGCCCTCATGGTGACGGGCCGCGTCGGAAGCGCCATGGCCGCGGAGATCGGCACGATGCGGGTGACCGAGCAGATCGACGCGCTGACCGCGCTCGGGACCGAGCCGGTTCAGTACCTGGTGGTGCCGCGGGTCGCCGCTTCGGTGCTGATGATGCCGCTGCTCGTCATCCTGGGCGATTTCGTGGGGATGTACGGCGGTTACCTCGTCGCCGTGCAGCTCTTCGGAGCAAATCCGATCACGTACATCGAGAACTCGTTTCAGTTCCTCGAGGTCTCCGACGTCACGTCCGGAATCATCAAGGCGGCCGTCTTCGGACTCATCTTCTCGCTGCTGGCGTGCGTCCGCGGTTACTACACCGAAGGGGGAGCCGAGGGGGTCGGGCGCGCGACGACCCGCGCCGTGGTCTCCGGCAGTCTGACCGTGCTGTTCGCGGACTTCTTCCTGACGAAGCTCCTCTTTTGAGCGCCATTCCGAGGGAAACGCCGGCTCAGACGCCGAAGATCCGGGTCGAGGACCTTCATAAGTCCTTCCAGGGCAAGGTCGTCCTCGACGGTATCGACGTCTCGATTCCGGAAGGGGAATCCCTCGTGGTCGTGGGCCCTTCCGGCACCGGCAAGAGCGTCCTCCTGAAGCACCTGATCGGGCTCATCCGGCCCGACTCCGGCAAGTTGTTCGTGGACGGCCGGGACTTCTGGGCTCTCTCGGACCTCGAGCGGACCGCCGTCCGGAAGAAGTTCGGGATGTCCTTCCAGGAGGGCGCGCTGTTCGACTCGATGAGCGTGTTCGACAACGTCGCGTTTCCCCTACGGCGTTCGGGCCGCCCTCCTTCCGAGATTCGGGAGCGGGTGCGCGAGTGCCTCTCGCTCGTTCATCTGCCGAACGTCGAAGGGAAACGGCCTTCGGAGCTTTCGGGCGGCATGCGCCGCCGGGTCGGCTTCGCGCGCGCGATCGCGCACGAGCCGCAGATCCTACTTTTCGACGAGCCGAACACGGGCCTCGATCCGATCATGACCGACGTCATCGACGAGGTCATCCTCGAGCTGAAGGAGAAGCTCGATGTCACGATCGTCACGATCACGCACCACATGGAGAGCGCGCGCAAGATCGGCGACCGGGTCGCGCTGCTCGCCGGCGGAAAACTTCTCTACCAGGCATCGCCGGAGGATTTCCTCGAGTCGGAGAATCCGGCGGTCCGTCAATTCGTCCAGGGGAAAGCGGAAGGTCCACTCACGGTAGAGTTCGAGCGGGAAGGGGCGGCCGCGGTTTCGGAGGGGCCATGAGTACGGCGGCGAAAGTCGGGGCGTTTTTCCTGATCGTTCTCGCGATCACGGCGTTGCTCATCTGGAAGATCGAGGACATCCGCGTCGGCCACGGCCGTCCGCGAAAGGTCACGGTCCAGTTCAAGGACGTCGGGGGGTTGGACGAGAAGAGCGCCGTGCGCGTGGCGGGCGTCAAGGTCGGCAAGGTCGGCAAGATCCGCCTGGTCGAGGGGAAAGCGTTCGTCGACATCGAGCTCGACCCGAACGTCTTTCTGCGGCAGGGCGCTTCCGCCTCCATCGAGAGCCTGGGGCTCCTCGGCGAGAAATACGTCGAGCTGGTGCCCGGTCCGTTCGGCGCGGCGCCGCTCCCGGACAACTCGGTGATCCTCGGAGGGGTCCCGGTCTCCTTCGACGAGATCACGAAGCTCGCTCGCGACATCGAGATCGACATCAAATCGATCACCAAGAGTCTCAAGGAATCGATCGGCGGCCCCCAGGGGGAGGAGCGGCTCTCGGACATCGTCGAGAACATGCGGTTGATCAGCGAGGAAGTGCGCGCGATCGTCGAGTCGAACCGCGTGGGCGTCGACGCGACCATCGCGAACTTCCGCGAGTTCTCCACGGCGATGAAAGAGCTCGTCGCCCGCGTCGACTCGTTGGTTGCCGCCAACGAGGGGAACGTTTCCCAGGGACTGTCGAACATCCGGGAGATCTCCGGGAAGCTCGAGACGACGACCGACAACCTGAACCAGATCACCGGGAAAATCCGGGAAGGGGAGGGGACGGTCGGCAAGCTCGTCCAGAGCGATGAGACCCACAAGAATCTGAACGATGCCTTGGTCGCCGTCAAGGAAGGGGTCGCGGGTTTGAACAAGGCGCTGGGCGCGGCAGAGAGGCTGAAGATCGACCTCGGGCTGCGCTCCGAATACCTGGCCGGCCCCGGGAAAGGGAAGGCCTATTTCACGCTCGACGTCGATCCGAAGGATTCGCCGCACTTCTACCGCGTCGAGCTCTCGAGCCAGCCTCTCGGCAAGCGCACCAGCACGACGACGACCGTGAGGACGGTCTTTCCGGACGGTCACGTCGAGCAGACCATCACCGACACGCAGGAGCTG
This sequence comes from Thermoanaerobaculia bacterium, assembly GCA_036395755.1. Classification (GTDB taxonomy): domain Bacteria; phylum Acidobacteriota; class Thermoanaerobaculia; order UBA5066; family Gp7-AA6; genus Gp7-AA6. The sequence goes on from DASWCZ010000054.1 coordinate 34,415, forward strand.
AAGGACGAATTCGCGCTATCCGCCCTCTTCGGGTACCGGTGGAAAGAGTTCGCGATTCGAGCGGGCCTCCTCGAGTCGCGGGGCGGCGGCGGCATCGACTACATGACCCTGAAGGACCGGCTGCGCTTCTCCGCGGATCTGTGGGATTTCAATCGGCCGGGCTACTCGGCCCACGCCAAGCTCACCAGCCGGTTTTACTTCTCACCCTCGGTCTTCGTCACCGGCGGCTGGGACGACTTCCTGAACCGCAGTCGCAAAGCCGATTCCCTCTTCTTCGGCGCGGGCCTGCGCTGGAGCGACGACGACATCAAATATCTGCTGGGTTCGATTCCCACCCGGCGATAACCGGAGAAACCGGCGACAATTCAACTTCGGATGTCGCCCAAAGTCACCACCCTCTTTGCCTGCCAGTCCTGCGGCGCTTCGTCGCAGAAGTGGCTGGGTCGGTGCCCGGAGTGCGGCGAGTGGAACTCCTACGTCGAGGAGGTTGCGACGTCGGTTCCCCCCGCTCCGATCCGGCCGGGCGAAGCGCGCGCCCGTTCTCTCCCGGAGATCGAAGCACGGGCGGAAGACCGCGTGGTTACCGGCCTCCCCGGGCTCGATCGGGTTCTGGGAGGCGGCCTCGTCTCCGGCTCGGTCGTCCTCGTGGGCGGGGAGCCGGGCATCGGCAAGTCCACTCTGCTCCTCCAGGCGGCTCGCGGCATCGCCGAGCGATCGCGGGAAGTCCTCTACGCCGCCGGCGAGGAGTCCGCCGACCAGGTCCGTCTTCGCGCCGACCGCCTGGGCATTACCGGCGATCGCCTCCTCGTGATCGCCGAGACCGACGTGGAGCGCATCGTAGCGGAAGCCGCCGGCTGCGCTCCGGCGGCGGTCGTGGTCGACTCGATCCAGGCCGTGCGTCACGCGGGCCTTTCCTCCGCGGCCGGCACCGTATCGCAGGTGCGCGAGTCGGCGGCGGCGTTCGTTCGGTACGCCAAGGAGCGGGGCGTTCCCGTTCTGCTCGTCGGCCACGTCACCAAAGATGGAAGCCTTGCCGGACCGAAATTACTCGAGCACCTCGTCGATGCGGTCATCGCGATCGACGGGGAACGCGGCTCCTCGCGGCGCATCCTGCGCGCAACGAAGAACCGGTTCGGCGCGGTGGACGAGGTCGCTCTCTACGAAATGGGCTCCCGGGGATTGGAAGAGGTCGCGAACGCCTCTGCGGCGCTCCTCTCCGAGCGACGCGCGGGAGTGGCGGGAAGCGCGGTGACGGCGGCCCGCGAGGGGAGCCGATCCCTTCTGGTGGAGGTCCAGGCGCTCGTCGGCGCGCCGATCCCGGGCTCGCCCCGGCGCGTGGCGATCGGAGTGGACGCCGGACGGCTCGCGCTCCTGCTCGCCGTCCTCGAGCGCTCCGGACTCCCGCTCGCTTCGCGCGAGGTTTTCGTCTCCTGCGCCGGCGGTCTCGAGGTGACCGAGCCGGCCGCGGACCTCGCGGTCGTGGCGGCCCTGTTGTCGTCGGCGCGCGGGAAACCTCTTCCCGGCTCTTCGGTCTTCTTCGGCGAGATCGGGCTTTTAGGCGAGGTCCGGCGCGTCTCGGCGGCGCCCGCGCGAATCCGCGAGGCGGCCGCGCTCAAATTCGAGAACGTCTATCTTCCCTCGCGCAACGCGCGGGAGGCGGAGAGTGCGGCAAGCGTAGCGCTCCGTCCGGTGGACCGCGTCACCGATCTCGTGACCGAGCTCGCTCTCTCGGGACCGCACGGCTCGGCCCGGACTTCGAGCCGAAGCGGGGCGGGTCCGATCGAATCGGAAGGATAGGGGGCGAGAATAGTGAGCGCCGGCGGCCCCCCGGATGCAATCTGGATCTCGTCCGCTTTCAGCGTGCGTCTTTCCACGACCCGGTAGCTTCTCAGGCCGAACGGCGTCCGCAGCTCCACCCGATCGCCGAGGACGAGCTTCGTGGCGAACGAGGAGGCGACGTCCCTCGCGACCGCGATGACCGACTGCTTCCGGACCGACTCGTCTCCGGGGAGCGCCGTTCCGGGGACGTGACCGGGCCCGTACGCCAACGTGTCCTCGTCGACTCCTTCGCGCACGGCCGTCTCGAAGCGCAGGCGCGGCACCGCGATCCGCGCCACCGTGTCACCGGCGCAGATCTTTCCGAGCGGGACAGGAAGAGCGCTGTGGGGCGCGCCGAACCGAAAATGGGAGCCGAGCGACTCGAGCGCGCCCGCTCCGAGAAGGAGGGCTCCGGCCACGAGGATCGTTCCCGCCGGGGCGAACGCTCTTCGGATGACCGCTTTGACCGTCGAAGCGATTTCCGTGCAGCCCATGACAGACAAATGCCCGGTCCGCCGCGAGTGACGGACCGGGCAAGCGGGAAGTCCTTACCGAGCCTTCCGGGCGAGCGAAATTCCGACCAGCGCAAGCGCCAGGCCGGCCGCCGCGATCCTCGGATACGCCGTGCCGGTCTTCGGCAAAGCCTCGATCGGCGCTGGCGCAGGCGGCGGCGGCGCAGGCGGCTCGACGACCGGAGCGGGCGCCGGCGGCGGTTCCGGCGCGGTCCGCGCCTCGTAAGTCGTCGTCGATGTGGTGGTGGTCGCCTCCCTGGCCGCGACCGTCGTGATGTGGACCTCCTTACGGTCGATCACTTCGCCGCTCACGTTCTTCGCCATGACGACGATCTTGTGGGTGCCAACCGGAACGTTGTCGATGAAGACGACGTTGGCTTCGGTGCCCTTGACGGTCTTCTTGAGATCGTTGTCGAGGTAAATGTCGAACGTCGGCTGCGGGAAGTTGGCCTCGCCGAACTTCGTCCCCTGTCCTTCACCGAAGTTGCGCGTGTTGTAGGAGACCCCGACGCGCACCTGCATTCCGGTGATCGTCGCGCCCTCCGCGGGTTCGAGCAGCTTCAGCTGCAGCGTGTTCGCCGTGGGCCCGCCGGTGTTGTACTGCGCGTTCTGAGCCAGAGCGACCCCGGCAAACGCTCCGACGGCGAGGATCAGAATGAAGAGTCTGAGCGGCTTGGACATGTTTTCCTCCTTGCTGAAGACCCTGACGTAGGGCATCGGGGTTGTCCCCATCAAAGGCCGTGCCAAGAAAGCGCAGCACGGCGCCCCGGGAGCATTAGCTCCGCGGCGTCAGGACGTTACGAAACGATGGAAAAAATCGCTCGGGTTCAGACCGGGATCAGAGCGAGAGATGCGCCGGCAGGGTGTCGGTCAGAGACCGGTAGGCGTCGAGGTACTTCTCCCGCGTCGTGCGCACGACGCCCTCGGGCAACCGCGGCGCGGGCGGCCGGTGGTCCCAGCCCGTCGAGTCCAACCAGTCGCGGACGAACTGTTTGTCGAACGACACGGGCGTGCGGCCCGGGGTCCAGGTGCGGGCGTCCCAGTAGCGCGAGGAGTCGGGCGTGAACGCCTCGTCGATCCAGATCACCCGCCCGTCGAGCCGTCCGAACTCGAGCTTCGTGTCGGCGAGAAGCAGTCCCTTAGTCTCGGCATACTGCCGCGCTCTTTCGTAGAGCTCGAGCGTCCGATCCCGCAGAATTCCCGCTTCCTCGGAGCCGAGCTCGTCGACCATGCGGGAGAACGGGACGTTCTCGTCGTGCCCGCGCGCTCTCTTCGTCGCCGGCGTGAAGATTGTCTCGGGGAGCCGCTCCGCCTCGACTAACCGCGGCGGCAACCGCACTCCGCACACTTCGCGCGTTTTCCTATACTCGGCCCAGCCCGACCCGGCCAGGTATCCGCGCGCCACGCACTCGAAGGGGATGACTTCCGCCTTCTTCACGACGACCGAGCGTCCCTCGAGGATCGGTCCGTCCTCCTGGAGCGGCCCAGGAAAGCGCGTCACCTCCGTCTCGATCAGGTGGTTCTCGACGTCTGCGAACCTCTCGAACCAGAAGTTCGAAAGCTGCGTCAGGATCTTTCCCTTGTCGGGTATTCCGGGGGAAAGCACGCAGTCGTACGCGGAGATGCGGTCGCTCGCAACGAGCAGGAGCGCGTCGCCCAGGTCGTAGAGTTCCCGGACCTTGCCGCGCCGGGACAGCCGCGCGCCCGACAGGTGCGTCTCGGTGACCGCGGCCGGCGGCATGGCGCGCAACACTAGCACCTCGAGGGGGATTCAGGGCCCCGTTCTGCTATGGTTTTTTTGTGCGGCTCGAGATTGCAAAATCCGTCTCCCGTTCCGCGTCTCTTTGGCGCGTCGCCTTCCTGCACGAAGGGCGCGATCCGGGACGCGGCGTTCCGCGGCCGCTGGCGGACTCGATCCGCGTAGCGGCGCGCAATGCCGGCTTTCGGGGCCGGGACCGGGAGATCGCGGCGGCATCGGGCCGGGACGGCGCGTGGCTGCTCATCGGTCTCGGACCGGCCCCGGCGTCGCTCGCGCGGCTGCGTCGGGCTCTGCGCCGGGCCGTGGGAGAGAGCGCGTCGCGCTCGCGCTCGCATCTTCTTCTCGTTTTCGGGGCCGGTGTGGATGACGCGATGCTTCGCGCACTCCTGCCCCACCTTGCCCTCGCCGATTACGCCTTCGAGCGCTACAAGTCGGCCGGCAGGAAGGTTCGGCTTCGCGGCCAGACGAGCGCCGTCGTCGTGCCCGCCGAGGACGTCGCGACGACGCCTCTCATGGCGGCCGTCTCAGAAGCGCAGGTCGTCGCGGAAGCCGTCTCCTGGGCGCGCGATCTCGGAAACACGCCGGCCAACGATCTCGGCCCGGCCGAGCTCGCGCGGGCGACGATCGACGCGGGCCATCGCGACGGTCTGACGGTGCGCGTTCTCGGGAAGACCCGGATCACGGCGGAACGGATGGCGGGCCTTCTCGCCGTCAACGCGGGCAGCGCCCGACCGCCGGCGTTCGTGATCGCCGAGTATCGGCCCGCGAGGCCTCGCGGCACCGCCGTCCTCGTCGGAAAGGGCATCACTTTCGATTCCGGAGGGATCTCGATCAAGCCGGCCGCGTCGATGGGCGAGATGAAATACGACATGATGGGAGCGGCCACGGTCCTCGCGTGCGCGCGGGCGGCGAAGGCGCTCCGGTTACCGGTTTCGGTCGTCGCGCTCGCTCCATTGACTGAGAACCTGCCGAGCGGTTCGGCCACGCGCCCCGGCGACATCCTGCGGTTCGGGAACGGCAAGACGGTCGAAGTGGACAACACGGACGCGGAGGGTCGACTCGTGCTGGCGGATGCCCTTTCCTACGCGGGCAAGTTCCGGCCCGACGTCCTCCTCGACTTTGCGACGCTGACCGGGGCGGTTCTCGTCGCCCTCGGACACGAGTGCGCCGCCCTTTTCACGGACGACGAGACGCTCGCGACCGAGCTCCTAGCTTCGGGGGAAGCGAGTGGGGAGCGTCTCTGGCGCCTCCCGCTCTGGGACGACTATCGCGAGAACCTCCGGTCCGAGTGGGCGGACATGAAGAACACCGCCGGCCGCAATGCAGGATCGATCGCCGCCGCCGTTTTCCTGAAGGAGTTCGTCCCGAAGGACGTTGCCTGGGCGCACATAGACATCGCCGGCGTCGCGCACTTCGAAAAGGAGCACGCCGGGTATGCAGCCGGGGCGACCGGCTTCGGCGTCGCGCTGACCATCGATTTCCTGAGGAGGCATTTCGGAAAGGGTTCGGCTGAGAGACAGGTTCGTCGCGGCCGGCCGGGAAAGACTCGTCGCGGCGCGCCGCGGGGCTCGAACCCGGGCGCCGGGACGAGAGCGCACGCCTCGCCCCGACGCGGGCGAGAGGAAGAAGAGAGCTAGCGGGACTTTTTTCGCGTCCGCACCCGATCCCGCGCTTCCGATTCTCCCACGAGGAAAGAGACTGTCTCGTCCCACACGACACGAGCTCTTCGATCGTCTCGCGAAGGGCGCGGTCGTCGATCTCTTTTTCGCGCGATCGATCCGGCGAAAGACGAGATTCGATTCGGCGCGCGCTTCCGTCCGGGCGGCTCCTGCGGATCGCGCCGCGCTCGGCAGAGCGCACAGCGGTGTCTCGAGAAGCGCGACGAGAATCAACGCGGTCGCGAGTTTGACTGGCCGAAATCGCTCTGCTAGCGTCGCCGCCACATGCCCCTGCGCAGGTTTTCGATCGGTCTGGCGGGGGAGGAAGTGTATCCCCGCTTCGTGGAGGAGCTGGCGGAGAAGCTCGATGATTCCGCGCTCGACAGGAATGTCGTCGCCCGCGAAGCGTTGACCCGCCTGTATCTGGGCCGCGACGTCAACTGGGAGGAGGCGGCCGGGGATCCGTCGTCTCCGCTCGCCATCCGCGCGCTCCTCGCCTCGTTCGATCCGCGCAACGCGACTCTCGAGGCGGAGTACTACCGGGAGATCGACTTGACGAAGTGGGCCCGCGTGAAACCGCTTCTCTGGTTCTGGCAGATGTTCGACCACTCCCCCGTGGGCCGGAACGTCCGGCTCGGTACGAAGGTCCGGGCGATGCTCGCGGAGCGGGTTTTCCGTCGCTGCGGGCGGGACGTCCGTATTTTTCACGAGGTGGAGTTTTCGTTCGGGTACAACCTGTCGGTCGGCAACGGAGTGACGATCCATCGGAACGTCCTGATCGACGACCGCGGAGAGGTGGTCATCGGCGACGACGCGTCGATCTCCGACTACGCGAACATCTACTCGCACTCGCACGCCGTCGAGGACATCCACGACGTCTCGCTCGGGCGCACCGTGATCGGCGACCGGGTCCGCATTACCTACCATGCCGTCGTGCTGTCCGGGGTCGAGATCCAGGCGGACGCGTTGATCGGCTCGATGGGAGTGGTCTCGAAGCCCGTCGCCGCCGGCGTGATCGCGGCCGGAATTCCGGCCAAACCGATCGGACAAAAGAAGACGAAGTCCTAAGTTCGAAGTCCCGGGTCCCGCTCCTCAAGCGGCAAGGGGGACCTGGGACTATTCTTCCCCCGTGCTGCGCCGTCTGACGATCCGGAACCTCGCGATCGTGGAGGATCTCGACCTCGAGCTCGGGCCCGGTCTGACCGTCGTGACCGGCGAGACGGGAGCCGGGAAATCCATCCTGGTGGATGCCCTGGCTCTTCTCGCGGGCGCCCGGGGCTCCGCCGATCTGGTTCGCCGTGGCGCCGAGCGGCTCGTGGTGGCGGGGGAGTTCGAGTGCGATCGCCCGGTGCGGGAAATCCTCGAGGATGCGGGCCTGCCGTCCTTAGAAACGCTCCTCGTTCGCCGCGAGCTCTCGCCCGACGGCCGCGGCCGCGCCTTCGTCGAGGACGAACCGGCTGCGATTCGCACCCTCGCCCGGCTGGGCGACCGTCTCGTCTCGATCCAGGGACAGAACTCGGAAAGAGAGCTGGTCGACGCCGACGCGCCGCTCGATCTCCTCGATGCGTTCGCGGCAGCGTCCGCGGAGCGGGAGGAGGTCGCAGACGCGGCTCGGTCCTGGTCGGCGGCCCGCGAAGCGCTGGAGAAGCTGGAGGCCTCGAGACGAGACCGTTCCGCACGGCTCGAAACGATCGATTTTCAGATCCGCGACATCGAGGCGGCGGCTCCCGACGAGAAGGAGGCGGAAGAGCTGTCGTTCGAGCGGGAACGGCTTCTTCACGCCGACCGGATCCGGCTCGCGGGCGAGACCGCTCTCGCCGCGCTCTCGGAGGGGGAGGCGTCCGCCGCCGACCGGCTCGGAGAGGCCGCGCGAGCGTTCGCCGACCTCGCGGCGATCGATCCGCGCGAAGAGAGCCGCGTCGAGGAGATCGAGGAAATCAAGCGCCGGGTTTCGGATCTCGCGGCGGCGGCGCGGGACGCCGCCGCCGGAATCGAGTCGGATCCGGACCGGCTGACCGCGGTCGAATCGCGACTGGAGAAGCTTTCCCGCGTCCGGCGCAAGTACGGACCGACGCTCGTCGACGTGCGCGCTCTGCTCGAGAAGCTCACCGCCGAACGGAGCGATCTCGCGAACATCGAAGATGCCCTCGATCGGCGCCAGCGCGAGGAGGGCGGGGCGCGGGACGCCTACGGCAAGGCAGCTCTTGCGCTGTCCGCGAAGAGGCGGGCCGCGGCTCCCCGGTTTTCCGCGGCGGTCGAGAAGGAGCTCGGTGGCCTCGCGCTCGAGAAGGCGCGTTTCCGTGTCGAGGTCACGGCCTTCGACGGCGACGCTCCCCGCCGGTCGGGCCAGGAGCGTGCGTCGCTCCTCTTTCAGCCGAACCCGGGAGAGCCGGAGAGGCCGCTCGACCGAATCGCTTCGGGCGGAGAGCTGTCGCGCCTCCAGCTCGCCGTGCAGTCGGTCGCGGCGGCGCGCGGCGGCCGGCGGCGGACCCTCGTCTTCGACGAGGTGGACGCCGGGATCGGGGGTCGGACGGCGGAGTCCGTGGGGAAGAAGCTCCGCGCGCTGGCGCAGCGCGGGCAGGTCCTCTGCGTAACCCACGTGCCGCAAATCGCGGCGCTGGCCGACCGTCACTTCCGCGCCGAAAAGAAGGAGCTCAAGGGGCGCACGATCGCGGCCGTGCGCCTCCTCGAAGGCCGGGAACGGGTGGACGAGATCGCCCGGATGCTCGCCGGAGAAAAGGTCCCGGAGACCGCGCTGCGGCACGCCCGGGAGCTGCTCGCGCAGGCAGGGAACGCGTGAGGCGGGACGACCGGCACTCGCGCTCCGTCCTTTTCTCCGGGATCGGGGAGGCGGGCCAGGAGAAGATCGCGCGATTTTCCATCGCGATCGTCGGGGTCGGCGCCGTGGGCGCCGCCGCGGCGGAGATGGCGGCCCGCGCCGGCGTCGAACGGCTGACGCTCGTGGACCGCGACGTCGTCGAGGAGTCGAACCTCGCGCGACAGTTCCTCTTCGATGCGGAGGACGCGGCGCGCGTCGTTTCAAAGGCGGCCGCGGGGGCGCAACGGCTTCGCCGGATCGCGCCGGAAGTCGACGTCCGCGCCGTCGTTGTCGATCTCGATTTCGAAAATGCCCGGGAGATTCTCCGGTCTCACGGCGTCGTCGTCGACGGCTCGGACAACTTCGAGACGCGGCTCCTCGTCTCGGACGCCGCGAGCGCCCTCGGCATTCCATCAATCTACGCGGCATGCGTCGGCGATGAAGGGCTCGTGACCGTGTCGGTGCCCGGCTTGACGCCCTGCCTGCGCTGCTACCTCGAGGCTCTTCCGCCGGCGGGATCGAGCCCGACCTGCGACACCGTGGGTATTGTCCCGACTCTCCCGCCGCTCGTGGCTTCCGTCGCGGTCACGGAAGCGCTGCGCCTCGCGGTCGACAGCGAGCCGTCCCGGGGGATCCTCTCGCTCTCGATCTGGGACGGCGGCTTTCGATCGCACCGCTCGTTCGAGGCCGTTCGCCCTTCGCCATCCTGTCCGGTCTGTTCCGGAACGCGTTTTCCGGCGCTCGAAGGAGACGGCGCCGCGGACGTCGTCAAGCTCTGCGGCCGCCGCTCGGTTCAAGTCGCGCCGGCCGGCCGGGCACGGCCCGATTTCGACGCCCTGGAAGAACGCCTGGCTCGCGTCGGAGAGGTGCGGCGCTCGCCGCAGCTCCTGAACGCCGACCTGGATGGAGTCTCCCTGACTATATTCTCCGACGGGCGTTGCGTCGTGCGCGGCACCGGGGACACCGTCCGGGCCGTCGCCCTCTACGACCGCTACGTCGGGCGGTGAAATGCGGCGCGTCCGCCTTCCCGACCTGCTCGCGTCGGCGGAAGAGCTCACGCGTCTCTCGGTCGTCCTCGCTCGTGGAGGGGTCGCGGCAGTTCCGACCGAGACGTTTTACGGTCTCGCCGCGGATCCGACGAACGAGACCGGCGTCTCCCGCGTCTTCGCGATCAAAGGACGGGACGACGGCAAGCCGCTTCTCGTGCTGTTCTCGGATCCCGCGCAACTCGACGCCCTCGGTGTCGCGGCGGAGCGGCCGCAGCTCGATCGTTTCCTCGCGATCTGGCCGGCGGCGCTGACTGTCGTCCTGCCGCTCCGCTCGCCGATCGCCGCGTCGCGAGGCGGCGTCACCCTCGCCCTGCGCATGCCGGCCGCTCCCCGGCTGCGGGAGCTCCTTTCGGCCGTCGGTCCTCTCACGGGCACGAGCGCCAACCGCTCGGGCGATCTTCCCCTCGGCGATCCGGACGCGGTCGAGCGGGCGTTCGGCTCCGATCTCGATCTCGTGGTCGACGGTGGTCCGACGGCGGGAGGAGAGCCGTCGACCCTGATCGACGCGACGCGGGAGCCGTTCCGGGTGCTGCGTCGCGGGGCGTTTCGATGGCCCGAAACGGAAGAGTGATCGCGGCAGCGGCGTGCTAGATTGCCCGTTTTCATGGGCACCGTTCGAGAATATGCCGGAAAGGCGCCGCTTCTCGGCGAGCGCGTGTATCTCGCGGAGACCGCCGCGGTCATCGGCGACGTCGTGCTCGGGGACGACGTGTCGGTCTGGTACAACTCGGTCGTCCGCGGCGACTGCCACTTCATCCGAGTCGGCGCGCGGTCGAACATCCAGGACAACTGCGCGGTCCACGTGACGCAGAAGAAGTACCCGACGATTCTCGAGGAGGAGGTCACGCTCGGCCACGGCGCGATCGTCCATGGCGCAGTCGTCCGGCGCGGGGCGCTCATCGGCATCCGGGCGACGGTGCTCGACGGAGCGGAAGTCGGCGAGTCCGCGTTCGTCGGCGCGGGCGCGCTCGTTACGCCCCGAACGGTCGTCCCCCCGCGCACGCTCTGGCTCGGAGCACCCGCGCGGCAGGTCCGGGAGCTGTCCGGAGCCGAGGTCGACGACCTGAAGCACTTTCACTCCAACTACCTCCGGTACAAGGAGGAGTACTTCCGGCTCGACGGGCGCTGGGCGATCGCCCCGTGACTCCGCGCTACCGGTCGGTCAAAGGGACGCGCGATCTGCTTCCGCCGGAGAGCGAGCGTTGGAACGAGGCCGAGCGAATCGCCCGGGAGATCTTCCGTTCCCGGGGTTACGGCGAAATCCGTACGCCGGTGCTCGAAGATACCGCGCTCTTCGCGCGGTCGGTCGGCGAGACGACCGACATCGTCCACAAGGAGATGTACACGTTTCCCGATCGGAAGGGACGGTCCCTGTCGATGCGGCCGGAGAATACGGCCGGCGTCGTCCGCGCCGTGATCGAGAACGGGCTTGCCGCCGGGCCGATGCCACTGCGCCTGTACTACATCGGGCCCCAGTTCCGATACGAGCGGCCGCAGGCGGGGCGCTTTCGCGAGTTCTCGCAGATCGGCGTCGAGCTCCTCGGGGTTCCCGGTCCGGCGGCGGAGGCGGAGGTCCTCGAAATGCTCTTCGACTTCCTTCGCGCGCTCGGCTTCCGCGAGCTGTCGGTGACTTTGAACTCGGTCGGCACTGCCGCGACCCGCGTTTCGTTCGGCGAGATGCTCAAGGCGCATGTCCTTCCGCGGTCCGGCGCTTTCGGCGAAGACGACCGCCGCAAGCTGACGGAGAACCCGCTGCGGCTCTTCGATTCGAAGGACCCGGGCGTCCGCACCGCGCTCGAGGGCGCTCCGCGCACGGTGGACTTTCTGGATGAAGACTCCCGTCGGCACCATGCCGAAGTCCGTCGGCTTCTGACCGACGCCGGAATTCCCTTCCGGGACGAGCCCTCGCTCGTCCGCGGGCTCGACTACTACACGCGAACCGTGTTCGAGGTCGTCTCGGAAGATCTCGGAGCGCAAGACGCGATCCTGGGCGGCGGACGGTACGACGCGCTCGTCGAATCGCTCGGCGGTCCTTCCGTTCCGGCCATCGGTTTCGCGATCGGAGAGGACCGGCTCCTGCAGGTCGCGCCTTTGACGGTGACCCGCCGCGCCTGCGTCGTCGTCGTGCCCCAACGTTCCGACGACCTCGCCGAGGCGGCCCGGATTGCGCGCGAGATCCGCGCGGCCCTGCCCGGCGGGTGCGTGGAAGTCGACCTCGCGGCGCGCGGGATCAAGAAGGGCCTGGCGCGTGCGGGCGCTCTCCTCGAAGAAGCTGACGCCCGAGGGTTCGACCGGGAAGGCCTGCTCGCCGTGCTGATCGGGGAACGCGAGCGGGCGGACGGCTCGGTCACCGTCAAGAGGCTGGCCACGGGGGAACAGGAAACCTTCCCGCGCTCGGAGCTCGCCGAGAGACTCGGCGCCGCGAGGGAACGGTGAGCCTCGCGAGGCAGCCAGCGGGACTTCTCTCGGCGGTGGACGCTGGACGCCGCGTCCTTCTGCGCGGCTGGGTGGGGCGGCGCCGCGATCTGGGCGAGCTCATCTTCCTGACCGTCCGGGACCGGAGCGGCATCGTGCAGGTCCTCTTCGAGAAGACGCGCTCGGGAGAAGAGGCACTCGAGCGGGCCGGCGAAGCCCGGGCGGAAGACGTCGTTGAGATCGAAGGCGAGGTCGTGCGGCGGGCAAGCGAGCAGGTCAACTCCGAGATCGCGACCGGCGAGATCGAGATCGCCGCCACGCGCCTGGACTTCCTGGCGCGGGCGGACACGCCCCCGTTTCTGCCGGAAGACCGGACGAACGCGACCGAGGAGCTGCGGCTCCAGCACCGTTACATCGATCTGCGCCGCCCGGCGATGCTGAAGAACTTCGTTCTGCGCGACGAGATCGCGTTCCAGGTGCGCCGGACGCTGCACGAGCGGGGATTCCTCGAGGTCGAGACCCCGATGCTGACGAAGTCCACGCCGGAAGGGGCGCGCGACTACCTCGTCCCGTCCCGCGTGCACCCCGGAAAGTTCTACGCGCTCCCGCAGTCGCCGCAGCTCTTCAAGCAGATTCTCATGGTCTCCGGCTTCGAACGCTACTTCCAGATCGCCCGCTGCTTCCGGGACGAAGACCTGCGCGCCGATCGGCAGCCGGAGTTCACGCAGATCGACATCGAGATGTCTTTTGCAAGCGAGGGCGACGTTTTCGGAGTCGTCGAGGCCGTGCTCGCGGCGGCGTTCGGCGCGGCGGGAATCGAGGCGCCGACACCCTTTCCTCGCCTTACCTATCCCGAGGCGATGCTCAGGTATGGAACCGACCGGCCTGACCTCCGGTTCGATTTGCCGATCACCGACCTTTCCGAAGCCGTACACGGCAGCGGCTTCGCTCCGTTCGAGCACGCCAGGCTCATAGATGGATATGTCAGAGGCCTCCGGGTCCCGGGCGGAGCCGGCTTCTCTCGAAAGACGCTGGATGTGCTATCGGACGCGGCGAAGTCGCACGGAGCCAGGGGCCTCGTATGGATCAAAAGAGCCGGTGGCGAGGTCACGTCTCCGGCGAAGAAGAACCTTTCGGATCGAATACTGGACTCGCTCATCTCGGCCGGGGAAGTTTCCGAGGGTGACCTCTTCCTGATCGTTGCCGATGCCGCGGATGCTGTTCTGGCGTCCCTCGCTGGTCTTCGCGTTTCGGCCGCGCGCGAACTTGGTTTGATCGATCCATCCCGTCACGCGTTCTGCTGGATCACGGATTTCCCGCTGTTTGGACGGGATCACCACACCCAGAGGTGGTTCCCGATGAACCATCCGTTCACATCGCCCCGCGAGGAAGATCTTTCACGTCTCGAGAAGGAGCCCGGCACAGTGCGCGCCCGGGCGTACGACGTCGTGATGGACGGCGAAGAGCTCGGCAGCGGCTCGATCCGCATCCACCGAGCCGACGTGCAGGAGCGGGTGTTCCGCGCACTCGGCATCTCGGAGGCGGAAGGGCGCGAGCGCTTCGGATTCCTCCTCGACGCGTTGCGCTATGGCGCGCCGCCGCACGGCGGTATCGCGCTCGGCCTCGACCGGATCTGCATGATCGCCGCGGGCGCGGGCTCGCTGCGCGACGTCATCGCGTTTCCGAAGACGACTTCCGGGACGTGCCTCATGACCGGGTCGCCGTCGTCGGTCCAGCCGGCACAGCTGGAGGAGCTCGCGATCGAACCGGTTCGCCGCCCCGAATCGTGACCGTCGGGCGGATCGCGGTTCGGATCGGCGGGACCGACAGCGTCCTCTGGCTGGGGCGCGGGCTTCTGGAAGACGCTCTCGGCCGGCTCGTTTCTCCGTCCGGCCGGTTCCTCCTCGTGTCCTCGCGGGCCGCCCGTTCCTCCGCGGACCGGCTGCGTCCGGCGCTCGCCCAGGCGCTGATTCTCGACCTCGAAATCGAGGATTCGGAAGAGGCGAAGACGCTCGACTCGGTGCGGGAGATCGCGGACCGCGCTCTCCACGCCGGCGTTCGTCGCGACGACGCATTCGTTGCCGTCGGCGGCGGGGTCGTCACGGACGTCGTCGGGTTCGCCGCGGCCATCGTCCTGCGCGGGGTGACCTGGAACGCCGTCCCGACGACGGTCGCAGGAATGGCCGACGCGTCGATCGGCGGAAAGACCGGTGTCGACCATCTCCTCGGGAAGAACCTGCTCGGCGCCTTCCACCCGCCCCGCGCGATCGTCATCGATCCGTCCGCCACCGCGACCCTCCCGGACCGTGACTACAGGAGCGGGCTCGTCGAGGCATTCAAGGGTGTCTGGATCCGGGATGCGGAGAGTTCCGCGCGCGCCGAGGCTCTCCTGCCCGCGATTCTGACGCGCGACGAAGAGGCTCTCCTCGAGCTCGTCGCCGCGGCCGCCCGGATCAAGTTGGATATCGTCTCTTCGGATCCGAAGGACCACGGAGAGCGACGGTTGCTCAACTTCGGCCACACGCTGGGACACGCGTTCGAGGCGGCGGGAAACTACCGGGAGCTCCGCCACGGGGAAGCCGTCGCATGGGGAATCACCGCCGCCTTGACGATCTCGCGCGATCGGGCCGGGCTCTCCGAAGGAGACGCCGCACGGGTGCGCGAAGTTCTCGCCCGTCTCGGCCCGTTTCCGGAGCCGGTCCGCTCGGCCGAGATCCTGCGGCCACTTCTCTCCCGCGACAAAAAGGCGACGGCGCACGGGGCGGCCGGTGTCCTTCTCGAGAGGATCGGGCGAGCCCGTGTGGACGAGCAGGTTCCCGAAGCGGAGTGGCTGTCAGCGGCGGCGACGGCGAGCTTGCCGTTTAATACACGCGGAAGCTCACTTTAGCGGTCAGGCGCGCCTTGTCCTGTCATTCTGAGGTGCGCAGCGCCGAAGAATCCCGCGCGTTAACGCAACGGATCCTTCGCGGAGCCTGTCCTGAGCGAAAGCTCAGGATGACAGCGAAAGCCGCCTTCAGGCCCTCCAGACCCCGCCGTCCCGACGCCGGTTCCGGAGCGCCGGTCGAATCCGACCTAAGTCGGAGTCCCGCGGCTATAATGAGCGTCAGCCTTGAAACCGAAGCCCGGCAGGCGGCGGCTCCGCCTCTTCGTTCTCCTCTCGGGCGCGCTCATCCTCGCGTCGCTCGTCCCGCTCCTCGTGTCGGACGCGGCGCTCATCCGGCGCAACCGGCGGGCGCTCGAAGTCCTCGAAGAGAAATACTTGACGCGCTCGTCCTCTGCGCTCGCCGATCGAATCGCGGCGTATCACGCGTCCGCGCGCGAGGAGTTGAAGAACGCCGCCAACTCGGTCCGGCTTTCGCGGGAGCTCACCGGCGAAAACCCCTTCACCTCGAAGAACGGTCCGGAGATCCTGCGGGCAGCGCTGAAAGGCGAGACTCCGCTTCTCGCGCTCCGCGGGGTGAACCGCAATGGAATCGGAAGCTTCGCGGGTCCGGCCGCTCTTCCCCAGGTCGTCGAGTTCGAGTTCCGCCGCGCTTTCGAGTCCGCCCGCGACGGCGCGTCCTACTCGGGCGATCCTTTCGATGCGCCTTCGATCGGTCCCGTCTCGGTTCTCGCGGCGCCGGTCTCCGACGAGGATGGATTGATCGGCGTCGTCGAGGCGCTCGTGTCCTGGCAGCCGATCCGGCGCGAGTTCAACGACGAAGCGCGGCGCGACGTTCGCGCAACCCTCGTCGATCGGCGGGGCCGAATCCTCTTCCCGCTCGCCCGGAGCGGATCCGGACGGTCGTCGTCGTCGCTCGTCGCGGATTTCGAGCGTTTTCCGGGGCGGGTGACGCGGTCGGAAGCTCAGCCCGGCAGGAGCGTGCTCGCCTCGATCGCGCCGGTCAACCGGCCGGAGTGGGGAGTTCTTCTGGAGCGCGACCTGGATGCGGCCTTCGCCTCGGTTGACGGAATGATCAAAGACACGTTGATCTGGAGCGCGGCGGCGCTCGCGGGAGCGCTTCTGCTCGGTGTTTTCTCCGCCCGGCGGCTTTCCCGGCCCATCGCTCAGCTCGCCCTGTCCACGCGCGCCGTCAGCGAAGGCCAGTACGGCGCCAACGTCGAGGTCGCGGGTACCGCGGAGCTCGCCGACCTCTCCGAGAACTTCAACCGGATGAGCGAGTCCATTCGGGACGCCATCGAGAACCTGAAACGCGCGGCGCGCGAGAACCACGAGCTCTTCATCAATTCGATTCGCGCCCTCGCGGCGGCAATCGACGCGAAGGACCCCTACACTCGGGGCCACTCCGAACGGGTCGCGCGTTACTCCTCGCTCGTCGCTCGGGAAATGGGACTCTCCTCCGAGGACGTTCGGCGCGTCCGGCTCTCCGCGCTCCTTCACGACGTCGGTAAGATCGGAATCGACGATCGCATCCTGCGCAAGCCGACGGCTCTCACCGAGGAAGAGTTCGAGATCATGAAGAGCCATCCGGTCAAGGGCGCCGCGATCATGGAAGCGATCCCGCAGCTACGCGACGTCATCCCCGGGATGAAGCATCACCACGAGCGATGGGAGGGGGGCGGATATCCCGAGGGATTGCGCGGCGAGGAGATTCCTCTTCAGGCGCGCATCGTTTCCGTCGCCGACACGTTCGACGCGATGACGACGACGCGTCCGTACCAGAGGGCGATGGACATCCGGTTCGTGTTCCAGCGGTTGCGGGACCTCGCCGGCAATCGGTTCGATCCGGGGGTCGTCGAGGCGCTCATCCAGTCTTACGAGAAAGGGGAGCTGGTGCCGATTGCGAGGGAAGAGGCCCCGGCGGAGCCTCCCGTCCCGCTGCGGCGCGTGGAAGCAGGTTGACGAGAATCCCGCGCGAGTCCCTCTCCGTCGCAGCGGCGCTTTTCGCCGTCCTCGCAGCCGGGTGCTCGTCGCAGGCCAAGAAGACAGGCTCCGCCGAGGTGCTTCTCAACGAACGGATGGCTGCCGTGCTGCTGCGCGAGGGAAGGCCCATCGAGGCCGAGCGCGCGTACCGCGAGGCGTTGCTGAACGATTCGAAGAACCCGGAAGTGCACGACGGGCTCGGCGTGTCGCTTTTGATGCAGGGGCGTTTCAAAGACGCGTTTTCCTCGTTCGATCGCGCTGTCGATATCGACTCCGGAAAGGCGCTCTACCGGATCCATCGGGGGATGGCCGGCTTGGAGCTCGGCCGCCTGAAGGAAGCGGAAGCCGATTTCCGGGCATCGGAGAGCTCGCCTTCGGCGGAGGACCGCCTGGATGCGGCGATCAACCTCGGCAGGCTGAAGCAGCGCCAGAAGGATTTCCCCGCCGCCGAAGCGGCATTCTCGGAGGCGCTCTCGCGCGATCCGAAGTCTTCGTCCGCGCTGATCGGCCGCGGCATGGCGCGCGAATCCCGGGGCGCGCTTGAGTTGGCCGCGGAGGACTACTTGGAAGTGATCCGCGGGGAGCCGCGCAACGCGGAGGCCCACCTGCGGCTCGGGCTCGTGCTCGTCACGTTGAAGAAGACCGCGCTCGGTCGCCGTTACCTCGAGCGAACGATCGAGCTCGATCCGACCGGGGAGCTGGGCGCGAAGGCGCGCCTGCTGCTGGAGTCGTCGGACTCTGTCGCGCCGCGCCGCGACAGCCCCTCCGGCGGATCACCGCTCTAGCCGCGCCGCGGCGAGGAGAGACCCGGCAGACATTTGGCGGCAGGCCTTTCTCGAGCGGGCAATAATTCCGGACTCCATGGCTGATCGCCGCAGCTTCTTCTCCAAAGTCCGCCGTGGGCTCTTCATGACCCACACGGAGATCCTGGAGAAGCTGGGCGACGCGGTCAAAAAAGGGTTCGGCTTCGATGAAACGGTTCTCGAAGCGCTCGAAGAAGTCCTCCTGGAAGCGGACGTCGGCGCCGAAACGGCCGCCGCGCTCACGGAAGCGGTACGGCGGCGGGGAGGCTCCTCGTCGAAGGCCGATCTCGGCGAGTTGAAGCGGGTTCTCGTCGAGGAAATCGAAGCCGTCATCGCCCGAGCGCCGAAAGTCGCAGCGGTTCCCGACGTTGCCCTCGAGGTCATCTTTCTGGTCGGAGTGAACGGATCGGGCAAGACGACGACGACGGCGAAGCTCGCGGCCCGAGAGATCGCGGCCGGTCGATCGGTTCTGCTGGCGGCGGCCGATACGTTTCGCGCCGGAGCGATCGAGCAGCTCGAGATCTGGGCTGCCCGGCTCAAGGTTCCGATCGTACGCCACCAGGAGGGGGCGGATCCCTCCGCGGTGCTCTTCGATGCTCTGGCGGCCGCGAAGGCCCGGGGGACGAAGAAGCTCTTCGTCGATACGGCGGGACGTCTCCACACCAAGAAGAACCTGATGGAGGAGCTCGCGAAAATGCGCCGAATCGCGGCACGGGAAGCGGCCGGGGCGCCTCACCAGGTCCTTCTCGTCCTCGACGCGACCACCGGTATGAACGGCCTCGCGCAGGCGCGGCGGTTCGTCGAAGCGGTCGGCGCGACGGGGGTCGTGCTCACGAAGCTCGACGGGAGCGCGCGCGGCGGGATTGTTCTCGCGATCTACCGTGAGCTCGGCCTCCCGGTCCTCTTCGTCAGCGTCGGCGAGGCAATCGACGACCTCGTGCCCTTCGATCCGGCCGAATACGCACGGGCGCTTCTCGAGGACGCTCCGGAGAACGAGGCCCGGAGCGGCGTGTCGGTTTGAACAGCCGCGAAGAGGACGTCCTTCTTTCCCGAGCGATCGACCTCGCGGAGCGCGGGCGCTATACCGTCGCGCCCAACCCGATGGTGGGAGCGGTCGTGGCGCGCGGCCGCCGCGTCCTGGCCGAGGCGTGGCATCGGCGCGCCGGCGGTCCGCACGCGGAAGCGGCGGCCTTAGAGAGCGCCGGCTCGCGTGCACGGGGTGCCGACCTCCACGTGTCGCTCGAGCCCTGCGTGCACTTCGGACGGACGCCTCCGTGCGTCCCTTCGATCGTCGCGGCGGGTGTCGCGCGCGTCTTCGTCGCGGCGCGAGATCCCAACCCCGCCGTGTCCGGCCGCGGTATCCGTGCGCTCTCCCGCGCCGGGATCGCGGTCGTCCTTGCCGGCTCGCCTCTGCGCAGCCGGGCGGAGCGCCAGAACGAGAAATTCCGGACGTGGATCGGTGAGCGGCGTCCTTTCATCCTCGCAAAGTGGGCTGCGACGCTCGACGGCAAGACGGCAGCCTCTTCCGGTCACAGCCGGTGGATCACGGGAGAGAAGGCGAGGCGTCGCGCGCTCCTCCTGCGCGAGGAGTTCGACTCCGTGCTCGTCGGATCCGGCACCGTCCTCGCCGACGATCCGCTCCTGACACGGCGCCTGGGAAAGGCGGGCCGACGCCCCCACCGACGCATCGTGCTCGACGGAAGGCTGCGCGCTCCCGCGTCCGCCCGGGTCTTCCGGGACGCGGAAGGAGCGCTCGTCGTGACGGCGCGGGCCGAGAAGGACGCGCGCGTCCGGCGGCTCACCGCGCGGGGCGTCGACGTCTGGAGCCTGCCGGGAGAGCACGGCCGGATCGACCTGACCCAAATGCTCGCCCGGCTCGCCCGGGAGGAAGTCACGAGTCTCTTAGTCGAGGGTGGCGCCGAGACGCTGTGGGCGTTCTTCGACGCGAAGCTGGTGGACCGCGTCGCGGTCTTCTTCGCGCCGCGCGTGCTCGGAGGAAGGAAAGCGCCGGGAGGAGTCGGTGGCGAAGGATTCGCGCTCGAGCGATCCACGCGGCTCGTCGACGTGGAACACGAGCGACTGGGAGAGGACTGGCTGGTCACGGGACGGGTCTACAACGGTTCAAAATAGCCCGGTTGCGCCCCGATACACTCTGTCGCGATGTTCACCGGGATCGTCACCGGAGTCGGGCGCGTCCTTTCCGTCGAGCGACGCC
Organism: Thermoanaerobaculia bacterium; assembly: GCA_036395755.1. GTDB lineage: Bacteria > Acidobacteriota > Thermoanaerobaculia > UBA5066 > Gp7-AA6 > Gp7-AA6. Next base: position 54,326 of record DASWCZ010000054.1, read on the forward strand.
GGGGACGGTCGACCCGCCTCGTCGTCCTTCCTCCTCCGAAATACGGCCTGTTCCGGCGCGGAGAGAGCATCGCGGTCTCGGGAGTCTGCGTGACGGCGGTGGCCACGGGACGCCGCCTCTCCGCCGATCTCTCGGCCGAAACTCTCCGTGTGACGACACTCGCGGAGCTCAAGTCCGGCGACTTCGTGAACCTCGAGCGGGCGCTCGAATGGCGCGGCCGGGTCTCGGGTCATTTCGTGCTCGGTCACGTCGACGCGGTCGCGAAGATTCTCGCGGTCGAGGACGAGCCGGGGTCGTGGATCTACCGGTTCTCGATTCCCCGCGGGCTCGGGCGACACGTCGTCTCGAAGGGATCGGTCGCCCTGGACGGAGTGAGCTTGACCGTGGCCCGACGCCGCGCGCGGGACTTCGACGTCGCGGTCATTCCCGAGACGCGCCGCCGCACGGCGTTCGCGTCGAACGTACCGGGCGACCGCGTCAACTTCGAGGTCGATCTCCTCTCGAGGTATGCCGCCGGGAGGCTCCGGTCATGATCGAGTACGAGGAAGCGGAATCCGCCTTCGTGCGGCCCCGGGAATCCGAAGTCGCCGGCCGGCGGATCGCCGCGCATGCGGTGCCGTATTCGGGCGAGGCCGGAGGAGGGCACTACCGGTTTGACCCGCTGGAGCACCGTCTCGTCGGGCGTCGCACCTCGGGTCGGGTTGCCGTCGGGCCGGCCGATCCCGCCGAATGGAGGCGGGCCTTCGCTCGCTGCCCGGCCGGCCCGGTCTTGGTCGAGCCCGCAGCGCCGGTCGAAGAGATCCGCGGGGCGCAGCTCGCCGCAGCCGAAGGCGCCGCGAGCGCGGGGCGGGCGGTGTATCTCCTCGATCCGGGCGGGCTGCCGTCTCCTACCGGCCGCGCGTTCGTCGCACTGTTCGCGTGGGCGCCCGGCGCGGGCCCACGCGAAGAGAGAGCGCTCGAATCTGCGCTCGAGGCGGGAATCCCGGCCGGCGGCCTGCTCCCGATCGTGCCCGGCTGGACCGACGAGCCGGAGTTTCTCGACCGCTACCTGGCGCGCCTCTCGGCTGCCGGCGCCCGGTTTGCCGCGCCCGTTCCCGTCTCGGAGGACGGCGACGCGCGGCGCGTCCTCGTCGAGGCACGTTACCGATTCGACCCCGGCGCGACCGACCGCTTCTTCGAGAGGGTCCATCATTCGGACTGGCCCGCCTCTTTGCGAGAAGGTCTCCGCCGCTTTCGAGCGGAAGCCGCGCGGTGGGGTCTCGCCACGCTCCCGCCGCGGCCGCTCGGAGCGGGAGAGCCGCCGAACAACTCGGCCGCCGCCGCGCGCCTCGAGGAACGGGCGCAGGAAGTCGGCGAGGACGAGCACCGCGCCGCGCTTCTTCACGCCGCGGCGCGCTGGATCGACGAGTCGGGACGAGACCTCGCACCGGTCGTGCGCGAAGGCAACTTCGCCAAGGTTTTCCCCTTCGGCGCGCTGGCGGCCGAGGCGGAGGCGGCGTTCCGCGCGGTTCGAACGACGTGACGGCCGCCGCCGGACTCTACGTGCATCTTCCTTACTGCCGGTCGCGCTGCGGCTACTGCGCCTTCGTCGTCTCGACGGACGACTCGAGCCGCAGCGAGTATCTGGGCGCGCTCGCCCGCGAGGCGACGCTCCTCGAGTCGGAGGCGTGCGGCTCCCGCTTCGACTCTCTCTATCTGGGAGGCGGCACTCCCTCGCTCGTTCCGCCCGACGAGCTCGTCCGGCTGGTGGAAGAGCTGCGGGGACGCTTCGTCTTCGAAGATGGCTCCGAGGTGACGCTGGAGGCGAATCCCGAAGACGTCACGATCGAGCTCCGGGACGCCTGGATCCGCGCCGGCGTCCGGCGCGTCTCCGTCGGCGTGCAGTCGCTCGAGGACGCGGAGCTCTCTGCGGTCGGGCGTCGCCACGACGCCGCCGGCGCGCTCCGCTCGCTCGACCGGCTCGCCGGAGCCGGCCTCTCCCTCTCCGCGGACCTGATCCTGGGCCTGCCGGGACAGAGCGCCGGAACGTTTCGCGGAAGCGTCGAAAGGATCTGCGCGACCGGCGTGGACCACGTGTCGATCTACCTGCTCGAGACCGAAAAGTCGCGCGCGATCGAAGACGATCGGCGGGCGCACCCGGACCGATATCTCTCCGACGATGAGCAGGCGGACGCGTGGCTGGAAGCCGGGGAGACCCTCGCTTCGCGCGGCTTCGCGCACTACGAGATCTCGAACTGGGCGCGGCCCGGCCGGGAGGCGCGGCACAACGTCAAGTACTGGACCCGCGCGCCGACCCTCGGCCTGGGCGTCTCCGCGCACGAGCTCTGGAACGAACGGAGACGCGCGAACGCGTCGGGGCTGCCGGCTTACCTCGCCTCGGTCCGAGAAGGGCGCCGCCCCCTCGCCCTCGACCGGCCTGTCAGCGAGGGGGAGGCTGCGCGCGAGCGGATCATTCTGGGGCTGCGCCTGTCGCAGGGGGTCCCGACGGCGGACGTCCAAAGCTGGATCGATGAGGAGGGCGATCCCCTCCTCCCCGGCGACTACGAGGACTGGCGCGACGAAGGCCTTCTCGCGGAGAAGGACGGGCGTCTGCGGTTCACGGAGCGCGGATTCCTGCTCTCCAACGAAGTGCTCTGCCGCTTTGTCTCGTCTTAGATGAAGAGCGGCGCGAGGACGAGCGTGATCGTCGCGAGGAGCTTGATGAGAACGTGCAGAGACGGTCCGGCTGTGTCTTTGAACGGGTCACCGACGGTGTCGCCCACGACCGCCGCCTTGTGCGTCGGCGATCCTTTGCCGCCGAGCGCGCCGGTTTCGATGTACTTCTTCGCGTTGTCCCAGGCGCCACCGGCGTTGTTCAACATCGTGGCGACGACGATGCCCGCGATCGTTCCGACCATGAGAAGCGCCGCGACGGATTCCGCGCCGACCCGGAAGAGTCGGAAGAAGAGCCCGACGGCGATCGGCGTTCCCACGGCGACGAGGCCCGGCGCGATCATCGCCTTCAGCGCGCCGCGGGTGACGATGTCGACCGTCCGCCCGTAGTCCGGCTTCTCGGTACCCTGCATGATCCCGGGGTGCGCGCGGAACTGGTCCCGAACGTCCTGGATGACGACGCCGGCGGCTTTCCCCACGGCGCGGATCGCCAGACCCGAAAAGAAGAAGACGAGCATCGCGCCGAGGAGGCCTCCGATGAAGACCTCGGGCTTGGCGATGTTGACGGACGTGAGCGGCGAGCCGTAGTTCTTGAGCTCGTCTAAGTACGCCGAGAAAAGGAGGAACGCGGCGAGCGCAGCCGATCCGATCGCGTAACCCTTCGTCAGCGCTTTCGTGGTATTCCCGACGGCGTCCAGCCGGTCGGTCTTCCGGCGGATCTCCTCCGGCTGGCGCGACATCTCGACGATCCCGCCCGCGTTGTCGGTGATCGGGCCGAACGTGTCCATCGCAAGGATGTAGGCGGCGGTGCCGAGCATTCCCATGGTCGCGACGGCGGTTCCGAAGAGCCCTCCGCCAGGCAGAGCGGAGGCGCCGATCTTGAACGACGCAAGAATCGCCAGCGAGATCGTCAGAACGGGGAGCAGCGTGCACTCGAAGCCGACCGCGACGCCCGCGATCACGTTCGTCGCGGGTCCCGTCTGCGAGGCTTGAGCGATCTCGCGGACCGGCCGGAAGCGATATTCCGTGTAGTACTGCGTGATGTAGACGAACGCGACGGAGGTCAGCACCCCGATGATTCCGCAGAGAAAGAACTTCCACCAGGCGTCGGGAGCGGAGGGGTTGAAGAGAAGCCAGCGGGTCGCGACGAAGAAGCCGGCGATCGCGAGCGTGGCCGCGACGTAATAGCCGCGGTTCAAGGCCTGCATCGGGTCGCGGTCCTCGCGTGTGTGGACGAAGAAGATCCCCACGATCGACGCGAGCAGCCCGAATGCTCGCGCCACGAGCGGGAACAGCATCACGCCGACGATTCCCGCCGCGAAGCTCATTCCGGCGCGTTCCGATGCCGCGGCGAGAGTCGCGCCGAGGATCATCGCGCCGATGTTCTCAGCGGCCGTGGACTCGAACAGGTCGGCTCCGCGGCCGGCGCAGTCTCCGACGTTGTCTCCCACGAGGTCCGCGATCACCGCGGGGTTGCGCGGGTCATCCTCGGGGATCCCCGCTTCGACCTTTCCGACCAGGTCGGCGCCCACGTCGGCGGCCTTCGTATAGATGCCGCCGCCCAGCTGGGCGAACAGGGCGACGAAGGAGGCTCCGAAGCCGTACCCGACGATCAGGAGAGGAATCTGGGGCGGGGGAACCGCCGTGAAGCGGCTGACGAGCCAATAGAGTCCCCCGACGCCGAAGAGCGACATCGCGACGACGAACAGGCCGGAGACGGCGCCCCCGCGCAGAGCGATCCGCAGCGCGTCGTTCAACGAGGTCCGGGCCGCAGAGGCAGTCCGGATGTTGGACCGGATCGAGATCCACATCCCGATGTAACCGGCAATGACGGAACAGGCTGCGCCCAGGAGAAACGAAAAGGTCGTCCAGAAGGCCAGCCGCAAGGCGGTCGGCACCGGATCGAAGTCGTGGTGCGAGCGTACGAAACCGTACAGCACGAAGATCAGCCCGGCGAGCATCGCGGCGAGCAAGAGAATCGTGGTGTTCTGCCGGCGCAGAAACGCCTCCGCCCCTTCCTTGATCGCGTTCGAGATCTCCCGCATCGCGGGGGTGCCGGTGTCCCGCTTCAGAACCCACGAAATCAGGTAGCCGGCGACGAAGAGCGAGCCGACCGAGAAGACGAAGATGAGGGGCAAGGCGAGATCGTGCGACATTCCAACTCCTCTTTTTCGACGTCGGGACCCCGGAGGCCCTCGCGGCAGCGAGCGTCGCCCCCGTCCGGGGCGCGCAGAATATCAGGTGTCGGGGACGATTCCCGGAGGGAGTCAGATCCCGCCGTTACCGGGCGGGCGCGGGAGCCGCCGCCGCCGCCGGGGCGGGCGGCGTCGAGGTCACGCCTTCGATGGGTACCGTCTCCAGAACGATTCCCACGTTCTTCGCGCCGGCGGTGTGGACGATGTCCATCACGTGGGCGACGTCCCCGTACGTCGCCGCGTCGTCCGCCGAGAAGAAGACCGTCTTGTCCCGGCGGTTCTTCAGGATCTCGGAAAGGCGCAGGGAGAGAGACTGCAGGTCGAGCGGCTCCTTGTTCAGGTAGATCCGGTTCTGAGCCGTCACGGACACGATCAGCTGATCGAGCGAGGGCGGCGGGGTGTCGACCGTCGCCTTGGGAGGAACCTTCACGTCATAACCCATCTGGAGAAGCGGCGTGATCACCATGAAGATGATGAGAAGCACGAGGACGACGTCCACGAGCGGCGTGATGTTGATGTCGCTCTTGTAAGCGCCTGGCGCGCCGCCGACTCCCGCCATTGCCATGAAGGATTCTCCTCGCTCGTTCGAGCCGGACTAGGTCGCGGCTTTCTTGGTCGGCCCGACCGCTTTCTTGTCGGTAATCAGGCCGACGTCCTGGAAGCCCGCCTCTTTCGTCATCTTCATGACCTCTTTGACGTCGCCGTACTTCAACCGCTGGTCCGCCTTGATGACGAGCTCGGTCGCGGGAGAGCGCTGGAACAGCTCGTCGAGCTCTTTCTGGAACTCCTCCTTCGGGAACCACTTCGAGCCGATGTAGTACTTGGGGGGAGTCTGCCACTCGACCGTGATGAGCTTCTGCTTCTCGTTCTCCGGTTTCTTTCCGGGGTTGTCGGTGGTCGGGAGCTGGATGGGGATCCCCTTCTGGAGGAGCGGGGTGACGACCATGAAGATGATCAGAAGCACCAGGCAAACGTCGACGAGCGGAGTGACGTTGATGTCACTCTGAACGGTGTGTCGGCCGCCGCCGCCCCCTCCCATGCCCATGGCGGATCCTCCTTCCCCGGAATGCTAGGAAGCGCGCACGGAGAGGTTGACGCCCGCTCCCCGCCGCTTGATGAAGTAATCGATCAGCTCGGAGGCCGAGTTGGACATCTCGACCTGGAAGCGCTCGATCTTGTTGGTGAAGATGTTGAACAGCCACACGGCCGGGATCGCGACGAAAAGGCCGAGGGCAGTCGTCACCAGCGCCTCCGCGATTCCCGTCGAGACCGCGGCGATACCGCCGGACCCGGTCATGGCCATTCCGCGGAACGCGTTGATGATTCCGATGACCGTTCCAAAGAGGCCGATGAACGGTGCCGTCGTGCCGATGGTCGCGAGACCGGAAAGGCCGCGCCGCATGTCCGCGGTCGTCATGAGAGCTTCCCGCTCGATCGCCCGCTCCGCGGCTTCGATCGGGTCGTGCCCGACGATGTTGGAGCTGCCGCTCGTGACGTCGTGCTGGAACTCGTACAGGCCCGCGGAGACGACGCGCGCCAGATGGCTCTGCTTGTACCTCTTGGAGGAGTCGATCGCCTCCTGGAGCTTGTCCTGCTTCAGGTGCAGGGTCACCAGCTTGGCGAACGCGAGCGATTGCTTCTTCGCCTTGCTGAAGAAGATCCAGCGTTCGATCGCCACCGTCAGGGAATAGACCGACATGATGATGAGGAGCACGGCGTCGCCTTTCGCCAGGGGCGTCATCGTGTGCCAGAGCTCTAGTGGATCGAAACTCATGAAAACGCTCCTTCTCTAATTCTTTCTCCGGTCGACTCCCGGCCCCAATCCTAGTGCAGGTTGAAAGTCACGGTCACCGTCAGATACACGCGGACCGCCCGCCCGTTCAGGGTCGCCGGACGGTATCTCCACTGTTGAACCGCCCGTTGCGCGGCGGCGTCCAAGAGGGGATTCATCGACTTCAAGACCTTGACCTCCTCGACGCTCCCGGACGCCGTGATGATCGCCTCGAGAATCACGACGCCTTCCATCCGCGCCTTCCGCGCGGCTTCCGGATAGCTCGGCTCGACCCGGTTGGTGAGCTGCGGGGCCTTGACGTCCCCACCGACCCGCAGAGGCTCGTCCCCGGTCCCGGGTCCCGTGCCCCCGACGACCCCTCCGATGACCCCTCCCGGCACTCCGCCGGGGACCCCGCCTTCCACGCCTCCCTCGACCCCTTCTGTGGCGGGCGCCTCCGGTTCGGCCAACGGGACCGGGACCTTCTCCGGAATGATCGTCGGCGCCGTCATTTCGGCCGGTTTGACCGGGATCTGTTTCGGCGTCTCGGGCTTCGGCGCGGCCGGCTTGGGCGCCGCGGCAGGCGGCGGCGGCGGCGGCGGCGGAGCCGCGGCATAGAAGGTGACCGGAATCGGCGGCTCCTGGACGTCCTCCACGAACCAGATGGAGGCGCCGACCACGACGCCGATCACGACTAAGTGCAGGGCGAGGGCGACGGGCAGAGAGACGAGTTTCCGTCCTTTGCCCTTCTGGCTGCCAGACTCGATCAAAACATCTTCGAACATCGGCTTCTCCCGCCCGAATGGACCCCGTTCCTAGCGGAGCGGTTCCGGCGTCGGTTTCGTCGCCAGGATCTTCTTTCGCAATTCCAATGCCTGCTGGAGGTACCGGTTGGCCGTATCGACGTACTCCTGCTTCTTGGCGGGGTCGGCCTCGATCTTCGCTTTTTCCCGGTAGAGGAGGTTCAGGTAGGAGAGCGCCTCGAAGTAGTCGGGCTTGATCTGCAGCGCCTTGTTCAGGGCGTCGATCCCCTCGTCGACGATCTTTGCACGCTCGACCGGGTCGATGTTCGGGAAGTTGTAGGAGCGGTCCCAGGCCTGGACTCCGATGAAGTAGTAGACCTCGGCCTTGGCTTCCGGGGTCGTCTCGGCGGCGAGCCGCTTCTTCAACCACTCGACGGCGTGCTCGACGTCCCCCTTCTTGAAGTACATCTGGGCGAGCGACTGCATGGCTTTCGTGTCGTTCGGGTTTTCCTTCACCATCTCCTGGTAGAAGGCAATCGCGTCGTCGTAGCGCTCCGTCGAGAGGTAGAGCGAGACGAGGAACTCCCGGCTCTTGCGATCCACAGGAAAGGCTTCGGAGTACGTTTTCAGGTGCTCGATCGCCTTCGCGGCGTATTCCAGGTCCTTCGGGTGCTTCGAGCCCGGCTGGTACAGGCCCATGTAGGCGAGGCCGATGTTCTTGTGGAGCTTTTTTTCGTTCGGGTCGAGGCGAAGGGCCTCCTGGTAGGCCGCAAGAGCCGTCTGGTACTGCGCCGCCTTGAAGAAGTCGTTTCCCTTCTTGATCTCCTTCTTCGACTTCAACTTGTTGCATCCCGCGGAGGAGAAGGCGGCGCAAACAAGAAGGAGGAGAACCGCGGCGTTTCGCGCAAACGAGCGTGCCCGGTGCGTGACCATGCGGAATCGCTCCTTAAGTCTTTCGCTCATCCGGCGGGGGGTCCCGCCCGGAGCGGGAATTCTGTTGAATTCGGAAACGCAAAGCAACTACGTTTTTTCGCATCGAAGACGGCGTCGCAGTCCGCGACCAAAGTCCAAGAGCAGAGCCAACCTTTCGACGTGCTCGGGCTTCGAAAAGAGCGAGCACGATCCGCGGATTCCGCGGGCTCGGACTCGGGGCCGGGGGGCGGGGGAATAATCGCGGCCACGCCGCACTTGCCTCGATTGGAGGATTCCGCTTGAAAAAGGCCCTTTTGCTACCCGCTTTCGTCGCTTCGGCTTTGCTCGCGCAGAGCGTTCCTCCCCCGAAAGACTCCCCGACGCAATCCTCGCCGGCGCCGACGCCCGTTGCGACGAAGCCGACGACCGCGTCGCAGCAGGAACCCTCGCGTCCTTTCCCGCCGGTCTCCGAGCGGGTGGAGGTGTCGGTCACGAACATCGACGTCGTCGTGACCGACTCGAAGGGCAACCGTGTTCCCGGGCTCACCAAGGACGACTTCGAGGTCTTCCAGGACAACATTCCGCAGGTCGTCACGAACTTCTACGCTGTCACCGGCGGAAAGGTCCTGCTCGAGGATGGCAAGACGGTTCCTCTCGACTCTCCCGAGGCCGTCGCGGAGGTTCCACGCCAGTTGAAGTCCCGGTACATCGTCTACATCGACAACCTGAACATTCAGCCGCAGAACCGCAATCGAATGTTCAAGCGTCTGAAGGAATTTCTCTCCGCGACCGTCGGCCCCCAGGCGGAGGCGATGGTCGTGACGTACAACCGATCCCTCAAGGTCAAGCGCAAGTTCACCTCGGAGAAGGGGGACGTCCTTGCCGCGGTCGAGCAGACCGAGTTGGAGACGGGCGGCGGCACGACTCAGGCCGGAGAGCGGCGGGACGCGCTCGGCCGGATCAACGAGTCGCACAGCGAGGGCGAAGCGAACCAGATCGCGCGCACCTACGCTCAATCTCTCCGCAACGACATGCAGTTCGCGGTCGACGCGTTGAAGACGACTCTGGACGGACTCGCCGGCGTCGAAGGAAGAAAAATCCTGATCTACGTTTCGGAGGGGCTCCCAGCCTCCGCGGGCGCGGAGCTGTTCGACGCGATCACGAGGAAGTTCTCGGGCAGCTCCGCTCTCGAGTCGATCGAATTCGATCTGAACTCAAAATACCTGACGATCGCGCAGGCCGCCAATGCCAACGGCGTCACGATCTGGGCCCTCGACGCATCCGGGCTCGCCGCCGACGAGTTCATCTCGGCGGAGACCCGCTACATGGAGAACCGGCCTTCGAGCTTCCAGATGCGCCAGAACACCCAGGCGCCGCTCGTGATGCTCGCCGAGCAGACCGGCGGCATGGCGGCGATCAACACCAACGACTGGAAGAGAAGCTTGGACGAGCTGTCGAAGGATTTCTCCAACTTCTACTCCATCGGGTACCGCACCAGCCGAGCCGCCACGGATCGTACGCACTCGGTGGAGGTCCGGCTCAAGCGCAAGGGGCTGACGGTCCGTTCGCGAAAGGGTCTTCTCGAGAAATCGACGGAGACGCGCGTCGTGGAGACGGTCTACTCTGCGCTCGATTATCCACGCGATGAGAATCCTCTCAACATGCGGGTCGAGGTGCAGGAGTCGCACGCTTATGGCGACGAAGGCTTCGTTCTTCCGGTCCAGCTTTATTTGCCGATTGGCCGACTTGGACTCGTTCCCTCGGGCGATCGCTACGAGGCAAGCTACTTCGTGTACGTGCTCGTTCGCGATGCCAAGGGAGACAAGTCGGACCTGGAGGTGCGCCGCGAGACCGTGACCGTGCCCGCCGCCCGCCTTCCGGATGCTCAAAAGAAGGTCCAACCTTACAAGCTCGACCTGATCGTTCGTCCCGGCGCGCAGCGGCTATCGATCGCAGTGCGGGACGGAGCCACGAACTCGACGTCCTACTTCCAGAAAAACGTCTTCATCTCGGTGCTCCCGAAGGAGACCAAGAAAGCCGGCTGAAGATCCGGGGCTCTCGTTTGAACTCTCCGCCCGCCGCTCGCGGAGCGAGCCGCCGCGGGCCAGGCCCCCGGGGACATAATCGGAGCGTGCGGCAGCCTCGGCCCACGCTCGTCCTTTTCGCCCGGGCGCCCGTGCCCGGACTCGTCAAGACCCGGCTCGCCGCCGTCCTGGCGCCGGAAAGAGCCGCCCGGCTCTATCGCGCGTTCCTCGAGGATGCCTCGCGCGTCTACCTGGGGTCGGACTGGAGCTCCGCTCTCTACGCCGACCCGGATCCCGACGAGCCGAGCCTCGTCGCGATCTTCGGGCCCCCCTGGCGACGGCAAAGGCAGGAGGCGGGGGATCTCGGCGCCCGCCTGATCGCCGCGTTCGAGGCCGAGCGCTCGCGAGGAGCGAACCCGGTCCTGGCGGTGGGCTCGGACCACCCGGCTCTGCCGCGACAGGCCCTGCGAGAGCTCTTTCGAGCGGTCACATCGGGCGAAGACGCGGCGGTCATTCCCGCCCAGGACGGCGGCTACTGCGCGATCGCGCTTTCGCCGCGCGCGGCGCCGGAGGCGCTGTTTCGCGGGATCCCCTGGTCGACGGATCGAACGCTTTCGGTCACGCTCGACTCCGCGCGCCGCGCGGGACTTCGCGTCGCGATCGCCGACCCGGCGTACGACGTGGACCGTCCCGCGGATCTCGAGCGGCTCGCGACCGATCTCGCAACCCGGAATCCCGCCGAGGCGGATTACCCGAGCGCCACGGCGGCGGCGCTCGCCCGGATCGCCCGGGAGCAGCTCGCGTGATTCCCGTTCTCGACTCCCGGCAGATGCGCGCCGCCGACGAGGCGGCAATTCGTGGAGGCGTGGCGTCTGCGACGCTCATGGAGAATGCGGCGGCCGGGCTCGTGAAGACGATCGCCCGCGAATTCCCGGGGTGGCGCCGAATCGTCGTCGCGTGCGGGCCGGGCAACAACGGCGGCGACGGTCTCGCCGCGGCGAGGCTCCTCCAGAAGGCGGGGCTGTCGGCGCGGGCGTTCACGCTCTCCGACCCCGATTCCTACCGGGGCGATGCCGCCGTCAACGCGCGCCGGGCGCGAGACGCCGGTATTGCCTTGGAGCCGCTCGCCGGGAAGCGCAAGTGGGACGAGTTCGCGCAGGCCATCCGTGAGGCCGACGGCGTCGTGGACGCGCTCTTCGGGACCGGGCTCGACCGCCCGCTTTCCGGCGACGCGGTGCATGCGGTCGCGGCGATCAACCGGGCCGTTCGCCCGGTCGTGGCGGCCGACGTCCCGTCCGGTCTCTCCTCGGATGACGGCGAGATAACGGGCGAGGCGGTCCGGGCCACGGTGACCGTGGCCTTCGCCGCCCCGAAGCTCTGTCACGCGCTGCCGCCGGCGCGTCGACTCTGCGGAAAGCTCGTCGTGCACGACATCGGGATTCCGGGGAAGCTCCTCGCCGGCAAGGAGCACCGGCTCTTCCTCGCGACCGCGGACGCCGTGCGATCTCTCCTGCCCCCGAGGGATCCCGGTGCCCACAAGGGAGCTTTCGGACGCATCGCGATCGTGGCGGGATCGCGCGGAAGGATCGGAGCTTCGGTTCTCGCTGCCCGGGGGGCACTGCGGGCGGGGGCGGGACTCGTCACCGTTTTCTGTCCCCTTTCTTTCGAGGCGGTCGTGGTTTCCGCCCTTCCAGAGGCCATGACGCAAGGCCTCCCGGAGAGAGACGGTGCGCTCGCGGCGCCGGCGGCGGAGGTCCTTCTCGAGCGGCTCGACGAGTTCGACGCCGCGGTCCTCGGACCGGGTCTCGGCACGGCTCCGGGCACCGTGAAGGTCGTCGAGACCGTCGTCGAACGAACGGCGCTCCCTCTGGTTCTCGACGCCGACGGGCTGAATGCCTTCGCCGGGCGACCTCGAACGCTCGCCCGGCGAAAGGGACCGATGGCGGCGACGCCCCATCCCGGCGAGGCCGGACGGCTGCTCGGGAAGTCCGCGCGGGACGTCCAGTCCGACCGGCTGGCGGCGGCGCGCGAGCTCTCCCGGCTCGCCCGGTGCTGCGTCCTCCTCAAGGGGGAAGCTTCGCTGACGGCGACCCCGGACGGCCGGCTGGTCGTGAACTCCTCGGGTACGCCGCTTCTCGCGACCGCGGGCTCGGGCGACGTGCTGGCGGGAGTGATCGGGGCCTTCCTGGCCGCGGGACTGGCCGCGGAGACCGCGACCGCCGTGGCTGCCTGGCTCCACGGAGCGGCGGCGGAGCGGCTCGCGCAGCTGCTCGGGGACGCGGGTCTCCTTTCGCACGAAGTGGCGGACGCGATTCCGCTCGTCCGCCGCGAGCTGCGACACACCGATTCGGGAAACCGGAAAGGGAGAACCGGAAACGGGTGAAGCAGGAGGTCGTTTCCCGAAGCGAAAAAGAGACGGAAGCGTTCGGCAGGAAGCTGGCGCTCGAGCTCTCTTCTCGCGACGTCGTCTATCTCATCGGAGAACTCGGGGTGGGGAAGACCGCGTTCGCGCGCGGCCTGGCCGCCGGGTTGGGGGCCGTCGCCCGGGAAGTCGCTTCGCCGACGTTCGCGATCCTTCACGAGTACGCCGCTCCCGGCGGGGCGATCGTGATGCGCCATCTCGATCTCTACCGTCTCGCCGACGGCCCGAAGGACCTCGAGATCCTCGGTCTCCCCGACGCGGTCGCGGGGGCCCCCGTCGCCGTCGAGTGGCCGCGCTCCACGATCCGGGAGGCGCTGCCGCCGACTTGCGAGGTCGCGATGACGCAGGCGCCGGACGGCACCCGGCGCGTCTCGATTCGGCGGCCGCCGGTTCCGGAGTAGCGCGCTTGTCCGTTGACGGGTGCGGCGACCGACTTCAGAAAGCGAAGAGAAGTCCTCCCGAGAGCTCGCCGTTCGTCAGCCACTCCTTGCGGTCGCTGTTGCAGTCCCGAGCGAAGCGGTCGCAGCCGAAATCGTCGTTGCGGTCGCGGTTGCCGAGCGACGTGGCGTAGCCGCGGCCGTCGAACCGGAAACCGAAGTGGGGGTTCACGAAGGCCTTCAGGCCGATGCCGAGACTGCCGGTAAACCGGGTGTCGCTCCGGGCGGTCGAGCCCGGCACCTTCGGGTCGAGATGCGCGACGCCCGCCCCGAGCGTGATGTACGGAACGGCCCGGCGATGTCCGAAGTTGAAAGTGCCGTACCCCATGTAGTAGTCGATGTTGAGATCCCCGAACTTGGTTTCGTTGCCGCCGAAGAGCTGGTCGTTGTTGTTGTCGGTCACGAACGCACTCTCGGTCCGCGACCACTGAAACTCCATCTCGAATTTGTCCGTCACGTTGTAGCCGATGCGGGCGCCGTAAGTCACGTCGTCCTCCGCGTCCACCTTGAAGTCGAAGAGGGACGTGGTGCCGCGCGCGAACTCGCCGCCGAAGAGGTATCCGGCAAAGGGCGAGATCTCGACGGTCCCCTCGCGAATCTGGGCCTGCGCGACGGCGCCGGCGGCGGCGACCGCGAGAAGCATCAGAAGGAACACCCGGAACTTCATAAAAGACCTCCGGCGCGTCCAGGGGCAATTCCGGTGCCAGCGGAGGGGTTTCGGGCGGGCTCGCTCGCCCCAAATTCGGGACAGCAGAGACTTACTTGCGCGCCTTCAGGTGCTTCTCGATGACCTTCTTCCAGCGCTCCTCGACGTCGGGCGAGAACCCGACTGCCATGTCGATCAAAGCGCGGTCGGGACCGAGAATGAACGTCGACGGAATCCCCATTGCCGTCATCTGGGCGACGTCTTCGGGAGCGGCCGAATAGATCGGCAGCGAGATGTTGTAGCGCTTCATGAAGGGCTCCACGCGCTTGCGGTCGGCGTCGACGTTGACCGCGAGCACGACGAAGTTGCGGTCGCTGTAGCGGTCATACATCCGTTGCACGATCGGAAGCTCCATTTTGCAGGGGCCGCACCAGGTCGCCCAGACGTTCAGCAGGACGACGTTGCCCTTCAGCTGGGAGAGGCGGACGGTCCCCCCTTCGTCTCCGGCGAACTCGAGGTCGGGAAAGACCTCGTTGCCCTGGGCGCGGAGGCTCCCGGAAAAGAGGCCCGCGAGGAGGAAGAGGAAGACAGGGATCGATCGTCTGTGCATCGGCTCTTCCTCGAACGGCGCCGGGCCGGCCGATTATTTCCGACGCGCGACGACCGGCGGAGCCGATCGCGGCGATTGACCGCCGTCCGCGGCGGGCTGATCGAGCGAGCTCGGCCACCCCGGCAGGGCCTCCTGGCGACGAGTCGTTTCGAAGGTGGCGGCGCAACCTATGCATTACTCCAATGGAGAATTCGGGTCTTTGCAAACGGTCCGGGACCCTCATCCCATCAACGATTTAGGAGATTTGGATCGAATGTGCGTTTTTTCGAGTTTCCGGGAAGAGGTACGACGATCGTCGAGTTATACTGACGCTTCGATTCTGTTAAGCACGCGCGGGTGGAACCCGAGAAGGAGCCGTAGCGCATTTCGAATTTTTCCTCTCGGACGATGGTCGGGTCTGAAAACGGCCTCATTTGAATCGCCCGAGAGGTCCCGTTTTCCGGTGGTCAAGAGCCCTTTCTCGATCGGTATTCCGACGGGGTTCTTGATCGGCGGAAATCGGCTAGCCCGGGAGGAGAGGCCGATGAGACGTCGAAACACCTTGAAGGGGAGTGGGATCTTTGCGGCCGTTTCGACCGTTCTCCTCCTTGTTTTCGCGGGATCTGCCACGGCCGCTTCCGTCTCCGCACCCACTTCTCTCGCGGCCTCGGCCGTCTCTTCCAGCCAGATCAACCTGACCTGGGTCGATACCAATTCGAATGAATCGAGCTACCTGGTCGAGCGCAGCCTCTCCTCCTCCTCGGGCTTCGCTCAGATTGCGAGTCTTCCGCAGAACACGCGGTCCTACTCCAATACGGGACTGGCGGCGGCAACCACCTACTACTACCGGGTTCGGGCGTCCAAAAACGGAGCCTTCTCGACCTATTCGAACGTCGCGAGTGCGAGAACGCTGAGCACCGGGAGCATTCCGGCCGCGCCGAGCAACCTCGCGGCGGCGGTGATCTCCTCCAGTCAGATCAACCTCTCCTGGACGGACAACTCCACGAACGAAACAGCGTTTCGCGTCGAACGCGCCCCGGCAGCGGCCGGTCCGTGGACCTACATCGGCTCAACCACACTGACCGGATACGGCGACAGCGGACTCGCGGCTTCCACGACTTACTACTACCGCGTGGCGGCCTACAACTCATACGGAACTTCCGCCTACACGAACACGGCATCGGCGATCACCCAGGCCGCTTCCGGGCTGCCATCCGCGCCGTTGAGCCTCGTTGCATCTGCGGTTTCTTCGAGCCAGATCAACCTGACCTGGGCGGACACCTCCAGCAACGAGACCGGGTTCAAGATCGAGCGGAGCACGTCAACGATTACCTGGGCTCAGATCGCGACGGTTGGATCGAACGTCACTTCCTATTCGAGCACCGGTCTTCTGGCGTCGACGACGTACTCGTATCGGGTGAGGGCCACCAACACCGCCGGCGATTCGGCGTACTCGAATACGGCGTCCGCCACCGCGTCGGGGGCGACGTCGTCCCTCTGGTCCCGCCGCTATGGAAGCACGGGGGACGACCGGGCCCAGGCGGTGGCGGTGGACGGCCAGGGCCGCGTCGCGGTGACGGGCTCCTTCTACGGGCAGACGGACTTCGGCGGCGGCCTGATCGCGAGCGCTCTCTGCTGTGGCGGGGCAGCGTCGACGATGGACATTTTCATCGCGCAGTACTCGGCCTCGGGCGGATATCTCTGGTCGCGAGTGATCGGCGCCGAGAGCGACGAGGCGGGTAAGGGCGTGGGCACGGATACGACCGGTAACGTTCTCGTCACCGGCTACCAGGGCAGCTACTCGGTCGACTACGGCGGCGGGGCTCAGTACAACCGGGGTGGCAACGACATCTTCATCGCCAAGTACTCTTCGGCAGGTTCCTGGGTCTGGTCGAAGACGATCGGTGGCGCCGGCTACGACCAGGGCAACGCCATCACGGCGGACGGGTCCGGGAACGTCTTCGCGACCGGCTACATCGGCGCGGCGGCGGGAGGCGTGGACTTCGGCGGAGGAGCCCTCTACAGCGCCGGCCTTTACGACGTCTTCCTCGCGAAGTACTCGGCGTCCGGCCAGTACCTCTGGGCCAAGCGGTTCGGGGGCACCGGCAACGACACGGGCCTCGCGGTCTCGACCGACGGCTCGGGCAACGTGATCATCGCCGGGACCTTCGAGGGAACGGTGGACTTCGGCGGCGGCGGGCTGACGAGCGCGGGAATGCGGGACGTCTTCGTGGCCAAGTATTCCTCGACGGGCCAGCACCTCTGGTCCAAACGGTTCGGCAGCTCGGGTGACGACGTGGGCTACGGCCTGGCTGTCGACTCCGTTGGCGACGTGGTCCTGTCCGGCAAGTTCCAGGGCTCCATCTCCTTCGGGGGAACGGCTCTGACGAGCGCGGGCGGCGACGATGTCTTTCTGGCCAAGCTTTCCGGAGCGACCGGCGCCCACAGCTGGTCGAAGAGCTTCGGGAGCACCAGCGGCGACCAGTCGCTCGGCGTCGACGTCGACGGGAACGGCAACATCGTCATGACCGGCTATTTCACGGGCAGCGTCAGCTTCGGGGGAACCGCGTTGGCGAGCTCCGGGATCGATGTCTTCGTGGCGAAATACAACTCGGCGGGGACACATATCTGGTCCAAGCGCTTCGGCGGATTCGACACGCAGATTCCGAACGCAGTCGCCGTCAAGTCGACCGGGGAGGTGACCGTCGTGGGCTATTTTGCCGCCACGATCGACCTGGGCACGGGCCTCCTGACGAGCCTCGGAAGCTACGACGCCTTCGTCGCGTCGATCGGGCCCTGAACAAATCTTCGAGTCGCCAATGGCCGCCGAAAGGCGGCCTTTTTCTTAATGTTCGGACTCCAGCTCCCGCTTTCAACGCTTGGAGAGGAGTCCGGTGCGCGCGCCTATCTTCTGTTCTTGGAAACCATTCCGAATTCGGTTAGGATGGTCTTACTCGACAAAGGTAGAGGCAGACCAGCATTGATTTAACCGCCCGGAGCCTGCTCCGGCAATCGGGCGGAGCGGGTGGGAGGTCCAGGGCGTGCGACAGGGGGGTGGCGTTTTACTCCGGAGGGCGGCGACCACCCTGATGCTGCTCTGTCCCGGGGTGCTTGCCGCGGTTCAACTTTCCGCCCCCGGCAATCTGACCGCAATCGCCGTCGGGCCCGCGGAAATCGACCTGACGTGGCAGGACACGAACCAGAGCGAGACGGACTATGTCGTTGAGCGGAGCCTGACCTCCTCCAGCGGCTTCGTGCAGATCGCCGATCTTCCCGCGGACACTATCTCCTACCAGGACATGGACGTGGTGGGAGGGACGACCTACTTCTATCGGGTTTTCGCGGGCCGGACCGGTTCGTCTCCTTCTCCTTATTCGAACACGGCAAGCGCCACCACGCCGCAGAGCCTCCCGAACGCACCGAACGGCCTGTCCGCGTCGCCCGCTTCCACGAGCCAGGTCAACCTTTCCTGGACGGACTACTCCTCCAACGAATCCGTCTTCAAGATCGAACGGGCGCCCCTGTCCCTGAGCTCCTGGACCCAGATCGCAACCGTCGGCACGAACGTCACGTCCTACGCCGACACCGGCCTTCCCGAGGGCACCACGTTTTATTACCGGGTTCGCGCCTCCAATTCGGCGGGCGACTCCGCTTATTCGAACCTGGCGGGCACGACGACGTTCTCGACGATCCCATCCGCGCCCAGCAGCCTTTCCGCCGCCGCCATTTCCTCGACCCGGATCGACCTGTCGTGGACCGACAACTCGTTCAACGAAAGCGGCTTCAAGGTTGAGCGCGCTCTGGCATCCGCGGGACCCTGGGCGCTGGTCGCGGTGGCTTCTCCGGGGATCGTGGCGTTCTCAAACACCGGCTTGAACGCCTCGACTCTCTACTTCTACCGGGTTCGCGCCTACAACAATGCCGGCGACTCGGCCAACTCGAACACGGCGTCTGCGACGACATTCGCGGCGGGTCCGACCCCAACGCCGACTCCGACGCCCGTTGCGCCGACAGCGACGCCGACGCGGACTCCGACCCCCGTTTCACCCACGCCGACTTCGACGCGCACTTCGACTCCCACCTCGACGGCCGCTGCCGCGACCGCGACGCCGACGCGGACTCCGACGCGGACTCCGACCCCCGTTTCACCGACGGGGACGCCAACAACAACGCCGACTCCCACGGCGACGGCAACTTGGACCCGGACGCCGACTCCGACTCCAACCGCCACGGCACCGCCTCCCACTACGACCGCGACCCGGACTCCGACCCCCGGAACGCCGCCGTCTTCGCCAAGCTCTCTCTCTGCGACGGCCGTCTCTTTGAGCCAGATCAACCTCGTTTGGACGGACAACTCCAGCAACGAAAGCGGGTTCAAAGTCGAACGAGGTCCGGACATGAACGGCCCCTTCACTCAGATCGCCGTGACGAGTGCCAATGCGACCTCGCTCGCCGACGGCGGACTGCAACCCGGGACGAAGTACGTCTACCGCGTGGCCGCCTACAACCTGGCCGGCGACTCGGGCTTCTCCAACCGCTCGAGTGCAACGACGCTGAAGGGGACCGTCAGTCCGACGCCGACGCCGACCGCGGTGCAGCCGACGGCGACGCCGACGCGCACCCCGACGCCCATTCCGCCGACGTCGACTCCGACGCCAACGCCGACAGCCGGTCCACCGACGTCGACGCCGACGCGCACGCCCACCTCGACACCGACGTCGACACCGACGCCGACGCGCACGGCAACTGCCGGTCCGTCGACCCCGACTCCGACCCGAACGCCGACAGCTGGTCTACCGACGGCGACGCCGACGCGCACACCCACCTCGACACCGACATCGACGCCGACCCCGACTCCGACCCAAACGCCGACAGCCGGTCCACCGACGGCGACGCCGACGCGCACCCCGACGCCCGCTGCGGCGACAGCTACGCCGACACCCGCCCTCCCGGCTGCGCCGAGCAGCCTTGTGGCGGCCGCGATCTCCTCGACGCAGGTCAACCTGGCGTGGACCGACAACTCGAACAACGAGATGGGGTTCAAAGTGGAACGTGCCCCGGCCGCGAGCGGCCCCTGGACCTACATCGGGGCGACGACGCTGACGGGTTATGGGGACAGCAGCCTGACTCCGTCGACGACCTACTTCTATCGGGTCGACGCGTACAACGGGGCTGGAAACTCAAGCTACTCGAACACCGCCTCCATCGCCACCCTTGGCTCTGCTCTTTCAACCTGGTCGAAGCGCTATGGAAACACGGCGGACGACCGAGGCCAGGCGGTGGCCGTGGACGGCCTGGGCCGCGTCGCCGTGACCGGCTCCTTCCTCGGGATGACGGATTTCGGCGGAGGCTCGGTCTCGAGCTACGTCCATCCGACGCTCGGGCCGACCATGGACGCCTTCGTGGCCGAATACGCGCCCTCGGGTGGTTATCTCTGGGCGCGAGTGCTCGGCGCCGACAGCGACGACGCGGGCAGGGGAGTCGCGGCGGACGCGAGCGGCAACGTTCTGGTGACCGGCTACCAGGGCAGCTACTCGGTGGACTACGGGGGCGGGGCGCAGTACGGCCACGGCGCGAACGACATCTTCATCGCCAAGTACTCCTCGACTGGTTCCTGGGTCTGGTCGAAGACGATCGGTGGATCCGGCTACGACCAGGGTAACGCCATCGAGGCCGACGGAGCCGGCAACGTCTTCGTGACCGGCTACATCGGCCCGGCGACGGGAGGAGTGGACTTCGGCGGCGGAGGTCTGGTCAGCGCCGGGATGTACGACGTGTTCCTGGCGAAGTACTCGGACACCGGCCAGTACCTCTGGGCCAAGCGGTTCGGGGGCAGTGGCAACGACACCGGCATGGCGGTCGCGACCGACAGCTCGGGCAACGTGGTCATCGCCGGCAGCTTCGAGAATGCGGTCGACTTCGGCGGCGGGGCGCTGACGAGCGCGGGAATGCGAGACATCTTCGTCGCCAAGTATTCCGCGACGGGACAGCACCTCTGGTCCAAGCGGTTCGGCGGCGCGAGTGACGACGTGGGCTACGGTCTGGCGGTGGATTCCGCGGGCGACGTGGTCGTGTCCGGCAAGTTCCAGGGCTCGATCTCTTTCGGGGGAGCGACGCTCACGAGCGCAGGCGGCGACGACATCTTCCTGGCCAAGCTTTCCGGAGCGACCGGCGCCCACAGCTGGTCGAAGAGTTTCGGGAGCACCAGCGGGGACGTCTCGCTCGGAGTGGCCGTGGACGCCAACAAGAACATCGCCATGACCGGATACTTTACGGGCAGCGTGGACTTCGGCGGGGGAGCGCTCTCGAGCTCCGGGCTCGACGTCTTCGTGGCGAAGTACGACACCGCCGGAACGCACACGTGGTCCCGGCGCTACGGCGGGTTCGACACGCAGATCGGTAACGCGGTGGCCATGGCAGGTACAGGCGAGGTCACGGTGACCGGCTACTTCTCGACCGGCATCGACTTCGGCACGGGCGCCCTGACGAGCGCCGGAAGCTACGACGCATTCCTCGCGTCGGTGGGGCCCTAAGGCCAGACCCGCCCGGAACCAGAGGGGGAGTCCTCCGGCCGACTCTCGAGTGCTCTGTCGGCTGGGTGCCGGTAAAGGCCGGCTTTCGAGGTCGCGGATCCCGTCCGGATGCGCGCGGGCCCACGAAATTCCCTCAGAACAGGCTTTGTCACTTCGCTTGAAGGCGGGCCGCATTTTCTGGCAGACGCCACCTCGCCAAAGTTCATATAACCCTTTCCAGTCAATGGTTTGCCGGTGTAGCGCGCCGGGGTCCGACCCTTGCACCTACGACTTTGGTCGGATATCAATTTGAACAGACTTTGCGAAGGTCCGCCGGGCGGGGCCGGTGGCTGGTGGGGGGCGCAGCTCTTTCGCCCTGGCCTTCCGGCCGCTATTGCCATTCTTCTCGCCCTCTTCGCGACGGCTGCTCCGGCAACCCAACCAGCGCCTCAGGACGGCTTCTACACCGTCCTCCCCTGTCGGGTGGCGGATACTCGAAATCCGACCGGCCCTTACGGCGGCCCGGCCCTCGCGGCCAACTCGGACCGGCTGTTCCTGATGGCGGGTCAGTGCGGAGTTCCGTTCGGCGCGAGCTCGATCGTCATCAACACGACGGTCACGCAATCGACTGCTCCCGGAAACCTCCGGCTCTTCCCGGACGGGAGCGTGGCCCCCAAGTCGTCCGCGATCAATTACGGCAAGGGCCAGACCCGTGCGAACAATGGAACCTACGCGTTGGGAGCGGACGGCAATCTCGTCGTTCATTGCGATCAAACCTCGGGCTCCGTTCAGGTCATCATCGACGTGAGCGGCTACTACGCTCCGATCCCGGATGGCCCGACCGCCACGCCTACACCGACTTCGACTCCGACGCCTCTGCCGCCAACCCTGACGCCGACCCCCACCCCCACGCCAACGCCCACTCCGCTCCCACCGACCGCCACGGCGACTCCGACTCCTCTTCCTCCCACCGCGGTTCCCACCGCGACGCCGACGGCCACGCCGACCGGGACACCGACGCCGACCCGCACACCGACCGTAGGTCCGCCCACCGCGACGGCAACGCCGACGCCCGCGAACCCGCCCTCCGCGCCCGCTAACCTGTCGGCGACGGCGATGTCCTCGAGCCAGATCGCGCTCGCCTGGTCGGATAACTCGGACGACGAGGCCGGTTTCCAGGTCGAACGCGGTCCGGCGATGAATGGCCCCTGGAGCTTGATAGCGACCACGGCAGCGAATGCGACGTCGCTCATGGATGGAGGCCTTTCCCCCGCGACGAAGTACTTCTATCGGGTGCGCGCGACCAACGGGGCCGGGGACTCGGGGTACTCGAATCGCGATAACGCCACCACGCTCCCCGCGACACCGACGCCGACCGCTACGGCGACGGCGGTGCCGACGTCGACAGCCACACCGCCGCCTCCGACGGCGACGCCGACGCGCACGCCGACGCCAGTACCGCCGACGGCGACCCCGACTTCGACTCCGACCTCGGTTCCGCCCACGGCGACGGTGACCCCGACCTCAACACCGACGCCGGTACCGCCGACCGCGACTGCGACACCGACGTTGACTCCCACCTCGACGTCGACGTCGACGCCGACACGGACTCCCACACCGATACCGCCGACGGCGACTTCGACACCGACGTCGACGCCGACATCGACTCCGACCGGAGTACCGCCTACGCCGACGCCAACTTCGACGCCGACGTCGAGTCCCACCTCGACGCCGACGCCAACTTCGACATCGACAGCGACGCCGACACCGGTGCCTCCGACCGCGACCCCGACGGGGACGCCGACACCCGTGCCGCCGACGGCGACGCCGACCTCGACACCGACGTCAACGCCGACCCCTGTGCCTCCGACGGCGACAGCGACCTCGACCCCGACACCGGTGTCGCCCACTGCGACGCCGACGTCAACGCCGACGCCGACGCGCACGCCGACACCGGTGCCGCCGACCTCGAC
>DASWCZ010000055.1:0-7209 GCA_036395755.1 Thermoanaerobaculia bacterium
CGCGCCGTCGGGGTGCGCCGTGGCGCAGAGCTCGATGCCGTTGCAGATGTTCGCGTCGGAGCAGTCCGCGTCAACGCCGCAACGATTCTTCGGCGAGACGCACGACTTGAAAATCGACACGCCGTGGTTAAGGGGGTTGCATTGCGCCTGCGCTACCGCCGGCAACAGCACGAACGCACCGAGAACGACGAGCGCCAGACCCGTACATCGAAGAATCATCTTCAGTTTCCGATCTCCCATATTTTTCTCCCTATTGTTTTGCAATTGCCGAACTCCGATTCCAAAACTTGCTCTGTCGATAGCCACCGCCTCCCTTCCGCGAATCGCAGTGCTCAATTCGGTTGCTCCAAAATTTTTCTCAAGAATTGTCCGCCACCCGAAAGCGCCTTCCCCCGCGCCTCGGAGTGGGGTGATCTCAACATCGGGAAAGGGCTCAAACAATTGGACCTTAGTCGTAGTACCGCAAATTGCCGAGGGACGTCGGGACCGCACTCGAATCCGCCCTCCATCCTCGCTCGACCCCCTGGAGTCCGAGGCATTCGGGTACGCTCACGATTCTCACCTTCCTCAGTCGGGGCAGATGCCTGAAAAGAGGCGCAACTCTATCGAAGTCGACCGCCCGGGGGTGTGACGGATGAACAATAGCGGACTCATCTCGTCCTTTCAACCATTGGATTGTTAAGCTCCCGGAGATCGAAAGAAACGCCTTCACGAGCCGCGAACCCGTGGAACCGCGGAGCGCCGGTGAATGACCTCGATGAGGCGCGTTCCGGACGGCCGGTTATGCAAGGGCCGTTCCCGGGTGGCCCGCGCCCGACGCTTCCGAGAGGTCCGGGGCGCCCCCTCTGATACAAGGGCTTGGATGACCTCGCCGCCGGTTCTCGCCCGGGTCCTCCGGGGCGCCCGGATCGAGTCCCGCCACAGGGGGGCTGCCGCCGTCGTGGACGAGTCGGGGCGGCTCCTGGCGGGTGCCGGGGACCCGGCCCAGCCGATCTTTCTGCGTTCGGCGGCCAAGCCGTTCCAGGCTCTCCCCCTGCTCGAAGCTGGAGGAGTCGAACGCTTCCGGCTGAGCCAGCGGGATATCGCCGTGATCTGCGCCTCCCACGGAGGCGAGCCGCGCCACGTCCGGACGGTCGAGCGGCTCCTCGATCGGGGGGGCTTCCGCGTCCGCGACCTCGTCTGCGGGCCGGACCCGCCCTCGTACGAGCCGGCCGCCCGCGCTCTTCTCGCCCGCGGCGAGCGCCCGACGCGTCTCCACAACAACTGCTCCGGAAAGCACGCGGGACTCCTTCTCGCCTGCCGGTTGTTCGGCCTGCCGGCGAAGTCCTACTGGCGGCCGGAGCATCCCCTCCAGGCCGCGATCCGCTGCAGGCTTGCCCGGCTCGGCTCCTTCCCCGAGGCCGACATGGAGTTCGCGATCGACGGCTGCGGGCTCGCGGTCTATCGGCTTCCTCTCTCCGCGCTCGCGCTCGCCTATGCCCGCCTCATGGCCCGCCGCGTGCACGGCGAGACGCGGGAGGAGAAGCGGGCGCGCGCGCTGGTCGTCCAGGCGATGTCGAGAAATCCCGACATGGTCGCGGGAACCCGGTTCTTCACGACGGAGCTCCTGCGAGCCGGACGCGGGAGGTGGATCGGCAAGGAGGGCGCCGAAGGAGTCTACGCAGTCGGGGTCCGCGCCCCGACCCCGGATGGAAAATCCGCCGGCCTGGCGCTCAAGATCGAGGACGGGTCCGCGCGCGCCCGCCCGGCTGTGACCCTGCAGTTGATGCGCGAGATGCGTTGGTTGCCGGACTCGGCGCGCCGCGCTCTCCAAGCCTTCGAGGCCCCGCCCGTCCGGAACGCTGCGGGAGCAGTCGTCGGAGCGATCGAGCCGGAAGTCTCTATAATTCGTCGCGATGCGGCGCGGTGAGCCCGGTCTCTTCTTCGGGCTCGGCGTTGCGGTCGTCCTCGGTACGCTCGCGGTCGTGTCGCCGTCCTGCGCGACCAGCCGGCAGGTCGTCGCGTCGCTCACCGCCAACTGCCGCGAGATCGAGGCCGGCGTCGCCAACGAAATCATGCGCGACAACCCGGGGGCCCTGGTGCTCGACGTGCGGGAGGATCGGGAGTTCGCGGCCGGCCCGCCGCACTTCCGAAAAGCGCGGGAGATTCCGCTGACCGATCTGCCGTGGCGATACCGCGAGCTCGCCGCCTGGAGGAAGGAGCCGATCCTGGTCTTCAGCCGCGACGGCATCGACGCCGCCTCCGCCTGTGAGTTCCTGGCGCGCCAGGGATTCCCCTACGTGTCGCACGTCTTCGGGGGGATCGAGGCATGGGTCCACGCCGGCTACGGCCGATCGACGGCGTCGCAGTAGATTTTCGCCGTGGCTTTTCGAGACCTCTCGGACTTCATCGCGGCTCTCGAGGCGGACGCAGACCTCGTCCGCGTTTCCCGGGAGGTTTCTCCGATCCTCGAGATCGCTGAGATCGCGGACCGGGCGGTCAAGGGGGACGGGCCCGCGCTCCTCTTCGAGAACGTGGCCGGATCGTCGATGCCCGTCGCGATCAACCTCTTCGCGTCGCGCCGGCGGATGCTTCGCGCGCTCGACCTCGCCGGCTGGGACGAGTGGGATGCGCGGCTCGAGCCTCTTCTCGATCCGAAGCCGCCGGAGGGATTCCTCCAGAAGCTGAAGGCGATCCCGAGGCTGACCGAGCTCGCGCAGGTGTTTCCGAAGAACGTGCGTTCCGCGCCGTGCCAGGAGGTCGTCGAGACCGGAGAGTCCGTCGACCTCAAAGCTCTGCCCGTCCTGACCTGCTGGCCCCAGGACGCCGGGCCGTTCATCACCCTTCCCCTGGTGATCACGCGCGACCCCGTTACGCGCAACGTCAACGTCGGGGTTTACCGCATGCAGGTCTTCGACCGGAACACGACCGGCATGCACTGGCAGAAGCACAAGGACGGCGCGGGGCAGGCGCGCGGATACGAACGGGAGGGGAGGCGGATGGAGGTGGCGGTCGCGATCGGAGCGGACCCCGCGACGGTCTTCTCGGGCGTCGCGCCGCTGCCTCCGGGAATCTCGGAGCTCCTCTTCGCGGGGTTCGTGCGCGGCGAGGGCGTGCCGCTCGTCGACGGAAAGACCGTCGACGTGCCGGTGCCGGCGGAAGCGGAGATCGTTCTCGAGGGCTACGTCCTACCGGGCGAGCGCCGGCGCGAAGGCCCGTTCGGAGACCACACCGGCTTCTATTCGCTGGACGACGACTTCCCGGTCTTCCACGTCACGGCCGTGACCCGCCGCCGCAAGCCGGTTTATCTGACGACGATCGTCGGCAAGCCGCCGATGGAGGACGGCTTTCTGGGAGAGGCGGTCGAGCGCCTTTTTCTTCCGCTCGTCCGCCGGATGATCCCGGAGCTCGTCGACATGCACCTGCCGGTCGAGGGAATCTTCCATAACCTGATGCTCGTCTCGATCGACAAGCGCTATCCGGGTCACGCCCGGAAGACCATGCACGCGATCTGGGGAACGGGGCAGATGATGTTCACGAAGACGATCGTCGTCTTCGACCGGGACGTGGACCTGCGCAACTTTCCGGAGGCGCTCTGGCGGACTCTGACCGCGATCGATCCGGAGCGCGACATCGAGTTCGTGCACGGTCCGGTCGACGAGCTCGACTTCGCCGCGCGCCTGCCGTGCTACGGCAGCAAGATGGGGATCGACGCGACCCGGAAATGGAAAGAGGAAGGATTCCTCCGGCGCTGGCCGGACGAGATCGTCATGAGCGACGACGTCCGCCGCCGCGTCGACGCGCTCTGGCCGGAGCTCGGAATCCGCCTTCGGCGTTAGGACCCAGAATCCAGGGGGCGCTGTTAGAATCAGGGGCTCGGTGAGCGCGCAAACGAAGGTCCTCGTCGTCGATCCCGATTCCGAATCGCGCGATGCCCTGCGCCGCGCCGTCTCCGCAGCCGGAGGACAGGTCCGGAGCGTCGGATCGGCACTCGAGGCGCGCCGCCATCTTTCGGAATTCCTGCCGGACGTCGTCGTCCTCGCCCTCGACCTGCCCGGCGTGGATAGCGAGAGCCTGTTCGCCCTTCTCGGCCGGGGCAAGCCGGATCGCGGCGTCTGGGCGCTCGCCGCCGCCGGCCGTTTCGAAGACTCGGTCGCGGCGATGGAGAAGGGAGCCAACGATTTTCTCTGGAGGCCGGTGTCCGCCGCCCGCGTCGCCGTCCTCCTGCAGGCCTTCCGGCGCCGCCGGGAAGAGCACCTGCGCGGGGAGGAAACTCGATTGAGGCTCGCCCGCGTCGAAGCCTCGGTCGCGCTGCCCGGTCGCTCGGGCCGCTGGGTCGAAGCGATGGCCACGATCGAGCGCCTCGCCCTGGAGCGCGCCGTTCTCGTCACGGGGGAGGAGGGCACGGAGAAGGAAGCCGCGGCGAGGTTCCTCCACCGGCTCTCGTCGCGCGGCGCCGACCCGTTCGTCAAAGCCGCCGACGGCGAGGGATTCGTCGAGGCGCTCGCGAGAGCGGGGACCGGCACCCTCTTCGTGACCGGAATCGATCACGTCTCCGCCGCGGTTCAGGAGGGGGTCCTCGAGGCTCTCGACGCCGGGACGGGACCCGGGCTCGTTCTCTCGGCGGACCGCGATCCGGCCGAGGCCGTGCGGCGCGGCGATCTCGACCACGCGATCGTCCGTCGCCTCCAGGAGAGCGTGTTGCATCTGCCGCCCCTTCGCGAACGGGGCGACGACGTGGCGCGGCTCGCGCGGCACTTCCTCGAGGAGGCGAGCGCCACGTCGACGTTCGACTCGGAAGCCATGGATGCTCTGACCGCGCATGACTGGCCGGGCAACGTCACCGAGCTTCGGGAAGCGGTTCGGCGCGCGGCCCGGCTCGCCGAGGGAAGGACGATCGGTCCAACGGTCGTGCGGTCGGTTCTCGGGCGGCCGCTGGCGGCCCGCGGGTCCCGGAGACGGAAGGTTCCCGTCGTGCGCATCACGGTAGGCGACTCGCTCGCCGACGTCGAGCGCCGGCTGATTCAGAAGACGCTCGAGTTCGCCCGCGGCAACAAGCGCAAGACCGCCGAGCTCCTGAAACTTTCCCTGAAAACGATCTACAACAAGATCAAGGAGTACGGGCTGGAGCATTGATCCCGGGCGGGAGACCTTGCGATCCCCCGAAACCCCTTGTCCGGCTCTCGCCGCGGGTACAATCGCGGAGTGCGAGAGGACCGGCCGAGCTTCTGGAAATCCTTGAAGCGCGCGCTCGCCGGAGCGCCCGCGGAGCCGGCGACCGGCGGGCGGGAAGCGCCTTCGGCACAAATTCCTCCGGACGTGATCGCCACGCCCCCGTTTCTCGCCGATGCCGAGTCGGCTGCCGGGCCCCTCCCCGAGGCGCGGCCGAAGCTCGATCTCCTCCCGGAGGAGTCGGCGAAGCCCGCAGGGCTTCCGGCTTCCGTAACGAAGGAAGTCGAGCCTTCCGCGCCGCAGGCCGCGCGCCTCGCGCGGGGTCTCGACTCGTTCTCGCGGAGGAATCCGGAACGGGAGAAGAAGTTCGCCCACCTTCTTCATGACGCTCCCGCGAACGAAAAGAAAGAGACCACTCCGCCCGGCCGGCGGGGCTGACGCTTCGCGTGCCTCGATGAGGACGGCGCAGGACGTCAACGGCGAAATCCGCCGCATCCGGGAGAAGGCCCGATCGCTCTCCGGCTTCTGGATCTCCGAGTTCGCGGCGGCGATCGATGCGCTCGAGTGGACTCTCGGCAAGCGAGACAAGCCGCCTTCCGAGGACGTCGGTTCGCCGGCGAGCGAGCACGGGAAGATCGCCGAGCGGCTGCTCGAGGCGGTCGCGAAAGAAGCGAAGAAGCCGGCGAAGCCGAAGAGACGGTAACGCGCCTCGCTCAGCCCCGACGCAGGTTCAGACGGATCGCCTGTTCCTGGAAACGACGGGCCTCCGGGAATTGTTCATCGCGGCGAGGTACATGCCGAGCGTGCCGAGACCGAACTCGTGCGGCTCGTTGTTCCAGTCACTCGCTCGGCTGAAGTCGTGCAATGAACTGCATCCTCCCTCCGAACAGGATGGAGAACGGGAACGGATAAAGCCCGGGAACTTCCTCGCGCAGGGTCTCGCGAAGGCCGGCGGCTGCGAGAGCCTTCGCCCAGGAAGCCGTCGTGAAGTAGCGGTAGGGGAGGACGACTCCGTGCGGGGCGTTGCCGAACCAATCCATGAAGCGGAGAATCCACGCCTCGAAGCGCGAGTCGGCGAAATGGTCCTTCACGATGACGACGGGTGCGACGCGGGCGCACTCGCGGAGGAGGGACACGGCATTTTCGGCGTGATGCAGCACGTCGACGAGGAGGACGGCGTCCGCGGCGCCGTCTGACACCGGAAGCCGCGTTCCATCGAAGCGGGTCACGGGGATCGCGGCATTCGGCCTCGCGAACACGTCGTATCCCTCGATCGCCAGGTCCGGCCGCCGGGCGACGAGCGCCCTCGCGATGCTTCCGTCGCCGCAGCCGATGTCGAGGACGCGCGGCCCCGGTGGAAGGAGCCGGGCGAGCCGCTCCGCGAGTACGAGGACTCGCCGCGAGAAGACGGCCTTCTGGTGGAGGGCACCCACCGCCGCGAGGGGCGCGGGCGCTTTCGCCCTGCTCATCGCCTCTTGAGGCCGAGGATCGACAGGAAAAACGACGAGAGGATCGCCTGGGCGCCGAGGACGAGAAGGAGCGCGCCCGGAATCATCCAGCGCATCGTCCGGGAGTAGTCGAGCGTCCGGAATTGCGCGCTGGACCAGACGCTGACGACGTGCCCGACGAGCAGCGCGCCGGCGACCGTCAGGAGCGCGCCGCAAACGAGCCCCGTCTCCAGAGTGACGGTGCGAAACGCCTTCTCCAGGCGGGAGTCCATCGGCAGAAGCCCTTCGGTGATGGCGAAAATCTTTGCGAATACGGCGAACGAGATTGCCTGCGTCCCGATCAGGACGAGCGCAGCCGCTCCCAGCATCGCGTGAACGTCCAGAGTCGCGCCGAAGAGTGCCCGGGGGCCCGGAAGAAGCCAGACGATCAACAGCGCACCGCCGACCGCGAAGAGGAGCCCCGGCACGAGGTAGAGCCACCGCGGCGAGTAGATCAGGAGGAACCGGAGGTGCCGCCAGCCGTCCTGCCACGTCCGGAGGTGCGGGGGACGTGAGCGGCCGTCGGGGCGAAGAGTCACCGGGATCTCCGCGATCCGCAATCCGAAGAGGG
>DASWCZ010000056.1:0-78016 GCA_036395755.1 Thermoanaerobaculia bacterium
CATCTTCGCCTTCGGCGCGGTGGTCTACGAGATGGCCACGGGCCGGAAGGCCTTCTCGGGAGGGAGCCAGGCGTCTTTGATCTCCGCGATCATGAAGGAGGAGCCGGCGCCTATCGCGACGCTCCAGCCGATGACGCCTCCCGCGCTCGACCGCGTCGTACGCACTTGTCTGGCCAAGGACCCGGAAGACCGCTTCCAGACCGCACACGATGCAAAGCTCCAGCTCCAGTGGATCGCGGAGGTCGGGTCCGCCGCCGGAGTGCCGGCGCCGGTCATCGCGAGGCGCAAGAGCCGGGAGCGCCTGGCATGGGCGGGCTTCGGAATCGCCACGATCGCGGCCATCGCGTTCGCAGCGGGATACGTGCGACGCGCCCCGCGGCCCTCGCCCGGCATCCGTGCCGCTCTTCCGTTTCCAGAGAAGATGTTCCTGGGGGAACTGGCCCTCTCTGCCGACGGCACGCGCGTCGCCTTCACCGCGTCGAAAGCCGGCGGTCAGCCCGCCCTCTGGATCCGCGACCTCGATGGGTCTTCCGCGCAGCCGGTCGCCGGCGCGGAAAACGCCTTCTTCCCGTTCTGGTCGCCGGATGGCCGCTACATCGGATTTTTCGGCGACCGGAAGTTGAAGCGTGTGGATCCTGCCGGCGGCACGATCCTCACGATCTGCGATGCGGACCGAGGCGTGGGAGGGACGTGGAACCGCGACGGGACGATCGTCTTCGCGCCCGTTCCCACGTCTGTCCTCTACCGGGTGGCGGCGAGCGGCGGGAAGCCCGTCCCGGTGACGAAGCTCGACGCGTCGCGCCACGAGACGGCGCACCGCTATCCGCGATTCCTTCCGGACGGCCGCCACTTCCTCTACATGGCGGCAAATCTCGCGGGGCCTCCCGACGATGCCGCCAACGCGATCCGGGTCGGATCGCTCGACGGGCGCGTCGACAAGGAGCTCGTGCGGACGCTCTCCAATGCGGGTTATGCCTCGGGTCACCTGCTTTACGTCCGCGAGGGCACGCTCCTCGCGCATCGCTTCGACCTGTCGCGCCTCGAGGTCGAGGGAGAGCCGGTCCCGGCCGTCCAGAAGGTCGGCCTAGCTACCTGGCAAAGCTTCTCGCTCTTTTCAGCTTCCGATAACGGCGTTCTCGTCACGTCGCCAAGATTTGCTCCCTCCTCGCGGCTCCTCTGGCTCGATCGGAGCGGGAAGGAAGCTGGATCCGTCGGGGAATCCGCGCCGTTCGGGTCCGCGCGCCTTTCTCCCGACGGCCGGAAGCTCGCCGTGGACGCCTACGATCCGGTGCGCGACACGTCGGACATCTGGGTTTACGACACGGCGAGCGGCGTCGGCACGAAGTTCGTCTCCGGGACACAGGCGCACGAGGTCAATCCGGTCTGGTCTCCAGACGGCAGCCGAATCGTTTTCGCCTCCGACCGAAAGGCCAAGGGAGTTGGTAACGACTTGTGGATCAAGCCGCTCGAGGGCGGGAAAGAAGAGCTTTTCGTGGGAGCTGCCGACCAGCGAACACCGGAAGACTGGTCCGGTGATGGACGCTTCCTCTCCTGCAACGTCATCCCGGTCCACGGCAGGAGAACCAACCAGCTCTGGATTCTCGACACCGGCGCGGGAAACCGTGCCTCGCCGTTCGCGGCGGAAGCGCTCAATCAGGGGAACAGCCGCTTCTCTCCCGACGGCCGCTGGATCGCCTACGACTCCAACGAGTCCGGCCGCACCGAGGTCTACGTGCGCCCGTTCCCCGCGGGATCCGGAACGTGGCAGGTCTCGACGGCCGGCGGCGCTTTCCCCCACTGGAGGCGTGATGGGAAAGAGTTGTTCTTTTTGAGCGGGGATTTCAAGCTCATGGCGGTCCCCGTCAGCGCCGATGCGAAGTTCCACGCCGGCACACCGGTTCCCCTTTTCGCCGTTCATCCTTCAGGGGCCGGAACGGTTTACGACGTTTCTTCAGACGGACAGCGCTTTCTAGTCAACAGCCTGGCCACCGACCTCGGCTCGCCGCCTCTCGACCTCTTCATTCATTGGACGGCGCTCCTCCCGAAAAACTGAGACGATTTGTGTTCCCTCCGGCGAAGGGGTTCGTGCGGAGGAGTTTCGAGCCTGTTTGCCCGATACGCGCCCGTCGTGCCCTCAACCGAACAGCGGAGGACTCCTATGGAAACCGTTTGGGCCACGCTTCAGGAGGCGTTTACAGACCAGATCTCGGGCAAGAATCTGTCGATCATCGCGATGTCGCTTCGCGGCGTCTTTGTCTTCATCGTCTGGCTCGTGATCGTCCGCGTCGCCGACCGACGGATGCTGGGGCGGTACAGCGCCTTCGATGTCGTCCTGAGCGTCATGATCGGCGCCGTCCTGGGCCGACCGATCAACGGTGGAGCTCCGTTGTGGGGAACTCTGGCGGCGGTGGCTGCGCTCGTCGCCATTCATTGGATCCTGGCGTTCTTGTCACATCGCTGGCGGCAGTTCGGCCGAGTCATCAAGGGAGACCCACACACGCTCGTTTCGGAAGGGCGGATCTGTTCCGACCAGATGAGGAAGAGTCTCTTGACGGAGAACGACCTGAAGGAGACGTTGCGGCTGCGAGCTCGCCTCGCCGATCCGTCAGAGGCTCGCCTGGCGATCTTGGAGCGCAACGGCCAGATCAGCGCGATTCCTGCCAGGAAGCTCCAAGTCGTCGATGTCGCCGTGGAGTCTCACGTCCAGACTGTGCGCTTGGAATTCGCAGGCGGCTAGGTGACCGCCGAGCGGATGGAGTCCTCACGTGTCCCCACTCGGCCTCTGACCCTGAAAGTCGGGATGATGCGCCGCTGATCCTGAGCAGACCAGGAGTACGCACCGGATAGATTGATCACATGTGGCGAAGCCTGGTCGCCGCCATGGTGGTCGCGCTGCGGTTCGAGCGCTCTTACTGAGTCTTTTTGACCGCGCACTACCGAGCGCGGGAATTGTCTTCGGCGCGGTGCGCCGTGACGTCGATGAACGCATCCGCAACGAGTGGCAGCGCAAGCCGGATCCTGCGATCGAGGTCATCCATCGCTCGCGTGAGCTGCTCAATATTCAAGCTCGCCGATGGACGAACCTTGGCGACCACGATCACCTCTTCGGGTCCCAAGTAGATTGCACGAAGCGACAAGACTTGTTCGATCGCCGCATCTTCCTGGACGATCGCGTACAACTTCTCGAAGAGCGGCGCAGGGAGCGACCGCCCTACCAGGAAATCCGCGATCGGACGGGCCAGCCCGAACGCCGTGGCTGTGAGCAGCAGACCGATGAGTAGCGACGCAAGAGAGTCCGGCACGCTCGTTCCGAGAATCTTGCTCAAGAGAAGACCGCTTGCGGCCAGGCAGAGACCGATGAGCGCGGCGCTGTCCTCGACGACGATCGCACGCACCACGGGGTCGCTGGAACGGAGGATGTAGCGCCAAACGGTGATCCCATATTCCTTCGCCTGGCGGCGTGCCTGCCGCATGCTCTGCAGCCAGGACACTCCATCCGCCGCGAACGAGATCGCGAGAACGATCCACGCCGCAAGGCCTCCAAACACAGTGTGGCGTGCCTTGAGCCCCGCAATGGCCATGGCGACGGACAGGCATCCGCCAATCAGAAACGACGCGATCGCGGCCATGAAGGCCCAGAGGAATCGTTCGCGTGCATGGCCGAGGGGATGCGTCGCGTCTGCAGGTTGGCGGTCACGGCGCAGCCCGACAGCGAGGAACACCTCGTTCACTGAGTCGGCTGCGGAGTGCGCGGCCTCGGCAAGCATGCCGGTGGATCCGGAAACGAGTCCGGCAAGTAACTTCGCAATCGCGATCACGATGTTGGCAAGGAACGCGATGACGATGGTGCGAGTGCTTTCGCCTTCCGCGGCTCTCCGGAGAGCGGTCGCTGAGCGTCGCCGGGGCAGGATTCGCAAAATCGGTCAAACCTCCTTTCCCTTCGGCGGCGCTCAGATCCCGCGGGGAGCGCTCATGCCGGAGCGAGCCGGGTCTCGGCGAGTGACGTCGGTGCTGACGGGGGTCTGGCAGTCGGAGCGGCGCTGTTGTTTCCCCGGTCCTACAGTTCTCTCTTCTATTCCTGAAGCGTCTCGTGGACGAACGTGATCGCGATCGAGCCTTCGCCGACCGCCGAGGCGACGCGTTTGACGTTGCCCTCGCGCACGTCGCCGACCGCAAACACCCCGGGACGGCTCGTCTCGAGAAGATGCGGACGTCGCGCGAGCGGCCAGTGCGCGGCGGCGAGGTCCTCTTCCGACAGATCCGGCCCCGTCTTGATGAATCCATTCCCGTCGAGCGCGACACAACCGTCGAGCCAGCTCGTGTTCGGAACGGCGCCGGTCATCGAGAAGACGTGCCGGATCTCCTGAGTCGTGATGCTCCCGGTCTCCTTGTCCCGCCAGCTCACGCGCTCGAGATGGTTGGCCCCCTCGAGGGCCACGATCTCGGTCCGTGGCCGGAGGACGACGGCCGGATTCCCCTCGATCCGTCGGATCAGGTATCGCGACATACTTTCGGCCAATCCGCCGGCCCGGACGAGAACGTGCACGCGCTTCACGGTCTGGGCCAGGAACACTGCCGCCTGGCCCGCCGAGTTCCCGCCGCCCACGACGACGACCTCTTCGCCGCGGCACAGTTGGGCCTCGATCGGGGTGGCGCCGTAGTACACGCCCGCGCCTTCGAAGCGCGAAAGGTTTTCGACCTGCAACTTCCGGTACCGCGCGCCGGTCGCGATGACCACCGTCCGTGCCAGAACGCGCGGACCGTCGTCGATCTCGATCGCATACGGTCGCTTTTCGCACGAGAGCTGTCTCGCCCCTTTCGCGATCATCAGCTCCGCCCCGAACTTCTCCGCCTGCGTCAGCGCCCGTGCCGCGAGCTCCTGACCCGAGATACCGGTCGGAAATCCGAGATAGTTCTCGATCTTCGAGCTCGAGCCGGCTTGTCCCCCGGGCGCCTCCGATTCGAGCACCAGGACGTCGAGCCCTTCCGAAGCCCCGTACACTGCGGCCGCGAGGCCGGCCGGCCCCGCCCCGATGATGAGGATGTCGCGGAGGCGCTCCGAGTCGATCGCCTCGTTGAAACCCAGGCAGTCGGCGATCTGCAGGTTGGTCGGATTGCGAAGCACGACCGTCTCCCGACAGATGAGCACCGGCACGTCGCCGACCCCGACGCCGAACCGGTCGAGCAGGTCCTGAACCCCCGAATCGTTGTCGAGATCCACGAACGTGTACGGGTGTCCGTTGCGAGTCAGGAACTCCTTGACGCGGAGCGTGCCCTGACAAAAACGCGACCCGATCAAAACGGCGTCTCCGAACCCGTGGGCGATCAGCTCGACCCGCCGAAGAATGAAGGCTCGCATGAAGATGTCGGAGAGCTCACTGTCGGTCTGGACGAGAGCGAGGAGATCCTCGCGCTTCACGTCGATCACTTCTCCGGACTCCCGGACCCGGAGACTGATGAGCGCGTCCCGCCCAGAGAGCAAGTTGGTCTCGCCCGTGAACTGGCCCGACCTCAGAACCGCGACGAGCTCGTCCGTATCCGCCGACCGCCGAACGAGCTCGACAGAACCGGCCGTGACGACGAAAAACGACTGAGCCGGGTGTCCCGCCGACGCCAGCACCTCGCCGCTGTCAACCGGACGCACGCGTCCATGGGAGGCAACCCGCGCGACCTGGTCCGCGATCAGCGTCGGAAAGACTTGGTCGACGCGCGACGACATCGCCACGGGGTAGTCGGGCGTTGGCGAGCTCATGTCAACGGCCACGGAGGCGGCGCGCCGCTTCCGAGCGCATCCGCTGCATGGCATCGGTCTCCTGGTCGGAGTAGCGCTCTTCCCTCCAGGGGTCGGCATGGAGGTGATAGCCGTTGACCTCCCATAATCCCGGAGTGTTCACGTCGAGGAACTCGAACGCGCGAATCCACTTGGCGCTCTTCCAGAAGTAGAGCTTCGGCACGACGAGGCGACAGGGCCCCCCGTGCTCGGGTTCGAGGTCTCTCCCGTCGTGCCGGAAGGCCAGGAGGACGTCGTCGTCCCGAAGGTCCGAGACAGAGATGTTGGTCGTGTATCCCTGCTCGCCGTGAGCCATCACGGCGACCGCCTCCGGTCGGACGCTCAGGCGGCGGAGGATTTCGGAAACGCCGACCCCCTCCCACCGGTTGCCGAACCGGCTCCAGCGGGTCACGCAGTGAATGTCGGATGTGACTTCGACCCTCGGCAGGTCGAGGAACTCTTTCCACGTCCACGAAACCTCCTCCTCGACCAGGCCGAAGCATCGAAAGGTCCAGGTCCGCAGGTCGACGCGGGGCGTGGCCCCGTACGTGAGCACGGGCCACTTTTCCGTCAGCACCTGACCGGGCGGCAGGCGGTCGGACGCCTGCGACCCGGTCATCTCAAGACGACGCCTGTGGCTCGGGTCCGGTTCCTGGACTGCGCGACGGGGTTCTGCTGGTCACCGCTTTCGCCAGCTCCCGCTCCGATCGAACCTCCCCGCCCAAGAAGGCGAGCAGATCCGCGTTGATCTGGTCCTTGTGCGTCGAGCACATGCCGTGCGGCAGGCCGGGATAGACCTTGAGCGTGGCACCCTTCACGATCCTGGACGAGAGGAGGGCCGAAGCGCCGATCGGAACGATCTGGTCGTCGTCACCGTGCAGGATGAGCGTCGGCACGTCGAACTTCTTCAAGTCTTCCGTCGTGTCCGTCTCGGAGAACGCCTGGATGCAGTCGTACGCGGCGGGGAAACCGGCCATCATCCCCTGCAGCCAGAACGAGTCCCGCAGGCCCTGCGAGACTTTGGCGCCCGGCCGGTTGAAGCCGTAGAACGGCATGCTCAAGTCCTTCCAGAACTGCGAGCGGTCCGCGAGGACGCCGGCTCGGATCTGATCGAACGCCTCGATCGGCGTGCCGCCGGGATTGGCGGCCGTCTTCAACATCAGCGGCGGGATCGCGCCGATCAGCACGGCCTTGGCCACCCGCTTCGTGCCGTGGCGGCCGATGTAGCGAGCGACTTCGCCGCCGCCCGTCGAGTGTCCGACGTGGATCGCCTTCTTCAGGTCGAGTGATTCGACGAGTTCCGCGAGATCGTCGGCGTAGGTGTCCATGTCGTTGCCGTTCCATGGCTGGCTCGAGCGGCCGTGGCCTCGGCGATCATGGGCGATGCATCGATATCCTCGGGAAGCGAGGAAGAACATCTGGTCTTCGAAGGCATCTGCCGAGAGGGGCCAGCCATGGCTGAAGACGACGGGCTGTCCCGTTCCCCAGTCCTTGTAATAGATCTGTGTGCCGTCTTTCGTCGTGATCGTGCTCATGATTCTTCTCCCTTCAAATCGTAAAAAAATCAGCCGGCGCTCGCGAGCCACCCAACCATCGAGATATGTCGAACGGGTCGTAACGGGTTCTTCCTCGGTTCGAGATCACAACTTCGAACGCCCCCTGCGACGCGGTCTCGGCTTCGGTCGGCGACGCGGATGCACCGACAATATCGCGTCCGCTCGGTCGCCGATCACCGTCCAGGGCCTGCACGACGACTGTCCGAGTCGGGCGGCGACACCTCTACCGTGCATTGCCCCTGCGCCGCCGCTGGCAGGGGCAGGTGAGCGCCGGGGTGACGGCGCGAGGCGAGGCGTCCGCGGACGCGGGCCCTCACGCCGCCCGGCGCGGCACTTTTCGACGCCGGCAGGCGCGCCGGCTGGAATCCCCGGCTGCGTGGCGCTTCGGAAGACAAAGGAACTTCTGTGCTATAGTCCACCACGTTCTCGCCTCGCTCGCCCTTTCTCAGACCTCTTTCTGACGAAATCCGAACGAATCAGAATGACGAGAATTCGGTGCACCGCGCCGGCGGCGGATCGACATTAACTTCTCTTCCGGCGAAGGCCAGGACAGCCCTGGCAAAAGGATGGATCGGATGAAGCTCTACGTCGGTAACCTTCCCTACAACATTTCGGACGACCAGCTCCGCGACGCTTTCGCGCGGTTCGGCACGCCCGACACGGCGACTGTGATCATCGATCGCAGCACCGGACAGTCCAAGGGATTCGGGTTCGTCGAATTCCACGACGCCACCATCGGCAAAGCGGCCCTGGCTCTCGATGGCACCCAGTTCGGAGGACGCTCGCTCAAGGTCAATGAAGCGCGGCCGCGCAACGAAGGCTCGGGCGGATACGGAGGCGGACGCTACTAAATCAAGTCGTTTCTCCGGGAAGGGCCACCGGCTTTTGTCGGCGGCCCTTTTCTTTTCCGCTTAAGTGGCTCACACGAAAAAGCGGCGTCCGCTCGTCCTCGCGGTCGACGAAAGGTCCCGCCTCCGCGGGAAAGCTCAGCCCCTCGAGGGAACGGGAACCGGGAACTAGAATCCCGCTAGAAGGATGAGCGCCACGATGCGCGTCCTGCCGGGAACCAGCGGTTTCTCCTACAAAGCCTGGAAGGGGAGCTTCTACCCGGAAGACCTGCCGGATTCCGAGATGCTCCGCTACTACTCGTCGCGCTTGCCGGCGGTCGAGATCAACAACACTTTTTACCGGATGCCGCGGGCCGCGCTGCTCCAGAGCTGGGCGGAGCAGGTGCCCGACGGTTTCACGTTCGCTCTGAAAGCGACCCAGCAGATCACCCACCGCAAACGGTTGAAAGACGCGCAGGAGACGGTCTCGTTCTTCCTCCAGGTCGCGACGACTCTGGGTGACCGGCTCGGACCCGTGCTGTTCCAGCTCCCGCCGAACCTGAAGAAGGACCTTCCTCGTTTGACCGACTTCCTGGCCCTGCTGCCGCCCTCGTGCCGCGCGGCGTTCGAGTTCCGCCACTCGTCGTGGTTCGACGACGAAGTCTTCGGCGCGCTGTCCTCTGCGCGCGCGGCGCTCTGCTGGGCGGAGGACGAACAGCTCGCGACGCCGAACGAATCCACGGCCGGGTGGGGCTACCTGCGCCTGCGTCGCTCCGACTATTCCGCCGCGGACCTGGCCTCCTGGGCGGAGCGAATCCGCGGGCAGCCGTGGAGCGAAGCGTACGTTTTCTTCAAGCACGAGGAGGAGGGGACCGGGCCGCGGCTCGCCGGCGAACTCCGCGCGCTGCTCGTCTGACCGAATCCCCGACCGTGTGCGGGGCGTAAGGGTGTTCGATGAGGATCGAGAGCGTGTCGGTCGGAGCGCCCCGGGTCGTTCCGTGGAACGGCGCCGAGGTCGTCACTTCGATCTTCAAGTCGCCCGTCACCGGTCCGGTCCGGGTTCGCCGTCTCAATCTCGACGGCGACCGCCAGGCCGATCTCGAGGTCCATGGCGGCGAGTACAAGGCGATTTACGCCTACGCCGCGGAGAACTCGGACTGGTGGAGCGGAACGCTCGGCCGGCCGCTCGAGCCCGCCAACTTCGGAGAGAACCTGTCGGTGCGGGGCCTCGCCGAGGAGGCGATCCACATCGGCGATGTCTTTCGCGCGGGAGATGCCGAAATCGAGGCGACGGAGCCGCGCCTGCCCTGCTACAAGCTCGGAATCCGGTTCGGGGATCCGCGGATGGTGAGAGCGTTTGCAACCGCGCGCCGTTGGGGGATCTACTTTCGCGTCGTGAAGGAGGGCGAGCTCGGCGCAGGCGACGTCCTGAAGCGGATCCACGCGGACGCCGCGGCGATCCCCGTGGACGACATAGCGCGCGTTTACGTCTTCGACCGCGAGGACGCCGCGACGATGGAGCGCCTGGCCGCGCATCCGCGGCTCGATCCGGCGTGGAAGAAGCACTTCGTCGAACGGCTCGGGAGTCGAAAGGCCGGGTCGACGCGGTGAAGCGGGCGCGGGCCGAGTGCACGCACGGAGGAGCCGCGCTTTCCGCGTCCGGCGTCCGGTCCTCGAAGAAGGCCTGCGAAGCGTGTGGGGGGACCGAAGACCTGCGGATCTGCCAGACTTGTGGGTACGTGGCGTGCTGCGAGTCGCACGAGGGCCACGACACGGAGCACTTCGAGGCGACCGGCCACCCCTTCATCCGACCGCGGACGGAAAGAGGGTGGCTCCGGAGACGGCCCGGCTGGCTCTGGTGTTATCTCTGCCGCGCGTACCTGGAGTGAGGCGGGGACCTTTCAACCGGTCGCAAGTGTTAGAATCCAAAGCCGCATGAGCGCTAGAGCACTCTCGAACGCCAGTATTTCCTTCGGGCTCGTCTCGATCCCGGTCAAGCTCTATACCGCGAGCAACAGCTCTTCCTCGATCTCCTTCAACCTGCTCCACCGTAAGTGCGGCTCGCGCCTGAAGCAGCAGTACATCTGCTCGAAAGAAGAGACGGTCGTCCCCCGAGACGAGATGGTGAAGGGCTACGAGTTCAACAAGGACCAGTACGTCCTCTTCACCGACGAAGAGCTGAAAGCCTTCGAGGAGCAGGCGACCCAGACCATCGAGGTCACCGAGTTCGTGCCGATCGAGAAAGTGGACCCGGTCTATTACGACAGGCCGTACTACCTCGGGCCGGACAAGGGGGGCGCCAAGCCCTATCGCCTGCTCGCCCAAGTGATGAAGGAGAGCGGCCGCGTCGCTCTCGCCAAGTACGCCGCACGCGGAAAGCAGTATCTCGTGATGCTCCGCCCGTCGGGCGAGGGTCTCGTGATGCAGCAGCTCCTGTACGCGGACGAAGTCCGGCCGTTCTCGGAAGTTCCTCTCGACTCGGCCGAGGTCAAGGATGGAGAGCTGAAGCTCGCGCGGCTTCTCGTCGAAGAGAGCTCGTCCGACGCCTTCCGTCCGGAAGCGTACGAGGATGAGGTTCGCAAGCGCGTGCAGGAAGCGCTCGATCGCAAAGTCAAGGGCGGAGAGTTCGCCGTCAGCGCCGCTCCCAAGAAGGGGGGCGAGATCGTGGACCTGATGGAAGCGCTTCGCGCGAGCCTCGGCAAGCCGCGCAAAGCCGCTTCTTCGAAGGCCGTGGCGTCCGCGACCCGCTCCGCGTCGGCTGCCGAGAGAAAGCCTCCTCGAAGCGCTCTCTCAGCCGCTGAAAAGCGGACGGCGTCCTCCCGCAAGTAGTCGCGTGAGGCCTCTCCGGGCATGAAACCGTCGCCCGGAACCGATCCCGGCGGAGGATACGGCGCGCGCGAAGTGTCCCGGATGTTCGGACTTTCCGTGGCGCAAGTGCGGGCCTGGGTCCGGTCGGGCCTGCTCGAGCCGGAGCGCGGCCCGCGCGGGGAGATGCGGTTTTCGTCCCACGACCTGACGCTCCTCTCCGCGGCGCGGGGCCTGGCGGGAACCCGGGTCGGCCCGCGGCGCATCGAGCGCGCTCTCTCGAGGCTGCGCGAGCAGATCGCGGGGCCCGATTCCTTGGCCGCGCTGGAAATCACGGCGGAGGGCAAGCGGATCGTAGTCACGGACGGTTCGGCCCGCTGGCAGCCGGAGTCGGGCCAGATCCTGATGGACTTCGACGCGGCCGATGACGGCGTGCATCTCCCGTTTGCGCCCGCCCCGCCCCGGCCAACGCCCGATCTCGGAGCGAGCGAAAACGCCCAGACCTGGTACGAGCGGGGATGCGAGCTGGAGGTGACGGATCCGGAGAAGGCGGGAGAAGCCTATCGTCGCGCGGTGTCCCTCGATCCGGAGTACGCCGACGCGCACGTCAACCTCGGCCGGCTCTTCCACGAGAAGGGGGACGCGGCTGCCGCGGAAGAGCACTATCGGAAGGCGCTCGCGACGCGCCCGGACGACGCGACCGCCGCGTTCGACCTCGGTGTTGCCCTCGAAGACCTGGGGCGGGACGCCGAGGCGATCGAAGCGTACGAGACCGCGGTCGCGCTCGATCCCGATCACGCGGACGCTTACTTCAACCTCGCGGGCGTGTGCGAACGGGCCGGCCGCCCCGCCGCCGCGATCCGGCATCTGAAGACCTACCGAACGCTCCTCCGGTCCCGCTCGCAGTGACCGTCGGCTCGATCGGGAAGGCCGCGAGCGGCGGGACCACCCGCGGTTTCTCTCTCCTGACCGCGGACGACCTTCACCTTTTCCACGAGGGGTCGCACACGCGGCTGTGGGAAAGGCTCGGCGCTCACCCGGCAGCGCCGGGCGGTCTCCCCGGCACGAACTTCGCCGTCTTCGCGCCGGAGGCGGAGAGCGTCTCGGTCATCGGGGACTTCAATCGATGGGACTCCGATGGCCACGCCCTCGCCCCGCGCGGCGAGTCGGGGGTCTGGGAGGGTTTCATTCCGGGCGTCGAGCCCGGCGCCGTGTACAAGTACCACGTCCGGTCGCGACACCGGGGCTACCGCGTGGACAAGACCGATCCTTTCGCTTTCTTCCGCGAGACGCCTCCGAACACCGGATCGATCGTCTGGGATCTCTCTTACGGCTGGGGCGACTCGGCGTGGATGGAGCGCCGCACTCCGCACGCCTCACGCGACTCGGCGATGTCGGTCTACGAGATCCACCTCGGCTCGTGGCTGCGACGCGGCGGCCGCCTTCCCTCTTACCGCGAAATCGCGCCGGAGCTCGCCTCCTATGCGCGCCGGCTCGGCTTCACTCACGTCGAGCTCCTCCCCATCATGGAGCACCCGTTCTACGGATCGTGGGGATACCAGACGACCGGCTTCTTCGCTCCCACCAGCCGCTACGGGACGCCGCAGGACCTGATGTTCCTGATCGACCACCTGCACGAGGAGGGGATCGGTGTGATCCTCGACTGGGTGCCTTCGCATTTCCCGTCCGACGAGCACGGCCTCGTCTTCTTCGACGGGAGCCACGTGTACGAGCACGCCGATCCGCACAAGGCGTATCAGCCGGACTGGGGGAGCCTCGTCTTCAATTACGGCCGGGACGAGGTCCGGAGCTTCCTGCTCTCCTCCGCGCTCTTCTGGCTGGAGCGCTACCACGCCGATGGTTTGCGCGTGGACGCGGTAGCTTCCATGCTGTACCTGGACTACTCCCGGAAAGAGGGGGAGTGGGACCCGAACCGGTTCGGCGGCCGCGAGAATCTCGAAGCGATCGCCTTCCTTCGCCGCTTCAACGAGGAGGTCTATCGGGCGCAGCCCGGCGCGGAAACGGTCGCCGAGGAGTCCACAGCGTGGCCGATGGTGACCCGGCCGACGTGGGTCGGAGGGCTCGGGTTCGGAATGAAGTGGGACATGGGTTGGATGCACGACACTCTCGAATACATGAAGCTCGATCCGATACACCGCAAGTTCCACCACGACAAGCTGACGTTCCGCGGCCTGTACGCGTACTCCGAGAACTACGTCCTGCCCCTGTCGCACGACGAGGTCGTGCACCTGAAAGGGTCGCTCCTGGCCAAGATGCCGGGCGACGACTGGCAGAGGCTCGCCAACCTCCGCCTGCTCTTCGCCTGGATGTGGGCGCAGCCTGGAAAGAAGCTGCTGTTCATGGGAGGCGAGATCGGGCAATGGCGCGAGTGGAACCACGACGCCGAGCTCGACTGGGCGCTCCTCGAGGATCCCTTGCACGCGGGCCTCCAGAGCTGGGTCCGGGATTTGAATCGGCTCTACGCAGAGGAGCCCGCCCTGCACGAGCGCGACTTCGAGCCCGCCGGTTTTTCGTGGATCGATTGCTCAGACTTCGAGCGCAGCGTCGTCGCGCTTCTGCGGTGCGGCCGCTCGCCGGAGGACGTCGTCGTCGCCGCGTTCAACTTCACGCCGGTGCCCCGTTACGGATATCGCGTCGGGCTGCCGACCGCGGGGTTCTGGCGCGAGCTCGCCAACAGCGACGCGGCCGAGTACGGAGGTAGCGGCGTCGGCAACCTGGGGGGCTGCCATGCTTCGGAGGAGCCGGCGCACGGGCGTCCGTACTCGGCGGAGATCACGCTGCCCCCGCTCGGAGCGGTGTTTTTCAAGCCGGCGAGGCGTCCCGCCGATGGAGAAGACGAATGAACCGCTTCGTCTGCGTCCACGGTCACTTCTACCAGCCGCCGCGGGAGAACCCGTGGACGGACGATGTGGACGAAGAACTCTCCGCGCAGCCCTACCACGACTGGAACCAGCGGATCACGGCGGAGTGCTACCGACCGAACGGTTTCGGGCAGCCTTCGAACTACTCGCGCATGAGCTTCAACTTCGGACCGACCCTGCTCTCGTGGCTCGCCGCAAACTCCCCGGAAACGTACCGTTCCATTCTCGAGGCGGACCGCATGAGCCGCTCCCGCTTCTCGGGTCACGGTTCCGCAATCGCGCAGGCCTACAACCACGCGATCCTTCCGCTCGCAAGCCGCCGGGACAAGGTCACGCAGGTCGCGTGGGGCATCCGCGACTTCGAGTTCCGGTTCGGTCGGCGGCCCGAGGGGATGTGGCTTCCGGAAACCGCCGTCGACGCGGACACGCTCGAAGTCCTCGCGGAGCAGGGGATCGCGTTCACGGTCCTCGCTCCGTCCCAGGCGGCGCGCGTGCGCGAGCCGGAAGGGGACTGGCAGGACGTCGACGCCCGCGGCATCGACCCCCGCGAGCCCTATCGGGTTCCCCTTCGATCCGGGCGCGCGATCTCCGTCTTTTTCTACGACGGCACGCTCGCGCACGCGGTGGCGTTCGGGGAGCTGCCGCGCGACGGAACGGAGCTCGCGCGCGCGCTGCTGTCCCGTTTCCGCGACGACTCGGATCGAGAGCTCGTCCACGTCGCGACGGACGGGGAGACCTACGGCCACCACTTCCGCGACGGCGACCGCGCGCTCTCCGACGCGCTCGATGCGATCGAGGCCTCCGGTTTTGCCATGCTGACGAATTACGGGGAGCACCTCGCGCGCTTTCCGCCCCGACGCGAAGCGCAGATCGTTCCGAAC
This sequence comes from Thermoanaerobaculia bacterium, assembly GCA_036395755.1. Lineage (GTDB taxonomy): Bacteria > Acidobacteriota > Thermoanaerobaculia > UBA5066 > Gp7-AA6 > Gp7-AA6. Next base: position 14,722 of record DASWCZ010000056.1, read on the forward strand.
ACCTCCTGGAGCTGCTCGCACGGGATCGCGCGCTGGATGGACGACTGCGGATGCTCGGCGGGGCGCGCGGCAAGTCACCCGTGGCGTCGACCCCTGCGCGAGGCGCTCGACTGGCTGCGCGACACGCTCGCTCCGCTCTACGAGGCCGCCGCGTCCGGTGTCCTCCACGATCCCTGGGCGGCGCGCAACGACTCGATTGAGATCGTGCTCGATCCTTCGGACGAGAGCGTCCTTCGGTTCTTCGATCGCAACGCGATCGGCCCGCTCTCCGCGGAAGACCGATCGACCGCTCTCGGCCTCCTGGAGCTCCAGCGCAACGCCCTCCTGATGTACACGAGCTGCGGCTGGTTCTTCGACGATCCGGCCGGTCTCGAGACGCGACAGGTCCTCCGCTACGCCGCGCGGGCGGTGGAGCTCGCCGAGGAACACCTCGGCGGTTCGCTCGAGCCGCTCTTCCTCCGTCTCCTCGAGCGAGTGCGGTCGAGCCTCCCCGAACGGCGGGACGCTTCGGAGCTCTACCGCACGCTACGCGCGCCTCTGCCTCCGGCCGCGGCCGTCGTGCCGAGCTGACGGACGGATCCCTCCGGACCCATCTGCTATTCTCGGTCGAGTCGATGGAAGTCTTCGGGCAGCACGACTCGGGCCCCGCCCTTCCTCCAAACCTCGCCCTCCTTCCCCGGCTTTCCCGGGACCTGCGGTGGACGTGGCGTCCGTCGATCCGGGCGCTCTTCTCCTCCCTCGATCCGGGTCTCTGGACGGCGGTCCGCGGCAACCCGGCGGCATTTCTTCGCCGCGTCTCGCCCGAGCGGCTCCAGACCGCGGCGGCCGACCCGGCCTTCCTGGCGAGGCTCTACGGCCTCGCCTCGGAGCTGGCGTTCGAGGACAACGCGGAGCCGCTCCACCCGGGCGTCCGCGGACTCGTGTCTCGCCGAGATCGAATCGCCTATTTCTCGGCGGAGTTCGGCTTGACGGAAGTGCTCCCGATCTACGCGGGAGGTCTCGGGGTTCTCGCGGGCGACGTGCTGAAGTCGTCGAGCGACCTGAAGCTGCCGCTCGTCGGCGTCGGCCTCTTCTACCGCGAGGGGTATTTCCGGCAGCTCTTGGATGCGGACGGGTGGCAGCGGGAGGAGAACCCGCTTCTCGATCCGGCCGACCTCCCTCTCGCCCTCCCGGTGACAGAGGACGGAAGTCCACCCACGACCGTACTCGAGCTCGGCGACCGGCCGGTGCAACTCCTGATCCGCGTGGCGCGCGTGGGACGCATCTCGCTCTTCCTGCTCGACGCCGACCTGCCCGAGAATCATCCCGATGACCGAATGGTCACCGCGCGGCTCTACGCCGGCGACCAGGAGATGCGGATCCGGCAGGAAATCGTCCTCGGAATGGGGGGCTTGAAGGCTCTGAAGCGGCTTGGCCTCATTCCGTCCATCCGCCACATCAACGAAGGACACGCCGCGTTCGCCGTCCTGGAGAAGATCCGGGAGCTCGTCAGCGAAGAAGGCATGTCGCTGGCGGATGCCCGCGAGTCGGCGTCCGCCGGAAACGTCTTCACGACACACACTCCGGTCCCCGCGGGCATCGACCGCTTCCCGCTGCCCTTGATCGAGAAATACCTGTCCGGAGTCGCCCGGGACTGCGGCATCACGATCGAGGAGCTCATGCGTCTGGGGCGCGAGGTTCCGGAGCGGGAGGGGGAGCCCTTTTCGATGGCGGTCCTGGCGCTCCGCCACTCCTCTCACGCGAACGCGGTCTCGCAGCTCCACGCCCGGGTGTCCCGCCGGCTGTGGATGGAACTTCTCCCCGAGCTCGCGGACGTCGACGTCCGCATCCAATCGATCACGAACGGCGTCCATCGCGCGACCTGGACCGACCCGGAGATTGCTATGCTGCGGCTGCCCGACAATCCGGGGCCCGAGGCGCGGAGCGAGCTGTGGCGCACGCACGAGCGTCTGCGCGCGCGCCTCGTTTCGTTCTGCCGTGACCGTCTGGTCGCCTGGAAGCGCGAGCTCGGCCGCCCCGAAGAGGAAGTCGAAGCGGCGGGTCGCGTTCTCGATCCGCAGGCGATGACCATCGGGTTCGCGCGACGCTTCGCTGCGTACAAGCGGGCGACGCTCGTCTTCAGCGATCCGGAGCGGCTGAGGCGCCTCCTCGATTCGCGGCCGGTGCAGCTCGTCTTCGCTGGAAAGGCTCACCCCGCGGACGATCCCGCCAAAGAGCTCCTCCGCGACGTCGTGCGATGGTCGCAGAGCCCGGAGTTCCGGGACCGCGTCGTCTTCCTCCCCGAGTACGACATGGGGGTCGCTCGCGCGCTCGTCGCGGGCTGCGACGTCTGGTTGAACAACCCGATCCGGCCGCACGAGGCGTCGGGCACGTCCGGGATGAAAGTTGCGATGAACGGCGGATTGAACCTCTCGGTCTTGGACGGCTGGTGGGACGAGGCGCCTTACGAGGAGGCGGGTTTCGTCATCGGAGAGGCAACCGACGACTCGGTCCGCGAGGACGCCGCGACCGCGCTCTACGAGGTGCTCGAGGAGAAGGTCGTCCCCCTCTTCTTCGATCGCGACGAGAACGGAATCCCGTGGCGCTGGGTCGAGAAGATGGTCTTCTCCGCGAAGCGGATCGCAAGGCTCTTCTCCTCAGACCGCATGGTGACCGAGTACCTGGAGCAGTGCTACCTGCCGGCGGCGGAGCGTCGCGTCGCGGCGAACGGAACGCGGGCGAGACAGCTCGTCGAGGGGGCCTAGACATTCGTTCCGCCGGCCTCCTCCTTCATCCCACCTCGCTCCCCGGACCTTTCGGAGTCGGGGACCTCGGACCGGCCGCGGATCGTTTTCTCGACTGGGCCTCCTCGGCCGGCCAGACGATCTGGCAGGTTCTCCCGCTCGGACCGACCGGCTTCGGCTCTTCTCCCTACGGCGCCCTTTCGGCGTTCGCCGGGAACCCGCTCCTCCTCTCCCCGGAGCGGCTCGTCGAGGACGGGCTCGTCTCCGCTTCCGCGATCCGGGACGTTCCAGACTTTCCGGCGGAACGGGTGGAGTGGGACTCCGCGCGCGACTGGAAGGAGCGCTTGCTGCGCTGCGCCTGGAGCCGGACGGAGAAATCCGCCGTGCTTTCCGCCGACCTGGACCGATTCCGCAGCGCGCCGGAGCAGCGGCCCTGGCTTTCCGACTGGGCGCTCTTCGCGGCGCGCCGCGCCACGGGATCGATGAGCGGAGCGCGGGAGCTCGCGGACGAGATCGCTTACCAGGAGTTCCTGCAACTCCTCTTCTTCCGTCAGTGGGGGAGACTCCGGGACGAAGCGGCGCGGCGAGGGATCGCGCTCTTCGGAGACGTCCCGATCTACGTCTCCCGAGACGGCGTGGAGGTGTCAACGCATCCCGATCTCTTCGCGCTCGATGCGTCCGGCCTCGCGCTCGAGGTCGCCGGCGTTCCCCCCGACTTCTTCAGCCGGACGGGACAGCTCTGGGGCTACCCGCTGTACCGCTGGGATCGGATGGAGCAGAACGGGTTCGCCTGGTGGATCGAGCGCCTTCGAGCGGCTTTCCGGCGGACCGACGTCGTCCGGCTCGATCACTTCCGCGGTTTCGTCGCGTACTGGGCGGTCCCCGCGGCATCGGCGACGGCGGCGGAGGGAGAGTGGCGCCCGGGTCCGGGCCGGAGGCTCTTCGACGCGGTCGAGCGCGCGCTCGGCCGCCTGCCTCTCGTCGCGGAGGACCTCGGGACGATCACTCCCGACGTCCGCGCCCTTCTGGCGGAGCTCGGATTGCCCGGCATGAAAGTCCTGCAGTTCGCCTTCTTCGAGCCGAACAGCGCCTACCTCCCGCACAACCACGTCGCGAACTCGGTCGTCTACACCGGCACCCACGACAACGACACCGCGCGGGGATGGTGGGGAAGCCTGAGCGGAGAGGAACGACAGCGGGTACACGACTACCTCGGAAGCGACGGTCACGAGATCGAGTGGGACCTGATCCGCGCGGCCTACGGCTCGGTCGCCGAGCGCGCCATCGTGCCGATCCAGGACGTCTTCGGGCTCGGAAGCGAGGCGCGGATGAACACGCCCGGGGAGGGCGTTGGGAACTGGAGCTGGCGGGCGCGGGCAGGGGACTTCCGGCCCGATCGCGCGGCGCGGCTCTCGCGGCTCGCGGTGTTGACGGGACGCTCGGGGAGCTCCAGAACGTAGAGAGGTGGGCAGTGACGAGAAAACGGGTCGTCCGGCAGCACGAGGTCGAAGCGGATTTCCGGGTGCCGCAGCTCGCGAAGGCCGGATCTTCGCTCACGCTGCGTCTCCACTACCGCGGCGAGAGAATCGGAGAGATCGAGATCGGACGAGGCTCTCTGTACTGGCGCGGCGGCGGACGTCACCGATCGAAGCGGATCCCCTGGTCCCGCTTCGCCGAAAAGATGGACGAACTGGCGTACGGTGCCTGAGAGAATGGGAGTCCGCCGTTAGATTCCTTCGAAGGAGCAAGATCATGCCCCTCCTCCGCCGGTTCGGTCTCTGCCTCGCCGTGATGGGCCTCTTTGCCGCGCGCGCTTCCGGTCAGGCGTTCAACCTTCGGGATCTCCTGACGGAGTTCCTGCGGGAAGGCATCACGCTCGCGCCGCCGGCCGCGCCGTTTCCGAGCCACGAGGCGCACTTCAGCGGCATAGATTCCGAGGAATTCCACGCCCTCGAGCATATGAGCGACGAGATCGGAAACCAACTCTCCAACTTTCCCCTGGCCTCCTCCGCGGGAGGCTTCACCTATCGGTTCGATCCCTCGGCGGGCGTCTTCACCCGCACTGCCGACAGCTTTGGTCCCGTTTACGCGGAGCGGGCCGAGTCGATCGGCGTAGGGAAGTTCAACCTCGGGCTGAGCTACAGCCATTTCACCTACGACCGGCTCCACAACTTGAGGCTACGCGATGGAGACCTGCGGCTCGTCTTTACGCACGAGGACATCAACCACGACGGAAGCAACCTCCAGCCGTTCTTCGAAGGCGACGTCATCACGGGCCGCTTGTTCCTGAAGATCGGCACGGACGTGACGGCTTTCGTTCTGACCTACGGACTGACGGACCGGCTGGACTTCGGCCTCGCGGTGCCCATCGTGCGCGTTCGGCTGGAAGCGCGCACGGACCTGCAGATCGAGAGGCTCGCGACCGGTTCTGTCGCTCCCGACATCCATCGCTTCGCCAACGGCCGATCGACCGACACCGTCCGGCAGAGCGGAAGCGCGTCCGGGGTCGGCGACGTCATCGTACGCGGGAAGTATCAACTTCTGCGGGCCGATCGAGGGGGCCTCGCCCTGGCGGCGGACGTGCGCCTCCCGACGGGGGACGAACGGGAGCTACTCGGCTCGGGCTCGACCCGCGTCAAGGGGTTCCTGATCGGCTCGTTGCGCTGGGGGACGTTCTCACCGCACGTCAATGCCGGTTACAACTGGAACTTGCGCACCGGAAGCGCGCCGAGGTTCGCCGACCAGATCGGGTACGCAGCGGGCTTCGACTGGGCGGCGCATTCTCGGCTGACCTTTGCCGCCGACGTGATCGGCAGCAGCTACCGAGACGCAACGGTCCTCAAGGTGACGGACCAGACCTTCCAGGCGAACACGAACCCGAATCCCGCCCAGCCGCCGACCATTGCCACAGCGACCTATCCGATGCTGACCATTCTGGAGGGACGGAACTACACGGCGCTGCTCGGATCCCTCGGGGCGAAGATCAACCCGTTTGGCAACTTCCTTCTGACGGTCAACGGTCTCTTCCCTCTGAAGCGGGAGAGCCTGCAGGACGACTTCGCGGCCCTGGTGGCAATCGACTACAGCTTCTAGAAAAGGTCGGGCGCGAACGCCGGACAATCTCTAGCGCAGGCCGACGATCACCCAGGCGCCACCGATTTTCTCGAGCAGGATCCGGACGGGTCCGGAATGAGACTGCTCGCTGCCGACTCGAGGGATTGCCAACCGCCTCTCATGGCCGCTGACTTCGGCGCGCCTCCCTTCGGGCTCGACGTCGATCCTGTCGATCTCGAGTTGGAGAGTCTGTGAGCGAAGGCTCTCGAAAGCCTTCTGAATCCGAGGGCGGCCGAGCGAGGGGTAGACCCGGGCGTAGAGCGCGATGTCGAGCGTGTTCTGCGCCTGGACATAGAGTGCCACCGCTTCCCGGACTCTGTCCTCTTCGGACCGGGCTCGCGCCGGAGATTCGAGTGGCTTTGCCGGAGGAGGCTTCGGCTCCGGGACCGCCGGGACGACGGAAGGAATCGGACGCGGCGGCTCGGAAGCGACGGTCGGCTCCTTCGCCGCGACCGGCGGCGGGAGGCTCGCGACGCGCTCGGCGGGACGTTGCGGCGCCGTGCGGGACCAGCTCTCCGCCTGCCGGAAGAGAGCGGCGGCGGAATCGAAGGATGCGGCTGCCGATTCGTAGCGCCCGTCGCCCAGTAGCCGCTGGCCCTCCTTTTCCTTCCTCCGAGCCGATTCGTAGACGGAGCCCGCGATCTCGGGGGCGCGAGCCCGCTCGGCGGCGCCCCGCGTGCTCTTCGCCAGGCCGCGCGCGTCCTCGGCGATGCGCCGCAACCGGCCGGTGTCCGGCTGAGAAGCGGGAGGCGCGGCGGTCGCTTCCAGCGTCGCCGCTTCGGTCGGCGGTGGCGGCGTCGGGACTTCGGCTGCGACGGTCGGCGGAACGACCTGCGCGGCGGCCGCGGTCGGGAAAGGTCCGGAGGGGCGCGCGAGTTCGCCTCCCCGGGCACTCGAGGGTCGTCGCTGCACAGCGAGAATCACCGCGATCGCCGCCGCCGCCCCGGCGAGGACGATCGCGGCGACCGGCAGCGGAGAACGGCGGCGGGCGGTCTTTTCCGTCATCGGAGCGGCGACCGTCTCCTCCCACTCTCCCGCCGGTCCAGTCTCGACGGGGCCGGGGGCGGTCGGCTGGGACCGGGGCGTCGGCGTGCCTTGCGCAACGAAGTACCGGTCGAGCCGGTCCTGAGCGCTCGGAGTGACGGCGTCGTGCGGAATCTCGCGCGATTCCCGGACTTTGGCGAGAATGCGCTGGGTCGCCTCCGGATCGGCGGAAAAGCCGAGTGCGTGCCGGATCGTAATGATCTCGCGATCGAACTCTTCGGCGCTCGAGAAGCGCCGCGCGCGCTCCTTCTCCATCGCTTTCAAAACCACGGCGCGAACCGGCTCCGGGACGCGGTTGGCCGGATCGGTCACCGAGAACGGAAGCGCCTCCTTGAAGAGGTGCGCGGCAAAGAGCTCGCGCGGCGATTCGCCGGGAAAGGGCAGCTGTCCTGTCAGGAGCTCGTACAGGCCGACGCCGAGCGAGTAGAGGTCGCTCCGGCCGTCCAAGGTCTCGCCTTCTGCCAGGCCGCCGAGCTGCTCGGGAGAAGAATATTTGAGCTTCCCGAGAAAGACGCCGGTGGACGTCAGATTGATGGTCTTGTCGAGCGGCTTCGCAATGCCGAGGTCGATCAGCTTCACCTGGGGACGGCCCTCGTCGTCGTGGGTCAACATCAGGTTGTCGGGCGCGATGTCGCGGTGGACCACGTTCTTCCGATGCAGGAATCCGAGCGCGGAGAGCGTCTGGTGCGCGATCTCGAGGGTCATCGGCACACCGGGCGGTCCCGATGCCCTCAGGAGCTCCGCCAAGTTCACGCCGTCGATGAACTCCATGACGATGTACGCCATGCCGTCGGAGTCCAGAGCGAAATCCAGGATGGCCCCGATATTCGGATGTTTGAGACGGGTTGCAGTCTTCGCTTCCTGCGTGAACCGGCGCTTCAGCTCCTCGTCGGCTCCGATCTGCGGACGCATGACCTTGACGACACGAACCTCGTCGAGAAGGCGGTGGCGGACCTTGTAGATGGTCCCCATGCCACCTTCCTTGATCTTCGCGAGGATTTCGTACTTGCCTTCGATGAGGGTACCGGCGACCGGCAAGGAGATCCCACCTCCCGGGGATCGTTGCGATTGTAACCGCGAGGACCGCGCGGAAACGTTCTCGGATCGCGCTCTGTCCTTTAGAATGGTTCGGATGGCCGTGATGAGTCCGCGTGAGCGCTTTGCGGGCTCCGTTCTGCCCGCGACGCGGGAGCTTTCGGACCTCCTGATCTCGGCGCGGCCGGCGCAGTGGGTCAAGAATCTCGTCCTGCCCCTGCCGTTTCTGTTCGGGGGCGCGCTCGCGTCCGCGCGCGGGTGGAAGCTCGCCGCGGCCGGGTTCGTGGTCTTCTGCGCGGTCACGAGCGCGATCTACCTCTTCAACGACGTCATGGATCGGGAGCGCGACCGCGCCCATCCGGTCAAGCGGCGACGTCCCTTGGCCGCCGGGTCCCTCGCCATCGCGTCCGCAATCGGTGTCGCGGCGTCGCTCGGCGCCGGAGGACTGGCGGCGGCGTTTCTGCTCGGAGAGCGGTTCGGTCTCTGGTGCGCGTTGTACGCCCTGCTGATGCTCGCGTACTCGCTCTGGCTGAAGCGGATTCCCTTTGTCGAGGCCTTGATCGTCGCGGCGGGCCTTCCTCTTCGTGCGCTCGCCGGCGCCGCCCTCGCGGGGTTGCCCGCGTCCGCCTTTCTCATGGGCTGTGCGTACCTGCTCGCGCTCTTCCTCGTGATCGGAAAGAGGCAGTGGGAGTTGCAGCACGCCGGAAACGTCTCCTCCTCCGAGCACCGGCCGGTCCTCGCCTCGTATCGGCACGAAGGACTCGACTTCCTCTTCGTCGTCACGGCGCTCTCGACCGTCGCCGCGTATTCCGCGTACACGGTCGTTCCCACGACCCTCGCAATGCACGGCGGCCGATCCCTCGCCTCGACCGTACCCTTCGTCGTCCTCGGCGTCGCGCGGTACGTCCGGCTCGTCTATCGGAGGGGCGGGGGCGGAAGCCCCACCCGCGCTCTCTTGATCGACGACCCCTGGATCCTTCTGATCGTGATGGGCTGGGTCGCGGCGGCCGGCTGGGTCATCTATGCCCGCTGACAAGGAGCCGCGACTCGGAGTCGGCTTCCTCGCATACAACGAGGAGGGCGCGATCGCCAAGACCGTGGCGGAGGCGGTCGCGTCGCTTTCGGCCGTCGAAGGTCTCGACTGGCGGATCCTGATCGTCAACGACGGAAGCCGGGACCGGACCGGCGAGATCGCGGAGTCCCTCGCCGCCGCGGACCCGCGGGTCTCGGTCGTGCACCACGACGGAAACAAGGGATACGCGGTCGCCACGGAGACGGCGCTGCGCAACGCGCCGGGCGAAGTCGTGATGGTCGTGGACGGGGACGGACAGCACACCATGGCCGACGCGCCGCGGTTTCTTGAGGCGATCCGGGAAGGCGCGGACGTCGTCTTCGGCTGGAAGAAGAAGCGCCACGACCCCTTTCCCCGGCTCGTCCTCTCGAAAGGCTTGAACACGCTCTCCCGCTGGATCCTCGGCTCTCCGCTCCATGACATCAATGGCGGCTGCCGCGCGTTCCGGAAGGACGTGGCCAGGCGGATCGAGATCCGGCATCGCATCAATTTCGTCGGCGACGAGATCTTCGCGCGGTGCCGGATCGCCGGATGGAAAGTCTCAGAGGTCGTCGTACGCCACTTCCCCCGGGAAGCGGGGCAGAGCATCCACCGCCCCTGGAAGATGCTCGGAACGATCTCCCGGGTCCTGCGCTACCTCTTCGAGCTCCGCGGAGAAATCCGCCGGGCCGACGCGATGAGACGTCTGGTCGGAGCGCGCTGAGCGCGCCGACACGCATGCCACGGATCGCGATCCTCGGGGGAGGCCCAACCGGCCTCGGCGCGGCGTACCGGCTTCGCGAGCGCGGCGTCGACGACTTCGAGGTCTTCGAGAGGGCCGGCCAGATCGGTGGGCTGGCCACCAGCTTCGAGGACGCGAAGGGTTACACGTGGGACGTGTCTGGCCACATCATTTTTTCGGGCTACCCGTACTTCAACGAGTTCCTCGAGAAGATGCTCGGCAAGGAGGGAATCCGGCGGATCGATCGGGAGAGCTGGATCAAGTTCGAGGACCGTTACGTCCGCTATCCCTTCCAGAACCACCTGTCGTCGCTGCCCGAGCAGGCGATGCTCGAATGCCTGATCGGCCTCGTCGAATCGCAGACGATCGACCGGGATCGCGCCTTCAAGAACTTCGAGGAATGGGTGTTCGCGAAGTTCGGCGCGGGGGTCTCGAAGCACTTCATGATCCCTTACAACGAGAAGGTCTGGTCCACGCCGCTTTCGCAGATGGGGTTTTACTGGATCGCCGAAAGGGTGAGCGTCGTCGACTGGAAGAAGGCGCTCGAGACCGCGCTCCTTCCGAAGAACGTCGACTGGGGACCGAACGCGACCTTCGGCTATCCGGCCACGCGCGGGACGGTCGGGCTGTGGCTGGCTGTCCTGCCCTACCTGGGCGACCGCCTGCGCTGTCGCAAGCGAGCCGTCTGCGTGGACGAGGACGAGCGGGAAATCCGGTTCGCCGACGGCTCATCGGCGAGTTACGAAAAACTTCTGACCACGCTGCCGCTCGAAGCCTTCGTCGCTCGACTCGCCCGCGCACCCGAGAGCGTGCGCGCGGCGTCGAAGAGGCTCCTCTTCAATCGGTTGTTCACGGTGGGGGTGGGACTGAAGCGGCCTTCGCCGTCGACGAAGAACTGGATCTACTTCCCGAACCCGAAGACGCCGTTCTACCGCATGACTTACCTCTCGAACTATTCCCCCGACATCGTTCCGGGAGGGGACACGTCGCGACACTGCTCGCTGCTCACGGAGACGACCTACTCGCGGTTCCGGCCGCTGCCCGGCGGCGATTTCGCGAAATCCGTCGTGGACGGTCTCGTCGCCGAAGAGATCCTGCAGCCGGCAGACCTGCCGGCGATCGAGTCCGTGTACTTGATCCACGCCGCGCATGCCTATCCGATCCCGAGCGTGGACCGGGACGAGGCGCTCGGGACGATCCAGTCCTATCTCGAGTCGAAGGAGATCTACTCGCGCGGGCGCTTCGGATCCTGGAAGTACGAGATCGGAAACCAGGACCACTCGCTTATGCAGGGCAAGGAGGTCGTCGACCGCTGGCTGGATGGCTCGGAAGAGAAGGTATTCCGGAGCTAGCCGGCGGTTCTCCTCTGACGCGGCGGTGACGTTGAGACGGAACGGACTCCCGCCCGTCTGGGCGGTCGCGATCGCCCTCCTCGGCCTTTTCCTGATCGTGGTCGCGCACGTGCCCATGCAACGCCAGCAGATGCCGGCCTGGGCGGCGGCGGCGCTCGTATCCGGCGTGATGGTCTGGGTCGCGCTCGCGATCCGTTTTCCCCCTGCGAAAGAGGACCTCGGGCCGCTCGCGCCGTCCGCCGGCGGTCCGCGAATCGTCCCGCTCGCGCTCTGCGCCGTTCTCGCGCCCCTCGCCTGGATCCACTCGGCCGGCGGGACCTACCGCACGGCCGGAGTGGCGGCGTGGATCGGCGCGGTCGCGTGCTGGCTGGCCGCCTGGCTCCCCGGGAGAGAGGCGCGCGCGGCGGTGGCGTCCCCGGCCCGATCGGGAGTTCCCGGGCGGGTCCGGGCCCTTGCGGCTCTCGCGGGCATCCTCGTCATCGGCGCGTGGTTCCTCTTCCACGGGCTCGCCGCGACGCCGGCCAACCCGACGAGCGACCACGCCGAGAAGCTTCTGGACGTCCTCGATCTCATCAACGGGGAGCGCCCGATCTTTTTCGTCCGCAACACGGGGCGGGAGCCGTTCCAGTTCTACTGGACTTTCGCTCTGATCGAGATTTTCGGGTTACCGCTCAAATACCTGACTTTGAAGATTGGCACCGCTGTCATCGGGCTGGCCGCGCTGCCCGCTCTGTATCTGCTCGGCTGCGAGATGGGCGGCGTGGCCCTGGGCCTCTCGGTGGCGGCCCTCGCGGCCTGGAGCAAGTGGCCCGTCTCGCTCGCCCGGCAGGGCCTGCGGTACCCGCTGGCAGTCCTACCGGCGGCCGTCGTTCTCTGGGCCCTCCTGCGCTACGTCCGCCGGGGCGATCGGGCCTCGGTTCTCTGGGCGGGAGCCGTGATCGGGCTGGGTCTGCACGGATACATCTCCTTTCGGGCCGTGCCTCTCCTGGTCCCACTCGCGTTCGCGTTCGCTCTCGCCGACCGCCGGAGACGCGGGAGACGAATGGCCGTCGTGGGAGACGGTCTGCTGATCGCGGCGACCGCCGTTCTCGTTGCCCTGCCCCTCCTTCACTACACGGTGGAGCACCCGGAGCAGTTCTGGTATCGCGCCGCGACGCGAGTCGCGAGCCTCGAGAGACCGATCGGGCAGGAGCCGCTCGCGATCTTCGGACAGAACGTTCTCCACATGCTTCTCGCGTTCGATTGGCGCGGCGCCTCGACGTGGGTCGTGATCCGCCAGGGCGAGCCTTTCCTGGATGCGGCCACGGCTGGACTTCTGGTCGCCGGCGTCGTTCTTCTGGCGGCCCGCATTGCGCGGCGATCGTTGCGGTGGACGATCGTCGCTCTCGCGTTCTTCGTTCTGACGCTTTCCTCGACCCTCTCTCTCGCCTTTCCCGACGAGAACCCCAGCATCAACCGGAGCGGCACGGTGATTCCGGTCATTTTTCTCCTCGCCGCGCTCCCCGTCGTGGAGCTCCTCGCCCGCCCGCGGCGCCGGATCGCATCGCTCCTGGCCGGCGCCGGCATCGCGATCCTCTTCGTCTTGTCCGGGATCCAGAACTACCGCGATTACTTCATCGGCTTCCACCGGAGCTACGAGCAGTCCGTGGATCACTCGATGGCGATGGCTCGCGTCCTCGACGACTACCGCAGGCAGGGCGTGCCTCTCCGACAGATGTACCTGCTCTACTCCGACTACTGGGTGGACGGACGCAACATCGCGTTCGAGCTCGGCGAGCCATCCTGGGCCTCCGGCCAGGTCTTCGACCCTGGCAAGCTGCCGCCGGACACCGGAGCGCGTCCTCTCATCTTCCTGCTCGCGCCGGGTAACCCGATCCTGGAGAAGCTCGAGAAGACCTATCCGACGGGGAAGGTTCGGACCGTCGTCCAGAACTTCGCCGACCGCAACTTCTACGTCTACTCCGTTCCCTGACGGGCGGCAGAAGCGTTGCCATCCCGGGCAGCGAAGAGAAAGCCGATGTCGCGGTGAGCCGGGTTGGGGCGCGTTCGAACCCGGAAACCCCGTTCCTCGAGGAAGCGGACGAGGTCGTCGCGCCCGAAGCGTGTGACCCCCTCGTGGTACTCCATCGCGATGCGCCGGATGCGTTGCAACCCGACCTCGCTCGCCCCGAAGAGGATGTCGTACTCCGCGCCTTCACAGTCGATCTTGAGAAAATCGCATCGCTCGATTTTCGAGCGCTCGAAGACCTGGTCGAGGGTGATCGCTTCGACGGGAGCCGCGGACCCCTTCTCTCGCGACAGCGTGCGGGATCGCTCCGCGAGACCCGCCTTGGTCGCCATGTAGAGCCGGCCCGCGTCGGCCGCGACGGCCAGCGGAAACGTGCGTACGTTGGCGAGCCGGTTCAGCTCGAGGTTCGCGAGAAGGAGGGCGTAGGACTCGGCAAGCGGCTCGAACGCGTAGACGGTGGAATCGGGACATTCCCGCGCGGTCGAGATCGCGAAATCGCCCAGCCCGGCGCCCAGATCGACCACCGTCCACCCGTTCTCGACCGGCACGAACCCGCGCTCGTAATCCCGGTCCAGGCAGGTCTCCTTGATGATCCAGATGTCCATCCGGCCGCGCACGCGGAAGCGGCAGCCGGTCGAGAGCTCGATTCCGAACGGGCGGCGGCCGGGAAAACCCAGGAACGCCGAGAGAACCCGCAGAGGAGGGCGGATCTGTCGAAGGAGGGTCGGGATCGAGCCGACGTAGTAACGCCAGCGCGACAACGGACCGACTCTCGAAAACTCTCTCGCGTCCACGCTAGCGGAGCACATCCGCGAGGTTCCAGAAGTAGAGGTGGTTCGTCTCGCGGTCCGACACCGCCACGCGGCCGAGCGGGTCCACCGTCACGCCGGTCGGTCGTTTGAAGATGCCGTCCGGCCTCCAGGAGTGACGCAGGTTGCCCGCGGCGTCGTACTCGTTGACGCGTCCTTCCGTCGAGTCGGTCGCGAAAATCGATCCGGTGGGTCCGATCGCGAGGTAAGGCTCGGTGTAGAAGTCTTTCCACCCGAATACTGGGAACTCCCGCACGAACTTGCCTTCGGAGTCGAATACCTGGATCCGGTGATTGCCGGTGTCCGCGACGTAGACGTTGCCGGCGGCGTCGGCCGCGAGTCCGACCGGCTCGACGAACTGACCCGGACCGCTGCCGGGCGTGCCCCAATCCGAGACGCGCTTTCCTTCCTTGTCGAATCGGACCACGCGCTTGTTTCCGGTGTCGGCCACGTAGAGGAAGCCGCGCGAGAGAAGGACGGCGCGGGGTCCGAAGAATCCCCTCACGTCGTCGGTCCAGACCCCGAGCCACGAGCCGTCCGCCTTGAAGCGGGCGATCCGATGGTTCCAGGTGTCGGCGACGACCACCGTTCCGTCGGCGTCGACGGCGACGCCGCACGGCTCCTTCAACTGCCCGTCACCCGAACCCGAAGTCCCGATCGCCCGGATGAACTGGCCGTTCGGGTCGAACACCTGGATGCGGCCGTTCTTGGTGTCGGCGACGTACAGGTTGGCGCGGGAATCGGCAGCGAGCCCGCGCGGCTCGTTGAACTGCCCGTTACCGGACCCCGGCTCTCCGAAGACGCGCGCGGGCGCGACGACTGTCGCGGAGCCGCCCGCATAGTCGCGCGCCGAGGTGTTCTGCAGCGGAACGTTCAAAGGGGCGAGCGGCCCGGAGCTCGCGAGGTCCTTTCGCACGAAGAAGGTCGAATCCTGGGAGCCGATCGGGCTCCAGATCTCGTGGAAGAGCCACCAGCGGGCGAGATCGGTCAGCGTCGGCCGAGCGGGCCCGTTCGGGTCGAGCTTGTATTTCTCGGCGAACCACCACGCCCGGATCGGGACGCGTTTGGCGGTGTACTGCGCTGCGAGCTGTTTCTCGAGCCCGCCCTGCGGGTCCCAGTCCGAGATGAGGATCGGCGTGGTCGCGTCGTCGATGCGCGTGACCCACTTCGTCGGCATGTCGCGGAAGTACCAGGTCAGCGGCCAGGAAGCCTCGCCGGCGACGGTGACGACCGCCTCTCCAGGCGCGACTTTCCGGCGCGCGACATCGACCTGCTCGAGCGCCCGCGTCAGATCGCGGGTCGTCTGCACGTATGCCAGGATCTCGGCGTGCTTCGGCTCGCGCTCCAGGTCATGCGCCCCGTAGCGAAAGCACGCCAGGAGCATGCCGCTCGCGTTCACGAGAGCGAGGACGAAGAGCACCGCCAGCGCGAGCCGGGGGCGCTTTTCCCGCCGGTCGCGCCAGAGCGACGCGAATCCGACCGCTGCGAGGATGGTGATCGGGAGGAGAGCGTGCACGGTCAGCCAGGGGACCTTCTCGCGCGCCCAGGCATAGAGAAGAAGCGACCCGATCGCCCAGAAAAGCACGAAGCGCAGGAAGGGGGAGGCGCGCTTTCCCGAACGCCGGAAGGCGAAGCAGGCCGCGAAGACTATCGCGGTCTCGTAGTAGAGAAGTTGTGGAACGTAGTAGTACCAGGGTCCCGGAATGCGCGCGATGGAATGCTGGCCCATCCAGTACTTGATTGCCTTGGGTATCGCGAGCCAGTCCTTCGGATACTTCCCGAACGCCGTGTACATCAGCGCCCAGATCGCCAGAAACACGAGCGCCGCCGTGGCGATCGGAAGGATGCGCGCGCGGACCCAGCCCGCGGTTGCGCGGATGGCCTCGGCGAGCGCGTCTTTCCGCCCCTTCGCCAGCGCGACGCGCTCGACGAGGGCCCAGGCGCCGTAGGCGACGAACAGCACGCCGGTCATGTAGGCGTTTTCCTTCGTCACGCCGGCGAGCGCGAAAGAAACTGCGGCGAGCGTGAGCCAGTGCGCCCGGTCGGTCTCCAGGAAACTCTGGAATGCCAGGATCGTCCCGAGCGTGAACACGAGGGAGTACACGTCCTCCCGGATGAACCGCGAAAAGTACGTCAGGTGCGGCGAGATCAGGACGAGAGCCGCGTACGCCGCGGCCGCGCCGGTGCCGACCCAGCGGGCGAGCGGGATCGCTGCGGCAATCAGGAGTAGGCCGAAAATCGCCGGGAGGAGCCGGGCCGTCGTGTTCGACGCGCCCAGCAGCCGGTAGACGAGAGCATTCGCGTAGTAAAGGAACGGCCCGTGGTAGGCCGGGTCGTATCGCCAGTTGCCGTCCTTCATCAGCGTGTAGGACTGGTGCGCGTGAATCGATTCGTCGTGATGGAACGGCCGGTCGCCGAGAGACCAGAACCTCGTCGTCAGAGCCAGGAGCGCGATCAGGATCCCGGCGGCCGCGACCGCCTGCCGTCGAGCTGGCGCGCGTTCCGGTCTCTCCTCGATCTTTTCGAGGGTCTGCGGCTCCGTCACGGCTTCTTGCTGCCGGGGAGAAGGATCTTCGACACCCCATTGCTGGCGGAGTTGACGACGTACACGATGCGCTGCTTGCCGTCCAGAGCGAGTCCCGTCGGGCGCGCGAACGGCTTGCCCGAATCGTCGGAGCTCCACGTGTTTCGAACGGTTCCTCCGCTCGCGAGCTCGAGGACGGTGTTCCCGTTGGGATTGGTCACGTAGATCTCTCCCGTCTCGCCGACCTCGAGGAACGGTTCGGCCGCCCCTTCCCAAGCGGCGACCGGCAGTGATTTCTGGAACCGGCCTTCTTTATCGAGAACTTCGATCCGCCGATTACCGATGTCCGCGACGTAGACCTGCCCGCTGGGTCCGACGCCGATGCCAACCGGGCTCGAGAACTCGCCGGGGCCGGCGCCGAGCTTGCCGATCGCCCGCTGTTCCCCGAGCGACCGGTTGAAGACCACCACTTTGTGGTTGCCCGTGTCCGTGATCCACACCTTTCCGTCGGGCGCCGCAGCGACTCCGCGCGGTCCGAAGAATCCGGCTGCGGTCGCCTTCCATTCCCCCTTCACCGTGTAGTACTGGATCCGTCCGTTCCAGGTGTCCGCGACGTAGAGATCTTCTCCGCGCGCCGCGACGCCGGCGGGCTGCCTCAGACTAAAGGTCCCGTTACCCGGATTTCCCCAGCCGCCGAGGTATCCGCCGTTGCCGTCGAAGACCCGGATGCGCGAGTTGCCGAAGTCTGCAATCCACAGCCTTCCTTCTCCATCCAGGGTCGCGTCGCGCGGCTCGCTCATGCCCGCGAAAGGCGGTCGCTCCTGGACGGGCGCCGAGCGGATCGACGGCTCCGTTGGCTCGCCGGGGTGCTTCGCCGCCGCCGGAGCCGCGCCCTCCGGCTTTGCCGGCGCTTCCTTTCGCCGGCACGCGATCGGAACGACGAGGAAAAGTAGGGCGAGCGCGACGCCGACTCCGGGGTGGCGGAAGCGTTTCGCGGGGGAGGGCTCCGTCCGGACGTGCGACGAGGATGAATCGGTCACGGCGCTTTCCTTTCCGCAAGATTCAGCCGGGAGACGGAGTTGTTGCCCGAATCGATGACATACAGAATATCTCGCCGACGATCGAGAGCGAGGCCGGTCGGCTTCGCGAACTTGCGGCCCTGGTCGTCCGCGCTCCACGTGCGCTCGACCGAGCCCGAAGAGTCGAACGCGCGGACCGCGCCGGTGGCGGGGTCAGCGGCATAGATCGTTTCGTCGCGGCCGATTTCGATGTGCGGTTCGACCGGTCCTTGCCATCCGGGCACGTCGAAGGCGCGCTGGAACTGGCCCGACGCGTCCAGGATCACGACCCGGTGATTCCCGACGTCGGCGACGTACACCGAGCCCGACGGGCCGACGGCGATCCCGACGGGACTCGAGAACTCTCCCGGGCCCGATCCCTTCTTTCCGACGACCTGCCGGTTCTGCAGGACGGCGTCGTAAGTCACGAGCTGATGGTTCCCGGTGTCGGTCACCCAGACCTTTCCCTCCGCGGAAATCGCGACGCCGCGCGGCCCGTAGAGGCCCGCCGCCGAACCTTTCGGCTCACCGGCGAGAGTGAAGGACTGGAGACGGCCGTTCCAGGTATCGGCGATGTACAGGTCCTCTCCCCGGATCGCCACGGCGCAGGGCTCCCGCAGTCCGAAGGTGCCGCTGCCGCGGCCGCCCCATCCGCCGAGGTATCCGCCTCCTCCGTCGAAGATCCGCAGCCGCGAGTTGCCGAAGTCCGCGATCCAGATCCTGCCCTTTCCGTCCACGTCGCCGTCCCGGGGCTCCCGCATGCCGGAGAAGGGGGGGCGTCCCTGCTCCGCCGTCTCCGCGATCGCGGGCGCCTCCTCTTGCTCGACGACCTCCGCGGCGCCCGCTGCCACCGGGACGTTCTCCTTCGCGGGCACGATGACGTCTTGCGAGTCGCCCCCGATGACCCGGTAGATCTTGACCTCCGGGTTCTCGTAAGCGCGCTCGAAGAGGTCCGTCGCGCGGTCGAACTTGCGCAGGCCTTCCGCGGGATAAGTCTTGCGCTCGAGCCAGCCGACGTAGACGTAACCGACGTGATATCGCCGCAGCAGGTGCTCGATGGGCGCGGCTTCCCGGCTGGAATAGATCCGCTCGACCGCCTCGCGCCTCTCGACGACCTCCGTTTCTGGGTTGCCGCGCTGCTTGACGTGGTGCTCCCATCCGAGCACGGTCGGAAGCCCCGTCAGCATCGAGATGCGGCTGAAGTCCTGGTACGGATCGCCGTGGGCTTCCAGGAGCACGGGCGTCCCCCGGATCGTCCGTCGAAGCCAGAGGACCGCGCGGTATTCACCGGGCCTCGTCTCCTCGAGGTATCGGAGCCCGTCGAGTGTGGGGCCCGAATACGCCGCGAAGTGGTTGCTGACCGCGCCGCGCGCGGCCGTGACGGTCGTGAAGAGAGCCGCGATGGCGAGGAGGAAGAGAACGGCGCGCGGAGGAAAACGCCAGCGCCCGTAGACGCCGCGTCGGTCCTTCGGCCGGAAGACGAGCGCGGCGGCCGCGACCGCGAAGAGGAGCCAGGCCTCCAGGTAGAGCTTGAAGATCGTGTTCATCCGGTCGGAGATGTAGACCTTCTGCGTGAAGAGGATCAGAAAGAAGGCAGCGGCGACGAAGCCGCAGGCGAGTCGCTCGTCCGGATCGGTCGCGCGGTCGGCGGCCGCGGCGAAAAAGAGCAGGACGCCCGCGCAGGCGAAGACTTCCACCGAGAGAAATCCGAGCAGGGCGAGCAGGCCGCCGACGGCCGCCACGAGGATGAGGCGCATTCGTCTCTCGAGGCCCTGCTCCGCCATCCGGTCGGAGACGAAGCCGAGCAGCCACGCAAACGCGAGGAAGAAGAAGAGACCGAACACGGTCACGACGTCGACGCCTTTCGCGCCGGGCTCCTGTTCCCAGCCGAACCCCGGGCTTCCACCCCCGTGCACCCAGAGAGGAGCGGCGGTCGCCCAGGCGGCCGCCACGGTCGTGAGCACGCCCGGCGCCATTCGCGCGAGGTGCGCCGGCGCGAATCGGCCGGCGGAGGCAGTCACCAGGAAGACGATTCCGCACAGGCCGGCGAGTAGCGGCGCGTCCCACGCGTTCGTCAGGGCCTGCGCCGCGGCGGCGAAGCCCAGGATCGCGCCCGATGCGATCCGCGAGATCGGCCTCGCGGGCGGGCTGGAGTTCACGCGGACGAAGTGGAGGGCGGCGGCGCCGACGAGCAGAAAGAGCGGCATCGCGAGGACGTGCGCGTGCAGGTCCGCGAAGACGAGGCTCCAGAACGGGTACTCGTTGATGGTGTCCTTGATGATGCGGGAGGTCGCCCAGAAATAGTTCCAGTCGAGGGCTCGATGATTGAGCAGCCACTCGCGCAGGCCCGAGAGATTCCCGAGGACCACGGCCAGCCCTGCGCCGGCGACGCCGGCTCGCACCGTTCCCGTCCAGTTGCGCAGGAGGGTGAAGGAGCCCTGCAGCATCAGCCCGCCGAGCAGCCCGAAGGCGAGATTGAACGTGAAGCGGGTAGAGAGCCCGGTTAAGAGCGTCAGGAAAGCGATCATCTGCTGCCCGAACGCGTAGTAGCCGAGCGGAGCGCCGGCGAACCAGGGATCGGAGGCGGGGAGAGTCCGGGTCCGCACGAGGATGTTCAGGATCGAGAAGTCCATCGGCTTCTCTCCCCAGTAGATCTCGGGGTTGAACGCGCGGATGCCGAGGAAGAGGAGGAACCCGAGAGCAAACGCCGCCTCGCCCGCGACCACGAGGCGCCGGCGCTCGCGGAAGAAGTCGATAATCAACCGCCGCCGCGCGAAGAAGAGGAGCGCAGAGGGAAGCGCCGCGAGCGCCAGACACGTCCACGCCGCCCCGCGTCCGTTGGATAGGATCCGAAGCTGGACGAGCACGGCGAAAAGGAAAGTCGTTCCGACGATTCCCAGGATTCTGGAGACACCGGCGCCGCGGTCCGCCAGGCGCGGGAAGAACGCGTGCGCGAGAGGAAACGCGACCGCTCCCACCAGAAGGATCCCCAGGTACCACAGGATTGCGGCGCCGAAGGATCCGATCGCGATCTCCCGGGTTCCCGATCCCACCAATGTCTTGTCGAAGTCCGCGCGGTGGGGAGGGTAGATCGGCGACGTCACGGTCCGCTTCGACCGCGGCCACTTCTCCCAGTCTCCGAGCGTCGGCGGCGTCTGCGGCATCGAGGCGAGAAGGATCTGCGTCACCCGCCCGGGGGAGAACTGTTTGTTCTTGCGGAAGAGGACGACCCGCGGATGGTCGTAAACCGTGAACTGCTCCTCGGCGCGGTCGTCCGGGACCTTCAACGGCCCGAGCGTCGGGTAGGAATTGAAGTCGGCGGCGAGGTCGAAGCCCAGCCGTCCCTCGAAGAGCGCGCTGTAGTAGGCGCGCGACATCGGAAAAACTGCGGGGATCCGGGTCAGGTTCACGTAGACGCGGTTGCTGGTGACCGCAATCCAGTCCGATTCCTTCAGGACCTTGACGACGTCTTCCACCTTTCTCGGCGAGTCCGGATCGAAGAGGGTCAGCTGCGGTCCGTTGTAGGCGCCCATGTCGTATCCCGGCAGAGGAAGCGGCAGGGCATCGTCCCAGGACTCGTTCGCGAAGCGCGCTGGCGGCGGCACGTTCTCGTAGATCCACTTCGCCGCGGCCACGCGGGGATGCGGACGGCGGTAGATCGACGTGAAAGCAAGGCCCCAGAGAAACGTTCCGGCGACCGCGATCGCCGGAAGGAAACGCAGGACCCGGGCGCTCTGACGGCGCGCGCTTCGCGCGCGCGCGGCGAGGTCGCCGAGGAACAGCGTGGCGAGCACCGCGAGCGCGGGGTACGCCGGGTAGAAATAGCGGATCGACTTGACGATCGAGAGGCCGTGGTAGAGCAGGAGAAACACGGCGTGCGCCACGAGCGGCACGAGAGCCCGCCGCGCCCCCTTTCTCGCGACGAGAACGGCCCAGCCGAGCGCGGCGAGCGCCGGGAGCGCGAAGAACGGTCCGGCGCCCCAGAAAACCATGTTTCCGATCGGGAAAAGGATCGTGCGTCCCGCCCATTGGAACGCGGGCGGGAATCCGGAGACGCTCGAGGAGAGCTCCGCCAGCCGCTTCATGTCCGCCAGGTAGCGCGGATCCAGCCGGAAGGAGAAGAATCCCGAGCCGGCGAACGCGTAAGGCAGGCCGAAACGCACCGCGACCGCCGCCGCCGCCAGGCAGAGGGCGAAGCGGCCCGCCATCCCGGCGATCCGGGGGCCGGGACTCCTCTCCTCTCGCGGCGTGTCGCGTCGAAAAGCGCCGATCAGGAGTCCCAGGCCGACCGGCACGAAGAGCGCGAGCGCGGTCACTTTGCAGGAGGCCGCGAAGCCGAGGGCGACACCGGTCAGGACGACTTCCAGGGGGCGGGAACGACCCTGCGCGAGGTGGACCGCGCCTAAGAGCGTCGCGGTAGAGAAGGCGGTCAGGAACGTGTCGACCGCCCAGAAGTGCGAGAGCTGAAGTCCGAGCGGACAGAATGCCAGAAGGGCCGCCGCCGCGAGCGCCAGCCGGCGATCTTTGGAGAACCGCCGGGCGAGAAGGTAGGCGAGCCACACCGAGGCTAAGTCCGCGAAGGCGGAGAGCACCCGGCCGACGAGATAGGCGCCGCCGTAGCCGCTCTTTCCGAGGAGGCCGGCGACGGCTTTCGTCACGAAGATTGGCAGAGTTCCGTAGACGAACGAGTCGTGGCCGCGGTTGTAGGGGTTGAGCGATGACCGCGCCGAATCGAAGTACGCGGCCGGGCTCTTCGGGAACACGAGCTTCTCCTCGACCATCGAGATGAAGCGCTCGTCCGGGTGGAGATGGTGCCCCGCGTCCCAGTCGAGACCGGAGAGACGCAGGACGGCCCCAGCGGCGATCAGGACGAAAAAGAGCTGGCGGGCGCGGTGCCGGCTCAGGCGCAAACTGTCCCTTCACTCCGGGAGCGGATGTCCGAACCTCCTCTTCTCGAACGGATTCCCGGAGGACGGGCGTCGCCATTCGACCGTCGAGAACGGGCCGATTCTACAGGAGCGATGCGCGCGCGCCTTCGCGCGGTGGCCCTCACGCCGGCTTGCGCGCCTTCACGGAGAGGATCACGGCGCTCCGGCCCTCCTCGCGCGGGCGATTCCAGGAGTCGATCGCATTCAGCAGCGAGCGTGCGACGTGGAGCGGCCTCCAGGAGCGGCCCGGGGCGTCCCCATAACGGAATCGGTCCGCTTGAGGCAGCACTCCCGATTCGACCAGCCGCATGCCGAGTCCGTACACCAGATTATGAGCGAACGGAAAACAGTGGTGCACGAACTGCCGGGGGTCCTCGGCGACGAGATCGGCTCGCCTGACGAGATCGATCAGCTTTTCGCGCGTGTAGAGACGCACGTGGTTCGTCCAGATTCCTCCGAAGAATCCGCTGCGGATCGGCGCAAGTCCGAGACGTTCCAGCGACCAGTTGATCGGATCCCATAGGAACGGGTAGTCGTGATTGGGGACCGTGATCGCGATCGTTCCGCCCGGCCGGACGACGCGCTTGACCTCGAGCAGTCCCGGAAGATCTTCGGGAAGGTGCTCCAGGACTTCCGACAGGATGACCTTGTCGAACGCCCCGTCCGCGTAGGGGAGGCGGGTGACGCTGCCGGCCGCGAGCGACACGCGGGAAGAGATCTCGGCTCGCGCGCGGCGGAGCCTCGGCAGATCGTTGTCGATGCCGGTCAACCGGCAGGGCGCGAGCTCGTCGATGACCTTCAGGAACCACCCGAGACCGCAGCCGCAGTCGAGAACGCGCTCGCCCGGCCGGGGCTGGAGGTACTCGAGCACGATCCGCAGGCGGTGTTTGGCCGCCATGTCCGCTTCGTTCGCGAGCATCCGCTGGAGCTTCGCGGCATCGTCGGGCGTGCTCACCACCGCGGTCGGAAGGCCCGCGCCGGAGAAGGCGTCTCCAGGCGCTCCAGCACGCCCTCGTACTCCGACACGCACCGTTTCGGGTCGAACAGGTCTTCGATTGCCTGGCGCGGCCGCACGTATTTTTCCCTTTCGTCGAGCACGGCGAGGATGCCGGCCGCCAGGGCCGCCGGGTCGGCCGGCTCGACCGTCAGTCCCATGCCGGTCTCGCGGACCGGGACCCGCGCGCCGGGGATGTCCGTCGCCACGACGGGCGTTCCGCACATCATCGCCTCCGGCTGCACCAGCGCAAGGCAGTCGGTCCGGCTCGGCAGGACGAAGACGTCGAGCATCGAGTAGAAATTCGCGAGCTTCTGCGGGTCGGAGACCAGCCCGAGCATCGTTACATGGGGCCGCACCTTCTCCAGGAGCGCCGCGCACCGCGAGAAGAAATCCTCGTACCCCATCCGGGTCTCTCCCGCGTAGACGAAGTGCGCGTCGGGCGCCTTCGCGAGAACATCGGGAATCGCCTGCAGGAGGTAGTCGAACCCCTTTTCCTCGACCCAGCGGCCCGCGAACCCCACCAGGCGCCGACCCGAGAGGTTGAGCTCCGCCTTCCACCGCGAGGAGTCTTCGGAGCGAGGCACCGGAATCACCACCGGCGGCAGGATCGCGTCGGTCTTCTGAAGGTACGGCTGGAGGAAAGGGGAATGGCTCGCGTAGTCGGTGCTGTACGCAACGATCCGGGTCGCCTGGGAGAGCGCGCGACGCATCAGGAAGGTCACCGCGCGCTCGACCGCTTGGTTGAGTAGTCCCGCCGGCATCGTCAGGTCGCCGTGGTGTGTCAGGACGACCGGCTTCTTCAGGAGGCGCCCGAACAGTGTGACGAGAGGAGCTTCCAGAATCGGGGTGTGGACCTGCACGACGTCGGCCCGGCGCATCTCGCGCCACAACGCCGCCGGAAACGACGGCATCACCACGCCCCGGCTCACGCGGCCCATGACCGGGAGGCGGACGACGCGGACACTCTCGATCGTTTCCTCGAGAGCGAGCTTCGGATCGTGACGGGAGGTCAGGACCGTCACGGAGTGGCCTCCGGCCGCGAGCCCTTCCGCCAGACGCTTCGCGTACGCGGTCAGGCCCGTCCAGTGGGGGTGGTAGTACGTCAGGATCATCAAGATCCGGCGGCGGGACGTCGCATCCCGCAGCGGGGCGGCAGCGCTCACTTCTGCGGCCGGACGCGGTAGATCGCGGTCGCGCCGCCCCGGGCGGGCTCCAGGAACGGGAACGCCGCAACCCGCGGCGCCTCCGGATAAGCGCTGCGCTCGAGGTCTCCCACGATCACGTGAGTCACGTGATAACGGTCGAGGATTTGGTGCGCGGCCCGGGGGTCCGACGCCGAGTAGAACTTGCGCACCTCCTCCAATCGGGCCATCACCTCGGGGGCGTTCGACCGCCACAGCCCTTCGTGGTTCGCCCAGCCCATCACGGTGGGGATGCCAGTGTGGGAGGAGATCCGGGCGTACTCCGTGTACGGGTTCCCCGAGGCTTCCATCACGACCGACCTGCTCGGCGCGTTCTTTACGAGCCACTCGATCGCCTGGAGGTCCCCGGGGTTTCGCCGTCTGAGCGCCCGCCGCGCATCGAGGGAGAAGGCTCCGTCGCGCTGGCGCAGGCGGGAGACCGCGGCGGTCATCGGGTAGAGCAGAGCGGCGAACACCGCCAGAACGAGGACGAAAACGAGCGACCGCCGCGGCACCTTCGTGGCCCGCCACGCGCGGTCCACGAACACGACGGCGCCGATTCCCAGCAGAGGCCAGGCCTGGTGATAGAACTTGAAGATCGTGTTCATACGGTGCAGCTGCTCGCCGTAGGAGTCCTTGAAGTAGACGACCTCGCATCCGGCGATCATCCCGAGCGCGAGAAGACAGAGAAAGGCGGCGAACAGGACGCCGCGGTCCGGCTCGCGCCGGAGGGAACGCCACGCGGCGCGGCCGGCGAGAAAAACGAGAAAAAGGATCGGGGCGAGCGCGGGGGCCTTCCTCGCGAACGCGAGACCGAGGGAAACGACCGCCGCTGCCGCGAGAAGAAAGTCGCGCCAACGCCGTCCTTCCTCGGTGTCTTCGGGAGCGGAAAGAAGAAGTCCCGTCGCCGCGACGGCGAACAGGATCCCCCAGACGCCCAGGAATTCGAGGATGCCGGACGTCGCGTGGGTCTTTCCGATTCCGTTGTAGGGCAGATGGTAGGAGGTCCGATAGGGCTGTGTCAGGAAGAGCGCGAGGAGGACCGCTCCGGCGCCGGTCAACGCACCCGACAGGGCCGTTCCGAGCCGCGGCAGCCCCTCGCCGCGCGTCGTGCGGGCCGCGCCGGCAAAGACGAGCAGCATCGCGATCGCCGGGGCGTTCCAGAGGTTCGCTCCGATTGCCGCCGCCGCGACGAGCGCAACGAGAAGGAACGGTGCCCATCGCGAGAGGAAAGACCCGGCGGCGGGTTTTGACTCTGGACCCTGATCTCTCGACTCCGGCAATCCGGCTTCGATCCATCGATCCGCAACCGCGAAAGTCGCCAGGAAGAAGGGGAAGGCGAGCAGGTGGGGGTGCAGGTCGGCGTGAAAGAACGTGAAGAACGGGAACTCGTTGATCGTGTCGCCCGAGCCGATGACGCGCGAGGCGTGGAAGTAGTCGAAATCCCTGGCGAACGGTGTCGCCCAGGCCTCGAACGCGCCGGCCAGATTTCCCGCGAAAACGCTCGCGAAGCCGGCCCCGATCGCCGCCGCAGTCCGTCCCCGGGAAAGGCGAAACCCGAGACACGCCGCCGCGGCGAAGGAGTACCCGGCGAAGGTCGCGATCGCGAGGTTGTAGGCGACGAATGGAGTGACCCCGGCCGCTTTCGCGACCGTGGCCGCCAGCAGGTAGCCCCAGTAGTAGTAGTTGATCGTGTTCCCCGCCATCCACGGATCGGCGGGGGGCATGTCGGGCCATCGCGTGAGCGAGTTGAAGAACGCGAGATCCATGAACTTCTCGGCTCCGAGGATCTCGGGGACCGCGGCCCGGATCACGAGGAAGATCGCGGCCGGCGCCCAGAAGAAGAGCGCGCCCCGGTTTTCCTCCGGGCCCCAGAAGCGACCGGTCTCACGGCCGGCCCTGCGGCGGGAGAAGAAGGACGCGCCGGCGAGAGCCGCGACCGACAGAAGAATCGTGCCGCGCGAAAAGCCGAACGGGAGCACCAGAGACAGGGCCCACGCGAGCCAGCCGGCGAGGACGAGGCCGACCGGCCGCGAGAGGAGCGCGGCGTCGCGCCGGTTGGCGAAGAAGAGGCGAAGCGCCGGCAAGACCGCGAGACCGAGGATCTCGACGGCCAGGGCCCAGGCCAAGATGTTCCGCACTGAGAAGAGTTTATAGTCCAAGTCCGCGGTCGCAGGGGGCACCGCCTTTACAGCGGGACGGAAGCGTGGGCCTCACCGAATATCGCAAGAAGAGACGCTTCGACGTCACCGCGGAGCCCGCGGGTGGGAAGACGCCGCGCCGCGCGAAAGCGAAGAAGCTCTCGTACGTCATCCAGAAGCATCGCGCGACGGCGCTCCACTACGACTTCCGACTCGAGTGGAAAGGCGTGCTCCTGTCGTGGGCCGTGCCGAAAGGGCCGTCGCTCGATCCCTCGGTCAAACGGATGGCGATGCCGACCGAGGACCATCCGATCGAGTACGCGAAGTTCGAGGGGATCATCCCGGAGGGCCAGTACGGTGGCGGGACGGTGATGATCTGGGACAAGGGCACATGGACTCCGGAGGTCCCCGACGTCGACGCCGCTCTCAAGAAGGGGGATTTGAAGTTCACGCTCGACGGCCACAAGCTGCACGGTTCCTGGGTTCTCGTCCGGATCCGCGCGCGCGAAGGGGGCCGTCCGCCCTGGCTCCTGATCAAGCATCGGGACGAGTTCGCGAGCAAGAGGGACATCGCGGAGGAGGAGCCCCGCTCGGTCGTGTCGAAGAGGATCCTCGCGGAGATCGCCCGCGACGAAGGCGGAGACATCGTGAAGGCGGCGAGCGGCGATCCACCTTCGCTGATCAAGAAGCTGCTGAAGCAGCCGGAGCTCCTCGCGCCGCCGAAGCGCGGCCGGCGCAAAGCCGTCTGGAACTCGAATCGGTGACCGCCGCGTCCGCCCGGAAGGCGCGCGCCGCCTCCGACAGGATCCCGTTCCGCGTGCGGCCGATGCTGGCGACGCTCTTCCCGGAGCCGTTCCACTATCCGGGCTGGGTCTACGAAGAGAAGTACGACGGCTACCGGATCCTCGCTTACAAGGAGGGGAACCGCGTCACGCTCCTCTCCCGCAATGCAAAGGACCGGACCGAGACGTTCTCCGAGATTGCGCGGGCGATCGCGACCCTGCCGGACCGGACGGTCCTTTTAGACGGCGAAGCCGTCGCCTTCGACCACAAGCTCGTGTCGCGATTCCAGCTCCTTCAGCAGGGCGAGGTGCCGACTCTCTACGCGGTCTTCGACTGCCTCTACCGCAAGGGGCGCGACCTTCGAAACGAGCCCCTCCCGGTTCGACGCGATGCGCTCGAAGAGGCGATCGGGGACACGGACCATCTGTTTCCGTCCCGCCGCCTGGAGTCGAACGGCCTGACGGCATACGGGACGGCGAAAAGGAAGGGATGGGAAGGCGTCGTCGGCAAAGATTCCTCGGCTCCATACCTCGAGGGGCGCAGTACGAAGTGGCTCAAGGTGAAGATCAAGCAGGAGGAGGAGTTCGTGATCGGCGGCTACACGCCACCGGCCGGATCGCGTTCGCACTTCGGATCGCTGTTGCTCGGCGCCAATCAGGGATCCGACCTCCGATACGTCGGCAAAGTCGGGACCGGTTTCCCGCAGAAGACGCTGGCGACGCTCCACAAGAAGTTCCAGCCGCTCGTCCGGAAGACCCCGCCGTTCATCGATCCGCCGCGCGAGAAGGGGGCGGTCTGGCTCGTCCCGAAGCTCGTCGCGCAGATCCAGTTTCAGGAGTGGACCCACGACTGGAAGCTGCGCCAGCCCGTCTTCCTGGGGCTGCGCGACGACAAGAGTCCCGACGAGGTCATCTTTCCGGAGCCAAAGTGACCGCGTCCCGCCGCAAGCGACTTCCGGGAGATTCGGTCGCGTCCGAACGCCTTCCGATCTCCGTCTCCAATCCGGACAAGGTCTTCTGGCCGGACGAGGGATACACGAAGCTCGATCTCGTCCGCTTCTACGACTTCGTCTTTCCGAAGCTGAAGCCGTGGATGAAAGACCGCTTGATCTCGTTGAAGCGCTGCCCGAACGGTCTTGCCGGAAAGTGTTTCTTTCAGAAAGAGAAGCCGGAGTCCATGCCTGCCGATACTCCGACGAAGCGGATCGTCCACGAGAACGGCATCCGCAACTACGTCGTCGGCGGGAAGAAGGAGACGCAGCTCGCGCTCGCGAACCTGGGCTGCATCGCGGTCCACGTCTGGGGCGCCCGCGCGCCGGCGCCGAGGCAGCCGGACTGGCTCTGTTTCGACCTCGACCCGGACTCCGGGAAGTTCGCCGACGCCGCTCGAGCCGGCGTCAAGGTGAAGGCGGCGCTCGACGCGCTCGACCTCGTTTCGTTCGCCAAGACCTCTGGAAAGAAGGGACTCCACGTCTTCGTGCCAATCCGCCCCGGTCCGGACGCGGACGACGTCCGCGGGTTCGCCGAAGTGCTCGGGACGAAGCTCGCTTCCGCGTATCCCAAAGATTTGACGATGGAAGGCTCCATCGCGAAGCGCAAAGGGCGTGTCTACCTCGATCCGTTCCGCAACGGCTTCGCGCAGACGGTCGTCTCGCCGTTCTGCGTCCGCCGTTTCCCGCGGGCACCGGTCTCGACGCCGCTCGAATGGTCGGAGGTCAAGCCGACTCTCGATCCGGGAGAGTTCAACATCTCCAACTTCGACGAACGGCTGAAGAAGGCCGATCCCTGGGCCGATTTCTGGAAGAACCGGCAGGATCTGAAACCGGCGATCGCCGCTCTCAAGAGGCTGTAGAGGTCCGCTAGACTTTCCGGCGCGTGAGGGCTCTCGAAAAACTGGTCGCGTTCCTCGGCCGCCACTTCGGCCCGCCGCGGCTCTTCCTCGCGGTCGCGGCGTGGGTACTCGCGCTCGGCGCCTGGGGCATGGTCGCGCGGACGTATCTTCCGGTCGAGCACTGGCTGCGCTGGGAGATCCCGCTCGAGCTCCGCGCGCCGCTCTACGCGAAGTTCGACTCCGGGTGGTACCTCGCGATCATCGAGTGGGGCTACGGGAGACCTCCTCCCGATGGCAGGCCCTCGAACCACGCGTTCTTTCCGCTCTATCCGACGACGGCGAAGGTTCTTCGCGACACGTTCGCGATCGACGGGTTCCACGCCGGTCTCGTGGTGACGTACGCGTGCCTCTTCCTGGCGATGAGCCTGTTCTACCGGGAGGGCGTGGAGAGGCTCGGGGAAGGTGACGCCTCCGCTTCCGTGGCTTTCCTTCTTCTTTTCCCCACGTCGTTCTTCCTCGCGGCCGTGTACGCCGAGTCGATGTTCCTGCTCTTCGCGCTCCTCGCCTTCCGGGACGCGCGGCGCGGGCCTGCCGCCAGATCCACTCTCTGGGGATTCCTTCTCGGGCTGACCCGCGCGTCGGCGCTCGCCGTGGCGCCGGCGCTGTTTCTCGCGGCGCTCGAGAATCGCTCGCCCGACGGTCGCCGGCCATGGGGCAGGGCGCTCGTGGCGGGCCTCGTACCCGCCGCGACGGTCTTCCTCTGGATCTTCGGGATCGGATGGGTATACGGCGAGCCCGGTCTCTTCTTCCGCTCGATGCAGGGGTGGCACCGCGGCACGAGCTCGCTCTCGGGCATCGCGGCGTGGGCCGTTTCCATGGGGGTGCGCTTCAAGCACATGGACTGGGAACGTGACCCGAGCTTCGCGCTCGACTACGGCGCGGCGCTCCTCTTCTCTGCCGTCGGCGTCTACCAGCTCGTGAAGAGGCGGTGGGCCGACGCGGCGTGGACCGGGGCAGCGATCACGCTTCCCATGACGACCGGCCTCTCCGGGGGGATGCCGCGGTTCCTGATGGTCGTCTATCCGGTCTATTTCGCGCTCGCCGAAGGATCGCGAGGCCGGCCGCGAGCTCGGCTCGTGTGGTGGGTCGTTTCGGGCGGATTGCTCCTCGCCGCCGCCGCGCGATTCGTCAACTGGCACTGGGTCGCGTGAACCCCGCCGAGTACGCGGCGATGTTCGCGGTCGAGGACCGCCACTGGTGGTACGTCGGCGTGCGGCGGGAGATCGAACGAGCGCTCGAGACGGTTCGGGCGCCCGGGAATCGCCGCCCGCGCATCCTCGACGCGGGCTGCGGAACCGGAGGGCTGCTGGCGAACCTCATGACCCCGGCATGGAAGGTGGGTCTCGAGATCTCGTCCGAAGGAATCCGCCTCTCGCAGTCGCGGGGTCTCGCGGCCCTCGTCTCCGGAAGCGTTTCCGCGCTTCCTTTCGCGGACGGCTCTTTCGACGCGGTCGTGTCGATCGACGTCCTCTGCCACTCGCGTGTGGAGGAGCGGCAGGCGCTCGAGGAGGCGGCGCGAGTGCTCCGGCCCGGAGGGATCCTGCTCGCGCAGGTGCCGGCCTTCGACTTCCTCCGGGGCGAGCACGACGCAGCCGTCTGGACGAAGCGGCGGTACCGGCGCGCGGAGGTCTCCGACCTGGTCTCGAAAGCCGGGCTCGCTCCGCGGCGCTCCGGATACCGCAATGCGCTCCTCTTCCCGGCGGCCGCCGTTCTCCGGCTCTTCCGGCGGCGGCAAGTCTCCCGTGAGAGCGCGCGCTCCGACGTGCGGCCCGTTCCCCGGATCGTGAACGTTCTTCTCTCGGGAGTCCTCGCGATCGAGAGACGGTTCCGCGGGAGCTTTCCCTTCGGGCTCTCGGTCTTTTGCGTGGCCGAGAAGCCCCTCGTCGCGCGGGATACCATCCGCCGTCCGGCCGATCCGGCGGCCGCGGGGGGTGCAAAGGAATGATCCCGGTCTGGGAGCCGGTCCTCGACGGGAACGAGAAGCGGTACGTTCTCGACTGTCTCGAGACGAACTGGATCTCTTCGCTCGGCTCTTACATCACCCGTTTCGAGGAGAGCGTGGCGCGGTACTGCGGCGTGCCGTACGGCGTGGCCTGCTCGAGCTGTACGACCGCCCTCCACCTCGCGCTGGTCGCCCTCGGCATCGGGCCGGGCGACGAAGTGCTGATCCCCGACTTCACCCTGATCGTCTCGGCGAATACGGTCATCCAGGCGGGCGCCCGTCCCGTCCTCGTCGACGCAGATCCGAAGACGTGGTGCATCGATCCCTCGAAGCTCGAAGAGAAGATCGGTCCGCGCACCCGGGCGGTAATGCCGGTCCACATGTACGGGCATCCATGCGATATGCCGGCGATCCGGGAGATCGCGCGCCGCCACGATCTCCTCGTGATCGAGGACTGCGCGGAGGCGCACGGGGCCGAGATCGCGGGCAGGATGGTCGGCAGCTTCGGCGACGCGGCATGCTTTTCTTTCTACGGCAACAAGATCCTGACGACCGGAGAGGGGGGGATGGTCCTCTGTTCCGACGCGGCGCTCGCCGAGAAGATGCGTCTCCTCCGCAACCAGGCCTTCGCTCAACCGCGATTCGTCCACCGGGAGATCGGTTTCAACTACCGGATCACCAACGTCCAGGCGGCGATCGGGCTCGCGCAGACCGAGAAGGTCGAACAGAAGGTCGAGAGAAAGCGCGAGATCGCGCGCTGGTATGCGGAGGCATTCGCGAGAGTGGAAGATGTCAACCTGCCGTGGGAGGCGCCGGGCGCGAAGAACGTCTACTGGATGTACGGCGTCAAGCTCGGTGACTCGTTCCGGCACGGTCGCGACGGCGTCATGGCGGCGATGAAGGAGAAAGGGGTCGAGACGCGCGCCTTTTTCTGCCCCATGCACAGCCAGCCCGTCTTCGCCGGGAACGATCCGCGATTTCCCGAAACGTCCGGCGAGTACCCCGTGTCGGACGATCTCTGGAAGCGCGGGCTCTATCTGCCGTCGGGACTCGGCCTGACGCGTTCGCAGGTCGAGGAGGTCGCCGGCAAGCTCGCGGAGTGCCGAGATTGAGCCGTGCCCAGGGCGCGCTCCCGGGCGATCCCCGGGTCTCGATCGTGCTCGCCACCTTCAACGAGAGGGAAAACATCCTCGAGACGATTCGCGGGATCTTCGAGCACCTCGGCGGTTCCACGGAGATCATCGTCGTGGACGACGATTCCCCCGACGGCACCTGGAAGCTCGCGCAGGATCTGAACGACCCCCGCGTCAAGGTCATCCGTCGCGTGGGGACGCGCGGCCTGGCATCCGCGTTCAACCGCGGGATCCTCGAGAGCCGGGGCGCGATCGTCGGCTGGATGGACGCGGACATGTGCATGCCTCCCGCAATGCTGCCGGGAATGGTGAAGCTGCTCGATGAGTCCGACGTCGTCGTCGGGTCGCGATACGCGCCGGGCGGCAGGGATGACCGGGCCCGGCTGCGGGTCATATCGAGCCGCCTGATCAACCGCCTGGCCACGACCGTTCTCGGGTACGGGATCCGCGACTACGACAGCGGCTTCGTGGTCCTGCGGCGATCGGTCTTCGACAAGGTCTCCTTGATCCCCACCGGCTACGGTGCCTACTTCATGGAGTTCCTGTATACGTGCCGGCGCAAAGGGCTGACCGTGCGGGAAGTGCCCTACACCTTTCGTGATCGGCAGAAGGGAATCTCGAAGTCCGCGCCGAGCCTCTGGAGGTTTTTCCGTACGGGTCTCCAGTACGTGACGCGGATTTTCGTGGCCCGCGTCCGGAGTCACGACTGATGCCTCACGAGATCCTGCCCCCGCTCTTCGAGCGTCGCGACGATCGCGGCGTTTTCCGCGAAGTCCTGGCCGGCTTCCCGGCCGGGACCGTCGTGTGCGGGCGGATGAAGGCCGGCGCGGTGATGGGGAACCACTATCACCGCCGGACCCGCGTCTTCTTCTATCTCCTCGCCGGGGAAGCCGACGTGCGGACCGTGGACGTCGAGAGCGGCGCGAAAGAGGGCTTCCCGCTCGGCGAGAACCGGGGCGTCTTCTTCGAGCCCGGGCAATCGCACGCGATCCGATTCGGAGTGGACTCCGAGTTCCTCATGCTCAAGTCGCTGCCCTACGATCCGGCAGATCCCGACACGATCGAATTCCCCGTGCCGGAGTGATCACCGCGCGTTTCGGCGAATGTAGATCGTCTTCTCCACTCTCGCGTGGACGGTGCCGGCGGAGTCGACGAGATCCACGTTGTAGACACGATCGATCGAATTCTCCGTCTCGAGTGCTCGTCGGATCATCTCAATCTCCTCTTCCTCGATCATGAACCGCGCAAAGAGCGTTCCGCGTCCCGGTTTCCGGAACCGGATCGTCGCGGCTTTGTCCCAGACGGTGTATCCGGGTCCGAGAATCTTGATCAGCATGATCATGTAGTGTGGATCGACCGCGCCGTAGAGGCTCCCTCCGTAGATCGTCCCGACGTAGTTGCGCGTGCGCCAGTTGAGAGGGAGTTTCACGTGGACTTCCCGG
Source organism: Thermoanaerobaculia bacterium (assembly GCA_036395755.1). Classification (GTDB taxonomy): domain Bacteria; phylum Acidobacteriota; class Thermoanaerobaculia; order UBA5066; family Gp7-AA6; genus Gp7-AA6. The sequence continues at coordinate 48,619 of DASWCZ010000056.1, forward strand.
AAGTCGCTGGAGATGTAAGTGACGCGGGCACCCGTGCCGCGGAAGGCGGGGAAGAAGTTGAAGCCCCACCTCATTCTCCGGGACGTAGGTGATTCAGGCAAAACCGGAGGCCTTCGTTTGAATTCTCTCGGCCGCCGGCCGCGCAGCGACCGCCAGCGGCCGACAGTTGCCCCACCTCATTCGCCGCGAAGCGGCACTTTCCGGCACGATCGAATGCTAGATTAGTCTCGATGTACGAACCGGGCTACGTCGGGCTGCTCGCCTCCGGCGAGCTCGAAGAGCGCGTCGAAAAGCTCTACGCGCTGCTCTCCTCGTGCACCGTCTGCCCGCGCAACTGCGGCAACGACCGGCTCGCAAACGTCCTCGCCTCCTGCGCGTCGGGGCTCGATCCGGTCGTCTCCTCCTACACCGCGCACTTCGGCGAGGAGCCGGTCCTCTCGGGTACGCGGGGCGCGGGCAACGTCTTTTTCGGCAACTGCAACCTGCGGTGCGTCTACTGCCAGAACTGGCAGATCAGCCAGGATTGGAAGACGCAGCGGGGCAACGAAGTGCCGGTCGAGCGGCTCGCGGGGATGCTTCTCGAGTTGCAAAGTCGCGGCTGCCACAACATCGGTTTCGTCTCCCCGACTCACTACGCGCCGCAGATGGCGCAGGCGGTGCTGCTCGCCGCGCGCAGCGGACTGCATTTGCCGGTCGTCTACAACACGAACGCATACGACTCGGTCGAGGTCCTGCGTCTCCTCGACGGGATCGTCGACGTCTACCTGCCCGACTTCAAGTACGCCGACTCCGGCGCCGGTTGGACGTACTCGAAGGTGCCCGACTATCCCGAGCGCGCCCGCGAAGCGCTCGTCGAGATGTACCGGCAGAAAGGATCAGCTCTCGTCTACGGCGAGGACGGCCTCTTGAAGAGCGGACTGCTCGTCCGGATGCTCGTCCTGCCCAACGGCGTCGGAGGGATCTCAGATTCCCTCGCGTGGATCGCGGAGACGCTTTCTCCCCGCGTCGCGATCTCGCTCATGGCGCAGTACTACCCGATCCACCGGGCGTCGAACGACGCGCGCTACTCCGCCCTCTCCCGCGAGATCACGGCGGGGGAGTGGGAGGAAGCGCTCGCCGCGCTCGAGGCGAACGGATTCTCGAACGGCTTCCAGCAGGAGCTTGAGACCGCGAACCGCTACTACCGCCCGGACTTCACGGACCGCGAGACGCCGTTCAAGGACCTCCGCGACTTCACTTCAGGGCCGATTCCAGTTTCGACAACCGCGCCTTGAGCTTCTCAATCTCACCGTCTTTTTCCTTCACTATCTCGTAGAGTCCCTGGATGGCCGCGAGGGCGACGCCCGACGAGTCGAGCGTGCTGATGGAACGCTCGTCGCTGCCCAGTCCGAACGCTGCGGAAAAGTCTTGCGCCATCGGTCCGAGGTGCTCGATGTCGCATCCCTCCGCCTTGTAGCTCCAGCGGGTGATCGGCAGCGAGACGAGCCGGAAGAGAACGTCCCGTTTATCGACCTGCTGAAAGTTCTCCTTCGAGTCGCGATCGGAGTTGTCCGCCCAGACCCCGCCGATCGTCAGGTGAGCGCCGGTCGAGGTCCTCAAGAAATCGGTCGCGATGTCGAAGCTCGGTGAGCTCGTCGTTCCGAACCACATTCCGCCCGACGCGCGGACGATGAACTGGTCGGCGCCGGTCGAGGCGACGTTGGCCGCCGTGCTGTCCCCCCAGACGAAGACGCCCGCGTAGTTCGTTTTGGCTTGTCTTCCCGCGGCGAAGCTGTAGTTTCCATTGGCGAAATTGCTGTCGCCGCCGGGAACGGTTGCGCTGATGCCCGAAGCCTCGTTGTTGGTGCCACCACCGATCGCTGATCCGGACCCCCCAGCCATGTTGTTGGATCCGCCCGCCACCGTGTTCACAGATCCCCCAGCGGCCGTATTGTTCAAGCCACCGCCCACGAAGCCCCTGAATGCAGCGTGGTTGAGTGTGCCTCCCGCCACGACGGCATCGGTATCGGTCGTGGTGTTGGCACTCCCGCCACCGATGAACGAGTCGGCGCCATTTGCAGTATTGCTGAATCCGCCCGCGACGGTTGCGTAGGGATGGTCACTCGTGGTGCCGCTGGCGTCGCCTGCTCTGTTGTTCACCCCTCCGAGCACGGAACCGTAGTCATCAGTGACCCGGTTCGTGGCGGATAACGTCCCACCTCCCGCGATCGTCGCTCCCAAAGCTCCGCTGGTCACGCTGTTCCCGGACCATCCACCGATGACGTTGGGGCTCGTGGCGTTCGGCTCGAGCCGCAGCACGCGGGCGTCGCTTACCTTGAGCTCCAGAGCCTGGTTGTCGGTGGTGCCGAGGAAGTTCGTGCCTGCTATCGTGCCGCTGTTGCCGGTCAGAGACCACGCGGCCCCCGCGCCGGGCGCGGCGATCGTGAGCGTCTGGCCGGAAGGCGTGATCGTGACGTTCGTTCCGGGTGCCAGAGTCACCGCGCCGGAGAGGTCGTTCAAGGTGTTCACGACGAGCTGCGGCGCGTAGTAGCCGTTGGTGTCGATGATCAGATCCGTTGCCGAGACACCCGCGACCACGGTGATCCCGCCGCTGGCTCCCAGCGGCACCACCGCAGCATTGGCGACGGTTTGCCCCGCCACGTAGTTCAGCGTCGAGACCGTCGGCTGAACGCCTCCCTCCGGATAGATCACGATGTGGCCGGGACCCTGCGTGTTCGTTACCGTAACGTTCAAAGAGACCGCTTGAGCGGCACCCGAGATGCCGCACTGCCCGGTCAACGTGAAGCTTCTCGGAACGCCTGCCACGAGGGCCGGAGGTCCGTAAGTGCCGGTAAAGCCATTGCCGCGCGTATCGACGATGCGGCAAGGATTGATTCCGGTGAAGGGAAGGGGAGGCGTCGGCACCGCCTCGATCGACTCGACGCCGATCGGTGCGTTATCCGAGTTGCCCTTCTCCGGCTTCTGGAACCTCGCCGGAGGGTTCCAGTACGGCGGCGCCGGCCAGCTGGCGATCTCCTGAGCAAAGGCGATCAGCGGGAAAGACACGACTGCGAACGCGACGGAGAGGCGACGCGCGGAAATCATCATCTTCCTCCTTGGTGGAAGTGAGGTTCGGAGGCCGCCTGTATTCTGACTCCCCCGAAGGCTGTGCTGTCTCTTGGACAAAAGTCGCAGGCGGCCTCAGCAACTCAGAAGAGAGTCTTTTGAGGCGCCTCCTCACTGCGCGTCGCGCCCGAAATCGACGGGTACGCCTCTCTCAAGCTCTCCGGAACCGCGCGCCTCTCGCCGATCAACATCTGCTGGAGTTGCAGCGCGTTCGCCACGGCCTGGCCGCGGAAGTGGTTGTTCATGACCGCGAACGCGTTCGCGTCGGCCCTCCGCGCCCGGCCCTCGCGGATCCGCTCCGCCCAGGGCTCGAGCTCTCTCTCGGAATAGAGGTAGTTGTAGCGCTCCTCGTTCGATGTGTTCGGTCCGAACCACTTCGCCGCGTTTCGACCATGGAAGCGGTAGTACGCGACGGGAGCGGTCACGTAGGAAGTCCCGGGTAGGTTTCCTTTCAGGCGCGGCTGATCGATGTTGACGAATGCGATACTCCTGTCTTCGAGGAATCGCAGCGTCTCCGGGGTGTTCCACGAGAAGTGGCGGAACTCGGCGGCCATCGGGAACGTTCCGAACCGCTCGAAGATCTTCTCGAGCACTTCGCGGTTCTCCGCAGTCCAATGGAAAGACATCGGCACCTGCACGAGCACGCATCCGAGCCGCCCGGCTTCCGCGAGCGCCCCCATTGCGCCCGCGACCGCTCGTTCGTCCTGCCCGGTGGCGTTGCGTTCGTGCGTGAACGCCCGGTACAGCTTCGCGGTGAAGAGAAACCGGGGGTTGTGCGCCACGCGCCGCGTCCAGTCGCGCGCCATGGACGGCGGAGGGATCCGGTAGAAGGTCGAGTTGATCTCGCTCGTGTCGAAGAGCGAAGCCATGAACTCGAGGCGGTCGAAGCCCCTTCCCGCCGGCGGATAGACGATCCCCTCCCAGTCCTTGTACATCCAGCCGGCCGTGCCGATCCGCACGAGTCCGGGTCCGCCTGCCTCCGTGCTCACTCGGCGCCGCAGGCGTTGACGAGAGCGGAGCTCTCGTCCTCCGCCACGGTGAACCCTCCCTCGGCGATCGCGCGGTCATTCTGCTGGAGCCTCAAGCGGTACTCGCCCGGTTTCGAAAAGAAGTCTCCGGTTTTCACCGTGATCCGGAACCGTTTCGAATCGATCCTTCCCGCCGGGACGAGCACGCGGGTCGCGCCGCCCGGCGCAATCGCGACCACCGAGACTTCCGCGGGCGGGGCGGAGGCGACGTCCCCCGCGAGGGTTACGCGGTGCACGACGGCCGTGAGCTGCCACCGCGCCCGGACCGGCTCGTCTCCCGGCACGAACGCCGTCACCCGGTTGCGAGCCGGAGACGATTCGATGTTCTTCGGGACGCCGAACGGGACCCGCATCCAGAAGCGCGTGCCCACCGGTTTGCCGTCGAGCGTCGCCGGATAGAAGCTCCCGGCGCGCAGGGCCGCGTCCGACGCGAGGGCGAAGAGCATGAAGGTGGTTCCGACGATCCGAACGTCCCGGACCCTTCCCGATCGATCGACGAGCACCTCGTGGGTCGATTCCCCGCTCATCTGCGCTCTTCGGGCGGGAGGCGGGTACTCGGGCGCGCGGAGCATCTTCGGGCGCGCTGCCACGAAACCGGCGCAGGAAGCCTCGCGCGGGGCCGTTCGCGTCGAGCAGCCGGCCGCCGCCGCGACGAGAAGGAGTGCGACAGCCCGGCGCGCTATTGCTTCCGCAGCGCCGCCGCGAAGTCGAAGCGCGAGGGATCGCGGGCGAGCCAGAACTGCCCTCCACCCGCTTCGTGGCCGTCCGCGAGAAATCGCAAGGTCCACACGCCCTCCTCCCAGTCCGCGCCCACGGGCGCCACCACCGATACGCGGGCGTCCGTGGCGTTGGCCGGTACGGCCACCGGGCTCTCGAAAACGATGTACGGTCGTCCGGTGGGCGACGTCGCTTCGACTCGCACCGTCATCTTCCTCGCCTTCGATTGCGGCTCGACGTCCAGCACTGCCTCCGCTCGCAGCTTCGGATCGATGCCGCGGCGAATCGGGAAACCCTCCGGCGCCGTCTTCGTTCCGGAGGCGTCGGCGGGAAAGACGGGCAGATCTCCCAGGATCGGCTGGGGAATCGCTCCGCGCTTGCTGTTCTTCACCCGGAAGCGCACTCCGACGTTGGCGGCGATCTCGACGGGCTTGCCGTCGCGCGTCGCCGGCTTGAACCGCCACGCCGAGACGGCAGCCATCGCGGGGTCGATGAAACCGGGAAAGCTCGCCGCGAGCGGCCGGAGGTTCTGGATCAACCCCTGCTTGTCGATGCGGCCGACCAGGAGAACGTTTCCCTGCTGCTGGCTCTTGAGCAACGTCTCCGGATACACCGCCTCCTGGTATTTCTGGATCTCCGCTCCTCTCATCTGCGCGAATCCGGAGACTCCGCCGAGAAAGAGAGCTCCGAGAACAAGAGCCGACCGCTTCAAGCCGGGACCGCCTCGAGCGCGCGGCGGGCATGGTACGAGGAGCGGACGAGCGGTCCGGCCTCGACCCGGAGGAAGCCCATCGCTTCTCCTTCGCGGCGAAGCGCCTCGAACTCGTCCGGCGTGTAGTACCGCTCGACGGGAAGCCGCCGCTCGTGCGGCTGAAGGTACTGGCCGATCGTCGCGATGTCGCACCCCGCGGACTTGAGGTCGGCGAGAGCCCGCACGAGCTCGTCTTTTGTCTCGCCGAGCCCGACCATCACTCCGGACTTCGTCCGCATTCCGCTCGCGCTCTCGCGACGAATCGCGTCGGCCCGCCGGAGCAGCTCGAGTGACCGCTCGTAGCGGGCCTGAGGTCGGACGCGCCGGTAGAGGCGCGCGACCGACTCGAGATTGTGATTGAGGATTTCCGGCGCCTCGTCGAGGACGATCCCGAGAGCGCTCCAGTTCCCGCAGAAGTCGGGGATCAACACCTCGATCGTGCATCCGGGGACCCGCCGGCGGATGGCGCGGATCGTCTCCGCGAAATGCGAGGCGCCGCCGTCGGAGAGATCGTCGCGGTTGACCGACGTCACCACTGCGTGGGAGAGGCCGAGCTCGCGAACCGCCTCGGCCACCCTTTCCGGCTCCTCGGCGTCGAGTGGGCCCGGCGCGCCTTTCCCAACGGCGCAGAAGCCGCAGGTCCGCGTGCAGACGTCTCCCATGAGCATGAACGTCGCCGTGCGCTCGCGTGCCCAGCACTCGTGGATGTTCGGACAGCGCGCCTCCTCGCAGACGGTCACGAGCGAAAGGCGCCGCATCATCGCGCGGACCTCCTCGTACTCGCCGGTCGTCGACAGCCGCACCTTCAACCAGGGCGGCCGCTCGAGACGCGAAGCGTGTGGAAGAACGGGCAGGCCGCTCATCCGCCGACGGCCCCGGTCTCCCGCCCGAACACCTCCGCGAACCGCGAAACGAGCCGTGAGGCGACCTCGCGGACCTCGGCGTGGAAGCCCGCCACCCGCTCGATCGAGGTCACCCCGCCGTCGCTGATTCCGCAGGGCACGATCCCGCGGAAATAGGGGAGAGGCTCGTCGGTCACGTTCAACGCGAACCCGTGTGTCGTGATCCAGCGGGAGATGTGAACCCCGATCGCCGCGATCTTGTCGTTGCCGACCCAGACGGAGGAGACGCGCTCGCGGGCGGTCGATCGGCCCGCCGAAACGCCGAGGTCGGCGAGGGTCCGGAGGAGGACTTCCTCCAGGTCGCGGACGTAACGGCGGACGTCCCGACGATCCGGATCGAGGTTCAGGATCGGATAGCCGACGAGCTGACCCGGACCGTGGTAAGTGACCTTGCCGCCCCGGTCCGCAAGGACGAGGTCGATCTCGAGCTCCCGCCGCCTCTCCGGCGTGAAGAGCACGTCCGCGGCCGAAGCGTTCCGGCCGAGCGTGAAGACCGGCTCGTGTTCGAGGAGGAAGAGGGTCTCCGGTCCGCCCCTCGCCACGCGGGCGGCCGCCTCTCTCTGGAGCACGAGCGCGCGTTCGTAGCCGATCCGTCCGAGCCAGATCGCCTCGACGCGCCGCGGCCCGGCAGGGACCCGCTCCGGCATCGGGACGGCGACCTTCATCGTGTCCATCGGGAAAGAAGTGTATCGCCCGCGCCGAAAACTCCGTACAGGAGGAGAACCGGATCCCAGTACGGGACGCGGAAGCGCCAGACGACGAGGATGACGACGTGCACGGCCATCGAGACCGCGAGGACCGCGAGGACGAACGCGCGGACTCCCGGCCGCGGCGCCGAAACGAATCCGACGACGGCGAGCACGTACAGCACGAGAAAGTACGTTCCGGTCGCGGCGACGACGACCGGCGGCCAGAACCAGGGCGTCGGGTAGGGCCGCAGCCATTCCCACGCCTTCCGCAGCAGGAGCCGCGCCCAGCCGGCGGGGTCCGCTCGGCGCTCCGCGACGGCGCGCCCTATGAAAGCGCGGGCCCGTTCGAAAGGCGAATTGAGTCCGCGCGCGCGAAGCTCCTCGGTCTGTCGCTGCATGTCGCGGTGGAGTGCTTCGACCCAGCGAAGATATTCCGCGCGGCTCTCGACGTCGAAGAACCGAACGGCCCAGTCGGAGTTCCCCTGGTAGAACGTGCTTCCGGCGGCGTCGTTGATCGGGACGATCTCTCCGAAGACGGCGGCGTTCCGCGCGATCCAGGGGGCGAGGGCGAGGGCGAACCCGAGGAGTCCCGCCGCCGCGAGATGAGCCCGCGCGCGAAACGGATACCGCCGGTCGAAGAGAGGCGCCGTGAGAAATGGGAAGAGCGCGAGCGCGGAGGCGCGGGTCAGCGCGGCGAGCGCGAGGACGGCGCCGGCGCCGAGTGCGAGCGTCGTCGACGGGCGGTCGGTTGCTGCCAGAAGGAGGAACGCGGCGGCGAGCAAAAGTGTCGTGAACAGCGGTTCGCTCTGGATGTCGGCGGAGTACCAGAGGAAGACCGGATGGAGCGCTCCCGCGACGCCCGTCGCGAGCGCGATTCCGCGCCGGCGGAAGATCCGCGCGGACAGAAGGGCGAGGAGGGGCGCGACGAACGATCCCACCGCGGCCGTGACGATCTTCGCGAGAGCGACGGCGTCCGGCCGGCCGAGGGTCGTGACGGCGAGAAAGAACGGGTAGCCCGGCGCGCGAAAGTAGAAAGGCTCCGAGGAAGTCGGATAGCGGCCGAGCCGCGCGATTTCGGTCGCCGCGGAGAGATAAGCGGTGGCGTCTCCGAAACGGACGGTCGAGAAGCCCACCGCGGCGACCGCCGCGAGGCGCGCGGCAAGCGCCAGAGCGAAGAGACCAAGAAGCGCCTTCCCGCCGAGCCGCGGCGGCGCCGAGGGGCCCGTCGAGAGCGGAGAGGCCCTATCCCAGATCGAACTCGGCCTTCTCGAGCGTCTTCTTCACCGCTCCTAAGAAACGGTCGGCGTCGGCGCCGTCGATCAGGCGGTGATCGAAGGAGAGTGCCAGGAATCCCACGGTCCGGATCGCGAGCGCGTCGTTGCCGTTCTCGTCGTTGACGACGACCGGGCGCTTCTCGATCGTCCCGACTCCCAGGATCCCGACCTGCGGTTGCGGAATGATCGGCGTTCCGAAGAGCGAGCCGAACACGCCCGGATTCGTCACGGTAAACGTGCCGCCCTGGATCTCTTCCGGCTTCAGTCGCTTCGTTCGAGCGCGCTCGGCGAGGTCCTGCCCCGCGCGGGCGAGACCGAGAATCGACTTCTCGTCGGCGTGCTTGATGACCGGCACGATCAGGCCCCAGTCGAGCGCTACCGCCATCCCCAGGTGGATGTCCTTGTGGTAGACGATGTTGTCGCCGTCGATCGAAGCATTGACTTGAGGGAACTCCTTCAAGGCCTGGATCGCGGCGCGGAAGATGAACGGCAGATACGTGAGCTTCACGCCGTTCTTCTCCAGGAACGCATCCTTGTGCCGCTCCCGCAGCTTCGCGATGTTCGTGTAATCGACCTGGAAGACCGTCGTGACGTGCGCCGACGTGCGCTTCGACAGGATCATGTTCTCGGCGGTGATCTTCCGGATCTTCGTCATCGGGACCACTTCGTCACGGTCTGTGACCGCGAGCGCGGGGCGCGGCGCGGGCTCGGCCGCCGGCAGACGCGCAGGCTGGCCGACCTGGGCCGGTGGCGCGCTCGGAGCGGAAGCGACCGACGCGACAGATCCCGCCGCCGGCGCTCCCGCGACCTTGCGGTTCTCCAGGAACGAGAGGATGTCGTTCTTCGTCACCCGGTTGTAGATTCCCGTTCCCTCGACCTCGCGGATGTCGAGGCCCTGTTCCTGCGCGATCTTTCGGACGAGCGGGGAGGAGCGCTGGCGAATCCTTTCCTCGATCGACTCGATCCGCGCGCCGGGGGGCTCGGCCGCCACGGCGGCCGCGGGCTGCGGAGAAGTCGGCAGGGCGGCCGCCGGAGGGGTCGTCGGCTGCGGTCGAGAGGGTTGGAGCTCGGGTTCGGGCTCCGGTTGCTGAGCGGCAGCCGCGGGGGGAACCGGAGGTGCAGCCGCCTGCGTGGAAGGAGGAGTACTCGCGGGCGCGGCAGGGGGGGCTGCGGGCGCGGCCGGCGCCGGCTCCGGGGGCGCAGCCTCGGCCGGCTTTTGCGCCGCGGCGCCGGGGGTAACGGCCTCTGCCGCTTGACCGATCGAGCCGACGACCGTGTTGATCGGGACGGTCTCGCCTTCGCCGACCTTGATCTCGACGAGCGTCCCGGCGACCGGGGACGGAATCTCCGCGTCGACCTTGTCGGTGGAGATCTCGAAGATCGGCTCGTCTCTCTTGACGGGATCGCCCACCTTCTTCAGCCACTTGGTGATGGTGCCCTCGGCGATCGACTCGCCCATCTGGGGCATGATGATGTCCGTCGCCATCCAAGCTCCTCCGCGAACGAGAATAGCATCGAAGCGCGCGAAATCTGACCAGCAGAAGCCGTTCGCCGGTTGAACTCGAAAGGAAACCATGTCGCCGATTCTCACCCAGGGCTCGCGGATCCCGGTTTCCCGCGAGGAACACGCGCGGTTGAAAGCCCTGCTGGGAGGGGAAGACGGGAAAGCGTAGCCGCCCTCTCGCGCCCCCTTCGATCCACAAATTCGGCGGAGCCTCGCTTCGCGACGCGGGCGCGCTCACTCATGCGCTCTCGATCGTCGAGAACGGAGACCGCCCCGCGGTGGTCGTGGTTTCGGCCTTCGCCGGAGTTACGGACGCGCTGCTCGCGCTCGCCGGAGATCTCTCCCGAGGCAACGACTCGGCGGTCCGCAGGACTGCCGCGGGCCTTCAGAAGAGGTACGAGCGCTCGGTGCGCGCGGTCGTTGACGCGGGCGACGTGCGGCAGAGCCTCCTGTCGCAAGTCCGGCGCGCCTTCGGCGAGCTCGAGGCTCTCCCGAGCGCTCCCCGGATGCTCCGGGAGCTCTCGCCTCGCTCGATCGACCAGCTCCTCGCCGCCGGGGAAGACCTGGCGGCGCGGATCTTCTCGGCCGGGCTCGCCGCGCGGGGAGTGCGGTCCGAATACGTGAGCGCGCTCGAGGTGGTCGCGACGGACGGCCGGCCGGGCCAGGCGTCGCCCGACCTCGCGTCGACGGATCGCCGCGCCCGGGCGAGGCTGCGGCCTCTTCTTTCGAAGGGCGCGGTCCCGGTCGTGCCCGGCTTTCTCGGAGCGGACGTCGAAGGGCGCGTCGTGACGCTCGGCCGGGGCGGATCGGACCTGACGGCGACTCTTCTCGGCCGGTCGCTCGCGGCGCGGTGGGTCATTCTCTGGAAGGACGTCCGCGGCTTCCTGACGGCCGACCCCCGCGTCGTACCGGACGCTCGCGTGATCCCGCAGTTGAACGTCCGCGAAGCCGCAGAGCTCGCCTATTACGGCGCGAAGGTTCTCCACCCGCGTGCCCTGATTCCCGCTGGCCGGGCGCGGATCTTCGTCCGCCCCTTCGATCGGCCCGATGAGCCGGGCACGGAAATTTCCGGGCGGCGTACACTCGAGAAATATCCGGTCAAGGCCCTCTCGGCGATCTCGGGACAGGCACTCGTGACGGTGACCGGCAATGGGATGCTCGGGGTTCCAGGGATCGCCGCCCGGACGTTCGGCGCCCTCCATCGCGAGGGCATCTCGGTGTCGCTCATCTCCCAGGCCTCTTCCGAGCACTCGATCTGTGCCGGGATTCCGGAAGCCCAGGCCGACGCCGCGCAGAAGAGTCTTCTCGAGGCGTTCCGTGAGGAGGTTTCGCGCCGGGAGGTGGACGGCGTTGAAGTCCTGAGAGGTCTCGCCACGATCTCCGTCGTCGGCCTGGGGATGGCCGGAACTCCGGGCATCGCGGCGCGGGTCTTCAACGCGCTCGCGCCGGCCGGCATCAACGTCGTCGCAATCGCGCAGGGCTCCTCGGAGCTGAACATCTCCTTCGTCGTCGAGGCGGCGCGGTCGGGAGAAGCGCAGCGGCACATCCATGACGCCTTTCAGCTCTCGAAGATCGGCGGAGGGGGCGCCTCCGCCTCCGAGCACACGGACGTCGTGCTGCTCGGCTTCGGCCAGGTCGGGCGGACGCTGGCCGGCCTGATCGTGCGTTCTTCCCGGCGCACGAAGTTGCGCCTGGTCGGGGCGATCGATCGCGGCGGCTACGTGTTCCGGCCCGCGGGTCTTTCCTCCCGGGACGTGATGGACCTTGCGGGCTTGAAAGCCGGTGCGCGCTCGGTCTCGGAGAAACCACGCGGAGTTGCCGCCGGCGCGCGCGAGGCGATCGCTGCGCTCGCGGAGCACGCTCTCTCCCGGCCGATCTTGGTCGACGTGACCGCCGGGAAGACCGGTCCTGTGCTCGAGGAAGCGGTCGCGTCCGGCTTCGATCTGGTGCTCGCGAACAAACGGCCGCTCTCCGGCCCTCGCGCCGAAGCGGAGAAGATCGAGAACGCGATCCGGGAAGGCGGGCGGCGCCTGCGATTCGAGGCCACGGTCGGAGCCGGGCTTCCGATCCTCGACACATACCGCAAGCTCGTCGAGTCAGGAGACCGTGTCGTAAAGATCGAAGGATGTCTCTCCGGCACGCTCGGCTTCCTCCTGTCGGAGATCGAGGCCGGGCGCCCCTTCTCGCGGAGCCTGCGCGAGGCGATCGGCCGTGGCTACACCGAGCCCGATCCCCGCGACGACCTCTCCGGAGCCGACGTCGGAAGGAAGGCCGTCATCCTCGGCCGCCTGCTCGGGTTCCGGGGCGAGCCGGAGGAGGTCGCGGTGGAACCGCTCGTTCCCCCGGCTTTCCGCAAGGTGTCTCTCGCGCGTTTCCTCGAGCGGCTCCCCGAGCTCGATCCCGATTGGGCAGCGCGGCTCGCCCGCGCCCGATCGCGAGAACGACGATTGCGTTACGTCGCGACGGTCACGCGCCGGAAGATCCGGGTGGGATTGGTCGAGGTCAGCACTGGCAGTCCGTTCGTCGGGCTGCGAGGCACCGACAACCAGGTCGCGTTCACGACGCTGCGCTACCGCGCAAACCCGCTCGTGATCCAAGGACCGGGAGCCGGCCTCGCGGTCACCGCGGCGGGGATCCTGAACGACGTGCTCGAGCTGGCGGGCGGGTGAGAACCGTCCGCGCTTTCGCACCGGGCACCGTCGCGAACCTCGGGCCCGGCTTCGACGTCCTTGGCCTTGCCGTCATGGGCGCGGGGGACACGGTGACGGCCGAGCGCGCCGCGGACGGAGAGATCCGCATCCGTTCCTCCGGCCATCCGGAGATTCCGGTCGACGCCGAGCGGAACACGGCGGGCATCGCCGCCGCTCGCGTTCGGGAAAGAGCGGGGAGGACGGCGATCGGCTTCACGCTCGTCGTCGAAAAGGGCCTTCCTCTCTCGGGCGGGCAGGGAGGCAGCGCGGCGTCGGCGGTCGCGGCCGCGGTAGCGGTCAACGAGCTGCTCGGTTCTCCTTTCGGCAAGGAGGAGCTTCTGTTGCCGTGCCTGGAAGCGGAGACGGCGGTCGCCGGGCGGCACGCGGACAACGTCGCCGCGGCGCTCTATGGAGGCGTCGTCCTGATCCGGTCCCTGGAGCCGCTCGACGTGGTCCGGCTGCCGTTCCCCGACGAGCTCCGGATCGTCCTCGCGCACCCGCGGCAGAGCCTGCGGACCGAGGAAGCCCGAGCGTGCCTTCCCCGCTCGGTCGACCTCGGCGTCGCGGTGGCACAGGCCGCGGGCGTCGGCGCTCTCGTCGCGGCGCTCGCCACCCGAGACTGGGACCTCCTGCGGCGATCGGTGGAGGATCGGGTTGCCGAGCCTGCGCGGGCGCCGCTCCTTCCGGGATTCGCGGAGGCGAAGTCCGCGGCTCTGGCGGCCGGCGCACTCGGCTGCTCGATCTCGGGGAGCGGACCTTCGTCGTTCGCTTTCGCGCTCGACGACGACTCGGGCAGGCGGATCGGCGAAGCGATGATCGCCGGTTACCGGTCCCGCGGGATCGAGGCGAGCACGCGGACCGGCGCGATCGACGGGCGCGGCGCCCGCGTCGTCGGGAGCGGGGAATGAGCGGATCGGCCGCCGGCCCCTCGAGCTGGCAGGTCTGCGCGCGCTGCGGCAAGGATCTTCCGCTTTCGTTCGCGAAGAGTCAGTGCCCCGCGTGCGCGGCACTCCTCGAGGCGCGGCACCGGCCGCCCGAGCGGCGCGGTCGCGGGCTTCGCGAGCTCTTCGCGGAGCGTCGCGGGTCTGGCGAGCCGCTCGATGCCTCCGGCGTGTGGAGGTTCCGCGAGCTCGTCCTGCCGGACGCCGGCGCGGACGTCGTCACGCATCCGGAAGGCAACACGCCGCTCCTCTCGCTCGCCCCGGTCTCTCGCTGGACCGGCATCGCGGACCTCGCCCTCAAGCACGAAGGGCACAACCCGACCGGTTCGTTCAAGGACCGCGGGATGACCGTCGGGGTGACCGTCGCGAAGCGCATCGGGGCGCGGGCGGCCGCATGCGCTTCGACAGGGAACACTTCGGCTTCGCTGGCGGCTTATGCGGCGCTCGCGGAGATTCCGGCGCTCGTCTTCGTTCCGGCGGGCCAGGTGGCGGCAGGCAAGCTCGCCCAGACGCTGGCGTACGGCGCGAAGACGCTCCTGGTTCGCGGCGACTTCGACGCCTGCTTCGCGCTGGCCCGCGAGGCGAGCGAGAAGCTGAACGTGTACCTTCTGAACTCCGTCAACCCGTTCCGCCTCGAGGGACAGAAGACGATCGTCTTCGAAGCACTCGAGCAGCTGGACTGGGAACCGCCGGACTGGATCGCGCTCCCGGCGGGCAACCTCGGCAATACCTCGGCGTTCGGAAACGCCCTTCGCGACGCGCGCGACCTGGGCCTGATCTCGCGCGTCCCCCGGCTCGCCGCCGTCCAGGCCGCGGGCGCGAACCCCTTCGCCCGCGGCTTCCGGGAGGGATTCGCGCGACGGCATCGCATGAAGGCGGAGACCGCGGCGACCGCGATCCGGATCGGCGACCCGGCCTCGTACGAGCGGGCCGTCGGCGCGATCCGCTCGACCAACGGCGTCGTCACCGACGTGACCGACGACCAGATCCTCGAGGCGAAGGCCGTGGTCGACGCCTCGGGAGCGGGTTGTGAGCCGGCGAGCGCGGCGAGCGTCGCCGGCGTGAAGAAGCTCGTCGAACAGGGGGTGATCCGGCCGGGGGAGCGCGTCGTGGCGATCCTGACCGGGCACATCCTGAAAGATCCGGGCCTCCTTCTCCGATACCACATGGAGACCGATCCGCCTCCGTCCCGCGCCAACCGGCCCGTCGAGATCGAGCCCGCCCTGTCCGCCGTCGAGGAGGTCCTCGGAGACCGTCTTTGAACCGGGCGCTCGGCCGGCTGCTCGCCCGCCTCGAGGCTTCGAAGACGAAGCGGCCCGACGCGGGCGAGGCCCTCTTACTCCTGCGATCGCTCGAGCCTCGCGTGTTTCCGGACGCGGAGAGCCTTATCCGGTTTCACGAAGGGGTTCTCTTCCTGCGGGCACACCCGCACGATCGCGCGACGGAGCGTCGAGCGCAACGGATCCTGTCGCGCTTCGCGGATCGGGTCGAGGCCCTGGCGCGCTCCAGCGCCGACCTCGGACCCTTCGACCGGCCGGAGGTCTCCGGCATCGCCGGCACGGAGATCTCGACCGACTACTCCTTCGACGTCGTGCGCTGGCTGGCGAATCGGTTTCCGCGACTCGTCCGCCTCGACTGGGAGAGCGATGGCAGGGAGGATCGCCTTCGCGCTCTCTTCCCGCGGTTTCTGCCGCTCTTAAAGGAGGAGGCGCTCGAAGACGCCAACGTCCCCTATCTCGACTGGATGCGCGCCGCGCAGCCGGATCCGAAACTCGACCTCGCGTGGCTGATCGCTCGGCTGGACGCTCTCGCGACGTCCGAAGAAGAGCGCGCCGAACGGTATGAGGCGCTGAAGCTCCGGATCGTCTGGAGCCTCGGAAATGGTCGGGTGAGCCGCTCTCGGATGCTCCGCCGCGCGCCGCGGACCTTCTTCCATTCCGAGCCGCTGATCGCCCGGAGGGACGTCTCCCTCACGGAGGCGCTCGCGCGACCGGCGCTTTCGATCCGACGGGTCTCGCGGCGCGAAGGAGCGAGAGTCGTCGATTTCGCGCGCGGAGCGACCGCGCTCCGCTACCGCGAATATTACGGCTTCACGTACGCGGATCCGGCGTCGGTTCGCGCCGCCCGAGTCGGAAGGGGAGTCGAGATCTTCTTCATGGGTCTCGAAAAGGGGCGCCGGCTGCCGTTGCGCGCCGGGTTCGCCGCAATCGTCGTGAAGAACGGGGTTCCGGTCGGTTACGTCGAGGGGCTCGCGTTCTTCGAGCGGATCGAGATCGGGTTCAACATCTACTACACGTTTCGCGAAGGGGAGTCCGCGTGGATCTTCGGGCGGGTGTTGAAGCTCGTCAACCAGGTCTTGGGCGTCGCGTCGTTCTCGATCGATCCGTACCAGCTCGGGCACGAGAATCCCGAGGCGATCGATTCGGGCGCGTTCTGGTTCTACCGCAAGCTCGGGTTCCGTCCGACGTCGTCCTCGATCGCGAGGAAGATCGAGTCCGAAGAAAGAAAGATCGCGGGAAAGCCCGCGTACCGCTCGCCGCGGCGAGCGCTCCAGCGCCTGGTCACGCGCAACCTGCTCTATGAAATCGATCCGGCGCGGGCGGGGGAGTGGGATCGCTTCCACGTCCGCAACCTGGGCCTCGCCGTAGAGCGGCGGATGCGGCTCCGGTATGGCGGCGATCCGGAGGAAGCCCGCCGGCGGGCGACCTCGCGCGTCGCACGGTTGCTCGGAGGCACGGTGTCGAAGCGCGGAGCCTTCCCGGACCTGGCACTCGTGCTCGACCTCATTGCCGACCTGCCCGCGTGGACTTCCGGCGAGCGCGAAGCGCTCGCGGAGATCGCCCGAGCCAAGACGGGCCGCGAGGAGATCCGTTATCTGCGGCTGCTTCAGCGCCACGAGAGACTGCGGCGAGCACTGATCCGACTGGGGAGCGCCGAATACCCGACCAGCGGTCGATCCGTCTTTCGGGGGTGAGGCCCGCCATCGGAAGCGAGGCCGGAAAGCGGGAAACGCTAAGATGAACTCGGTGACACCGGTCGTTTCCGTCCTGATCGCTTCGGATCGCGTTCAGGGCTCTCTTTCTGACTGCCTCTCTTCGCTCGAGAGGCAGGAGAGGGCCCCGTCTTTCGAGGTCGTCGTCGCGTCGTCTTCCCCTCCGGCAACGGACGGGCTTTCCTTTCCTTGCGAGTGGGTCCGCGTCGAGACCCGCAACCCGGCGACCCGCCGAAACCTCGCGGCGGCCCGGGCGCGCGGCAGCGTCCTCGCCTTCTTGGACGACGACGCGCAGGCGGAGCCCCGGTGGCTGGAGGCGGGGGCGCGCGCTCTCGAGATCGCGGACTTCGTCGGCGGGCCCGACGTTGCGCCTTCCGAGGCGCCGTATCTCGAGCGGGTCTCCGACCTTCTCCTCGCCACGCGCCGGATCGGCAGCGGCGTCCCGGCGCACGAGCGCGGCGCCCCTGGCGGGCCCGTTCGCGCGTCGCACGACATCGCCCTGTGCAACCTGTTCGTCCGCCGGGACGCCTTCGACGCAGTCGGGGGACTCGACGAGTCGCTCGGCTACGTCGGCGAGGACACCGACCTCGTTCACCGCGCGCTCGCGCTCGGCCTGCGCGTCCGGCTCGATCCGGCCGTCCGCGTGCGGCACCGGCGGCGCGCCTTTCCGGCGGGGTACCTCGCGCAACGCTGGCGCTACCGCGTCAAAACCGGCCGGCTCTTCGTCGAACGGCCCGGTCTCCATTCCCGCCGACGAATCGCCGCGTTTCTTTCGGCGGGTTTCCTCGCCACGGCGGGAACCGCCTCTTTCGGCCTGCCGTTTCTCGCGCCGGCGGCGATTCTCTATGCCCTTGCCACGTGGGCGCTTTCGTTCCCCATTTGGCGCCACGACCTGGCGCTCTTCCCCGCGATCCCCTTCGCGTTTGCGCTCCACCACTTGACGTACTTCGCCGGGCTTCTGGCCGGTATCGCGCGGGGCCTGCTCGCGGTCGCAGGACGTTGAACGAGCTCGCGCTCGCCGGGCAGTGGTTCCGGGGTCGAGCGACGCTGCCGCGGTACCTGATCCTGGGGATGACAAACCTCTGCAACTCGAAGTGCGTGACCTGCTTCTACTGGGACCACTTAAACGTCAACCGCCACCTCGAGATGTCGCTCGAGGACTACGGGCGCGCTCTCGAAGACCTGCCGTCGCTCTACAGCGTCGTTCTGACCGGGGGCGAGCCCACGTTGAACCGCGACCTGCCGGGGGTGACCCGGCTGCTCTATCGCCGCCACGACGCCTCGAACGTCACGATGCCGACGAACTCGCTCCTGCCGGAGCAGGTCGAGGCGATCGTCGCCCAGGCGCTCGAGTCCCGGAAGGACGAACGGCAGACGTACACGGTGGGACTGTCGCTCGATCACCTCGGGGAGCGCCACGACGAGATCCGGGGCGCGCCCGGGAACTTCCCCAAAGTCGCGGAGACCTACCGCCGGCTCGCGGCTCTGAAAAGGCGCCGGCGCGGCCTCCTCGTCAACGTGCAGACCGTGCTCGCCTCGTTCAACCGGGACGACCTGCCGGAGATCACGTCCTGGATCGAGGCGAACTTCCCCGAGATCGACTTCCATTCCTTCGAACTCCTTCGGCCGCCGTTTCCGGACTCTTCCATCCGACCCCTGACCGCGGAGGAGTACGCGCAGGCTCTCGCGACGCTGAAGCCGTACTGGGCGCGCTTCGATCGCTACCGGCCGATCCTCCGCAACCTGAAGGTGGCGGCGCGCGAGGCCGAGCTCGAAACGCTCGAGCAGGAACGCATGGTCTACAAGTGCTACGCCGGGACGGTCTCGGGAGTCCTGAATCCGGAGGGGACGGTCTCGCTCTGCGAGGTGCAGTGGGAGATCGGGAACATCCGCGACTTCGGCTGGTCGTTCCGCAAGGCGTGGTTCTCGGAGAAGGCGAACGAGCTCCGCCGCCGCGTGGCGCGGCGCGAGTGCTGGTGCACCCATTCGTGCTTCATGTCGTCGAGCCTGCCGTTTTCGGTCAAGGGATTGGCGAAGATGGCGACGACGGCGCTGCTACCGACGCACCGAGCCGCCGAGACTTAGCGGAGCCACCATGGGATGCTGCGTAACGGCCGCTTGCTCTCTCCCGGCGCCGTCGAGGCGCCGATAAAAAGGGCCGGAATCTCTCCCGGCCCTTTCCTGGACGTGCCGGCTTTCGCCGGCGGTTTCGGAGAACCTCGCGGTCCTCCAGACCGTCAGTACCCCTTCTTCTCCGCTTTCTTCTCCGCCTTTTCGCTCATAGTGAGCTTGCTCTGGACGTCCTTGACGCCCGAGGTCTCCTTCGCGAGCTTGATGGCCTGGTCGATCTCGGCCTGGCTCTTCATGTGCTCGCTCGTCAGATAGACCACGCCGTTGCGGGTATCGACGTCGATCTTCAGGCCGCCGACGGTCGGATCGGCCAGCAGTTTCGCCTTGACCGCCGCGGTGATCGCGGCGTCATCCATCACCTGGCCCATCGGACGGTTGGGCTCCGGGTTGGGGGCGTTGCCGCCGACCAGTGCGCCCTCGCCACCCGCGGGTGGATTCCCAGCGGGCGGGTTCGCGGCTGCCGCGGTCTTCAGCGTGATGTTGTCCACGACGTCGGCGACTCCTTCCGTGCCGCGCGCCAGCGCGACCGCCTGATCCTTGGCGGCCTGGCTGTCTACGTTGCCCGAAAGCGTGACGACCTTGTCCTTGGTGTCGACGTCGATCTGATAGGCCTTCACGGTGTCATCCGCCGCGAGCTTCGACTTGACCTTGCCCGTGATTCCCGCGTCGGTTTGCGCGCATGCCACAGCAAACGCCGCCGCCGCGAGAATCGCCAGAAGGGTAGAGATCCGTTTCGTCATGAATTTCCTCCTTGCATGAGGCCAAATGGCCGCGTGAAGGTGAACTGCATCTTTCGTGCCGGTGGACGGCCAGTCGAAGGGGGTTGGAAATCATTCAAACGATTGGGCTATTCTGCTCTCTGGATGAGCAACGGATGAGTAAGACGACCGACGAAAGAGAAGTGGACCCGACCATCCCCGGGACGGTTCGAGAGGGCCGCCGGCGCTGGGAAGAGTCCGTGCGAGAGGCGTTTTCGCTCCGGCCCCCCTGGAAGCGGGATTTCACGACGGTCTCGGGCGCTGCCGTCGATCCGCTTGCCGGCCCCGACACGCTCGCGGGGTTCGATCCCGAGCGGGACCTCGGCTGGCCGGGCGAATATCCCTACACGCGCGGCGTCCAGTCGACGATGTACCGCGGCAAGCTCTGGACGATGCGCCAGTTCGCCGGCTACGGCACGGCGCGCCAGACCAACGAGCGCTTTCACTATCTCCTCGATCACGGCCAGACCGGCCTCTCGACAGCGTTCCACCTTCCGACGCTCTACGGGTACGACTCGGACCACGAAATGGCGCGCGGCGAGGTAGGCAAGTGCGGAGTCGCGGTGGACTCGCTCGCCGACATGGAGATCCTCTTCGATGGAATCGACCTCGGACGGGTGACGACCTCGATGACGATCAACTCCACCGCACCGATCGCGCTCGCGATGTATCTCGCGGTGGCCGACAAGCACGGGACGCCCTGGAATCGCGTCGGCGGAACGCTCCAGAACGACATCCTCAAGGAGTACATCGCCCAGAAGGAGTACATCTTCCCGCCGCGCCCCTCGATGCGCTTGATCACAGATCAGTTTTCCTTCTGCGCGAAGCACGTCCCCCGCTGGAACACGATCTCGATCTCCGGGTATCACATCCGCGAAGCCGGTTCGACCGCGCTCCAGGAGCTCGCCTTCACGCTTCGCGACGGCGTGGAGTACGTGAAGTACGGACTCGAAGCGGGGATGGCGGTCGACGACTTCGCGCCGCGTCTGTCCTTCTTCTTCAACGCGCACAACGACTTTTTCGAAGAGATCGCCAAGTACCGCGCGGCCCGGCGGATCTGGGCGAAAACGATGCGCGAGCGATTCGGTGCGAAGGACCCGCGCTCCACGATGTGCCGCTTCCATACGCAGACCGCCGGTTGCTCCCTGACGGCGCAGCAGCCTTACAACAACATCGTCCGCACGACGCTCCAAGCCCTGGCCGGGGTCCTGGGTGGAACGAATTCGCTCCACACCAACTCGCTCGACGAGACGCTCGCGCTCCCGAGCGACTTCGCCGTCAAGCTGGCCCTTCGAACGCAGCAGGTGATCGCTCACGAGTCGGGCGTCGCGAACACCATCGACCCGCTCGGCGGCTCTTACTTCGTCGAGGAGATGACGACCCGGATGGAGCGCGGCTGCTTCGACTACTTCCGGCGGATCGACGCGCTCGGCGGAATGGTCGAGGCGATCGAAGCCGGATTTCCCCAGCGCGAGATCATGGACGCGGCGTACGCTTATCAGCGGGCGGTCGACGCGAAAGACAAGATCGTCGTCGGGGTGAACGAGTTCGTGGACGAAACCGAGGAGCCCTTGGAGACGCTCTATATCGACGAATCCGTCGAGGAGAAGCAGAAGGCGGACCTCGCCGCCCTGCGGCGCTCGCGCGACGGGAAAGCGATGACCTCCTCGCTCTCGGCCCTCCGGCAGGCGTGTGCGGAAGGCCGGAACGTGATGCCCCCGCTCATCGAAGCCGTCAAGACCTACGCGACGGTCGGCGAGATCTCCGACGTGATGCGGGAGGTCTTTGCGACCTACGAGGAGCCGGCGGTCTTCTGATGAGCAGCAGAGAAACTCCGTTCGCCCCGATCGAGCAGGCGGTCGAGGAGCTCAAAGCCGGGCGGTTCGTTGTCGTCGTGGACGACGAGGACCGGGAGAACGAGGGGGATCTCGTCCTCGCGGCGGAGAAAGTCACCCCCGAGGCCATCAACTTCATGGCGCGCGAGGGCCGGGGCCTCATCTGCCTCGCGCTCACGGAGGAGCGCTGCGATGCGCTCGAGCTGCCTCCCATGGTCGGGGAGAACACGTCCAACTTCGGAACGGCGTTCACGGTCTCGATCGAGGCGCGGGGACAGGTCACGACCGGCATTTCCGCGGCCGATCGGGCCGCCACCGTGAAGACGGCCATCGACCCGGCGACCCGCCCCTCCGACCTCGCGCGGCCGGGACACATGTTTCCGCTGAGAGCGCAGGCGGGCGGGGTGTTGAAGCGCGCCGGGCAGACCGAAGCGTCGGTCGATCTCGCGCGGATCGCGGGCCTCGACCCCTCCGCTGTGATCTGCGAGGTGATGAACGAGGACGGGACCATGGCACGGGTGCCGGACCTCGCGAAGTTCTGCGAGAAGCACGGCCTCGTCCTGGTCACGGTCGCGGACCTGATCCGCCACCGTATGAAGACCGAGCGTCTCGTGCAGCGGATCGCCGCGCCGCACCTGCCGACGCGGTTCGGCGACTTCCGCCTCGCCGCGTATCGGAGCGACGTGACGCACGAGGAGCACATCGCGCTCGTTCACGGGGAAATCCTCGAGGACGAGCCGGTTCTGGTGCGGGTGCACTCGCAATGCCTGACGGGCGACGTCTTCGGATCGACGCGCTGCGACTGCGGCGCGCAACTCTCGCTCGCGATGGAGAAAATCATCGAGGCGGGGAAAGGCGTCTTCCTGTACCTCTTGCAGGAGGGTCGTGGGATCGGTCTCATCAACAAGTTGAAGGCCTACGAGCTGCAGGACGAGGGACACGACACCGTCTCGGCCAACGAGAAGCTCGGGTTTCCTCCGGACATCCGCAACTACGGCGTCGGGTGCCAGATCCTGCGCGACCTCGGCGTCCGAAAGATGCGGCTCATGACGAACAATCCATCCAAGTACGTGGCGATCGGCGGCTACGGTCTCGAGATCGTCGAGCGGGTCCCGCTCGAGGTGCGTCCGACAGCCGGATCGCGGCGCTACCTCGAGGCGAAGAAGAACAAGATGGGGCACCTCCTGAAAATGGTTTAGCAGCCTCGCCCCCGGCCGCTTCCCCTCCCATAGCTGATAGTTTCCATCCTCGCATCCGAGAGGAGGAAGCATGTCCAAGCTCTTCGAGGTCGTCCCGCCCTTCCAGCCGGGGCGCCGGTTTTTCCGTCTGATCGTCGTTGCCGTCGTCCTGATCGCTCTTCTCGCTGGGAACCCGATCAAAGTCATTCCGGCCGGCCACGTGGGCGTGAAGGATTTCTTCGGTAGCGTCTCGCCGAACGTGCTGCCGCCCGGCGTGCGGTTCGTGTTTCCGTTCACGCGGGTCGTCAAGATGTCGATCCAGACCCAGGAGGTCAAGGAGACGGCCGAGGTGCCGTCGAAGGAAGGGCTGACCATGGAGCTCGAGGGCTCGCTCCTCTTCCGTCTCGATCCCGACAAGGCTGCCGAGATTTACCGCAAGGTCGGCCAGGACTACCAGGAAATCGCAGTCCATCCCCAGATTCGCTCGGCGATCCGGGAGGTCACCGCCTCCTACGAGGCGAAAGTCCTGTACTCGGCGGAGCGCGAGCGGATCGCCAAGGAGACCCTGGAGCTCTTCCGCAAGCTGGCCGGCGACAGAGGGATCATCGCCGAGGCCGTCCTGTTGAGGAAGATTGGCCTGCCCCCCATCGTCGCGAACGCGATCCAGGAAAAGCTGCGGCGCGAGCAGGAGGCCGAGCAGATGAAGTTCGTGCTCCAGAAGGAGCAGCAGGAGGCGGAGCGCAAGCGGATCGAGGCGCAGGGAATCGCGGACTTCCAGCGGATCGTCGCCGCGGGGATCAGTCCGGCCTTGCTCGAGTGGAAAGGCATCGAAGCGACCGAGAAGCTCGCGATGAGCCAGAACTCGAAGGTCGTCGTGATCGGCAGCGGCAAGAACGGTCTGCCGCTGATCTTGGGCGGCGAAGGGAAGTGACCGCGCGAAGCGCGGTCATCCCGAGCGAAGCGAGGGATCCCTCGAACCTGCGGTTCTCGGGATGACGGCAAGCTGCCTCGAGCCGGTCGTCCTGGAAGGCGAGTACGTCCGGCTCGAGCCGCTCTCTTTTTCCCACCTCAACGCCCTCTCGGAGGTCGCGCTCGACCCGGAGCTCTGGCGCTGGACGAGCGAGCGCGCGGACTCGGCGGAAGAGCTGCGCGCTTATGTCGAGAGGGCGCTCGAGGGACAGCGATCCGGCTCGGCACTGCCGTTCGCGACGATCGCCCGTTCGATCGGGAAGCCGATCGGCAGCACGCGCTTCGCCAACGTGGATCTCCCGAACGGACGCCTCGAGATCGGGTGGACCTGGCTCGGGCGCGACTGGCAACGCACGGCGGCGAACACCGAGGCGAAGTACCTCATGATGAAACACGCTTTCGAGACGCTCGGCGTCCGGCGCGTAGAGTTCAAGACCGACGCATTGAACGAGCGCTCCCGCGCGGCCATCCGGCGGATCGGTGCCCGGGAGGAAGGGATCCTGCGCAAACACGGGGTGACCATGAGCGGCCGCGTGCGCGACACGGTCTATTACAGCGTCATCGACGACGAATGGCCGGTCGTCCGCCGGCGTCTCGAGGAACGGTTGGCGATCGGTCCCCGTACCATTTCTTGAGAGTCTCCGGCGATACGCCGGCGAAGTAACCGGCGATCACCCTCCAGTTTCGGAGAACCTGCCGTGCTCGACCGTGCTCGATGTACCGGCGGGGCGACGTGACCGTCTTCTCCGGTCGGACGACGAAGCGTCCCGCCCTTCTCAGGCGTACGACGAGATCGAGGTCGTCACAGATCGGCAGGTCGCGGAAGCCGCCGACCCTCTCGTAGATTTCGCGGCGGCAGAAAATTCCCTGGTCGCCGAAGGGGAGCTTTGCGAGGCGGGACCGGCGGTTCGCCCACCACGCGATCCAGCGCATCACGAGACCGGCCCGGTCGTAAGCGAGCGAGAAGGCCCCCGCGTTCGCGCCCTCCGCCACGGTTCGAGCGATCAGAGCGAGTGCGTCCTCCGGAGGCCGCGAGTCGGCGTGCAGGAAGAAGAGGATCTCGCCGCGCGCCTGTCCGGCGGCCCGGGCGAGGGCAGCGCCGCGGACGCCCGGCAGCGACAGAACCCGCGCGCCGTTCTCGCGAAGCGCTTCCCCGGTCTCTTTCGGGGCACCAGTGTCGGCGACGAGGAGCTCCGCGTCCGCCGAACGGGAGAATCGGGAGAAGAAAGCCGCGACCTCCGGACTTTCGTTCTGGATCGGGACGATGACGGAGATCACGGTTCGCGGCGGGCTCGATGCTAGCATCGCGACGGTGAAGCTCCCGATGCCCGCGGCCGTTCTCGCCGGTGGCGCCTCGAAGCGGATGGGCCGGCCCAAAGGGGCGCTTCCATGGGGCGCCTCGACCCTCCTCGAGTTTCAGACCACGCGCCTCTCGACGCTCTTCTCCGAAGTTTTCGTCGTCGTGAAGGAGAAGCCGGCGTTCCCCGTCGGCCCGGCGCGCGTCCTTCTGGACGGCTCTCCGGAGTTCGCCGCGATCCACGGACTTCTGCGGGCGCTCGAGGAGGCCTCGGATCGGATCTTTATCCTGGCGGTGGATCTGCCGGGACTGACCCACGACCTCGTGCGCGAGATCGCGGACCGCGGGCTCGCGACGGTGGCGCCCGCGCTCATTCCCGAGGCGGGTGGGCGGTTGCAACCGCTCGCCGCGGTCTGGCGGCGTTCCGCGGCCCGTTTCGCGAAGGGCCGCATCGGCCGGGACATGCTTTCTCTGGGCGCGCTCGCCGACGAGGTGGCCGCGGAGATCTTCCCGGAGAAGGAATGGCGCCATCTCGACCCGAGCGGCGTCGCCTTCGCGAACCTGAACACATTCGCCGACTTTGCCGCGCACCGGGAGCGCGCCTGAAGGGCAAAAAACCGCTTCACGTTGACGCGCGCGGGCGGGCGCGGATGGTCGACGTCGGCGGAAAGGCCAGGACGCGGCGGCGCGCGATCGCGCGCGGGCGGGTGCGGATGGGGAGAGAGGCGTTCGAAGCGCTCGCGACCGGCCGGCTATCGAAGGGGGACGCCCTCGCCGTGGCCAGGCTCGCCGGAATCCTTGCGGCGAAGAAGACGCCCGAGCTCGTTCCGCTGGCGCATCCGATCGGCCTCGAATCGGTCGGCGTCGAGTGCGAGCTCGACGCCCGGGCGCACGAAGTGGTCGTGACGGCGGAGGTCTCGGCGTCCGCCCGAACAGGGGTCGAGATGGAAGCGCTCACGGCCGTCGCCGGATCGTGCCTTGCGCTCTACGACATGGCGAAGTCGCTCGACCGCGGAATCGAGATTCGCGAGATCGTGCTGCTGGAAAAGACCGGCGGCCGGTCCGGTCCCTACCGGCGCGGCTGAGTCGCCGGCGAGGATTCCGCGGTCACGTTTCTCTCGGGAGGCGGATAGAGGTACGTGCGGCTCGGCGGGGAAACGGTCGCGCTCCTCGTCGGCGGCGGAATCTGCGCGGTCGGGGCTGCCCTGTTTGCGGGCGCGGTCGGCGTGAGGGCGGCAGCCGCCGGCGAAGTCTGCCGCCCGGGCGCCCTCTCCGCCTCGCGCGATAAGGCTCTCCCGATCGAAGAAGAACGCACCAGGCCGAGAATCGCGAACGCGAGGACGGCGACGAAGATCGCGACGGCCGCGTAATACGCCCGGACGGGACGGCGAGGCTCCGGATCGATCATCACTCGCCGGGAATGCAAACGGGCGACCAGAAAAACGGTTCGACGTTCAACGTTCGAGGTCCGGGGAAGCCGCGGCTATAGTAGCCAGAGAGCATGGGATCACCAATCCGGGTCGCGATCGTCACCGTCTCCGACGGCGTCGCCGCCGGAGAGAGGGATGATCGAGGGGGACCGGCGTGCGAGCAGGCTTTGCGCGACTCGGCGGTCGAGCACGTCGTCGTCTCGCGCGAGGCGATTCCAGACGAGCGCGACCGGATCGCCGAGACCGTGCGGGTCCGCGCGGATGAAGGCGGGACGGACCTGATCGTCCTGACCGGAGGAACCGGTGTCTCCCCGCGGGATCGGACGCCCGAGGCGGTCCGAAGCGTCCTCGACATCGAAGCGCCGGGCCTCGCGGAAAAGATGCGCGCCGACACGGGAAGGGATTTCGCCGCGGCCTACCTCTCGCGCCAGGTCGCCGGGGTGCGTGGGCGCACTCTCGTCCTGGCGTTGCCCGGATCGCCGAAGGGTGCCGCCGACTGTCTTCACGCGGTGGCGCCGCTCCTGCCGCACGCCCTCGGCCTCGTCCGCGGCGAGCGGCCGGAGCATCCCCGGCCCGGCGCCGGAACCGGACGCCCTTGACAGACCGCGATCCCGGGACGGTCCTCGGCATCGATGCGCTGCTTTCCGATCCGGAAGCGATCGCCGGAAAGCGGCTCGGCCTGGTCACCAACCCTTCCGGCCTGACGTCGGACGGAACGCCCTCCTGGAAGGCGCTCTCCGATCTTCCGGAAGCGCGGCTCGCGCGGCTCTTCGGCCCGGAGCACGGCGTGGATGGGGGGGCCGTCTACATGGAGGGCGTCTCGTCCTCAACTCATCGCGAGACGGGGCTTCCGGTCGTCTCGCTCTACGGGTCGACGCTCGCGAGCCTGAAGCCCAGAAGGGAGGATCTCGCCGACCTCGACACGCTCGTCTTCGACGTGCCCGACGTCGGAAGCCGGTACTACACCTTCCACTGGACGATGCTGCTCGCGATGGAGGCGTGCGCCGAGCTCGGGAAGCGGTTCGTCGTCTGCGACCGGCCGAACCCGATCGGAGGAGCGGTCGAAGGCGCGCCGCAGGATCCGGAATTCCTCTCTTTCGTCGGCCTGCACCCGATCGCGGTCAAGCACGGCATGACTTCGGGGGAGCTCGCGCGGCTTCTCGCCTCCGAGCGCGGGCTCGATCTCGATCTGGTCGTGTGCCCGATGCGCGGCTGGGGGCGCGACACCGCGTACGCGGAGACCGGCTTGCCGTGGATCCCGCCGTCTCCCAACATTCCCACGGTCGACGCGGCGCGCGTCTATCCCGGGATGTGCCTGCTCGAAGGAACGAACGTCTCCGAGGGACGGGGCACGACGCGCCCGTTCGAGACTTTCGGCGCTCCCTGGCTCGACCCCTCGGATCTCGTCGCCGCGCTTGCCCGATGGGAGCTGCCGGGAGTCCTCTTTTTTCCGACGCGGTTCCGACCGATGTTCGACAAGTACACCGGAGAGACGTGCGGCGGCGCGATCCTGGCGGTTTACGACCCCGCTCTTTTCCGGCCTTTCGAGACGGGGCTCGCCGTCATCGCCTCGATCCGGGAACTCGCGCCGCGGGAGTTCCGCTGGAGAGAAGAGCCGTACGAGTTCGATTCCCGTCCCGCCATCGATCTGCTCTCCGGCTCGTCGCGCTTTCGCGAATCGCTCGACGCCGGCCGGGGCGCGCTGTCCGAGATCGCGCGGCACCGGGAGGAGGCACGACCCTTCCTAGCGCGCCGCGATCCTTTTCTGCTCTATCCCGACCACCGGCCGGCGATCGTGGCCTTCGTGGGCGGACACGATTCCGGCAAGACCACGCTTCTCGCGGACCTGATCCCGAGGCTTCGATCCCGCGGTCTCGAGGTGGGCGCGATCAAGCACACGTCGCACGACGTCGAGGACGACGTCGCCGGCAAGGACTCGCAGCGGCTCGGCGCGTCGGGCGGGCCGGTCTGGGCGCTCGTGACTCCCGCGCGGGCGACGGTGCGCCGCCGCGTGGAAGGCGCTTCGCTCTCCGAGATCGTCCGCCGCCACTTCACGGGGTGCGACCTCGTCCTCGTCGAGGGCTACAAGTCGGTCCCGCTGCCGAAGATTGAGGTCACGCGCACCGGGGCGCCGCGCCCGCCGGTTCCCGAGGCCCTCGCGCGGGTCTCGGACCGTCCCGCGGAGGACTCCATCCCGACCTGTCGGTTCGAGGACATGGAAGGAATCATCGCCTCCGTGCTGCACTTAGCCGGGCTCGACCGCGCCGCCGGGGTCCGCGGGTAGCCCCCGTGCTCATCGTTTTCGATCTCGACGGGACTCTGATCGACGGTTACGACGGGATCACCGACGCGCTTGGGTTCGCCATGCAACGGCTCGGTTTCGCGCCGCTGCCGCAGGGGAAGGTGCGCGGGATGGTCGGGCAGGGCCTGGAGAAGCTTCTCGAGAAAGCGGTGGGAGCCGGGCTCGTCCCCGAGGGCGTCCGGCTCTTCCGGGAAAGGTACGCCGTGGTCGCGGACGAGAAGACCCTTCTCATGCCGGACGTCTCCGAAGTGCTCGAGCTCCTCTCGCGAGGCGGACACCTCCTCGCCGTCGCCTCCAACAAGCCGGCCGAGTTCTCGCGCCGGATCCTCGCCGGCAAAGGGGTCGCCGGGAAATTCTTCGCGATCGCGGGCCCCGATGCCGCGATGCCACCCAAGCCGGATCCGGCGATGTTGCTCGAGGTCATGGGGCGGGCGGGCGCGCCGCCGGGCCGCACGGTCGCGGTCGGCGACATGGAGATCGACGCAGAGACGGCGCGGTCGGCGGGCTGCCGGTGCGTGCTCGTCGACGGCGGTTCCCGGTCACCCCGGGAGCTCGCGGCCGTCTCCGCCGACGCCCATCTCACGCGGCTCGCCCTTCTTCCCGACTGGGTCGAGCAGATGAATCGGGGGGTGGTCTCGGCGCAGCCTAGAATCGGGAAATGAGCCGGATCGTCGTCGCCGAGGAGCTGTCGCCGGCGGGCCTCGAGGTCCTTCGCCAGGCGGGACACGATGTCGTCGAGCTCGCGGGCGCCGACCGCAAACGGTTGCTGACGGAGCTCGCCTCCGCCGACGCGCTGCTCGTTCGGAGCCGCACGAAGGTCGACGCGGAGCTTCTCGCCGCCGCGCCGCACCTGACCGTGGTCGGGCGCGCCGGAGTGGGCGTCGACAACGTGGACGTCGGGGCGGC
>DASWCZ010000057.1:0-91292 GCA_036395755.1 Thermoanaerobaculia bacterium
GAGCTGGTAGAACGTCGGTCGGGGGGACCATCGAACGGGGGCTCGCGCCCCCGTTTCGTTTTCAGTCCGAAGGCGCCCCCTGCACGGCCAGCGTGCCGGAGCGGCCCGGCACTTCCCCCATGACGACGTCGTGCTTCGGCAAACCGCCGGGCGGCAACGACCGAAAAAGCGCTTCGATGGAAACGAGCTCGTAGCCCTGTCGCCGCCAGCCCGACAGGAGCCGCTCGAAAGTCGGCAGCCACTTCATGCCTTCGAGCTCCGCGTGCAGCGTGTAGACATGGTCCCGGGAAGAAGAGGCGGTGAGAGAGAGCACCGCCTCGTGAACGTTGTCGGGCGTCCGGTCGTTGCTCCCGACCAGCTCGTCTAAGGTCGGCAGCGTGGTGGGCAACTGCGGCACCCGGCCGGCGCGCCCCTCGAACACCGGAAGGAAAGGGCGAGTTCCACGCACGTCCGAGGCGTGGGTGAACCCGAACTCCTCCTCCAGCTCGTAGGCGTGGGCGTTCATCTGCCAGCCGGCGGCGCCGTGCGTGCGCGCCGGGACGCCGAAGATCTCGTGGAATCGCTCGACCGCCCGGCTCATCTGCTCCCGCGTCCAGTCGCGGTCCCGGGTCGTGACATTGTCCTGCCACAGGACGTGGTCGTAACCGTGGACGCCGACCTCGAAGCCGGCGTCTCGGACGCCGCGCAGGATGTCCGCGCAGGAGCGGCCGATGTCGGGCCCCGGCAAGAGCGTGCCGTATAACAACGTGCGGATGCCGTAGTGCTCGACCGCCGAAGTGCGCGAGACTTTTCTCACGAACCCGGGCCGGAAGACGCGGCGGATGGCGCGTCCGGTGTGATCTCTCCCCAGCGAAAAAAGAAACGTCGCGCCCGCCCCGTGCCTCTTCAAGACCTCCCGGAGGCGCCGCACGCCTTCGCGCGTGCCGCGGGAAGTGTCGACGTCGACCTTCAGCGCGAGCTTCACGCCCGGGCGCGGCTCAATCGGCGACGAGCTCGCGGGCTTCGGCGACGTGCGTGCGGTAGGCGTCGAAAATCCCCCGGAGAGCGTCTTCCATGTTCACCTGCGGCTTCCAGCCGAGGTCCTGCATGGTGTTGTCGATCTTCGGCACCCGATTCTGCACGTCCTGGTACCCGGCGCCGTAGTAGGCGCTCGACGTGGTCTCCACGAGCTCGACGCGGGCGGCGTTCTCCCTGTACTCGGGATATTGGGCGGCGAGCTTCAGCATCATCCCGGCCACTTCGCGCACCGAGCAATCGTTGGCAGGATTGCCGATGTTGTAGATCTGTCCGCTCGCCTTGTCGTCCCTGTTTTCCACGATCTTCATCAGGGCATCGATTCCGTCGTCGATGTAAGTGAACGTGCGCTTCTGGTGGCCGCCGTCGACCAGGTTGATCGGCTCCCCGCGCACGATGTGACCGAGGAATTGGGTGATCACGCGCGAGCTGCCTTCCTTGGCGGTGGAGATGTTGTCGAGGCCCGCGCCGATCCAGTTGAACGGCCGGAACAACGTGTAATCGAGATCCTCCATCTGGCCGTAGCCGTGGATCACCCGGTCCATGAGCTGCTTGGAGCAGGCGTAGATCCACCGCGGCTTGTTGATCGGTCCGTAGATCATCTCGGACCTGTACGGGTCGAACTCCGCGTCCCGGCACATGCCGTACACTTCGGAGGTCGAGGGAAACAGCAGGCGCTTTTTGTGCTTCACGCAGGCTCGTACGATCGGCAGGTTGGCCTCGAAGTCGAGCTCGAACACGCGGAGGGGTTGCTGCACGTAGCTGGCTGGCGTGGCGATAGCCACCAGCGGCATCACCACGTCGCACTTGCGGATGTGGTACTCCATCCACTCCTTGTTGATGGTGATGTCCCCCTCGAAGAAGTGGAACCGGGGATTGGCGGAGAGATCGGCCACGCGTTCGGAAGCCATGTCCATCCCGAAGACGTGCCAGTCGGTCGTGTCCATGATGCGCTTGGACAGGTGATGACCGATGAAGCCGTTGACGCCCAGGATCAGGATTTTCTTCATGGAGGCCCTTCCGGGAGCGCGAGCGTGCCGCCGTGTTTCGCGTTCAGCGTTTCCGCGTCGAGACGTCTGCCATCCAGCTCGGCGTCGAGGACTTTCAGCAGACCGCCATCGCCGCAGCGCGCCACCAATCCGCCGTTCTCGACCATGAGCGTCGGAGGGCCGGGCGCGCTTTCGTTCTGCACGAGCGTGCGCCAGACCGCCAGACGTCCCGCGGCAGTATCGCAGAATGCGCCGGGATACGGCCGTGTCACCGCGCGCACCAGGTTATGGATCTCGCGCGCGGAGCGCGTCCAGTCGATGGCCCCGTCCTCGGGTCTCCTGCCCCCGAAATAGGAACCCTTCGAGAGGTCCTGGGGCGTCAACTTCGCCGTACCGGCAACGAGTGCCGGCAGACTGCGGTGGAGCGTCATTTCCGCCGCCACGGCGACCTTCTCGAACACTTCGCGTGCCGTGTCGTCGGGGAGGATCGGAACCGCGATCTGGTCTACGATGTCGCCGCCGTCCGGCTTTTCGCTCATCGCGTGCAGCGTCGCACCGGTCTCGGTCTCGCCGTTGATGATGGCCCAGTTGACCGGCACGCGGCCGCGATATTTGGGCAGCAGCGACCCGTGCACGTTGTACGCGCCGCGGCGGGCCGCCGCGAGGAGCGGCGCGTTCAGGATCTGCCGGTAATAGAACGAGAACAGAAAATCGGGGTCGCAGGCGCGCACGCGAGCGAGCACGTCCGCCGCGTTGGGGTCGGCCGGCGCCACCGTCGGCACGCCATGCTCGAGCGCGCGATTCCGTACGCTCCCGAACCACACGTTTTCTCCGGGGTTGTCCTCGTGGGTCAAGACCAGCTTCACGTCCACGCCCTGGGCCAGAAGTACGGACAGACAGCGGACGCCGACGGTGTGGTAGGCGAAGACCACGGCGCTCGTCACTCGCGGACGTCCTCGGTCTCCAGGA
The DNA here is from genome assembly GCA_036395755.1 of Thermoanaerobaculia bacterium. Lineage (GTDB taxonomy): Bacteria > Acidobacteriota > Thermoanaerobaculia > UBA5066 > Gp7-AA6 > Gp7-AA6. The sequence goes on from DASWCZ010000057.1 coordinate 2,973, forward strand.
TCGCAGCGATCAGGTAGCGCGGGCGCTGGCGGACTTCCTGGTAGATGCGGCCGATGTACTCGCCGAGCATGCCGATGCCGAACAGCGCGATGCCGATGAAGAAGAAGGCCACACCGAACAACGTGAACAGTCCGCCTTCTTCGGGACCGATGATCAGGCGGCGCGCCGCGAGGACCACCACCAGCACGGCGGAAGCGAGGGACACCACCATGCCCAGCATCGAGAAGAGTTGCAGAGGCACGACGGAAAAGCCGGTCATCAGGTCGAAGTTCAAGCGGATGAGCCGGTAGGCCGAATACTTGGATTCGCCGGCGGCGCGCTCCTCGTGCTTCACGACGACTTCCGTGGGGCGCTGCGCGAAGGAATACGCCAGCGCCGGAATGAACGTGTTCATTTCCTGGCACTGGTTGATGGTATCCACGACGCGGCGGCTGTAAGCGCGCAGCATGCTGCCCTGATCGGTCATCCGGATGCGGGTGATGCGCTCGCGAAGCCAGTTCATCGCGCGCGAGGCGGCGCGCCGCCACAACTTGTCGTCTCGCTTCTCGCGAATCGAGCCGACGTAGTCGTAGCCCTCGTCCATCTTCGCCAGCAGTTTCCCCGCTTCCTCCGGCGGATTCTGAAGGTCCGCGTCCAGCGTCATTACGCGCTGCCCGCGCACGTGAGCAAAGCCGGCCAGGATCGCGCGGTGCTGGCCGAAGTTGCCGTTGAACAGAATCACGCGCGTCACGTCGGGTCGCTCCGCATGCTGGTCGGCCAGCAACGCCCTCGAGCGGTCGCGCGAGCCGTCGTCCACGAAGACGATTTCGTACGGCGTCTTCAGCGCATCGAGCGCCGGATACAGGCGCGCGAACAGCGCCGGCAGCGAGTCTTCCTCGTTGTAGACCGGGATGACGACGGAGACGTCGGGGTTTGTCATGGCGCGAGCATGGGAGAGAGCACGTCCGAGACCGCGCCGCAGACGCGCTCGACGTCGGCGTTGCTCATCGCGGGGAAGAGCGGCAGCGTCACGGTCGAGCGGCCGATCCGTTCCGCTGCCGGATACTGGCCCTCCCGGAAGCCGAGCGAGCGGTAGAGCGCGAACAGGTGCATGGCCGGGTAGTGCACGCCGACCCCGACCTTCTTCGTCCTCATGCGCTCGATGAACTCGCCGCGGGTGATCTTCATTCGATCCAGCGGGAGCAGCGGCTGGAACATGTGCCAGTTCGACTGTTCGAAATCCTCTGGCGGAAGCTCGCAGCCGACATCATGGTCCCAATGCTCGAAATAATGCTTCGCCAGGGCGCGGCGTCTTGCGTTGAACCCCTCCAGCTTCGGCAATTGAAGGAGTCCGATCACCGCGGCGATGTCGGTCAAATTCGACTTGCCTCCCAGCACGTCCACGTCCATGCCGCCGTCGGCAAAGCGCGTGACGCCTTGCAGGCGCAGCTTTTCGAGCAGGTGTGCCTCGTCCTCGGTGTTCACGACGAGACACCCGCCTTCGGCGGTGGTCAAGTTCTTGTTCGCCTGAAAGCTGACGGCCACCAGGTCGCCGAATGAGCCGATCTCCCGGCCCCTCCAGTTCGCCCCCATGGACTGCGCCGCGTCCTCGATCACGCGCAGCCCGTGTCTGCCGGCGAAGGCGTAAAGCCGGTCGCGATCCACGGGCAGGCCGGCCAGGTCCACCGGAATGACCGCGCGGGTTTTCTCCGTGACCGCCGGCTCGGCCATTTCGAGGTCGATGTTGCGCGTGGTCCGGTCGGCGTCGACGAACACCGGCGTCGCGCCCACTTCGAGGATGGCGTTGGCGGTTCCGACCCAGGAAAGCGGCGTGGTGATGACTTCGTCGCCCGGTCCGATCTTGCACAGACGCAGGGCCAGCTGCAATGCCGCAGTGGCGGAATTGAGCACCCGCACCGGCCGGCCGCCGTACCGCTTCGACAAGGCCGCTTCGAATTCCTTGACCTTGGGCCCGCTCGTGATCCAGCCCGACCGCAGAACGTCGCCGACTGCACGGATCTCGGCCTCGTCGATCGATGGCCGGGTGAATGGGAGGAAATCCATTTGAGCGGCCATGATCAGACCACGACGCGGGCGAGACTCTTCACGGTTTCCGGACCACGATGCGCCGCGGCGCCCGGTCGATGACCTGCATCGGCACCTCGAGCTTCTGGAGGGAAGCGAAACTCTCGGGATCCGTCACGGCGACCCCCTGCGGCAGCTCGCGCCAGAGCCGCCCGAAAGCCGGCAGATCGTGGACCCATTTCTGCGGCTCCTGTCGCTCCCCCAAATCGAACTCGCTCACGTAGTCCACGAGCGTCACGGTGCGCTTCATATAGAAAGGCAGAGTCTGGTCGTAATAATTCACCGCGAAAAGAGGGGTGTCGGAGCGGATCATGGGGCGCAGCTTCCGGGCCAGCGTCGCGCTCGACACGAGCGGCGAGTAGCTTTGATAGCCGAGGATCGCGGCGTTCAAGAATAAGAGCGACCCGGCCGCGAGCCACAGAACGGATTGCAACTCGCGATGGGCCGCAGAAGCCCGAGCGGCGACCGCTCCCGCGAGCGCAAACGCGAGCGAGCCCGCGAAGGCCCAGTGGGAGAACGCCCGATTGATCTCCATCGGCGTCCTGGCATCGCCGGTCGAGCCGAAGATCAGCACTCCCACGGCGATCGCTGCCAGGAACACGGCGATGGCGATGGCATGGCGCCGCATCGAGCCGGGTTTCGCCGCGGCGAGCACCTGCGCCAGCAGGAGCGCGAGTGCCGGAAACACGGGAAGGATGTAGCTGGGCAGCTTGGAGCCCGAGACGCTGAAGAAGACGAAGATGAAGACCGACCAGATCAGGAGAAAGCGGTTGGTCTGAAACCTCGCGGTGTCGAGACGCCAGCCGCGCCGGACGATCTGCGGCAGGAGCGTGGTCCAGGGCAGCAGCCCCGCCACCAGCAGCGGAAGGAAGTAGTACAACGCTCCGGCGCGATGATGCTCGGTGGTCAGGAAGCGCTCGAGGTGCTCGTGGACGAAATAGAAATCGGCCCATTCCGGATTCCGGCGCGCCACCAGCACGTGCCAGGGCACGGAGAGCGCCGCGAAGATCGGGAAACCGGAGAACCAGCAGAGGCGCGCCCACGGGCGCCAGTCGCGGCAGATCGCGCTGTAGAAAAACAGCACCGCGCCCGGCAGAACCACACCGATGAGCCCTTTGCTCAACAGGGCACCGGCCATCGCCGCCCAGACGATCCCCATCCACCGGCGCGTCTCTCCCCGGGTGGCGCCGTCGTGCTGGGCGCGGAGAAATCCGCACAGCGCGAGCGTCATGAAGAAGGTCACTCCCGTGTCGAGCGTCACGATGTGGCTCATTCCCAAGATCCACAGCATGCCGGCACACGTGATGCCGGCGTAGTCCGCCGTCCGGGTGCCCCACAGGCGGAGCGCCGTCCGGTGCACCAGGATCACGGTCGCAAAGCCGCACAGCCCGACCCAGAGGCGGGCGACGAACTCCGACTCGCCAAAGGCTTTGAAGAGGACGGCGGTCGCCCAGTACTGGAGTGGCGGCTTCTCGAAATATTTCAGGCCGTTCAGGCGCGGCGTCACCCAGTCGTTCGTCGAGGCCATCTCGCGCGAAATTTCGGAGTAACGGCCTTCGTCCGGATGGGTCAAGTCGAGGCAGCCCAGACCCACGAACCACAAGGCAGCCAGCGCCAGCCAGAGGAGCCGGCGCCTGGAGAGGACGCTCCCGAACGGGGTTGCGGTTCGCGCGATGGCTTCGGCGTTCAAGGACGGTTCGGGAGGAAAAGTCCGTGGAGTTTACCAGCGCGGGCGTCTGCGGCGCCGGAGAGGTTGGGATTTCCGGAGCGCAACCTCTACGCCCGGTCCGCGACGGCGTCGGCGCGGCGACGACGCAGGAGCACGAGCGAGAACACCATGGCGACGATGAGCAGCGTCAGGAGCGCGAGCTCGATCATGGCGTTGCGGAAGACCCCTTCTCCCTTCTCGAGCAGCGTCACGAATTCGGCCGTCAGAACGAGGATGCGCCGCGTCGCCGCGATCAATCCCACGATCAAGAACGGTTCGGGGACGAGAGTGTGCTCTCGGAAGGAGACCTGCACGGTGTAGAGGAGCTCGACGATCATGAGGATCAGGAGCAGCCGATCGAGAAGATCGATCGAGCTCGCGGGGAACTGTCCCGTCAGGAGGCTCTGACCGAATCGGATCGCCGCCGCGACGAGAAGGACGAGCGCGCTCGCCGCCAGCAACAGGCCGAGGCCGATGTAGACGACGTCCTCGACCCGGGTGAACTGCGACGAAATCCACCCCCGAGCGTCGCGGCGGCTCGCCGGGCTCCTCTCCTTCGACACGGACGTCACGGCTTCGTCCGATCCTCCTTCGCGTGCCCTGGCTTTCCGGACGAGCAGTCTGTCACAGGGCCGCGCCGGGTCCGGGCGATAGACTTCCGCCCGCTTGGCCGAGGCCTTTCCGCTCGAGATCACGGAGCTGCACAAGTCCTTCGGGGACCGCTGCGCGCTCGACGGCGTGTCGCTCACGTTCGCGGCCGGCGAGATCCTCGGGCTTCTCGGCCCGAATGGCGCCGGCAAGACGACAGTCGTCCGGTCGGTGGTCGGACGCGTCCGCCCGGATTCCGGAACCGTGCGCGTCTTCGGCCGGCCTCCGGACGATCCGCGGTCGAAGGCCGCAGTCGGGTACGTGACGCAGGAGATCGCGCTCTACCCGCTTCTCTCCCCCGCCGAGAACCTCGCCGCCTTCGGACGTTTCCAGGGGCTTCGCGGCCAGCCGCTCGAGAGAGCCGTCGGCCAGAGCCTCCGATGGACTGGGCTCGCCGAGCGGGCGAAGGAACGGACCGAGCGGCTCTCGGGCGGAATGAAACGCCGGCTGAACATCGCCGCCGGGACGATCCACGGACCCCGCCTCCTGCTCTTGGACGAGCCGACCGTCGGAGTCGATCCCCAATCGCGCGAGAGGATTTACCAGATGATCGAGGAGCTTCGCAAGGGCGGTGTCTCGCTCCTCTACACGACGCACTACATGGAGGAGGCCGAACGGCTCTGCGACCGGATCGCGATCATCGACAACGGAAAGATCATCGCTCTCGGCACCAAGGAAGACCTCGTCCGTTCGACGCTCGGCGCGAAACAAACGCTCACGATCGAGACGGAGTCTCCGGTTCCCCCGGCGCTCCAGGAGGCCCTCGAAAGGCGGGGAGGGACGGTCTCGGACTCGACCGTCCACTTCTCGGTCACGGAGCCGGCCCGCGAAATTCCGGAGCTGCTCGCCGCTTTCCGGAACGACGGCGTCCGGATCCGCGACATGGCGTTGAAGACGGCGACGCTCGAGGCGGTCTTTCTGCAGCTGACGGGCCGGGAGCTTCGCGAATGATCTTCGCGGTCGCCCGGACACATTTTGCGAAGTTGAAGCGCGACCGCGCGGCGTTCGTTCTCGCCTTCGTCGTCCCGGTCGTCTTCTTCTCGGTGTTCGCCAGCATCTTCCGCGGCAGCTCTTCCCGCGCCACCACGCGGCAGATCCCGCTCGCCGTCGTCGACGAGGATCGCAGCGTCAACTCGGCGCGGTTCATCGACGCGTTGAAGCGCGAGAAGGGCCTGAAGGTCGTCGATGCAAAAGGGTTACCGGGCGGCAAGAAAGGTCCCGCGCTCGACGCCACGACCGCCGAGTCGATGGTCCGTGACGGAAACGTCCCGCTCGCTCTCGTCGTGCCGAAAGGATTTGGAGCGAGTCCGCTCCAGTTCGGTCCCTCGGACGGCCGCCCCGCCCTGAAGATTCTCGCAGACACCGCCGACCCGATCGCCCCCCAGGTCGTCAACGGGTTACTCCAGAAGGTCGCCATGACCTCGATGCCCGACGTCGTGGCGCGGGCGGGGATCGCGGAGTTCGATCGGTGGGGCGGCGGCCTGACGCCGGAGCAGCGGGCACGGATCGAGGAGGGCATCGGAAAGCTCAGGGAAGAGAGAGGGCCGTCGGGCGGCGGGGGCGCAACGGCCGGAGGCCTCGTCTCCGTCGAAGTGCGCGACGTGCTGGGAGAAGCGAAGGCGAACCCGACGGTCGCCGTATTCGCCGCGGGCCTGGGCGTGATGTTCCTGCTCTTCTCGGCCGCCGGCGCCGGAGGCGCGCTGATCGAAGAGGTCGAGAGCGGAACGCTCGATCGGATCCTCTCGACCCGCGTGACGATGACGCAACTCCTCCTGGGCAAGCTCTTCTATCTCTCCACAGTGGCCGTTGCGCAATTGACCGTCATGTTTCTGTGGGGCGAGCTCTTCTTCGGCCTCGAGCTGCACCGGCACGTCCCCGGGTTCCTCGTGATGGCGGTCGTCACCGCCCTCGCAGCGTCGGCCTTCGGTCTCGTGCTCGCGGCGCTCTCGCGGACGCGGATGCAGCTGGTTGCGCTCTCGAACCTGCTGATCCTCGTGATGTCGGCGCTCGGGGGCAGCATGTTCCCCCGCTATCTCCTTTCCGAGAGCGTCCAGAAAATCGGACTCGTGACGTTGAACGCCTGGGCGATCGACGGCTTCATGAAGGTGTTCTGGCGGGACGCGCCGATCCCCGCACTGGCGCCGCAGGTCGGATTCCTTCTCGCGGCGGCGATCGTTCTCTTCTCGCTCGCGCGCCGCCTCGCTCGCCGCTGGGAGATCGTCTGACGAAGACGCGGCGGAAAACGGCCGCCGCGGCGATCCTCCTCCTCGCCCTTCTCCCTTTTTCCGTCGGCGCATCGCCGTATCCCGAACCGGTCTCCGGAGACTTCGTCGTCTGGAATTTCCGTTTCGCGAGCGGCGACCCTCCCCGAGCTGCGTCTCCGCTACCGGACGATCGGCCACCGCGGAATCAGCAATCAGGAATTTCGTGCTCGCGGCGTTCGCCGCCACGGGCAAGGATTACGGATACTTGTTCAAGGATGAATTCGGTTCTGGCGGCCTTTGAGCGGCCGGTATAACGCGCATGGCAGATGATGCGCCCGCGGGGGCTCAACCGCTCCTCGGCGGGCGGACGTATCGCAGAGAGAGGGCCTGAAATTTGCCACCGGTGAGAAGCCCCGCTACCCACTGAATCGAAAGGCTTTTATTGGCGGGGCCGACGGGACTCGAACCCGCGACCTCCGGCGTGACAGGCCGGCGTTCTAACCAACTGAACTACGACCCCGCGAACGGCGCATCCTACACACCGCGATCGGTGATCACAAGCGACGCGACCCTTCGGAGTCGTGGTGGGGGGTGCAGGTTTCGAACCTGCGACTTCCTGCGTGTAAAGCAGGCGCTCTACCGCTGAGCTAACCCCCCGCGAAAACCGTCTTCAGACCCGCACGCGCAAGTACCGATCGACCTCTTCGATCGGCATTGGCCTCGCCAGAAGAAACCCCTGGCCGTACTCGACGCCGAGTGCCTGGAGCGCCTTCAACTCCTCCGGCGTTTCGATTCCTTCCGCGATCACGTGAGTTTTCATCTTCCGCGCAAAGGAGAGGAGGGCTTCGAGCAGGTCTTGCTTGACCGTGCGCCGGTCGATGTCGCGGACGAACACGTTGTCGATCTTCAGGTAGTCCGGTTCGATTTCCGTCAGGGACGAGAGGCTGCTGTAGCCGGTCCCGACGTCGTCCACGGCGATGCCGAAGCCCTGCTCGCGGAAGCGCGAAAGGACCTCGCGGAACAGGCTTTCGTAGACCACGTAGGTCCGCTCCGTGATCTCGAGCACGATGTTCTCCGGGTTCAGGCCATGCACCTGCACCCGTTCACAGAACCGCGGCCCCAGGAACTCCGGATCGGAGGCGGCAGCGGGAGAGAGGTTCAGGAAGAGCTTTCGCCCGCCGTCTCCGTGCGACGCTGCTTCGATCGAGATCTCGCGGCAGACGCGTTCGAGCGGTCCGAGCAACTCCGTCCGCGCGGCAAGCGAAAAGAGCGTCTCCCCCGACTCGAACTCGCTCCCCTTCGGACCGCGCGAGAGCGCTTCCATCCCGATCATCTCTCCGGTCACGAGGTCGAAGACCGGTTGAAAAATGGCGTACATGTCGCGCCGGTTGATCGCTTCCTGGAGGAGGCTTCCGCCGCGGATCTCGGCGCGGACGGTCTGGCGGGTGACACGGTCGCGCGCCTCCTGGATCCCGCGATAGACCAGCCGCTCCGGCCGCCTTCGCAGATCGAAGAGGACCCGCCCGGCGCCCACGAACGAACGGAAGCGGCCGGGCAGATCCGCGCGCATGGCGAGGTATCCGCGGATGAGTTGATCGAGCTCGCCGGCCTTCTGCTCGAGCGCCCCCAGGGCGTGCGGCACGCCGGAATCCGGCGCGAGCACGAGGAGAACCTCGTCGGAAGAAACGTGAGGAAGGCAGAACGTCCCCGAGGGCAGGATGCCGTCGGTCTGGAACGCTTTCAGGCGTCGGACGAAGTCGAGCATGAGGTCGTCGTAGGCCTGCCATCCCCAGACTTCCTCGACCCGTCCCTCCGAGCCTGGACAGAAGGAGAGAATCGACAGCGCACCGGTCTCGCGCAACTGAGAAGTGAAATCGTCCATGATGGCGGCGACCGTGGGAAGCCCCGTATCCCGATCGTAGAGGCGGGTCCTCTCCTTCTGCCACTTTCCGCGGATGGCAACGAGCTCGCTCGCGTCCCCCTTCTTCATGGAATTACTTTCGCTCCCAGCCCCGCTCAAGGATAACAACCGCGGCCAGGCCGCGTCTCAGGCTGCCCCGGCACGAAGGCGCGACACGGCCTCGTCGGTGCCGAGCACGATCAGCACGTCGCCGTGCTGCAGCCGGTCCGCGGGGCCCGGCACGAAGCGGCGTTCGAGACCCTCCTTCGTGAGGCGCTTGACCGCGAGGACCGACACGCCGTAACGCGTCCGCAAGCCGGACTCCGCGACCGTTTTCCCTTCGATCGCGGGCGGCACGTCCACCTGGACCAGGCGGTGCTTCTCGGGCAGCTCGAAGTAGTCCATCTCGGTGCCCCCCTCCCCGAACATGCGGACGCGGGCGACGAGCCGGTTGTGCCGCAGCACCTCCCGGTCGAACGCGCCGAGCAGGTCGCGCCGGGTCACGATCCCCAGGAAACGCCGGTCCTCCGCCGAATTGACGACCGGCAGCTGCCCGAGGTCGCGAAACCAGAGCTTCTCGTTGACGCTCGTCAGCGGTTCGGAGGGCGTCACGAACGGGATCTGCGAGACGAGATCTTCGGCGATCACGAGACTCGAGATGTCGCGCTCCGGAAGGGACTCCTTGATGTCGTGCAGGTCGACGACGCCCAGGAGCCGGCCCTGTTCGTCGCCGACGTAGAGGTAGAGGCTTCGCGAATGAAGAAACGCGTTGACGATCTCGGCGAGCGGCATGTCGCGCGGCACGAGCTTGACGTCTTCGCGCATGACGTCGGAGACCTTCAGCGAAGAGAGAGCGGTCGCCTCCGGGGTCTTCTCCCACACGATTCCGGCCGAGCGCAGGTTCTCGATGTAGAGCGAGTCCTTCTGAAGCGCTCTCGCCGAGAGGACCGCGAGCACGGAGACGACCATCATCGGAAGGAGGACCGCGGTGTTCTGGGTGAGCTCGAAGATCATGATGATCGCGAGCAGCGGCGCGCGCGTCACGCCGGCCAGCAGACCTCCCATCCCGAGGAGCGCGTATCCTCCGACGGGCGATTCGATCCAAGGGAACCCGAGCTGCGCGAGCTTCGCGATCATTCCGCCGAGCGTCGCGCCGACCATGAGAGCCGGAGTGAAGACGCCGCCGACGCCTCCGGATCCGATGGTCGCCGAGGTGGCGACGATTTTCCCGACGAAGAGCTCTCCCAAGAGGGGCAGCGACGGATTCCCCCGCAGGATCCGGTCCGTTCCGCCGAAACCGTTTCCCCACACCTCGGGCCGTACGACGCCGATCAGCCCGACGATCGCCCCGCCGGCCGCCATCGAGATCGGAAGGGAAAGCTTCAGCGACGCGAAGAAATCCTTCGCGGCGCGCAGCGTGCGCACGAAGAGCGCCGAGGCGATTCCCGACGTGAGACCGATCGCCGCGAACGGCAGGAACTCGAGGATCGACTCCAGACGAAACGGCGCGACCTGATAGACCGGCTCGTCTCCCAGGAGAAAACGCACGAGTACCGTCGAGATCACCGCGGAGACCACCGCGGGTCCGAAGAGCGCCATCGAGAAGGAACCGACCACGACCTCGAGGACGAACAGCGTCGCCGCGATCGGAGTGTTGTAAGCGCCGGCGACGCCCGCGGCCATTCCGCACGCGGCCAGGATGCGCGCTCGCTCGGGAGAAACCTTCACGAGCCGGGACAGGGCCGAAGCGAAGGCCGCGCCCATCTGGATGATCGAGCCCTCGCGGCCTTCGGAGCCTCCGGTCGAGATGACGGCGAGCGACGCGGTGGCGCGACCGAGCGACGGCCGGAGGCGGACCGCGCGGCGGCCGAGATGGACCACCTCGATCATCTGGGAGATTCCGTGCGAGCCGGCTCCCGCGGCCAGAAGGCGAAGGAGGGAGCCCCCGACGAAAGCGCCCGCGGCGGGCAGGAAGATACGGAGGAGCGGCGGAAGCGATTCGCCGCCGGCGACGATGTCCTCGGCGTCGAACAAGAGCTTCGTCAGCCTGACCGAGAGCGCCCGGAATCCGATGGCACCGAAGGCGCCCGCGACGCCGACCGCCGCCGCGAGCAGAAGAAACTGGGTGTTGGGGTCTCTCCAGAAGAAGCGTCCGAAGACCGAGGGTCGGGTCGGCGCGGGGGCCTCCGGAGAGCTCATTCCGGGGGCCTCCGGAGAGCTCATTCCTCCCTTTGGGCTTCCGGGCTCTCGGAGTCCTCGTCCGACTCGCCGAAGAAGAAGGAGTGCGCGCACAGGTCGCCGCAGAAAACGCAGCCGCCCCGCCGAACGGCGCACGAATCGCAGACGGTGCGATGGCAGAGGGCACAGCGACCGAGGCTGTAGGAGAACGCCTCGCTGCAGACCTGGCAGCCGTCGACGGGACCCGACATGCGACGAGTATACGGTCGCCTGCTGCGAGCGAAGACCTCCGGGGCCCCCGCATCGCTGTGGTAGCATCCGCGGTCCTTCCGCCGCGGCGGTGTAGCTCAGTTGGTTAGAGCAAGCGGCTCATATCCGCTGTGTCCGGGGTTCAAGTCCCTGCACCGCCACCACATTCGGATTCCGTGCGCCGCCCGGGCTCTTGACAAAGAACACTTTTAGTGCTCATATGATCGCCTATAGTGATCAAACAATCGTCTCCTTTCGGAGGGCGTACGAGAACCGAGACACTCCTGACGCTCCGTTTGTTGGACGAGAGCTATGCGAGGGAGATCGCACGGGTTCTGGACCGGCCTGTCTCTGGCGTGCTGAAAGCTCTCAAGAGCCTGGAAGCGGACGCTCTCGTCGCGGGGCGAATGGAGGGCCGAACGCGGCTCTTCCGCCTCGCGCCCCGCTACTTCGCCTACGCCGAGCTGCGGCGATATCTCGAGCGGCTCACCGAACCGGAAGACGACCTGCGGGAGCGGATCGGTCGGCTTCGGCGAAGGCCGAGAAAGATCGGAAAGCGCCTTTGAAGATCAACGCGAAGTCGAGCCTCCAGACGGTGGCGCTCGCGGTCGCCGAGGCCCTGGAGAACGCCGGTATTGACGCGGTGCTGAGCGGCGGCGCCTGCGCAACAATCCACACGGCCGGCGCATACGCGTCGGAGGACGTCGATTTCGTTCTTCAGTCGGCGTCTTCGCAGGAGAAGCTGGACGATGCGATGGCGGGGCTCGGCTTTCGCCGGCGCCGGGACCAGTACTTCCATCCGCGGACGCAGTTCTTCGTCGAGTTTCCGTCCGGCCCGCTGGGTATCGGCCGCGATCTTTCGGTCAAACCGGTCCGAAAGAGAATCGGTCCCTCCAGCTCGGCGATCCGAATTCTGTCGGCCACCGACTCCTGCCGCGACCGGCTCGCAGCGTTCTATCACTGGAACGATCGCCAAAGCCTGTCCACAGCAGTGCTCATCGCTCTGAAAAACAGGGTCGAAATGAACCGGATCCGGGCATGGAGCGCGCGTGAAGGAGCATCCGAACGCTTCTCTGAGTTCAGGCGGGAGCTTGCACGGGCCCGGAAACGGCTCAGGCCGTGATGGAGCAGCGACCGGATCGAGAGAGAGGTCGCCGGGAACCCGAACCCCGCGTTCGCGTCGTACCATTAGGAATGGACGCAGTCACCTGCGCGCTCAACCGGGCTGCCGAGCGAGGACTCCTCCCCCGCGGCGCCTCGGTCCTCCTCGCCGTCTCCGGCGGCGCGGACTCCCTGGCGCTCCTTTACGGCGCGGCGGAGCTCGCCCCGATGACCGGCTGGCGGCTCTCGGTCGCGCACGTCCACCACGGCTGGCGCGGGCGGGACGCGGATCGCGACCTCCGGTTCGTCGCGGCCCATGCCCGGCGGCTCGAGCTCCCTTTCCTCTCACGCCAGCGGGACGCGCGCGCGGAGTCACGGCGGCTGCGCCTCTCTCCGGAAGCGGGCGCACGGCACGTTCGCTACGACGCGCTTCTCGAGATGGCGCGCGAAGTCGGAGCTTCGCGGATCGCGACCGCGCACCAGCGGGAGGACCGGATCGAGTCGCACCTCCTGGCGCGCGACCGCAGAGGCGGGCTCGCGAGCCTCGCCGGACCGCGTGAGAGCCGCGCCGACGGGGTCGTCCGGCCGATGCTCGGCGTGTCGAGGGTCGAGATCCGGGAGTTTCTCGCCGCGCGCGGCCTCTCCTTCCGACGCGACGCCTCGAACGGCGACCTCCGCCTCGACCGGAACCGCCTCCGCCGGGAGCTCACGGCGACGCTCGGAGAAGAAGATCGCAAGGCGATCGCGGGCCGCGTCGAGGAGCTCGCCCGCCGCCGCGAGAGGCTGGAACGCGACTTCGAAGAAACGATCCGTCCAGCCATCCGGACCGCTAGAAACGTCGTCGTCGCCGACGCGAAACTGCTCGAGCGCACGACCCCCGAGCTTCGACGGCGCGCGGTTTTCGAGTGCACGGCTCCATTCGCTGCGCCCGGAAAGCCTCCGTTGACCGGCAGGGAACGGGAGCAGATCGTGCGCCTCCTCGCAGGCGGCGCCGACTTTCGTTTCGAGGCGGGTCGGCTCATCTCTTTGCGCCGGAGCGGAGCGCGATTCGAGGTCCGGCTCGCATCGGAGGCAACCCGGCGCGAAAAGGGCAATAATCGAGCCGAGCTGTCCGTTATTCTGGCCGATCGAAGGGAGTCACTGGGTTGAACGCCACCATCAAGAACCTCCTGCTGTGGATGGTCATCCTCGTTCTGATCATCCTGGCGTGGAACGTCTTCAAGACCGGAGCGACCGCGGTCGAGGAAATTTCTTTCTCGCAGTTCCTGGATCAGGTCGCTCAGGGACACATCCAGAAAGTCACGATCCGGGGGGAGGAGATCCGCGGAACCTACTCGCCCACCGCCGGTCGACGCGAACCGCTCTTCAAGACGTACGCCGCCACCTACCCGGACCTCGTCAAAGACCTCCGGGCGCGGGGCGTCGAGATCGAGATCACCCCGCTCAAGGATTCGTCGTTCGTCTCGGCGCTCGTGATGTACGGTCCGCTCATCCTGCTGGTCGCGATCTGGTTCGTGATCATGCGCCAGATGCAGGCGGGCGGAAACAAGGCTCTCTCTTTCGGCAAGTCGCGAGCGAAGCTCCTGACGCCGACCCAGAAGAAGGTCACGTTCAAGGACGTCGCGGGGGTCGAAGAAGCGAAGGTCGAGCTGCAGGAGATTATCGAGTTCCTGAAGGATCCGCAGAGATTTCAGAAGCTCGGCGGCAAGATTCCCAAGGGAGTCCTTCTGATGGGGCCTCCCGGCACCGGGAAGACCCTTCTCGCGCGCTCGGTCGCCGGCGAGGCGAACGTTCCTTTCTTCACGATCTCCGGCTCCGACTTCGTCGAGATGTTCGTCGGCGTGGGCGCTTCCCGCGTCCGCGATCTCTTCGAGCAGGGCAAGAAGAACGCGCCCTGCATCATTTTCATCGATGAAATCGACGCTGTCGGGCGGCACCGAGGCGCGGGGCTCGGCGGCGGTCACGACGAGCGCGAGCAGACGCTGAACGCTCTTCTGGTCGAGATGGACGGCTTCGACACGAACGAGGGAGTCATCCTCGTTGCGGCGACCAACCGTCCGGACGTTCTCGACCCGGCGCTGCTCCGGCCGGGGCGTTTCGACCGCCGGGTCGTGGTGGATCGGCCCGACCTGCGCGGCCGCGAGCAGATCCTGAAGGTGCACACGCGCTCGACGCCTCTTTCGGAAAACGTGGACCTCTCGATCATCGCGCGCGGCACGCCCGGGTTTTCGGGTGCCGACCTCGCCAATCTGGTCAACGAGGCGGCGCTGAACGCGGCGCGGTTCAACAAGAAGAAGATCGAGATGATCGACTTCGAGTACGCGAAGGACAAGGTGATGATGGGTCCCGAGCGCAAGTCGATGATCATGACCGAAGAGGAGAAGAAGAACACCGCGTACCACGAGGGCGGCCACGCGCTCGTCGCGGCGATGCTCCCGGACGCCGACCCGATCCACAAGGTCACGATCATTCCGCGCGGTCGCGCGCTGGGCGTGACGATGCAGCTGCCGATCGAGGACAAGTATTCGCACACGAAGGAATACCTCGAGGCGACGATCACCGTCATGATGGGCGGCCGCATCGCGGAAGAGCGTTTCCTCGGTCACATGACGACCGGCGCCGGGAACGACATCGAGAAAGCCACTGACCTTGCGCGCAAGATGGTGTGCGAGTGGGGCATGAGCGAGATGGGGCCGCTGACCTTCGGGAAGCCGGAGGGAGAGATCTTCCTGGGCCGCGACTTCGGCCGAACGCAGGACTACTCGGAGTCGACCGCGAACCAGATCGACGCGCAGGTCAAGAAGATCGTGACGGAGGCCTACCAGAGGGCAGAGACGATCATCCGTGAGAACGAGAAGGTGATGCACCGGCTCGCCCGGACCCTCCTCGAGAAGGAAGTCCTGGACGGCGAGGAAGTCCTCCAGATCATCGCCGAGGAGAACGGAACCGACGTGTCCAAGCTGCGCAAGACCGGCCCGCCGCGGCCTCCGATCGTGACGCCGCCCGGAGCTCCCGAAGTCGCCGACGACGTCGGGCCGCTGGTGCCCGAACCCGCGTGAGCGGGGGTCAACGCTGAATTCCTCAATCGACCTCGATGCCTCCATGTTTCGAGCGAATTCAGCGTTGATCCCATGACCATCTCCGAGATCTTCCTCCGCGAATTCGACGGCGAGATGGAGACGACGCGGCGCGTGCTCGAACGCGTACCGTCGGAACGTCTGGAGTGGAGCCCCCACCCGAAATCCATGACGATGAAGGCCCTCGCCGGCCACGTCGCGGAGCTCGCGAACTGGGGCGTCCGGCTCGATGGGAGCTCGTTCGAAGTCGGGACGCGGAAGAAACCGGAGTTCGACTCGGTCGGCCAGCTCGTCGCCCAATTCGACGAGAACGTCGCCGCGAGCCGCACCGCGATCGCGCGCAAGTCCGACGAGGACCTGCGCGAGCGCTTCACCGTCACGCGGGGTGGGACGACCGACTTTCAGATGTCGAAGGCGAGCCTCCTGCGCCGCGTCTTTCTGAATCACCTGATCCACCACCGCGGCCAGCTCTCGGTCTACCTGAGATTGAACGACGTCCCGTTGCCGCCCATTTACGGACCCTCGGCGGACGAGGGGTAGAGCAGGAGATCGTTCTAGACTCTCCGCGTGGCGGTGTCGGCCGATCTCGTCTTTCCAGCCTCCAGCTCCGAGTCGCTCCGCGAGATCGCCTCCTGGGACTCGTTCCGTCCCGCGACGTTTTCCGCGTCAGAGTTCCCAGTGGACGTCGTCCGCTTCGAAGGCTCTCACTCTCCTCCAGTCGTCCTCTCTCGCGCCCGACGGGCCGAGAGCCTGAAGGCTCTTCCGGCGAGCCTGCGAGAGCGCGCGCTCCTCGTTTTTGCGCGCGCGGAGAGCCGCCCCCTCTTTTTCGCGCTCGCGCGCGGACGGCGCCTCGAACTTTCGTCCGGCCCGGCCGTCATGGGCGTCCTGAACGTGACGCCCGACTCCTTCTCCGACGGCGGGTTGTACCTCGACGCCGGGCGGGCGGCTGCGCGGGCGCTCGAGATGTTCGAGGCGGGCGCCGCCATCGTGGACGTCGGGGGTGAGTCGACGCGGCCAGCGGCCTACGGGAGGGCGGCGCCGGTCGGAGTCGAAGAAGAGCTCGCGCGGGTCGTCCCGGTCATCGAGGGAATCCGGCGCGCTTCCGACCGGCCCATCTCGATCGACACGCGAAAGGCCGCGGTCGCGCGCGCGGCTCTCGCAGCCGGCGCGGACCTGGTCAACGACGTCTCCGCGCTTCGCTACGATCCGGGAATGCTGCCCGTTCTCCTCGAGGAGGATGCCGCGGTCGTCCTCATGCACATGCGGGGCGATGACCCCTCGACGATGCAGGACGACACTTCCTACGCCCATCCCGTCGCCGACATCGCCTCGGAGCTGGCGGGAGCCGCTTCGAAGGCAATCGAAGCGGGCATGGCCGCGGACCGGATCACGGTCGATCCCGGCCTCGGCTTCGGAAAGAGCCTGGAGGGCAACCTCCTCCTGCTCCGGCACCTCGCCGCGTTCCGCGCGCTCGGCTTCCCCGTCGCCGTGGGCGCTTCCCGCAAGGCCTTCGTCCGCCGTTTTTCCGGAGTGGCCGAAGACGCCCCGACGGCGGACCGGCTGCCCGGCTCGCTCGCGGCTCTCGCTGCCGCGCGTGCGGCCGGAGCCGCCATCGCGCGGGTCCACGACGTGGAGGACTCGGTCCGGTTCGTAAGGATGCTCGAAGCGATCGAAAGCCCGCCCGCGCGCCGGCCGGTCGAGGCGGCGGCGCGGTGACCGAAGGCCTTTCGACCCGCCTGCGCTCGCTGGCGCATTTCTCCTTTACGTGGCGCGACGCGGTCGACATCGTCATCGTGGCGCTCGTCGTCTACTTCCTCCTGAGGCTGATTCGCGGGACGCGCGCCGTCCAGATGGTCTTCGGCTTGATCGCCGTGCTTCTCGTCTACTGGATCTCCGTGTTGCTGAACCTCGTCGCGCTGCGCACTGTCCTGACGGCCCTCATCTTCTATCTCCCGTTCGCGATCATCGTCCTCTTCGCGTCGGAGCTTCGGCGCGCGCTCGCGGCCTTCGGCCGGACGCCCTTCTTCTCTCTCTTCTCCGGCTATCACGCCGAGGAGACCGTCTCCGACCTCGTGCTCGCGGCGACCTCTCTCTCGACGCGGCGGATCGGGGCGCTGATCGTGCTCGAGAGGCGCGAAGGCCTGAAGACGTACATCGAGAACGGGGTGCCCGTCGACGCGGCCATCACGTACGACCTCCTGGTCAACCTCTTCGCTCCCGGAACCCCGCTCCACGACGGCGCGGTCATCATTTCGCGCGAGCGTGTCGCCGCCGCAGCCTGCTTCCTCCCGCTGTCGCTCAAGGAGGGGCTGTCGAAACGTTTCGGCACCCGTCATCGTGCGGCGATCGGCGTGACCGAGGAGACCGACGCGCTCGCGATCGTCGTGTCCGAGGAGCGCGGCACCATCTCGCTCGCGCGCGACGGCCAGCTGGTCGAAGACCTCGACGGCAAGTCGCTTCGAGATCTCCTCTACCGCGAGTTCGCGGCGAGCGCGTAGGACGGTCGAAGAATGGCTCGCCTGCGGTTCTTCTTTCGAAACCTGGGGCTGAAGATCCTCGCGTTCGCGATCGCCCTCGGCGTCTGGTTCGCCCTTTCGAGCGGAAGGCGGGAGCGGACCTCCGAGCGCAGCTATCGCATCCCGCTTTCGCTCGTGAACATTCCGGCCCGGACGATCGTCGCGTCCCCCTTGCCGGGCGGAGTCGACGTCCGCGTCCGGGGACCGTTTACGGCGCTTCGGGGTCTGCAGCCCGAGAAGCTCGAGGCGGTCATCGATCTCCTGAACGCGACGCCGGGCGAAAAGATCTACCGCCTCGCGCCCGAGGACATCAACGTCCCGCCGGAAGTCGAGGTCATCGCCCTCTCTCCCGGTCAAGTGCAGGTCGTTCTGGACAACGTGGCCGAGAAGGTGCTTCCCGTCGTGCCTGCGCTCTCCGGCGAGGTGGCCCCGGGCTCGCAGGTCGTGGACGTCAGTGTGGAGCCGCGCGTCGCCCGGGTGGTCGGGCCCGCCACCGCGCTCGGAAAAATGACGGGCGTCGGGACCGAGCCGATCTCTCTCGCGAACCGCGCGGCGACCTTCTCCGCCACGACCACGGTCCTGCCGGACGCGCCGGGTGTGCGGGTGCGCCAGGGGCAGGTCGTCAACGTGACCGTGCGAATCGGGCCGGCTCCGACGAAAACCCCCACTCCGACGGCGGGCGCCGCCCCAGATTGAAGCTCTTCGGGACCGACGGATTGCGGGGTCGCGCCGGGGTCTTCCCGCTCGATCCGCGTTCGCTCCGGGTGCTCGGTCGCGAAGTCGGAGAGAGCGTCCGGCGGGAAGGCGGAGAGCGGGTCGCCCTCGGCGGCGACACGCGCGAGTCGACGCCGGCCATGGCGGCCCAGCTGGCAGCGGGATTGGAAGAGTCGGGCTGCGCGGTCGCCTCCGCGGGCGTCGTTCCGACTCCCGCCGTCGCCGAGCTCGTTCTCGCGCTTCGAGCCGGCGCGGGAATCTCCGTCTCCGCGTCGCACAACCCGTACGAGGACAACGGCGTGAAGGTCTTCGGGCGCGACGGACGCAAGTGGCCGGACGAAAAGGAGGAGGCGGTCGAGGAGAAGCTGCTTTCTCTTCCCCCTCTCCCCGGAGAGGGCCGGGGTGAGGGGGCTTCGTTGCCACCCACTCCCGATCCCGGCCTCGCCGAGACTTATCTCGATCGGCTCGTGTCGCGCGTGCCCCGAAGTCTGCGGGAAATCGCCGTGCTCGTGGACGCCGCAAACGGCGCTGCCTACCGGGTTGGGCCGGAAGCGCTGCGGAGGGCCGGGTGCCGGGTCACCCCGATGGCCGACCGCCCCGACGGACGAAACATCAACGCGCAATGCGGAGCGATGCATCCCGACGGCATGGCGCGCGCGACGTCGAACGTCGGAGCGGACATGGGGGTCGCGCTCGACGGCGACGCGGACCGTGCGATCTTCGCCGACGAGAGGGGAAGGCTCTTGGACGGCGACGACGTCCTCTGGATCGTCGCGCGGCGCTGGAAGCGGAACGGCCGGCTCTCCGGAGGCGGCGTCGTCGGGACGGTGATGTCGAACTTCGGACTGGAGATGGCGCTCGCCCGCGAAGGTATCCCGTTTCACCGCGCGGCGGTCGGCGACCGTAGCGTCGCGCAACTCATGCAGGAGACAGGGGCGTCTCTTGGGGGAGAGACCTCGGGACACATCCTGTTCGCTCCCCTGTCCCCGTCGGGCGACGGCATCCAGACTGCGCTGGTCATCGCGTCGATCCTGTCGGACGCGGGCACGGATCTCTCGCAACTCGCGACCCTCGAGAAGACTCCCCAGGCGCTGCGCAACGTCCGCGTTTCGGGTCGCGAATCGATCGATGGCTCGCTCGCTCTCTCCCGCGCCGTGTCGCGGGCGAAGGGGCGTCTCGGCGACCGGGGGCGCGTATTCCTCCGCTACTCGGGGACCGAGCCTCTTCTTCGCATCCTGGTCGAAGGAAGCGACGAGAAGGAGGTCCGGGAGATCGCGGACGACCTGGAGGCGGCCGTGCGAGAGGCGTTCCCGTCCCCGGGCTCGTGATCCCCGGGGCTGCCGCTACCGTTCGATCTCGGGGATCGGCTCTCCGGTGACGTTGGGCTCCTGAAAAATGAGGCCGGTCCCCCCGACCGGAAGGAGCGCCGTGTGGTTGCGCTCGCCGATCTCAAGGCGCACCTCGTAATAGCCGTTCGGCGAGATCGCGACGAGAGTCGCCGGCCTGTTCTTGAGCTCGAGGATCGGGGAGTAAACGACGACCCGCGCGGGTATTTCCACGGCTAGCTGCCTCCTTCGAGGATCTCGAGCATCTCGTTCCAGGTGACGGTCGGAACGCCGAGCGCCTTCGCCTTTTCCAGCTTCGAGCCGGCAGCTTCTCCAGCCAGGACGTACCCCGTCTTCTTCGACACGGAGCCCGCGATCTTCGCTCCCGCGGCCTCGAGTCTCCGCATCGCCTCCTCCCGGGTCACGTCGGGTAGCGTACCGGTCAGGACCACGGTTTTCCCGGCGAGCGGGCCCTCCGCCGCCGGCCGTCTCTCCCTCGAGAGGAAGTTGACGCCCCGGCTCCGCAGTCTCTCGACGAGCTCCCGGTGGCGCGGGTGGGAGAACCAGGCTCGAATCGAGGCCGCGGTGTTCGGACCGACCTCGTCGACGCCCTGGAGCTCCTCTTCGCCGGCCGCGATCAGGGCGTCCAGCGATCCGAACCGGCGGGCGAGAGTCGCCGCCGCCTTCTCGCCGACGTG
Source organism: Thermoanaerobaculia bacterium (assembly GCA_036395755.1). Taxonomy (GTDB): domain Bacteria; phylum Acidobacteriota; class Thermoanaerobaculia; order UBA5066; family Gp7-AA6; genus Gp7-AA6. The sequence continues at coordinate 23,355 of DASWCZ010000057.1, forward strand.
GCGGATCCCCAGCGCGAAGAGAAGCCGCGAGAGGTCGTTCCTCTTGCTGCGCTCGATCTCGGTGAGCAGGTTCGCGGCGGACTTCTCCCCCCAGCGCTCGAGACGGGAAAGGTCGTCCGCTGCGAGCGCGTAGATCGAGGCCACGTCGGAGAGCAGTCCCTCGCGCACGAGCTGGTCGACCAGCTTCTCACCGAGCCCTTCGATTCTCATCGCCCGCCGCGAGCAGAAGTGGCGCAGAGCCTCGCGCACCATCGCGGGACAGGCGGGATTGACGCACCGCGTCGCGACTTCCCCCCCTTCCCGAACGACGGGGTCGCCGCAGACCGGACAGAGAGCGGGCATCGCAAAGGGCACGCTATCCGGCCGGCGCATCTCCGGCACGACGCGAACGACTTTGGGGATGACGTCACCCCCCTTTTCGACGACGACCGTGTCCCCCAACCGCACGTCCTTCCGGGCGAGGTCCTCGTAATTGTGCAGGGTCGCGCGCTTCACCGTGGTCCCGGCGAGAACGATCGGGTCGAAGTGGGCGACGGGGGTCAGCGTTCCGGTCCGCCCGACCTGCACCGAAATCCCGCGCACGACGGTCGTCGCCTCCTCCGCCCGGTACTTGAACGCGAGCGCCCAGCGCGGCGACTTGGAGGTCGATCCGAGCTCCGCCTGGAGGCGACGGTCGTCCACCTTGACCACGACGCCGTCGGTCTCGAAGTCGAGGTCTGCGCGCTCCCCCTCCCACCGGTCGACGAATCTTCGGACTTCCTCGAACGTGGCGCATCGTCGCCAGTGGGGATGGGATGGAAAACCGAGCGCCCGGAGACGCTCGAGCGTCTCCGCCTGCGTCTTCGGCAAATTCCGACTCTCGGCGATCGAGTACGTCCAGGCGGAGAGCCCCCGCCTGGCCGTGACCCGTGAGTCGAGGAGACGGACCGTTCCCGACGCCGCATTGCGCGCATTGGCGAACATCGGCTCGCCCGCGGCCTCCCGCTCCGCGTTCAACTTCCGAAATGCGGAGCGCGGATAGAACACCTCTCCGCGCGCCTCGAGTGGGGTGGATTCCGATATGCGCAGCGGGATCGAGCGGATCGTGCGGACGTTGTCGGTGACGTCCTCGCCGCGGAAGCCGTCGCCGCGGGTGGCGGCCCGCACGAGCACGCCGTCCTCGTAGCGTAACGATATCGAGAGGCCGTCGATCTTGAGCTCCGCGACGTAGCCCCGCGGCTCCTCTCCCAGCGCGCGGACGACCCGGGCGCGCCACGCCTCCGCCTCCTCCCAGGAGGACGCGTTCTCGAGCGAGAGCATCGGGATCGCGTGCTCGACGGTGGCGAATCCTTCGGCGGGCTCGCCGCCGACGCGGCGTGTGGGCGAGTCGGTGGTCGCGAGATCGGGATGGAGACTCTCGATCGAGGCGAGCTCCGACATCAATCGGTCGAACTCCGCGTCGGTGATCTCGGGCCGCGCTTTGACGTAGTAGAGCCTCTCGTGGCGGAGAATCTCGGCGCGCAATTCTTCCGCGCGGCGCGCGGGGTCGAGAGCGTCGGAACCCGCGTCGAGAGCGGCTTTTCTCATCGGTCGCCCATGCTACAGTCTCGCGGATGCCGCGGGCAAAGGGGAGAAGCGCGCTTCTCACTTTCGCCTCATGCGCGTCGACCGCGCTGTCCCTCCTCTGCGGAGCGCGGGCGCCTCTCACCGCCGCGCCGCTCACCCGTCCGATCGCGTCGTACCAGATCTCCTGCCGGCTCGACACCGAGAAGAAGACGATCGAGGGCACGGAGCTCCTCGCCTGGACGAACATAACGGCGAAGCCGGCGCCGACGTTGCAGTTCCACCTCTACCTGAACGCGTTCCGCAACACGGTTTCGACGTTCTGGCGGGAGTCGGGCGGCGAGCACCGCGGAAACCGGCTGCCGCAGTCGTGGGGCTCGATCGAGCTCACGCGAATGATGCTCGCCGACGGAAGCGACCTCCTTCCCGCGCTGTCTTACATCTCGCCCGACGACGGCAACCCGTACGACCGGACGGTCGCCGAGGTCCAGCTACCGCGCGCGGTCGCTCCCGGCGAAACGATCTCGGTCTCCATCGACTTTCGCTCGCGGCTGCCGCGGATCTCGACGCGCACCGGCTGGAAAGGCGACTTCTACCTCGTCGGCCAGTGGTTCCCGAAGATCGGCGTTCTCCAGGACAGGGGGTGGAACTGCCACCAGTTTCATGCGTCGAGCGAGTTCTTCGCCGACTTCGGCGACTACGACGTCTCGATCGACCTACCGGCGCGCTATCGCGGGAAGGTGGGCGCGACCGGAGTCCGGGTCGAGGAGCGGAACCTTCCGGGCGACCGCGTGCTCTACCGGTTCCGTCAGGAGAGCGTTCATGACTTCGCATGGACGGCTGATCCGGAGTACATCGTCGTGGACGACGTTTTCCGAGAGCCGGGTGTGGCGGACGCGCAGATCCACCTCCTCCTCCAGCCCGAGCATCGCGGCCAGCAGGCGCGGTACCTTCAGGCCACGAAGACCGCGTTCTCCGGCTACGGCCGGGTTCTCGGACCGTACCCGTACTCGACGCTGACGGTCGTCGACCCCCCGTGGGGCGCGGGGGGCGCCGGGGGAATGGAATACCCCACGTTCATCACCGGCGGCACCCACCGGATGGCGCCGGCGAGCGTCCAGAGCCCCGAGGGAGTCACCATCCACGAGTTCGGGCACCAGTACTTCTACGGTCTGCTCGCGTCGAACGAGTTCGAGGAGCCGTGGCTCGACGAGGGGTTCAACGAGTACATGGAGGACCGCGTCGTGGGCGCGGCATACGGATCGAGTCACCCCGTGCTCACGGCCTTCGGGTTCCGGTTCCCGATCGGAATCGCAATCCATCGCCCGCTCGACACGAACCGGCGCTACTTCTCAGTCGCGACGGAAGATGTCCTTGCGTCTGCCGCGTGGAAATTCCGGACGCGGACCAGTTACGGAGCGCAGATCTATTCGAAGACGGCGCTCGTGATGGCGACGCTCGAAAGACTGATCGGCACCCAGACGATGAACCGCGCGCTGCGCCTCTACGCGGACCGGTGGCGCTTCCGGCATCCGACGACGGCGGACTGGATTGCGGCGGTCCACGACGCGACCGGCCGGGATTACCGCTGGTTCTTCGACCGCACGTTCTTCTCTTCCGGCGCCGTGGACTACGCCGTCGTGGAGGCGAAATCGGAACGGTGGACCCCGCCAAAGGGACTCTTCGAGTCGGACGGCCGTCTGGTCGAGAAGCCCCCGCCGGAGCTCGCTGCGGCGAAGGGGTGGGCATCCGTCATCACGGTCGCGCGCCTCGGAGACGTGGCGATGCCGGTCGACATCGTTCTGCGGTTCGACGGGGGCCATACGTACCGTTCGGCTTGGGACGGCGAAGCGAGGTGGAAGCGATTCCGCGTCGACCGCGGCCCGCGTCTTCTCGAAGCCATCGTGGACCCGAGCGAGAAGATCCTTCTGGACGTCGACCGGACCAACAACGGTCGCCTCGTGCACGCGGACCCGCGCGCAGCGTCGCGCTGGACGTCCCGCGCGGTCTTCTGGATGCAGAACCTGATCGATTCGCTGACGATCGCGTGGTGAGAGGCCACGTCTCGGCGGCCGGGTGTTTCGCGCGCGGCGTGAAGCTCTCGCTTTCGAGGCCTTACCTCGCCGCCTCGCTGTGGTTGATCCAGCTCCTGCTCGCGTCGGTTCTCGTGCTACCGGTTTCGAACGCGCTCCACACACTTCTCGATCACTCTTCGAGCGGCTCGCGGATGGTTGCCGATCCCGATTTCGGGTGGTGGGAAACGATCCGGCGCGTCCATCCGGACCTCCTCGGCAACTTCCCCGACGCCGTCGAGAGCGCGACGAGCGTCGAGGGAGTGAAGTCGAGCGCGCTCGCGGAGCTCGAGGGAATCGGCGCGACCGCGATCTCGCTCTGCTTTCTCGGGGTCGTGCTGCACGCCTTCGCGCTCGGCGGAATCTTCGGCGCGCTGCGGGAGCCGCACGGCTCCCTCCTCGTGTTCGGCCGCGAGGGTATGCGAAGGTTCCCCGCGTTTCTCGCTTTCACGCTCGCCGCGATGGCCGCGGCGCTCGCGGCCTATCGCTGGATCTATCTCGCCTCGGGGGAAGCCTGGCGCGACCGCTTGAACGACCTCGACACCGAAGGCCAGGCGATGGTCCTGACCGCCGCGCGGCTTCTGGCGTTCCTGCTCGTCCTCGCTGCGATTAAGCTCGTCGCCGACTCGGTCCGCGCGATCTGGGTTGCGCGGCCGGACCTGCCCGCGGTTTCGCGTTTCTTCGCGGGACTCGCGGCGGCGTTCTCCCGGCCGGCCCGGCTCTTCGGAGTCCTTCTCTTGTACCTCCTCTCCGGCACGGCGCTTTACGTCCTCTGGATCGTTCTCGATCCGTCGGCCGGCGGCGAAGCGCGGTTCGCCCTCGTGCCGCTCATCCTGGCGCAGCAGGTGTTCGTCTTCCTCCGATCGCTGCTCAAGGTCGGTTACTACGCGGGCGTTTCCGAAGCGCTGACGCGCGTTCCCTCTCCCGAGTATTTTTACGTACCGGCGCCGGCGATCGATGAACCGCTCGCCTTAGTCGACCGCGCTGCCGACGAAGCCCGTGTCGAGCGGCCGACCGGCTCGATCTAGCCGGACCCGGTAGACGAACGGCTGGCGGCGAAACCGCATGCCGCCCTTCTCGCGCTCCCAGGGTCCCGAAAACCAGGGCAGGAACCGGAGGTCCTGGAAGGAGACGGAAGTCGCGCCGTCCGGCTCCTCGCGCACGGTCGCCAAGGGAAACCGCGCGAAGTCGAGATAAACACGCACGTCGCGCAGACTCTCGGCCCGGGCGAGCGCGGCCGAAGCCGCCGGCTTGGCGTATCGCCGGATCCGCGCCCGCTCCGGCGGCGGGTAATAGTCCGACAGGCTCGAGAAGATCTCCAAGACCCGCTCGGGTGGACGCGGAGAGGATTTCCCCTTCGCAAACGGTCCGACGTCGAAGAACGCGACGTGGATTTCCTCCGCGCGCTCCGACAGGCCCAGCCACCGGAAGGGCGAGAGGAACTGCGGGAGAACGGCGACCTTCGTTCCCGCCGGCGGAGCGTCGATGCGCTCCCACGCACGAAGCGCCACGGCGTGGAGAACGGCGCAGAGGGCAACGTATGCGGCGAGAAGGAGCGATCCGATCGTCGAGAGAAGCCGTCCCTTCGAGCGGAAGATCGTCGCCGCGAAGAGCGTGAGCGAAACGATGCCCGTGAAGAACGGATCCAGGATGAAGACCCAGTCGAGCGCGTAGCGCTGCCGGTTGAACGGCATCCAGAACATGATTCCGAAGGACGTGATCCAGTCGAAGAAGATGTGACTCCCGATTCCCACCGCGGCAAAGAGGAAGAGCGTTCGGAGCGGAGCATGCCGGGCGAATCGATAGAGCACTTTCGCGAGGAGAGCAAAGGCGAGCGCGAAAAACGGCAGGAGCACGAAGGAGTGGGTCCAGCCCCGGTGGCTGCGGAGATACGCGATCCGGCCGTTCAGAAAGAACATGTCGATGTCGGGCAGCATCCCGCCGATCAGGCCGAGCAGCAGCGCCGCGCGAGCGGAGGGACGCTCCGTGAGCATCCGTGCGAGAACGGAACCCGCGATCCCGTGGGTCACCGTATCCATGCGGCGCGGATGATACATTTGGGAAACGTACCGTCCGCCACGAATGGCTGCCCAATCTCTCGAAGGAAAAGTCGCACTCATCACCGGAGCGTCGTCTGGCCTCGGCCGCGCCTTCGCGGTCGAGCTCGCACGCGCCGGCGCAAAGGTGTTCTTAGTCGCCCGCCGCGAAGAGCTGCTGCACCAGGTCGTCGAAGAGATCTCGCGGGCCGGAGGCGAGGCGGCGTATCACGTCGCCGACGTGCGGATCGCCCCGTCGCTCTTCGATCTCGTCGACGTGCTGCTCTCGCGGTTCAAGCGGCTCGACATCCTGATCAACAACGCCGGGTTGGGCTACCGGGCGCCCCTGCTCGAATTGAAGCGATCCGAGATCCAGGAAATGCTCGAGACCGACCTCCACGCCGCGATCTATCTGTGCCAGGCGGCTCTGAACGCGTTGTTGAAGAGCGCGCCCTCCGACATCGTGAACATCGCCTCTTTCGCGGGCCTCGAGGGGTTCGCCGAAGGGACCGTTTACTGCGCGGCAAAGTCCGGACTGGTGGGCTTCACCCGTGCGCTCGCGCAGGAATTGAAGCCCGCGAACATCCGGGCCACCGCGATCTGCGCGGGCTCGATCGATACGGCTTTCTTCGAGCGCTTCCGCCCGACGCTCGAGCCGGCGCGGCGCCTCGCGGTGGAGGACGCCGTCCGGGCGCTCCTGTACGTCCTGACGTCTCCGCCGAACGTGCTCCACGGCGAGATCGTGATTCGGCCCCGGGTCGTCTAGTCGGCACGGGCGGTGCAGACCCCCCGCCGTGGAATCCGGGTCGGGCGAGACGTCGGTCGTCCGTATAATCGGCGGGACGCCATGCGCTCTGTTCTTCTCGTGGACAACCGGGGCCTCTTTCGGGAGGTGGCCCGCGCCGTGACCCGCCGCACGGACTGCCGCGTCATTACCGCCGGCAACGGGACGGACGCTCTTTCCATCGCACGCCGCGAGAAGCCCGATCTCATCTTCCTCGACGCCGAGATGGAAGGGATGAACGGGGTCGACGTCTGCCGCGTCCTGAAGGCGGACAAGCAATTCGCGCACTGCCCGATCGTCATCGCCGGCGGCGGCGAAAAAGAGCAGCAGGAGGGGAAACGCGCCGGAGCGGATGGTTTCCTGCCCAGGGAATTCGCCGAGGAGGACTTCTTCGAAACGCTCCGCCGTCACCTGAACGTGTTCGCGCGGGACGCGGCCCGGTCCGCGGTCACGTGGTCGATCACCTTCTGGAGGGACGGGCTCCAGCACGAAGGGACGATCCGCGACCTCTCGCGGGGAGGTTTTTTCGTGCGCACGCCCGTCGAGCAACCGATCGGCGCGCGGCTGGAAATCTCTTTTCAGACCCCGGTGGACAATCCGGTCCGCCAGGTCGTCGGTGAAGCGATCGTCGTGAGGCTCGGCCGGGATCCAGACAACGGGCTCGGCTGCCGCTTCTTCCAGCTCTCTTCGACTTCGAAGGCAAACCTGGAAGAGTGCCTGAGGCTTCTCGCCCCCGAGCTGGCGGTCTCGTAACTTCTGTCATTCCGAGCCGCGGAGCGGCGAGGAATCCTTTGCGAAACAGGAAGGGATTCCTCGCTGCGCTCGGAATGACAGCTACTTCCCGAGCTCCACGAGCTCGATCCCCGCTTCGCGCGCAACCGAGAGCGACTTCTCGTCGCGGTAGAACTCGCCGTAGTAGACGCGCGAAATCCCGGCGTTGGCGATCAACTTGAAGCAGGGCCAGCACGGGCTCGCGGTCGTGTAGAGCTCGGCGCCCGCGATCGCGACGCCGTTTCGCGCGGCATGGATGATGGCGTTCGCCTCGGCGTGGACGGTCGAAACGCAGTGACCGTCCTCGATCACGCACCCGACGTCGTCGCAGTGCGGCAGGCCGCGGATCGAGCCGTTGTATCCGGTCGAAAGGATCGTGCGATCCCTCGCGATGACCGCGCCGACCTTTTTGCGCGGGCAGGTCGAACGCGTCGAGACCTGGAGCGCGATGTTCATGAAATACGTGTGCCAGTCGACGCGATCCGCCATGCGGGGAGGATTATGCCGGAACCGCCTGTGTCAGAATCGCCGTCATGTCTTCGCGTCGCGTCGTGGTGACGGGTCTGGGCGCCGTCACGTCCATCGGGAGCACGGTGTCCGAATTCTGGAAGAACTTACTCGCCGGAGTGTGCGGGATTCGACCGCTTTCGCTCTTCGACGCGTCCGCCTACCGCACCCAGACCGCCGCCGAAGTGAGCGAGATCCCGGACGGATTCCTCTCCCCCGCCGAGAAGCGGAGGATGTCGAGGGCCGACCGGATGGGTCTCGCGGCGGCGGGGGAAGCCCTCTCGCAATCCGGGCTCGATGCCGCGCGTGCCGACCCGACCCGCATCGGGGTCATCCTGGGCGGCGGCACGTCCGGCTTGATCGATTCCGAGCTGGTCTACCAAGCGTGGCTCCAGGGTCGCCGGGGGCGCCCGTCGAGGGTCCTGAACCATCTCCCCGACGCCATCACGGACCGCGTCGCGCAGCGGTTCGGTCTCGAAGGACTGAAGTCCACGATCACCACCGCGTGCTCGTCCGCTGCGAACGCGATGGGCTATGCCTACGACTCGATCGTCGGAGGCCTCGCCGACGTCATGGTGACGGGCGGCTCCGACGTTCTCGCGAGGCTGACCTACGGAGGTTTCAACTCGCTGCGCTCGGTCGATCCCGATCCCTGCCGCCCTTTCGACCGCGAGCGCCGGGGTCTCTCGATCGGTGAAGCCGCCGGCATCCTCGTCTTCGAGGAGGAGGAGCGGGCGCGACGGCGCGGTGCGCCGATCTTAGGCGAGTTCCTCGGATACGGCGTGACGTCCGACGCGTTCCACATGACGGCTCCGGATCCCTCGGGGACGGCGGGCGCCCGGACGATTCGCGCCGCTCTGGACGCGGCCCGCAGGAACCCCTCCGACGTGGATTACGTCAATGCGCACGGCACCGCCACGCCGCAGAACGACTCCGCCGAGACGGCCGCGATCAAGGTGGCGCTCGGCGAGCACGCGCGCGAGATCCCGGTCTCCTCGATCAAGTCGATGATCGGACATTGCCTCTGCGCGTCCGGCGCGATCGAGGCGATCGCGACCGTGATGACCGTGCGCGAGGGGCGCGTGCCCCCGACGATCCACTACGAGCACCCCGATCCCGCGTGCGATCTCGACTACGTGCCCAACGAGTCGCGGGACGTCCCGGTCTCGGTCGCCCTGTCGAATTCGTTCGCGTTCGGCGGAAACAGCTCGGTGGTGGTCATCGCGCGGTACAGCTGAGTGGCCGTCGTCACCGGCGCCGGCGCCGTCTGCGCGCTCGGGCGCACTTCCCAGGACTTCTACCGCCGGCTTCGAGCGGGTGAGACGACGATCCGCCCGTTCACGCCGGAGGAGCGGCGCGGTCTCCAGGCGACTCATGTCGCGCGATACGACTCGTTCAGCCCGCAGCCCGAGATCTCTCCCATGAAGGCGCGCCGCTTCGATCGCGGCAGCCAGTTCGCGATCCTGGCGTGCTCGCAGGCGATCGCCGAGGCCGGATACGACGTCGCCCAGGCGCCCGAGTCTGTTGGCATCGCTCTCGGAACCGGTTCCGCGGGCGCCGGAGCGCTGACTGAGTTCCTGAAGGTGCTGTTCACGGAATCGCCCGAGGCGGCGCCCCCCTTCCACTTTCCGAACACGGTTGCGAACGCTCCCGCCTCGCAGGTCTCGATCGAGCTGAAGCTCTTTGGCCCGAACGTCACGATCACGCAGAAGGATCCTTCCGGCTTGAACGCGCTCCTCTTCTCCTCGCTCGCGATCTCCTCGGGACGCGCCTCCGCCATGCTGGCGGGCGCCGTGGATGAGTGGAACGCCGTCTACGCGATGGGCTTCGACCGGGTCGGGGCGCTCCGGGGAGAAAAGCGGGCGACCGGCATCGTCCAGGGAGAAGGGGGCTTCGCCGTGCTCCTCGAGAACGAGGAGACCGCGCAGGCACGCGGGGTGCGGGTGCTCGCGCGACTCGCGGGCATCGGAACGGCGGGCGTTCCCACCGAGCCGTATCGCTTTGCTCCCGATCCCGCCGCGATCAGCCGCGCGATCCGCGGGGCGCTCGACGCCGCGCAGGCGGATCCGTCGGGAATCCACCTCTGCTTCCCCTCGGCCAACGGCGTCGTCGAGATGGACCGCGCCGAGGAAAACGTCCTGTCCGATATCTTCGGTCGAGCGATCCCGCCGAGAATTTCGGTCAAGGACGCAATCGGCGAAATGGCGGCGGCGGGCGGCGGGCAGATCGTGGCGGCCTGCCGGGCTCTCGCCGATCCCGACGGACCCTTTCCGGAGAACGCGCAGCCGCGGCGGGTCCTGGTCAATTCTTTCGGCGCGGGCGGAAACTTTTTCGCCGCGGTTTTCGAGTCCGCGGCATGAGCGGCGTGCGGGATCGTCCCCCGCTCGTGGGCGCCACGCTCGACATTCCCGTGCGATTCGCGGAGTGCGATTCCTACGGCGTCGTATGGCACGGCCACTATGCCCTCTATCTCGAGGAAGTCCGGGATCGGCTCACCTCCCGCTTCGGCTTTACCCCCGCAAAAGCGCTCGCGCTCGGCTATCGAGTCCCGATCACGCGGCTTGAGATCCGGTACCGGGCGCCGGCGCGGCCCGATGGTCTGGTCCGTGCGACCGCGCGACTGCGCCCGCCGGACGCGGCGCGCTTCGTCGTCGATTACGAGCTTCGCGGAGAAGCCGGAGAGCTCCTCGCGAGGGCGGAGACGGAGCAGGTCGTGGTGAACGCGGACGGCGAGCTCTTGCTGGCGCTGCCCGCCGCGTTGAAGCGGCTCGCCGCCGAGATCATCGCCTTTCAGGATTCGGGTCCCTCGCTATAATTCCGCGGATGTCGGAAGTCCGCGTCTCCGCGCGCCGGCGCTCCGTCGGCTTCCTACTGCGGTTCGTGGCTCTTCTTCTCGTCTTTTACCTGATCGTCGCATCCCATCCGGTCAACGACGCCGTCATCGTCCCGTTCACCGCGGCGATCGCCTCGGTTTCCGGAAGGTTGTTGAACGCATTCGGAGAGAAAGCGGAGGTCGTGGGCACCGAGATCCGGTCGTCGTCCTTCGGCGTCAACATTGAAAATGGCTGCAACGGGGTCGAGACCGCGCTGCTCTTCGGCGCGGCGGTCCTCGCTTTTCCGGCGGGCTGGAAGCGGCGGCTGCTCGGCCTGGCGGCCGGTTTCGTGGCCATCCAGGTGCTCAACCTGCTGCGGGTGATCACACTCTTCTGGATCGGACTCCACCGCCCGGCGCTCTTCAACTCCTCGCACACCGTGATCTGGCAGTCGGTCGTCGTCCTCTTCGGCGTGCTGCTCTTCCTGCTGTGGGCCTCGCGCCAGAAGCCACTGTCCGCCGAACGGTCGCCGGCCGGCCGCTCCCGAAAAGGCTGACGCCGGCGGTGACCGGCGGCGCGGACAGTTTCCGCCGGCGCTCGAGTCCGTCGATCTCATGCTGAACGGACGCGCCGCGCTTCGGGGCCTGGTCGGCTTTCTTCTCGCGCTCCCGTTCTGGTTCGGCTTCTCACGCCCTTACGAAAGCGCGATTGCCGCGGGGGCGCAGGCCGCGATCAACCTGTTCGAGTCGCCGGACGTGACGCGGCTCCAGCCCGGTAACGGAGAGATCCTTCTCGACCGGCGCGACTTCCCGCCCGGCTCGGCGCGCCCCGGCCTTCCGGGTCCCGACATCCACTTCAACTTCGTCCTTCTCGTCACGCTTTTCGCACTGGATCACAAGCCACTGCGTGGAGGGCACGTCGCGCGATTTCTCGCAGCGGCGGCTGCGCTCTTCTTCGTGCACGTCGTGGCGCTCGTCTTCCAGGTGCACTCCGTATACGTGACGAGCCTGGGCGCGTGGAGCAAAGCGAACTATGGCCCGATCGCGCGCAACTTCTGGGCTGCCGGCTTTCACTTCTACCAGATCGCCGGACGTTTCGCCGCGCCGTTCGTGCTCTGGTGGCTCTTCGGCCGCCGCGAGGAAGAGGAGCCCTTGGAAAGACCGCTGCGCGTTGGAAAAAGAAAAAGGCGCGGCTAGAACCGCGCCCCGTTGCCCGGGCTAATATCTCCGCGTACGTTCCCGCCGCAGATAACGGTAGTCGGGAATCTCGTACTCCTTCAGCTTCGCAATCAACGATCCCCGCGAAATGTTGAGCACGTGCGCGCCGCGGCTCTGGTTGCCCTCGACCCGTCGCATCGCGCGGTCGATGATCTCGCGCTCGACCGTCTCGACGATCACCTTGAGATCGTCGGTCTGTCGCATGACTGCTTCCGCTCCGGAAGGCTCGGGAACGACCGGTATGTGCTCGACCCGTGGAGCGGCTTCCGGGAGCCCGGACAGCACCGCCGGCCGGCCGGCGAAAGCGATGCCGGCGAGCTGAACGATTTCCTCCAGAAAGAGGACCGCGCGCGCGGCAAGACGGGGCGCCTCCTTCACGAGGAGCGCCAGGAGGATCGACCCGTTTCGAGGCGGTTCGACGATGAGTGTCAGGGTGCCGGCGACACTCTCGATGCGCGCGAGACGCTCTCCGGACCGAGCCTCGTCCAAGACGCGAGGCGGCAGCGCGGGGGTTTCGCGGAACGTCGAGGCAATCGCGCGGAATCCGTTGACCGAGAACTCGCCGATCGCCCATTCGGTCGGAGGAAACTCGCGGTCGAGAAAATCGGTCAGCTCCGTGGCGAGCTCCTCCCGCGACGAGCTGTCGCGACAGAGCCGGTAGACCGCAAGACGCAGATCGCGGAACTCCACTTCGGTGGAAGGCCCGGCAGGCGGCGCCGGAGCGCCCGTCGCCACGATGGGAATCTCCGTGATCAGCCGGGAGACGCTCGGTTGCGCGTTCAGGACCGTGATGGTCGCCTCCCCGATCGTGATCCGGTCCCCGACTCCGATCGGCCCCCCGCCGAACTCGCGGCCGTTCACGCTGATCAGCCCAGCACCCTTGTAGAGGTCGAGGTGATAGGCGCCCTCTTTCTCGCTGATGCGGACGTGTCGCCCGGCGACTCCCCGAGCGCGTACGACGACCTCGTTGCCGGAGGAGGCCCCGATGGTGATCGCCGCTCCGTCGAGTCGATGCACTTCGCCGCCCCCAATCTTCTTGCGGACCTCGAGGTTCAGCATGTCCGTCCGTCCTCTTTCGTCATCGTTCCGACACTTCCCACCGTCGCGGCGCAAAAGTTCACGCGGTTTCTCCGAATGTGTTCTTCGAGAGGAACTCTCGCCGTCAGTTGCTTCGAATCGTCCGAGTTTGGGGTGACCCTCAAAGGATTATGTCACGGGGACGCGCAGCGCAAACCGCGGCGCGAGATCGCGCGCGGACGATTCCGGCAGCGGCGGCGCTTGGCAGAGGGCCGGAACGCCCGCCGTCGAAATCTGGTAGCCGGCGTCGCGATTACCCCAATATTTTGTGGAACTTAGACAACAAATTTGTTAAATTCCTTTGCAACTCCCATGCTTCGTCTCGAACGGGTGGAGATCTCCGGCTTTAAGTCCTTCTACGAGAAGGTCGATCTCGCCTTTCCGGGCCGCGTGACCGCGGTCGTGGGGCCGAACGGCTGCGGCAAGTCCAACATCTGCGACGCCGTCGCCTGGGCTCTCGGCGAACAGAGCGCGCGCGTCCTGCGCGGCGAGCGCATGGACGACGTCATCTTCAACGGGTCGGCCAAACGGCGGCCGCTCGGAATGGCGGAAGTGATCGTCACCTTGACGTCCGAGAACGGCAACGGCGACCCGGAGCACGGACGCCTGCGCGTCGGCCGGCGCGTCTTCCGCGACGGCGAAGGGGAGTATTTCTTAAACGACAAGCAGGTCCGGTTCAAGGACGTGCAGGACCGGCTGCTGGGCACCGGCCTCTCCGTGAGGGCCTACTCGGTCATCGAGCAGGGCCGGATCGATCAGGTCCTCTCGACGAAGCCCCAGGATCGAAGGCGGTTGATCGAGGAGGCGGCGGGGATCACGAAGTACAAGGCGAAGCGCAAGCTCGCCGAGATCAAGCTCGAAGAGACGCGGGCGAACCTCCTGAGGCTTTCGGACATCGTCAACGAGGTCGAGAGGAACTGCGCGTCACTGAAGCGACAGGCGTCGCGGGCCGCGCGGTACAAGGAGTTTACCGAGGCGCTCAAGGTCCGGCGCGCGGCCCTCGCGCGCGTGCGAGCGGACGCCCTGACGCAGTCGCTCGACTCCGCCGAACGACTCCGCGACGAGAGACGGAACGCCGAAGCCGCCGCCGCGGCGGCGCTCGGCCAGGGGGAGGCCTCGCTCGCCACCGCCCGACTCGTCTTCGCGGATACGGCGGCGAATCGAGACGGTCTGCGCGAGAGTCTTGCGTCGCTCGAAGCAGCGATCGCGCGGGACGACGAACGTCTGGAAGCCAACCGGCGGGCGACCGCGGATCTTGCCGCGCGCCGCGCCGCGTCCGAACGCGAAGGACGAGATTTCTCCGCGGAGGAATCGCGCGCCGGCAAGGAGCTCTCGGACTTGACCGGCCGGCTGGAGCGCGCGGTCGCCGAGGCCCGGGCGCGCTCGCTCGCGCGGGAAGAGACGGACCGAAGGGCGTCCGAGGCCCTGGCCGCGCTCGAAAAGCTGGAGGAAGATCTCGAGGCCGCCCGGGAAGACGCTCTACGCGCCGCCGGCGAACGAGTCGCCGCGCGCAACGCGCGCCACGAGATCGATCTCGCGGCCGAGCGCGTCGCCGCCGGGGCGTCGCGACTCGACGAGAGCCGGATCAAGCTCGGGCGGGAGCTCGAAGAACGGCAGAGAGACTCCGCGGCCGCGGAGCGGGAGGAGGCCTCTCTCCGGGAGAGCGCGGAGGCGGCGGCCGAGACGGTGCGCCGTCTCGCCGACGAGATCTCCGCGATCGGCCGGGGTCTTTCGGAGCTGGAAGCCGCGCGCGAGGACACGCGTGCCTTGCTTGCGGCGCTCGAAGAGCGGGCAGCCGCGCTCGCCGAAGCGGCCCGCGCCCGCGATGGAGCTCTGGCCGCGATGCGCGACGTGCTCGACGCCGCCGGAGTGGCACACGAGGAGACGCTCGCCGATCGCCTGCGGCCCGCGCCCGGCTGGGAGCGTCCGCTCGATCTGCTCCTCGGCGCCGACTCGGACGCGCTCTTCACGCGCGGAGACTGGAAGCGCGCCGCCGGTGCGGTCCGCGAGCTCCCCGGCGCCCGGTTGCTCCGCGCGGAATGGCTCCTGCAGTCGGACCCGACGCCCGTCGCGGGTTCGCTCGGAGGCTGGGAAGTCGCAATCCGGAACTTCGACGATCTTTCGCCTGCCGAGAGAGCGGCATTGCCGCGGGTCGCGTTCGTCGGGTCGCTCGACCAGGCGATCGTTCTCTCCGAGAAGAGCCCCGAAGCGACCTTCGTGACGCGGGAAGGCGACTTGGTGCGGGGGCCGCTCCTGCGTCTCGCCGGCTCGAAGACGCGCGCCGTGGGAGCGCTCGCGGCCGAGAGCGAGCGCCTCGAGATCGCGGAACGCGCCGACGCCGCGCGCCGTTCGATCGCCGGAATCGAGACGTCTCGTGCGAATCTCGAGTCGGCGCGCGGGAAGAGCGAGCGGGAGCTCGCCCATGGCCGCGCGGCGGAGGCCCGAGCCCGGTCGGAGTTTTCCGCCTTTTCGGCGCGGCTCGAAGAGAGGCGGACGGTCGCGGCAAGGCTTTCGCGGGAGAGCGAGGTCGCGCTCGCGGAGCGCGAAGCGCTGGCGCGGGAAGCGGAGGCGCTGGCGGTCCGCCGGAACGCGCTCGAGGAAGAGGAGCGGCGCTGGGAGCGCGCAGAGCTCGAGGCGCGGGACCGCGCGGGCTCGCTGGCGGGTTCACTGCCGGAGGCGCGCTCCAGCGCGACCTCGAGAGCGGAAGAGCTGGCTCATCGCCGCACCGAGGCGGAAGTCGCCGCCGAGCGTCGCAGGGCCCTGGAGGCTGCGGCCGCCGCGCTCGAGGACTCGCAACGGGTTTTCGAGCGCCGGGCGCGCGCCGCGAGCGAGGAGATCGAGCGCATTGCGTCGCGGGCGGTCGAGCTCGCCACCGAAGAACAGGAGTCGCGAACCCGGCGGGAGGCGAACGTCGTCGAGCGGGACGGCCGGGCGTCCGAGCTCGAGGCGGCCTCGCGCGCGGCGGAGGAAGCCTCCCATGCGGCGGACGCCGGGGAAGAGACCGCGAAGAACGCCCGTGTCATTCTCGATGCCGCTCGAGAGGGGCGGTTCGAAGCCGAGGTCGCGGCGACGCGAGTCGCTTCCGACCGCGAACACCTTGTCGCTCAGACCCTCGAGGAGTTCGGCACCGACCCCGGCGACCTCGAACCGCCCGCGGATCGCTCGGAGGAGGGGCTGGCGAAGCTTGAGACGGAAGCCGGCGAGCTCGCGGCCTCCGTCGAGCGGCTCGGTCCGGTCAACCTTCTCGCCTGGGAGGAACATCGAGCGGAATCGGAGCGGCTCACGTTCCTGATGACGCAGCGCGACGACCTCATGCGCTCCGTCGCCGAGCTCCAGGACTCGATCCGGAAGATCAACGCCACCTCCGCGGAGCGGTTCTCCGCAGCGTTCGCGGCGATCAACGCGAACTTCACCGAGACGTTCACCCGGCTCTTCCGGGGAGGGACCGCCGAGATGCGGCTCTTGGACGAGAACGACCCGCTCGAATCCGGGGTCGAGATCATCGCGCAGCCCCCCGGCAAGCGGAACCAGTCGATCCTTCTCCTTTCCGGAGGCGAGAAAGCGCTGACCGCGATCGCCCTCCTGATGGCGATCTTCCAGTATCGGCCCTCCCCTTTCTGCATCTTGGACGAGGTGGACGCGCCCCTGGACGAAGCGAACATCGACCGGTTTACGAACCTGCTCCGAGAGATGACCGAGGAGACCCAGTTCATCGCGATCACGCACAACAAGCGCACGATGGAGACGGCCGACGCGATGTACGGCGTCACCATGGAAGAGCCGGGCTGCTCGAAAGTCGTCTCGGTCCGATTCGACTGAGCAGGCCTCGGGAACCGGAGAGGGGAAGCCGGCATCCGCGCCGCGCCCGCGCTCCATGCGCCGGGTTCCCTTTCTCGTTGACGGCGACGGCGTCTTTCCTTAGACTCGCGGCTCTTTTCGCGTTTCGGGCCGACGTAGCTCAGCCGGTAGAGCAGCGGTTTCGTAAACCGCAGGTCGTCGGTTCAAGTCCGACCGTCGGCTCCAGCTTCGTAGTTCGTCCAAAGTGGCCCCGCCCGGGCGACTCTGGACTTTGGACTTTCGTCCCTTTTGGACATAATTCGCCCCGCACGATGAACCTCAAGACAACCGAGGACGGTCGGGTCACCATTCTGACTCTCGACGGCGATCTCGTGATCGGAGAGCCCGAGTCCACCTTCAAGAGGACCGTCACCCGATTGCTCGAGGAAGGAAAGGTGAACCTCCTGGTCGATTTGAAAGGCGTCGGTTTTCTGGACAGCTCCGGCCTCGGCGCTCTCGTCCGCGCGTTGACGAGCGCCCAGAAGGAGGGGGGGCAGACGAAGCTGCTGCATGCGGGCCCCCAGATCCGGAAGCTGCTCGAGATGACGAAGCTCGATTCGGTCTTCGAGCTTCACGAGGACCAGGAAACCGCGGTCTCGAGCTTCTAGCCCCGAGAGCTTGATGCCGGACGCTCCCGACGATCGCGGCAGGCTCGACGCAAGCGCTGAGGCCTCGGCGTTGGCCGAGCTGGCGCTGTGTGAAAACCTCTCCCAAATCTCCGGCTG
The DNA here is from genome assembly GCA_036395755.1 of Thermoanaerobaculia bacterium. Lineage (GTDB taxonomy): Bacteria > Acidobacteriota > Thermoanaerobaculia > UBA5066 > Gp7-AA6 > Gp7-AA6. Next base: position 40,736 of record DASWCZ010000057.1, read on the forward strand.
GGCGGCGAAATGGAGCGCGGAGCTCACGCGAGCGGACGCCGCTCTGCTGTGGGCGCCCGATACGGTCAACCCGCTCTTCCTCTGCATCGGAGCTTACGGCGAAGGCACCGAAAAGCTCCTGCGGCGTTCGGCGCCGAAGGACGAAGGCTTTCTTCGCGATCTGCTTCGGGACAAGCGGACGGCAACCCTGGATCGCATCGATTTCGCCGGCTCGAAGGATCCACTGCTGAAGAACTTCCCGGGTGACATGGATACCGGCCTCGTGACTCCCCTGGAGGCGGAGGGCTTCGTGGTCGGAGTCCTCGTCCTCCTCTTTCGCAAGAGGCCCGACACGCTCGAGGCTCTGAACCGCGTCAAAGGGTTCGTGCAGCACGCGGCGCCCGCGCTCGCACGCGCGTTACGCGCGGAGCGAAAGACCGTCGGAATGCTGCACGCGATCGAGCGGCTCACGAACCTGTACGACCTGTCGAAGTCTTTCGGTTCGACGATCGACCAGGGCGAGCTGACTACGTTGGTCGCCTGGAAAGCCGTGGACATGGGGTCGGCAGAGCTCTGCTCTCTCTGGCTCTTCGAGCCCCGGGAGTCCGAAGTCGTTCTCGCCGCGACCGCGGTGAACGAGAACTACGACGTGGAAAACGCTCCCGAGGCGGTCGGCGGGAGCTTCGTCGGCGACGTTCTCGCGGACCAGAAGATCGTCCGCCACAACCGGATCCCGGACACGGATCCGCTTTCTGCGGAGAGCCCAAATTACTCCATTCGCTCCGTTCTCGCCCTGCCGCTCCTCGAGGAGAACGTCTCGGTCGGGGCGCTGGTGATGGCGAACAAGAGGGGAAGGCATCCGGAGTTCACTCCCGAGGACGAAGAGCTCCTGCAGGACCTCGGCCGCCAGGCCGTACGAGCTCTCCGGAACGCCCGCCAGCACGAAGCCGAGAAGAAGGTCGAGGAGCTCGACGCCCTGCTGACCGTCAGTCGCGAGATCACGTCGACCCTGGACCTCGACAAGGTGATGACGGCGATCGTCAATGCAACTGCCGCCCTGATCCCGTACGACCAGTGTTCGATTGCGATCCTCGACAAAGGGAAAGTCCGCCTGGGCGCAGTTTCCGGCGCCCTGAAAATCGACCGGAACGACCCAAACCTCCGGGCGACGGAGAACTTGCTCGAATGGGTCTTCTTCGGCGGGGCCGACGTCGTGGTCACGCAGGATGCGGAAGGGAACGTCCAGGCCGACCGCCCGGAGACCCAGGAAAAATTCCGGACCTTCTTTCAGCAGACCGGGTTTCGGTCTTTCCACGGACTCCTGCTGAACGACGATGAAGGGAAACTGGGAGTGCTCGCCTTCAAGAGTCGGACACCGCTCGTGTTCGACGAAGGAACCCGGGACCTTCTGGCCATCCTCGTCAATCAGGCGACCGTCGCCGTGCGCAATGCGCAACTCTACCGGCACGTCCCCCTGCCCGGGTTCCTGAAACCCCTGGCGGAAAAGCGTCGGAAGTTCCTGGAGATTCCGAGGCGGCGCCGGATCACCTGGGGGATCGCCGCCTTGATCCTGCTCATTGCTCTGATCGCAATCCCATGGAGAGTTCGGGTCGGGGGCCTGGCCCGGGTCGTGCCGGGACGCCGAGCCTCCGTGACGGCCGGAGTGGACGGCATCGTCCGATCTGTGGTTCGCCGCGAAGGCGACGAGGTCAAGGCCGGGGACGTTCTCGCGACGCTCGATGCGTCCAGTTACGAGGCGGCGCTGGCGGAAGCACGTGCGGAATATCAGATTGCCGATAGCGAAGCGTCGCGATACCGGGAGGCCGGCGACGCTCCTGCGATGTTCCAGGCGTTGTCGCGAAAGGACGAACTCGAAGCCAGGATTAATCTCGAGGAGGACCGGTTCGCCCACACGCAGATTCGGGCTCCGGTGTCCGGGGTCATCGTGACGCCTCGCATCGAGGAACGGGTCGGTCAGTTCTTGACGCGGGGGACGGAGCTGTGCGTCGTAGCGGACGTGGGGAGCGTGCTGGCGGAGGTTGCCGTGCCCGAAGCCGATGCGTCTCTGATTCGCGCCGGCGAGGGTGTGGCTCTCAAGCTGAATCCCTATCCCACACGTCTCTTCCGCGGCAAGGTGATGCGGCCGGGTTCCCACGTGCGCCAGGAGGGCGAGGACCGATTCGTCATCGCCGAAGTCCGTGTCGATGGTCCAGCCGGGTTGAAGACCGGGATGCTCGGCAACGCAAAAGTCTCGACGATCAAGGTGCCTCTCATCAAGGCGATCTTCCGCAAGCCTCTGCGGTACGTCTGGAACCGGATCTGGCCGATCCTGCCGTAAGCGCCGCCGTCGGATCCCGGAGGCTTCTCTCGGCAGCCCGGCCGGAGGAGACTGCCCGGGCTCTCGCAGCTCGCCACGGGCCTCCGGACGCCCGGCCTGCGCTCCGAAAGGACCTCGGCATCCTGCGTCAGGTCCAGATGGGAGAGGTCCTCTGGATCGTCAAGAACCCGACGACGATGAAGTACAACCAGTTCAAGGATGTCTACTGGCAGGTGATCAGCCTGTTCGACGGCACTCGCACCCGAATGGAGATCCTCGAAGCCATCAATCGGAGGATGAAGACCCCGGTCTCGCTCGAGCTGGTGCTGGAATACGAGGAGTTCCTTCGCGAACTAGATCTGATCGAGCAATCGGCCGCGGAGCGCAGCCTGACCCTGCTCGACAAGTACAAGAGTCTCCGCCACAAGAAGGCGGAAGAGAAAGCCGAAGGATTCAACCCGTTCTTCATCATGTTCCACGTTGTGGATCCGGACCGGTTCTTGAATCGCACGATCAAGTACGTCGGCTGGATATGGTCGCCTCCCATCGCGATCGCGACGTTGATCGCGTCGATCTGGACGGCCTGGATCTTCGCCCAGCACTGGGGCCCCCTGTGGGCGGGAACCATGGACCTGTACCATTTCCTCGGAAAGCCACTGCTGGACATCGTCCAGTTCTTCTTCATCCTGAGCATCATCGGTGCGATTCACGAGTTCGCGCACGCCTACGCACTCAAGAAGTATGGAGGTGAATGCCACGACATCGGATTCGCGCTCTTCTACTTCACGCCTGCTTTCTACTGCGATACCTCCGATGCCTTCATGTTTCCGAACCAGATCAAACGGCTGTGGGTGACAATCGCCGGGATCTACAGCGAGGTGGCAATCTGTGTCGTGGCGACGGTTCTTTGGGTGATTTCCTATCCCGACACGCTGATCAACGAGCTCGCCTACAAAACGATGCTCTTCACGGGGATCTCGGCCGTCTTCTTCAACATCAACCCGCTCATCAAGGTGGACGGCTATTACGCGCTCTCGAGCCTCCTGAAGCTCCCCGATCTTCGGGAAGCGGCATGGGGGCAGATCGGCGCCTGGATCCAGAAGCACATTCTGCGGCTGCCTGTCGAAGTGCCTGCTGCGACGCGGCGCAAGCGGCGACTTTACTGGATCTACGGCATTCTCTCGATCGTATACACCGCGACGATCATGTTCGTCATATATAGACTGTTCGACAATTTCTATTCGAAGTATTTCCCCGATTTTGGAGTCGTCCTTCTCATCCTGACCCTCACCCAGGTATTCCGCAAGAAAGCGAGGACGGCGATCCGCGTCGGAAAGCTTTTCTACCTGGACAAGAAGGAGCTGGTGAAGTCGCCTCGAAGCCGACTCCCGGTTGCGGGATTTGCGGCCGTTCTTCTCCTCATTCTTTTCGTACCCTGGTCTCGCCGGACGATCCGGGCGGATGCTCTTTTGAAGCCGGCGAGCGAAGTCCAACTGGCGGCTCCGCAGGATGGAAGGGTGACGGAAGTACTCGTGGGCGAGGGAGACATCGTCCGCAAGGGACAACCCCTGTTTCGAATATCGAGCTCCGCGGCCGACGAAGAGTTGTCGCGGCGGACGGTCGAGCGGGAAAGATTCTCGAAGAGATTGAGCGGCAGCCGCGAGGCCGGCGACGCCGCCGCCGTCTTCCAGGCGACCCAGCATGGATCTTCGGCGGAAGCCGCTCTCCGGAGCTCGGAGACCCGTCACGAAAACCTCCTGATTCGGAGCCCGATCAGCGGACGAGTGCTGACTCCCCGAACGGAGGACCTCGCAGGACGATTCGTGCCGGAGGGATTTCTGCTGGTCCGAGTCGGGGACTGCCGCACGATGGTGGCGCAGCTGCCCGTTTCCGAGCGACTCCTGGAGTACCTGAAACCCGGTGCGCCGGCAAGGGCTCAGATTCAGACCAGCCCGATGAGATCCTGGCTCGGCAGAGTCGCGATGATCTCGCCCGCGACACTGGAACAGCCGGTCACGGCGACGGCAGGTGTCGAGAGACGAGCACCTCCGAGGCGTCCGGATCAGTTCGTGGCGCTCACCGTCTTCGATAACGCCGACGGAACCCTGCTGCCGGGAGCGGCGGCCAGGGTCAAGATCCGCTCGCGTCGAGAGTCTTACGGCTCACGAGCATGGAGCGTCGTCTGGCGGAGGCTGCGAACGATCGTCTGGTAGAAAAGAGCCCCGCAAGCCGCGGGGCTCCTGCCCGGCCGACCTCGATCGAAGCCCTCACTCCGCTTTCAGGTCCTTTGCCGTGAGGTCTTGCGCCTTCATGTCTTGCGCCCTCAGGTCCTTTGCCGTGAGGTCCTGCGCCCTCAGGTCTTGCGCCTCGACACGGGTGTCTTGTGACCTCAAGTCCTGCGCCTCGACACGGGTGTCCTGCGCCCTCAGGTCCTGCGCCCTCAAGTCCTGAGCCTCGACACGGGCGTCTTTAGCGCGCAGCTCCTTCGCCTCCGGTGACGCGTCCCGGATCTTCGCCTTCTGGGCGTCTGTCAATTCAACCTTCACTTCCTTCTCGGCCATCGAGCACCTCCCTATCTTCTGGCGACTGCTATCCGCAATTTGGAGACCAATGTGAAAAAAGGCCAGACTGAGGATCCTAAGATCATCTTTTGTAAGGAGATATGCCGGGCTGACCCCGGACCGCCAATGTGCGGACGCGCCACTTTCTAACCGGACAGATGAATTAATCACCTATCGAAAACATCCTCGCCGATCCCCGCGAATCGGCGGTGCCACGGACCGGCAAGGTTCATGGCCTGTGACCAAAAAGAACGCCCCGCGGCGCGGGGCGTTCGAAGTAGACAAATCGAGAGCGCTTACGTCGAGCGGAGATCTTTCGAGCTCAAATCCTTGGCACTCAGGTCCTTGGAGCTCAAATCCTTGGCACTCAGGTCCTTGGCACTCAGATCCTTGGAGCTCAGGTCCTTGGAGCTCAGATCCTTGGAGCTCAGGTCCTTGGCACTCAGATCCTTGGAGCTCAGGTCCTTGGAGCTCAGATCTTTGGCGGTCATGTCCTTGGCGCTCAAGTCCTTGGAGCTCAAATCTTTGGCGGTCAGATCCTTGGCAGTCAGATCTTTGGCGGTCAGGTCCTTGGCGCTCAAGTCCTTGGAGCTCAAATCTTTGGCGGTCATGTCCTTGGCGCCGATGCTCATGTCCCGAGCCCCGATGCTCATGTCCTGGGCGCCGACGCTCATGTCCTGAGCCCCGATGCTCATCGTCCTCTGGCTGGTCGAGACGGCGAGGTTGTTACCCAAGCTCGTCACCCGGATCTCTCCCATTGTCTTTCCGGTGGCTGCCTTGATCTTCGCCTTCTGTTCGGGGGTCAACTGGATTCTCACTTCCTTCGCCATGTTCTTGCTCTCCTTTGCCTCCTCTCCATCGCAAATCCGGGACCAGACTGTTTCCGAGGTCGTAATGGAGAGTAAGAGTTTTGTTTGGTAGGACTTATTCGCCTTGCTCCGACTGGCAAGAAATCCAAGAATCAGATGAAGTTTTAACCGGGGTGAAAATTTAATCTACGAGAGCCAGTCAAATTCCGTACTTGCGACAGAGATACTTGATCTGGTTGCCGTCCAAGCCGAGGCGGCGCGCAGCTCGGGCTTTGACCCCACCTTCCTCGGCAATCGTTTCCTCGAGAAGCCGGCGCTCGAACTCAGCGACCGCTTTTGCGAAGGGCTTGCCGTCGCCGGCACGAGCGCTTCCCGGGGTCTCCCGGAAAACACGCGGAAGGTCTTCTTCCACGATCTCCGCCCCGTCGGCGAAGAGAACCAGGTTTTCAATGACGTGCTCGAGCTCGCGCACGTTGCCCTTCCAGCGGTGCTCGCGAAGCCGTTCGACAACCGCGTCGGAAAGTCTTCGCTCTGGTTTGCCGTGTCGCGCGGAAAATTTCGCGAGGAAGTGCGCTGCGAGCGTCGGGACGTCCTCCGGGCGATCGCGCAAGGGCGGGATCCGGATCGTGACCGCATTGACCCGATAGAAAAGATCCTCGCGAAACGTTCCCGCGGCAATTCCCGCCTCGAGGTCCTCGTTGGTCGCCGAAATCAGTCGGAAGTCCACGGTAACGCTCCGACGGGCGCCGACCCGCTCGACCTGCCGCGTCTCGAGCACTCGCAGGAGCTTCGACTGGACGGCGGCCGAGAGCGTTCCGATCTCGTCCAAGAACAGGGTACCTCCGTGCGCCAGCTCGAAGCGGCCGGGCCGCGACCCCACCGCGCCGGTGAAGGCGCCCTTCTCATGACCGAAAAGCTCCGACTCCGCCAGAGAATCGGGAAATGCCGACGCATTGACCGCGACGAAAGGCCGGTCGCGACGTTTGCTGCGGGAGTGGATCGAATGGGCGACGAGCTCCTTGCCCGTCCCGCTTTCACCCTGGAGAAGCACGGTCGCGTCAGAGGGGGCGACTTTCTCGATTTCCCGGAAAAGACGGCGCATCCCGCCGCTCGAGCCGACGAGCTGATCGAAGCTTCCCCGCTCCTCGCGTGCCCGGTCGCGAAGTTCCCGGTTTTCCGCGACGAGCCGCCGACGCTCGAGCGCACGTCTCAGGATGACGAGAAGCTCGGCAGGGTCCAGAGGCTTTCGGAAGAAGTCGAAGGCGCCGAGCTCGATCGATCGAAGCACGGTCTGACGGTCCTGCTCGCCGGACATCATGATCACCGTTGCATCCGGATTGTGCCGGCGTACCGCCGCAAGGAGGTTCAAGCCCTCCTCGATCTCTCTGGAAGGCGGGAGCCGGAGGTCGAAGAGATAGAGGTCGGGATCCGCGTCGCACAGCGGGCGCGCCTCTTCGGCGTCCCGGGCGCTCGTGACCTCGAACTGACCCTTGAGAGCCCAGGTGAGCTGGTCGAGCAGGATGGGATCGTCCTCGACGATCAAGATCGTTCCGGGCGCGCCCGACGGGACGGTCACTCAGTCTCCGGAGGCGTCGCCCCGGGAGTCGGGTGGGATGGGCGGGTAGCGGGAACCCCCGCCGGAACCGCCGGGAAAACGATCCGAACGACTGTGCCGCCTCCCGGCCTCGTGAGAACGGCGAACTTCCCGTTGTGGAACTGCACGATCTGACTGGCGGTCGCCAGCCCGAGCCCGACGCCGTCGGGCTTCGTCGTCTGAAACGGCTTGAACAGCCGGTCGCGGACGAACTCGGGCGTCATACCCGAGCCGTTGTCGATGATCTCGACGACGACGCGCGGGCGCTTCGCCGTGTCGTCGCGAAAGGTACGAACGAGCACCTTCCCTTCCGAGGGAACCGCCTCCAGTGCGTTCTCGATCAGACTCTTCACCGCATCGGTCAGGTAGTACGGATCGCCCCAGATCTGGGGGATCGGCCCGAGGGCGAGAGAGAGCGTTCGGGTTCCGGGCACCGCCGGCGGAACCGAGAGGCCTCGGCGGGTCTCGCCCTCCGCGACTTCGCGCACAACTCCATTCAGATCGACCGGGACCTTGATCAACACCGGCTCGTCGCCGGTAGAGAAGCGATCGACGATGCCGTCGATCCGATCGACGGTGGACCGGAGCAGCTCTTCGACGGACCGCTTGAACTCCGGGTCGTCGTAGTGTTCCTTGAGGTTCGACAGCAGGAGCTGCAGGCGAAACCCCATATTCTTGATGTCGTGGACGAGAACGCGATCGAGTGTCGAGCGGAGTCGCCGGGAGGGCCGGGACGGCTTTTCGTTCATACCCTCACGAGCGACCTGCGTTGTTGAAGAGAATCTTCACAGCGACCCCCGGCCGCAGAATCGGTTGGGCAGGATCGCGCCGGACCTGCACGATGACCTGGAAGGTCCCGCTCGCTGCGTCCACGATCGGGCTGATGTACTGCACGACGCCGGTCGTCCTCGCCTTCGGAAACTTCTCGGGAACCACTTCGACCCGGTCTCCCTTGCGGACGCTCATGAGCCGCTGCTCGGGCAGATAGACCCTCGCCAGGAGCGGTTCGAATGCCGTGATCTTGAAGAGCGGGACGTTCGCGTTGTCGATCACCTTCTGACCGACCCGGGCGAACTTCTCGGTGACGACTCCGGAAAACGGAGCGCGAATGAAGGCGTAGTCGCGGATCGCCTTGGCTTTCTCGAAAGCCGCCTGCGCGACGGCGTACGTGGCGCTCTTCTCGTCGAGATCGGCCTTGGAGAGGATCTTGCCCGCCGACAGCGCCCTGGCGCGCTCCAGCTCTGCTTTGCGAAGCTGCATCTCCTCCCGGGCTTCGCGGACGCTCTGCTCGAACTCCTTGAGCTCGAGAGTCGCTAAGGATTGACCCCTCCTGACCACGGTTCCCCGATCGACGTTGATCTTCTCGATGACTCCGGTGATCCGCGCGCTCACCGTAACCTCCTGATCGACCATCAGGTGCGACGCGTAGACATCCGTCTCTGCCTGCCCCGCTCCCGCGGCGGAGCCTTTCTGAAGCAGGCCGACGATGAGGCTGCAGATGAGAATCCGAATCATTCTGGCCGTCGAATCGGGGCCGATGGTATCGTCAAAAAGCCACCATGTCGATCGCTCTCGCCGACGAGAAACCCGACATCCAGCAGAAGGGTTCGAGAGCGAATTTCAGCTGGCGCGTCGCCGAACCCTGGGACGAGCGCCGCCTCGCCGCGTTTCTCATGGTCAAGCACCGCCGAAACGAAACCGACTGGACCCGCCGGCCGTCCCCGTTCTTCGCCACGCTCGGAAGGTCGCAGGTCGAGTGCTCGGTTCTTCTCTCGAACCCCGGTTCGCTCCCCGAGATCGAGAAACTCTTGACCGGGGAGCTGCGTGGGATTCTCGCGGGTGCCGAGCGGGTCCACCAGGAGATCCTGAGCACTTGGAAACCGCGGGGCGCACCTCCCCCCTAAAGACGATCCGCGGCTCGCCCGCGACGGTTCCGGGCGCTCGAACGGCATTGCATATAATCCGCGCCACGGACGCGTGGAACCTCGTGACGGGAGCGGCCGTTCCAAGCCGTTGCTTCGGCGAGACTTAGTCGAACGGCGGCAGAGGAGGTAAGGAATGCTCTCGGTTCCCTCTCTGCGGTTGAACCAGTTCGGGGTGAACTTTTATGAGGCCCTCCTTTCCGGAGCGGACCTCCAGACGCTCGTCGGTTTCGAAGTGCTCTCGTTCGGGCCGGCCGCCCAGACGACCCGCGGCCACACCCGCCAGACGACGAGCGGGCGGGTCAACTGGGAGCTCCTGGAGAAGCGCATTGCCGCCTCCGAACACGCCTACCAGCGGCCGATTATTCGCAAGAAGATCGACGAGCTCGTTGCGTACTACCTCCAGTGCGCGGACTCCGGAACGCTTCCCGCGATTCCGGGAAGCGTTCTCCTGGTCTCTGACAGGCGGTTGGAGTTCTCTCCCTCCGGGGGCCGGGGCGATTCCGGGTCGGTGAAGCTTCCGGAAGAGTCGGGAATCCTCCGCGCCTTGGACGGCCAGCACCGCCTTCTCGCCCTCCATCAGCTCGCGGAGAAGCACAACCTGAAGGATTTCCAGGTCCCCGCGGTCGTTTTCGACAACCTGACGGCCGATCAAGTCGTCGAGCTGTTCGTCACCATCAACAGCAAGCACACGAAACTGAACCCTTCCCACCTGATCTCGCTCTCCGGCCGCCGGCTCTACCGCGACGAGAACCTGGCCGCCGCACACGACGTGATCCGGACGTTGAACGAGGACGACGGCTCGCCTCTCAAGGGGCAGATCAAGGTTCTGGGCATCGGCCGCGGCACCGTCACGCAGGCCTCACTCGCCGACGAGCTCCGGGACGTCTTCGCCGCGATGGACGCCGCCGGCGGCCGGGTCGCTCGGGAGTTCCGGGAGAACTCCCGCCGCTTTTTCCTCAACTATTTCAAAGCCGCGGCGCGGTCGTTTCCCGCCGCCTTCCACGGTCGTAAGTACTCGATCAAGAGCTCCCCATCGTTGCGCGCGTTCATCCGGATCTCGCCGTACGTTATCTCGATGATCCGCAAGCGCGGCGGCGACGTCTGGTCGGCAGGAGAGCTCGACGCCGCGCTGCGGCCGTGGTCCGAGTCGATCGGCGACAAGCGGTTCGAGACCGAGGGCCTGTGGCGCGAGAAGATGACGGCAGGCAAGCGTTCGGCGGTCGAGATCCTCTCGCGCGAGCTGCGCCAGGGGTTGAACGCGTGACGGCGGGCGCCGACTAAACTTCCTGGAGAAGGGATCGTAGAAAGGCAACATGGCTATCGGCGGCTGTCTTCTGTTTCTCATCCTCATCGCCGTCTTCGCGGCGATCTGGGCGATCTGGCGCTACAACAACCTCGTCTCGCTCAAGTATCAGGTCGGCAACGCCTGGAAGCAGATCGACGTCCAGTTGAAGCGCCGGCACGATCTGATTCCGAACCTGATCGCGTCCGTCCGCGGCGAGATGCAGTTCGAGCAGGACACCCTCGAGAAGGTCATCGCGGCCCGCAACAGCGCGGTTGCCGCGCGCGGCGTGGCCGAGACCGCGGAAAAGGAGAACGTCCTCTCCCAGACGCTCTCGCGACTGTTCGCGCTGGCGGAAAACTATCCGAACCTGAAAGCGAACGAGAGCGTCAAGGCGCTCATGGAGGAGCTGACCTCGACGGAGAACAAGATCGGTTTCGCCCGACAGTACTACAACGACGTCGCGACCCGGTTCAACACCGCGCAGAACGTCTTCCCGGACAGACTGATCGCGCAGGCCTTCAAGTTCCAGCCGGTCGAGCTCTACGAGATCACGGAACCCGCCGAGAGAGAGGTCCCGAAGGTCGACCTGAACGTCCGCCCGCAGTAGGGCGCGAATCGGGTCGGGCGGACACCGTCTCATGGCCGCCACGAACCTGTTCGAGCAGCAGAAGAAAAATCTCCGGCGAACCTCGGAGATCCTGGTCGGCTTCGTCGCCTTCCTCGCCTTCCTCGGAATCGGCGCCGACTTCTTCCTGTACGGCTCCGGGGTGGGGCCGGGATTCCCGATCGCGACGGTCGGAGCGCTCCTCTTCGGGGCCGGCTCGTCTCTCTGGGCGTTGAAGGCAGGGGACCGCGCGGTTCTCGAGTCCGCCGACGCGGTCCCGATCGACCGCGCCGACCCGCGACAGCACATCCTCGACAACGTCGTCGAGGAAATGGCAATCGCGGGCGGCCTCCCCAAGCCCGCGGTCTACGTGATCCCGGACTCCGATCCCAATGCGTTCGCCACCGGCAGCGGACCGGAGAAGTCCTCGATCGCGGTCACCTCCGGACTGCTCGACGCTCTGAGCCGAGAAGAGCTTCAGGCGGTCGTGTCGCACGAGATGGCGCACGTGCGGAACTACGACGTGCGTCTGATGACCGTCGTGGCGGCACTCGTCGGATCCGTGCTCCTGATTTCCGACTGGGGAAGGCGCGGGATCGGCTGGGGCGGGCGGCGGCGCTCGAGCCGGGTCGGGGGCGGCGGCATTTTCTTCCTCGTGTTTTTCGTCCTCTGGATCGTCTCCCTCGTTCTCGCTCCCGTGATCGCGCGGCTCGTCGCGATGGCCGTCTCACGCGAGCGGGAGTACCTCGCCGACGCCTCGGGCTCGGAGCTGACGCGCAATCCGCTCGCCCTCGCGTCCGCGCTCGAAAAGATCGACGCGGCCATCGCACCGACGTCTTCGATCAAACAAGGCGTCGCGCACCTGTGCATCGAGGACCCGCGGGGCCGGGTCGTCAACGAGCGCGAGGGCGGCTGGGCCGAGCTCTTCGCGACGCACCCACCGATCGCGAAGCGGATCGCGCTCCTGCAAGAGATGGCTTACCGGAGATAGGCCCGGACGACTGCTTCCTCCGCGGTCGAAACGAAATCGATCGAGCGGGCGAGCGTCTCCGCGCCCGGCCCGACGGCCTCGGACACCGCGAGCGCGACCGTGCGCCTCCAGAAAAGGCCCAGGAACACCAGGGGGCGCGGATCGATCCGACTCTTGGCGATGGACTCGGCCGTCCAGGCAATCTCGAGCATCGTGCCTAGCCCGCGGGGAAGGAAGATCGCGGCCGATGATTCGTCGGTCAGACGCCGCAGCCGGCTGCCGAGATCGCCCTCGCGGACGGTCGCCGAAACGAAGCGGTTCGGCTCGCCGTTTCGGAGGAGAACGCCCAGGCTCGTTCCGCCCGCTTCGGCCGCTCCCCGGCAGGCGGCTTCCATGATTCCGCCGGAGCCCCCGCAGACGACACGTCCGCCTCGGCGCGCGATTTCGCGGCCGACCTCGACGGCGCGCTCGTAATCGACGCTGTCTTGCGCGGCGCGGCTCGAGCCAAGGACGGCGATCGAGAACACGCTTTCCGCGGTCAGTCCAGATCGATGTCCCGGATCGGTTTGGAGGTGTCCGTCTTGGCTTTCTCGAAGAGCTCTTCGAACTTGCGGTTCAGTACGTCCTTCTTCGACTTCTCCGCCTCGACGGAAGCGGCAAACTTCTTTTCGCGTTCGACGTCGTGGGTCTTCAGTCCCTCGATCGCGTCGTCGACCGACTCGAACTTTCGGGCGACCTTCGGAGCCTGGTGCGCGATGATCGCTTTCAATTCCGGGTCGACTTTCAGCTTCGCGCCGCAGCAGGGGCAGACGAGATCGAAGTCCATGGGGAAAAGTCTACCGCTCACCACCCCTTCCGGCGCCGGCGCTCGCGCCTCTCGCGCCGGTCCGGGCGGCCGGCGGCCGCTGCCGGGGCGAAGATCCGTTCCATCTTGCGGATCTCGACCTCTTCGGGAGTCGGCGGCGGAGTGACGTCATCGTAGAGGCCGCGGGCCCGCGCTTTCGGAACCGACCGGTCGGCGAGCTCCTTGACGACGAGCGACCGCCGCCGGCCGCCTCCCGTCGTGATCGCGATTCGATCGCCCGGCCGGATTTCCCGGTGCGGCTTCGCGCGGGCTCCGTTGACGTCGATTTTCCCCCCTTCGCAGGCCGCTTTTGCCCGGGAACGAGTGGGAAAGACGCACGCGACGTGGAGCCACACGTCGAGTCGGGCGGAGAGAGGAGCGGAGCTGTCGGGCGGGACCGGCCCGCCGCCCAAATCAGGACGCTCGCTCTTCGTCTTCCGCGCCGTTGCCGCTCCGGTCGCCTTCGGTCGGTCTCTGCGCTTGCCTGCGAGCCTCGATCCAGCGGTGGAAGGCCGATTCCGGCGGGTTCGGGTCCGGCGCGGGGCGGCCGATGAAGTATCCCTGCGCGGCCACCACCCCCGAGACGGCACAGACCTCCAGATCCTCGGCGGTCTCCACTCCTTCCGCGATCAGCCCGAAGGAGAAGTGACGAGCCAGTCGCCCGAGAGACTTCAAGATGGACCGCCGCCGCGGATCCCGCGCGACTCCTCTCGTGATTTCCCAATCCACTTTGACCCACTCCGGATGGAACGCCTCGCAGCACTGAATCGCCCGGTACGGAGACGTCAGATCATCGAGTGCGATCCCGACGCCGCGCTCGCGCGCCCCGCGAACTGCCCGGCCGAGCACGTCGAGAGATTCGACGCGCTCCACCTCGACGAGATCGAGAACCACACGCGATGCGTCGAAGGAAGATTCTTCGATCGCCCGCCACAGACCGTCGAGGCCGTCGGGATCGGCGACGAGGAGTCGGGGGTTGACGTTCACGAACAACCGGCTCTTCGGCGGGAGGCGGCCGGCGGACTCGACGACGCACAGCCACGAGAGCTTCTCGAAGGGCCGCTCGACGCGGAGCGCCCGAGCGGCGGGAAACATTTCCGCCGAAGGATGACTTGCCGACTCCACGCGCGCGCGGAGGAGTCCTTCGTAGCCGATCACCTCTCCGGTCGCGAGATCCGCGATCGGCTGGAACTTCGCGTAAAAGTCGCCGAGGCGAAGAAGGTCCGCCAGCCAGAGGGCGCGCACCTCGCTTCTCACTCGCGGCAACGGAGCGAGGTTGCCGAGCGCGTCCCACTTCGTCAGCCTCGGGTCGTCCGGAGCCACGCGCACGAGATCGGCGAAGGAGCCCAGACGGTCCTGCAGAATCTCGAGGAACGCTTCGGGCTCGCTTTCGAGAAGGAGGCGGCGCGATCGGCCGTAGACCTGCGCGCGCATCCAGCGCCGACCGAACGCGGCGGCCAGCGCGCGCTCCGCTTCCGCGCCGTCGGCCCGGAGGAAAAGCGCTCGCGCGTTCCGCCAGCGATCAAGCCGGCCGAGAGTGCGGCCGTCCAGAACGCCCTCGGGTTGCTTCAACTCTATAGAATTCTAGCCGCTTGGTCGGCTGGGGTGCATTTTTTTTCTGACGAACGGTGCCGCGGATAGAATCCGGCGGTCGGATCTGAGGGCACTGACACGGAAGGTCGCCCGTGGAAGAGAACTTCGACAAAAAAGCGGTCGTCGACGTCCTGAACGGGATCCTGGAGGCCGAGCTCGCCGGGGTGGTGCGGTATACGCACTATTCCTTCATGGTCTTCGGATACACGCGAATCCCGATCGTCGCTTGGCTTCGTGCGCAGGGGATCGAATGCATCGGGCATGCCCAGCAGGCCGGCGAGATGATCACGCTTCTGGGCGAGCATCCGTCCCTCTCGATCGGCAGGCTTCTCGAGACGCATCGCCACGACGTCGGAGACATCCTGCGAGAGGCGCTCGAGAACGAGCGGGAGGGGCTCGCGCTCTACCAGAAGCTGCTCGATCTGGTCGCGGGCCGCGAGATCATGCTGGAGGAGTACGCGCGGCGGCTCATCAGCGAAGAGTCGATGCATCTCGCCGAGGTAGACAAGATGCTTCGGCGGCCGGGCGAAGTCGAGGCGTTCGCCTCTCCGTCCGGCGCCGCTCGCCGCGAGCTCGTGTAGCGCGGGCGTCGAAGCCCGGAGCGGGGTCCTCCAAGAGTCCGCTTGACATCCCGCGAGACTCTGAAAGACTTCGCGACCAAGGCAGATGCGGCGACAGCCGGATGGCCAGCCTCGAGACTGCGGTCGATCGCTTCGAACGATCCTAGCCCGCCCCGCGCGACGGCGCCGGGACCGGAGAGCCCCCCTCAAAGACTTCGCTTCCGAGAGTCGAGCTCCGTGAATGCTTCCGAAAAGCGGAGACCCCGCTCGCGTGGGGCAAAAGGAATAGATACGGAGGTGACCATGTCGAAGAAAAGCAAGCACGGACTCACCCGCAGACAATTCGCCAGGCTGTCCGCCGCCGGCGCTCTCGCCGTCGGCGGCCCCGCCTTTATCTTTCCGGACCGGGCGCGCGCGGCCGGAAAGACACTCAAGATCATCCAGTGGAGTCATTTCGTACCCGGATACGACAAGTGGTTCGACGGCGTCTACACCAAGGAGTGGGGGGCGAAGCACGACACTGAAGTGATCGTCGATCACATCGCGATCGGAGAGATCAATGCCCGGGCGGCGGCGGAGGCCGCCGCCAAGAAGGGGCACGACCTCTTCATGTTCCTTTCCCCGCCCGCCGCGTACGAGAAGCAGGTCATCGACCACGCCGAGATCTACCATGAGGTCCAGAAGAAGCACGGCAAGGTGATCCCTCTCGGCGAGCGTTCGACATACAACCCGAAGACCAAGAAATTCTTCGCCTTCTCGGATTCCTACGTCCCCGACCCGGGCGACTACCGCAAGGACCTCTGGGAGCAGGTCGGCTTTCCGAACGGACCGGACACCTGGGAGGACCTCCGGGTCGGCGGCAAGAAGATCAAGGATCAGTTCGGCAACCCCGTCGGCGTCGGTCTCTCGCAGGAGCTCGACACGAACATGGCGATGCGCGCGGTGCTCTGGTCTTTCGGGGGCGCGGAGCAGGACGAGAGAGGGAACGTCACGTTGAAGTCCAAGCAGACAATCGACGCCGTCAAGTACGTGCGCGCGCTCTACAAGGAGACCGAAACGCCGGAGGTCTTCACCTGGGATCCTTCCTCGAACAACCGCGGAATCCTGGCCGGAAAGCTCTCCTTCGTGTGCAACGCAATCTCGGTCACGCGGACCGCCGAGAAGGACAACCCGGACATGTCCAAGAAGATCTGGGTCAGTCCCGCCCTGAAAGGGCCGGTCCGGCGAATCGCCGCCGAGCACGTCATGGACTGCTACGTGGTCTGGGACTTCGCCGAGAACAAGGAGGGCGCCAAGAGGTTCCTGGTCGATTACATCGACAACTTCGGAGCGGCGTTCAAGGCGAGCGAGTTCTACAACTTCCCGTGTTTCCCGCAGACGGTCGCCGATCTGAAGCAGCAGATTTCCAACGACCCCAAGGCGTCGCCGCCCGACAAGTACAAGGTACTGGGGAACGTCCTCGACTGGGCGACCAACGTGGGTTATCCCGGCTACGCGACCGCGGCGATCGACGAGGTCTTCAACACTTTCGTCCTGCCGACGATGTTTGCAAAGGCCGCCCGCGACGAGATGAGCCCCGAGGACGCGGTGGAGGCCGCGGACAAAGAGGTGCGCCGGATCTTCGACAAGTGGAAGTAGAGGTCGGAGTGCCTCGCCGGATATGGCCGTCGTTCAGACGCGAGGTCTGACCAAGCTCTTCGCCAAAGGACAGGTCGGAGCCGTCGTCGACGTGGACCTGGAGAGCCGGGAGGGCGAGTTCCTCGTCCTCCTCGGCCCCTCCGGATCGGGCAAGACCACGCTCCTGCGCATGATCGCCGGCCTGGAGGAGCCGACTTCGGGCGAGATCTGGATCGGCGGCGTTCTCGTCAACGACCTGACGCCGCGGCAGCGGCGGATCGCCATGGTGTTCCAGAGCTACGCGCTCTACCCGCACCTGACCGTGCTCGGCAATATCGAGTTCCCTTTGAAGGCGCGGCGCATGCCGAAAGAGGAGCGGCGCAAGAAGGCGCAGTGGGCTGCGGATCTCCTCGGGATCGGGCGCCTGCTCGGCCGCAAGCCGCGGGAGCTCTCCGGAGGGGAGCGCCAGCGCGTCGCGCTCGCGCGCGCCATCGTGCGCGAGCCCACGCTCTTCCTGCTCGACGAGCCGCTCTCCAACCTCGACGCCAAGCTTCGGGCTTCTGCACGCGAGGAGCTCGAGCAGTTTCAGAAGAAGATCGGGACGACCACGATCTACGTCACCCACGACCAGGTCGAAGCGATGGCCATGGGAGACCGCGTCGTGGTCATGAATCAGGGCGCGGTGCGGCAGATCGGCACGCCCGCGGACGTTTACGACGAGCCGCAGGACACTTTCGTTGCGACCTTCCTCGGCTCCCCTCCCATGAACCTCGTCGAGACCTCAAACGTCATCGCCGGATTCCGTCCGGAGCACCTCTACCCGGCGGCCGCGCTGCAGCGCGAGGAGCCCGTGTTGCGGCTGGCGTTCCGGATCAAACACGAGGAGTACCTGGGGGCCGAACGGATCCTTTACGGCGTGCTCGACGGCGGTCCGTTCGACGGCAAGAAAGCCGTGGCGCGGATGTCCTCGACTCTCGCCGCACGGTTCGCGCCCGACACGGTCCACGACTTCGCGGTGGCGGCTAAGGATCTGAAGTTCTTCGACCGGGACAAGGGAACGCGGACGGAGCCGCGGGCGCTGGCATGAGCGGAGTCCGGCAGCGCTGGCTCGGGCCGGTGATGTTCCTGCCGGCCGTCCTGTACGTCGTGGCCCTGGTCGGCGTGCCCTTCATCCTCGCCTTTCTCTACAGCGTGGGCGACGTCAAAGTCGGAAGCGTGGGGTACCACTTCGTGGGTCTCAAGAACTTCGCTTCCGTGCTGCAGAATCCGACTTTCCTCCGCTCGCTTCGGAACTCGTTCGTCTTCACCATCGCTTCGCAGATCCTCGTCCTGATCGGCGCCAACCTTCTCGCGCTCGTCTTGAAGAACGCCTTCCGCGGCCGGCGGTTCGTGCGGTTCCTGATCCTGCTGCCGTGGGTCGCGCCGGTCTCCATCGGCTCGATCGGCTGGAAGTGGATCCTCGATTCGCTCTACAGCGTCATCAACTGGGTCCTCGTCCGGCTCCACCTCGTCAAGGCCTTCTCGGCTCCGATGTGGCTGGGGGAGCCGAAGCTCGCCATGATGTCGGTCATCCTCGTCCACACCTGGCACATGCTTCCGTTCGCGACGGTCATCATCCTGGCCGGCTGGACGGCGATTCCGAAAGACATCCCCGAGGCCGCCGCAGTGGACGGAGCCGGCTTCTTCCGGAGGATGTTCCAGATCGAGCTCCCGATGATGCTGCCGATCATCAACGTGGCGATCCTGTTCGGCGCGATCTTCACGTTCACCGACATGACCGTGATCTACATCCTGACGCGGGGCGGGCCTTACGACACGACCCAGGTGCTGCCCTCGCTGGCGTTCTTCACCGGGATTCTGGGCAGCGATCTCGCCGAGGGTGCGGCGATCTCGATCTTCCTCGTGCCGCTCTTGGTCGCCGTGGCCTGGCGGATGCTTCGCTCGGCGCACCGCGCGGAAGTGGTGTGATGGCGGGCGTCCGCGCCCGGCAGCTGGCGTTCCGCACGTTTCACTGGACGGTGCTCGCCTTCTTCTCCATCCTGCTCGCCTTCCCCTTCTATTGGATGCTCATCACGAGCTTCAAGCGCACCGGCGACCTCTACGATCTCCGGAACAATCCATTCATCTTCAACCAGAAGCCCACCCTCGAGCACCTCCGGCTTCTCCTCTCCGAAACGCTCTTCCTCCGCTGGCTCGGCAACACCGCCTTCGCCGGGTCAGTCGTCGTCGGCATCACGCTCCTCCTGGCCGTGCCGGCCGCGTACGCGCTCGCGCGGCTGACCGGAAGGTGGGGAGGCCGGATCGGAATCGGAATCTTCCTGACGTATCTCGTGCCGCCGACGCTCCTCTTCATCCCGCTCTCGCGCATCGTTGCCTGGCTCCATCTCCAGGACACGCTCTGGGCGGTCATCGTCGTGTACCCGAGCTTCACGATCCCCTTCTCGACCTGGCTGCTCATGGGCTTTTTCAAGTCGATTCCTCCCGAGCTGGAAGACGCGGCGATGGTGGACGGGCTGACCCGGTTCCAGGCCTTCGTCAAGCTCGTCATTCCGATCTCGGTGTCCGGGATCCTGACGGTCGTGATCTTCAGCTTCACGCTCGTCACCCAGGAGTTCGTCTATGCCCTGACCTTCATCTCCTCGGCCTCCCACCAGACGGTCGGGGTGGGGGTCCCGATCTACCTCGTCCGAGGCGACGTCTACTACTGGGGGTCGCTGATGGCGGCCTGCCTGATCGCGAGCCTTCCGATTGCCGTCCTTTACAACCTTTTTCTCGACCGGTTCATAGCGGGCTTTACGGTCGGCTCCGTCAAGTGACACAATGAACGGAGTTTCGAACGCGATGCCTCAATGCGGGTGGGCTCCTGTGGAGAAAAGGCGGAACTTCTTCCGTCTTCTCCCGATCGGCATCCTTCGTCACGCTCCTACCCGGCGCGTGGATGCGCGCCTTCCCCGGACACGATTCGAACTCGAGCGGGTCATCATCACACTCCGGTACGGTCGGCGCGTAGGTTTTGAGTAGAAAGGAGACTCCGATGAAGCGATGCGTTCGTATCACGGTCCTCGCGGCTTGTGCCGTCTTCTGGGTCGCCTCGATGCGCGCGCAAGCGCCGCCGGGGGAGGGGCTGGTCATCCGGGGCTTCATCAGCGCGACGATGTTCGCCCAGGACCAGAACTTCTCCTTCGGGAACGGACAGAACACGGAGTGGCCGATCCCTCCGGAATACACGAGAGACCGGTGGTTCTACGGCGGCGACGTCCGCAACACCCGGCTGACTTTCGCGTTCAATGGCCCGAAGGTCGCGCCCGCCTCCGACTGGAGGGTCGGCGCTCTGCTCGAGGCCGACTTCTTCGGCGGCTTCAACGGCACCGGCGCTTTCTCCGGGCAGCAGCCGACGCCGCGTCTGCGGCTGGCCTACGCCGACATCGGCAACGGCCGGACGACGATCCGCATCGGACAGTTCTGGTCGCCGCTCTTCGGCTTTTCTTCGAACGCCGCGACGAACGTCTTGCCGGTCTCGACCTCGCACATCGCGTTCCCGCTCGGCTACGGAAGCGGCCTTCCGGGATGGCGGTTCCCCGGGATCTTTCTCTACCAGGGGCTGACTCCCAAGACTGCTCCTGTGAACGCCGAGCTGCAGCTCGCGGTCATGCGCGGGAGCTGGGATCGCTGCTTCGGAGGCACCACCAACAACGAGTGCTCGACCGGCGTGAACTCCAACATCAACGAGCTGTCCGCCGGAAACGCGGGTTTTCCCCAGGTCGAAGCCCGCTTGAACCTGAGCGGAAAGGTCGAAAAGGGGTCGTGGGGCATTTACGCCGTGGGCCACTGGGACCAGAAGGATCTCTCCGGCGCCAACGCCTCCACCGGCAACGACAAGCTCGACGGAAAGATCGGCGAGTTCGGCGCGAGGCTCCAGATCGGGGGCTTCCTGATCCACGGCAGCGTCTACACGTCCAAGGCCGCCGGGCAGCAGTTCACGGCGCTGACGCAGTTCGGCGACATCAAGTCGACCGGCGGGTGGGCCCAGGTGGGTTACGACTTCACGCCGAACTGGGGCCTCTACGGTTTCTACGCGCTGGACGACCCGAAAGACAAAGACGCGATCCGCTGGAACGGCGCCGCCGCGCGCTTGAAGAACGAGATCGTGACCGGCATGCTGCGCTGGAAGGTCGGACCCTACGCGCTCGGCTTCGAGTACCTGAACGCCCGCCTCGAATCCGGCAGCACCACGAAGGTCAAGACCAAGGGGAACGAGCTCGCTCTCTCGGTTCTCTACAACTTCAGCATTACGGTGCCGACCGTCCTCGTGCCTCCACCCGCTCCTCCGCCTCCGCCGGCTCCCAAGCCGCCTCCGCCGGCTCCCCCGGAGGCTCCGCCGGCTCCGATGCCGCCGCCGGCTCCGCCCGTGGTCGCGCCGCCTCCGCCGGCTCCCACGACGGACACGATCGACTTCGATCGGGGCAGTGCTCGCATCACCAACATCGCAAAGGCGCGTCTCGACGCCGTGGCGCTCCGCCTCCGTGAGAACCCCCGCGCGACCGTCGTCATCACCGGATATCCGGACGACGGGACCATGGCCTCGCGCCGCGAATCGCTGGCGCATCAGCGCGCGGAAAGCGCCAGGTCGTATCTCGTGAACCGCCACGCCATCGACGCGTCGCGGATCACGACCGTGTCCGAGCTGACCGACACGACCAACAACGGAAGGGCCGTCATCGTGGTGACGATCAACCCGTGATTTCGGGTTAACAACACTCTTCGAGCCCCTCCCTCGGGAGGGGCTTTTTTAGCGGCCGCCTCGACGGCGGCCGGGAGAGAGTAAACGGCCGCTACGCACCATCCCATGGCGGGAGCGCAACGGTGTTCCGACTCGAAACAGAACGCTCCGCGGAATCGGGGCTTTCTCGGGACCCGGGTCGAACGAGATCAGCTGCGCCTTATCGGGAAGAGCGCGGCACTGGCGTAGAGTCCTCCGAAGCAGGAGCCGGGTCACCGATCAGCGGCGGCCCGCTTCGGTTCATTCCGCGGGCAGCGCGCTGCCAGGAGCATGGTTCGCAGCCGTGGAGAAGGGGCAAAAGATGGCCGAGGTCGTCTATCGATCGCAGGTACGAATCGAACGGGTGAAGGGGCCTGTCCGCAAGGCCTATCTGCCGGCAGAGAAGGAGCCCGTAATCTTCGGCGTTCATGGCGCGGTCGCCGCGCACTACAAGGTGTCGCCGGAAGACTATGAGCCCCGTGCGACGACTCTCGACTACGTCGTCGCGGCCGCGGCGGGTTGACTGACGGGCACATTTGCAGGCGCACTGGAGGTGCGCCAGGTTTCGGCGGTGGGAGACCGGCTGATCGGGGAAGCGGTGGGCGAAATCGAGAAGGAGGAGGGAGTTCTCGTGATCAAGCGGATCCACCTCCGGCTGAAGCTGAAGGCGCCCGAAGCGGAGCACGAGACCGCCGAGCGAGTTCACGGTTTCTATCAGGACCGCTGCCCCGTCTACCGGTCGCTCTCGGCCGCGATCGCGATAACGACCGAGCTCGTCTTCGAGCCAGTTGACGGATAGGCCCCCGGCTCCCCGTCACCGATCCCGAGCCTGCAAACGTTCCCGCTGGCTCCGGCGGTCCCATATCCCGGCGGGATAATGAAAGAAGTGGAACCGATCGAGCGAATGCGGGTCGTGGCGCGCGAGGGGGAGCGGCAAATCGAGCGCGAAGACGCGCTCGCCGTCGAAGAGCCCTTGGAGATCCGGATCCGGCCCCGGGATTCGGGGGGCGCGAGATCCTTCGTCACCACGATGCGGACGCCCGGCAACGACGAGGAGCTCGTCGCCGGGCTCCTTTTCGCCGAAGGCGTCCTCGAATCCCGCGAGGACCTCCTTGGT
Source organism: Thermoanaerobaculia bacterium (assembly GCA_036395755.1). Classification (GTDB taxonomy): domain Bacteria; phylum Acidobacteriota; class Thermoanaerobaculia; order UBA5066; family Gp7-AA6; genus Gp7-AA6. The sequence continues at coordinate 63,270 of DASWCZ010000057.1, forward strand.
CTCGAACGGCCGGTCGATCCCCGCATCGATTCGGAGCTGCGTGCCAACGTGATGATCGCGACCCTGGCTCCGGACGCTCAAAGGCGCAGTGAAAAGCTCGAACGGGGGACGGTGATGGGCTCTGCCTGCGGAGTCTGCGGAAAAACCTCGATCGAGAACGTGATCCCCTCCGACGCTCCACTTCTCGTCTCGAGCCTCCGGATCTCTCCGGAGCTCCTTTTCGCGCTGCCGGGAAGGCTCCGGGAGGGCCAGTCCGTTTTTTCGACGACCGGCGGCCTGCATGCCGCGGGCCTGTTCGACGCCGACGGACGGCTCCAGGCCCTGCGGGAAGACATCGGGCGCCACAACGCGACCGACAAGGTCGTGGGCCGTTTTTTCCTTCGCGGCGAGCTGCCGCTCGCGGACTCGGTCCTGATGGTCTCGGGGCGCGCCGGATTCGAGATTGTTCAAAAGGCGTACGCGGCCGGGATTCCGGTCGTCGCCTCCGTTTCTGCCCCTTCGAGCCTCGCCGTCGAGCTCGCGGACGCCGCTGGGCTGACGCTGGTCGGATTCTTGAGAGAACGGCGCTACAACGTCTACTCCCATCCCGCGCGGATTCTCGCGTCGTAGCGAAACTTCCTCCGCCCGGCCGTCGAGAAAGCGCTTGACAAACCACGGCGGGAGTTCTGGAATGACGGCAGCGTTTCGTTTTCCGCGGAGGTGGGACCATGGAGCTGACCCGTCGCGGATTCCTGAAGGCCACGGCCGTCGGAAGCACGATCGCCCTCGGGTTCGACGTCGCTCTGGCCAAAGCCGAGATGCGTGAGTTCAAGATCTCGCGCACCACGGAGACCCGAAGTATCTGCCCCTACTGCGCGGTCTCCTGCGGGGTCATCATCCACACTCTCGGCGACAAGTCGAAGAATGCCAAGGCCAGCGTCGTCCACGTCGAAGGCGATCCGGACCACCCGATCTCCCGCGGGACTCTCTGCCCCAAGGGCATCACGTTGAAAGATGACATCACGCACAAAAACCGGCTGACCAGGCCGAAGGTGCGGCGACCCGGCTCCGACAAGTGGGAGGATATCTCCTGGGACGAGGCGATCTCGAAGATCGCGCGGCACATCAAGGACACGCGCGACAAGTGCTTCGTCGCGAAGAACGCGAAGGGCGAAGTCGTCAATCGCAATCCGGGCATGGCCATGATCGGTGGCTGCACGGATACCAACGAGTTCAACTACCTCCAGTGGAAAGTCATCACGGCCCTGGGGGTGCCGTACAGAGACACCCAGGCCCGGGTTTGACACGGCCCCACGGTGACCAGTTTGGCCACCACGTTCGGTCGGGGCGCGATGACAAACGGATGGGTCGACATCAAGAATACTGACGTCATCCTGGCAATGGGCGGTAACCCCGCCGAGAATCACCCCGTCGGCTTCAAATGGTTCATGGAGGCGAAGAAGACGCGCGGCGCCAAGCTCGTCGCCGTCGACCCGCGCTTCACCCGTACGGCTGCGACGGCGGATCTCTACGCGCCCGTGCGCGCCGGGACGGACATCGCGTTCCTGCTCGGCATCATCCGCTACGCGATCGAGAACAAGCGGTACCACGAGGACTACGTCAAGATCCACACGAACGGCCCCTACATCATCGGCGAGAAGTTCGAGTTCAACGACGGCCTCTTCTCCGGCTTCGACCCGGGCAAGACGGAATACGACAAGACGGCGTGGGCGTACGAGCCCGATCCGAAGACGAAGGCCTACGGCGTCGACCCGACTCTTCAGAATCCACGCTGCGTGTTTCAGCTCCTGAAGAAGCACGTCGAACGGTACACGCCCGAGATGATCGAGCGGATCTGCGGGACGCCGAAGGACACATATCTCAAGGTCTGCCAGATCGTCACGTCGACGGGCGTGCCGGAGAAGGCTGGCACGATCACTTACGCCCTCGGATGGACGCAGCACTCGACGGCCGTCCAGATGATCCGGTGCGCTGCCATGCTGCAGCTCCTTCTCGGCAACGTCGGGCGGCCGGGGGGCGGCGTGAACGCGTTCCGCGGGCATTCCAACATCCAGGGCGCGACTGACATCGCCGGAACGTTCGACATCCTCCCCGGATATCTCAAGACACCCGCCGGTCCGCAGCAGACGCTCGCGCAGTACCTGGAGGCCGCGACGCCCACGACGCTCAACAAAGAGGCGTGGGCCTCGATGAACTACTGGTCGAACTATCCGAAGTTCATGGCCTCGCTGTTGAAGGCGCAGTACGGCAAGGCGGCCACCAAGGAGAACGACTTCGGCTACGCCTGGCTTCCCAAGGTCGACGGCAACTACTCCTGGATGTACATCTGCGACGACATGTATCGCGGCAACTCGACGCGCGCCGGAGGGAAGGAGCCCGGACCCGAGGGGTTCATCTCCTTCGGCATGAACCCGGTCGGCCTGGGGCCGAACTCCAAGAAGTGGGTGGCGGCACTTTCGAAGCTGAAGTGGCTCGTCATCGTCGAGAACGTCGAGACGGAAAGCTCGATCTTCTGGAAGGCTCCCAAGGAGTACGGTCCGCCCGACGCTTCCAGGATCCCGACGGAAGTCTTCCTGCTCCCCGCGGCGGACTTCGCGGAGAAGGACGGAACGTTCACCAACTCGGCCCGCTGGATGCAGTGGAAGTGGAAGGCGCTCGATCCTCCGGGTCTGGCCAAGTCCGATCAGGAGATCCTCGCGCGAGTCTTCCTCGCCGTGCGCGACCTCTACAAGAAGGAGGGGGGCGCGCTTCCCGAGGCCGTCGCCAACGTCACCTGGAGCTACACCAACCCGATCGAGCCGGATCTCTCCGAGGTCCTGAAGGAGATCAACGGCAAGGCGCTCGCCGACATCCCGGACCCGACCGATAAGACCAAGACTTTGAAGACCGCCGGACAACAGATCGACGGCTTCGGGCAGCTCCAGGACGACGGCTCGACGATGTGCGGCAACTGGCTCCACTCCGGCGTCTACACCGAGGCCGGCAACAACGCGCAGCGCCGTTCGACGGCCGACCCGACGGGACTCGGCATGTATCCCACCTGGGCCTTTTCCTGGCCCGCCAACCGCCGCATCATGTACAACCGCGCCTCCGCCGACGCCGAGGGCAAGCCTTGGGATCCGAAGCGGCCCGGCATCGTGTGGAACGGTGAGAAGTGGGTCGGGGACGTACCCGACATCAAACCGGACTCGCCGCCCGGCACGTATGGCGCGTTCATCATGCTGCCCGAAGGAGTCGGGCGTCTCTTCGCCTCGGGCTTGAACGACGGTCCCTTCCCGGAGCACTACGAGGCGATCGAGGCGCCGATCGCCAACCCGCTCCATCCAAAGGTGACTTCCAACCCGGTGAGCAAGAAGTTTTCCTCGGACAAGGACGTGTACGGAACGAGCGCGGACTTCCCGATCGTGTGTACCACGTATCGGCTGACCGAGCACTTCCACTACTGGACGCAGCACCAGCACGACGGAGTTCTGAACGAGCTGCAGCCGGGCTTCTTCGTCGAGATCCCGGAAGGCCTCGCCCAGCAGAAAGGCATCGCCAACGGGTCGCAGGTCAAGGTCACCTCCGCGCGCGGCTCGATTCAGGGAGTGGCGATGGTCACCAAACGCCTGCGGCCGATGAAGATCGATGGCAAAGAGATGTGGCAGATCGGCTTCCCGATCCACTGGGGCTACGCCGGCGATCCGAACCACACCGGGCCGCTCGCCAACATGCTGACGCCCTCGGCCATGGACCCCAACTCGTGGACGCCCGAGTTCAAGGCCTTTCTCGTGCGGCTCGAAAAGGCCTGAGGAGGAGGAGATGAGCGTTCAGCAGAACCTCGAGATCCGCCGCTCCTCCGCTTCGGTGTGGGGAAGCCTCTCGGGGATGCGCAGCGTCCCCACCGTATCGAAGTACATCGACACGACGACCTGCATCGGCTGCAAAGCCTGCGAGGCGGCGTGCATCGAGTGGAATGACCTGCGGCATCTCGCGACCGTGCAGACCGGCACATACCAGACGCTGCCGACCCTGCACGCGGAATACTGGAACCTGATCCGTTTCAACGAGCGGGACTTCGACGGCGGGCTCGTCTGGCTGATGCGCAAAGACCAGTGCATGCACTGCGAGGAGCCCGGTTGCCTCGCGGCATGCCCGGCGCCCGGCGCGATCGTCCAGTACGCCAACGGAATCGTGGACGTGAACCCGGATCAGTGCATCGGCTGCGGCTACTGCGAGACCGGGTGTCCTTTCGACGTTCCGCGATTCCACCAGACCACCGGAAAGATGGCGAAGTGCACACTCTGCGTGGACCGCGTCTCCGTGGGGCTCGAGCCAGCGTGCATCAAGGCGTGCCCGACCGGGTGCCTCCAGTTCGGAACGAAGGACGACATGGTCGCGCTCGGATCTCGCCGCGTCGAACAGTTGAAGGGCACCGGCTTCGCCAATGCCGCCCTCTACAACCCGGAGGGGGTGCACGGCACCGGGGTCGTGACTGTCCTCGCGCACGGCGACCACCCGGAGTGGTACGACCTGCCGCGCGATCCGCACGTCCCCTTGCTCGTCAAATTCTGGAAGTCGGTTCTGCGGCCGCTCGGCGGCATCGCGATCTTCGGCGCCGTGATCGGCGCGTTCGCGCACTACACGAGGTTCGGACCCAAGGAGGTCCGGGGAGCCGAGGCCCGGGACCGCAATCTGCCGGATGCGTAGCCCGGATCGACCGACCGAAAAAGGGGGTTCCGCATGAGCGCCGCCAGGCCCCATCGCCCTTTCGACACGGCCGTCGTCGCGGCCCGCGACCGGGAGGACGTCATCGTCGGCAGCGAGATCGTCCGACATCGCCTCGTCTCGCGCGTCATCCACTGGAGCGTTGCCCTGACGTTCTTCGCCTGCGTGTTCACGGGGATGCCGATCTGGACGCCGGTGTTTGGCTGGATGGCGCACCTCTTCGGCGGGCTCACGGTCTGCCGGCTCCTCCATCCCTGGATGGGCGTCGCCTTCTTTCTCGCCTCGGCGGTCATGTTCGTGCACTGGATCGCCGACATGCGTCTCGAGCCGCGCGACAAAGAGTGGCTCGGGCCGAAGGCCTTCGCGTACATGCGCTACGAGACCGACGATTCGGACGTCGGCAAGTACAACGGCGGACAGAAGCTCTTCTTCTGGGCGGCCGGGCTCGGCGCCGTCGGGCTTCTCCTTTCGGGCCTTCTGATCTGGTTTCCCCGCGCCTTTCCGAGGCTGCTGCTCGAGTTCGCCTATCTGATCCACGACGTGACCTTCATCCTTTTCGCGGTCGCGATCGTCCTCCACATCTACCTCGGCACGGCGGCCGAGCCCGGCACCTTCGGCTCGATGGTCCGCGGGACCGTCACGCGGGAATGGGCGCGTCTGCACCACGCCCGCTGGTACCGCGAAGTCATCTCGGGTGAAGAAAGCCGGCGGCGGTAGACGAACTCCAGGACCGTTTCGGAATTCGACCGGCGCGCGGCGCGGGCCGAGGCTCTCTTGCGCCAGGCGCCGGCCGCGGAAGCTCCGCTCCGCTTCGCCGCGGGTCTTTACCGCGTTCAGGGGCGGATCGCCGCCGCGATCGAGGCCGCGCACGGAGAGGCGCCGCTCACGGGACATCTGGACGACGACGCCGAGCGTCTTCTTCCCCGACTCTCCACGCTCATCGAGTACGCGGCTCGCGAAGGCCCGCAGCTCCTGGCCGACGAGGCGCGCGCCCGGCAGAAAGATCTTCCCTCGACCGCCCGTACCCGGCTCCTCGTCTACTGGGCCGGCGATCGGGCATCGACCGAGGACTACCTCTCGCGCGCGATGCTGCGCCCCTACGTCGAGTTCTTGAGATCGGTCAACACGGCGCCCGACCGGGTGCACCGTCAGGGCCAATGCCCTTTCTGCGGCGGCTTCCCGTGGATCTCCGCGCGCCGCGACGCTTCGTTGATGGAAGGCGCGCGCCGGATGCTGGGATGCGCGCTCTGTGGCGGAGAGTGGGTGTTCGGCCGCATTCTCTGCCCCTCCTGTTTCGAGGGGGATCCCGCGAAGCTCCCGTCCTTCCAGAACGAGACGCATGCAAACGTGCGCGTCGAGGCTTGCGAGACCTGCAACCGATACGTCAAATCGATCGACCTCTCGGAGGACGCCCGGCCGATCCCGGAGGTGGACGACCTCGTCTCGCTCTCGATGGATCTCTGGGCAGCCGGGCAGGGCTTCACCCGGATCGAGCCGGGTCTCGCCGGTCTTTAAGGTGAATTCGGAGGACGACCTCCTCGCCGTTCAGAGGGGGCTTCGAGGCCGTTTCGACGATTTTCGCCGGGCCCTCGAGCGCCGCGAGGACGATGCCTGCCGGATCGCCCTGGCGGACTTCCACGCGCAGCTCATCCGGTGGACCGCCGCCGAAGAGCGTGTTTTCCTTCCCGCGCTGTCCCGCGCGTCCTTCCCGGGCCGCGATCCGGAGCGCGAGCTCCGGCTCGAGTACGTGCAGATCCGGGAGCTGACCCGATACCTTCTCTCGCAGATCGACGAACGAGCGCCGCTCGCGGACGTGCTCGGTCTCGTGGAAAACCTCGAGCGGCGCCTCGCCGCTCACGAGTCGGAGATGGAGAACGTCTACTACCCTGCCGCCGCCCCGTTCTTGACGCCCGACGAATGGCGGCTCCTCGCGGACTCGGCGCCGCCGCCGTAGTCCGATCCGCGCCCGCGCTTCTTCAGCCCAGCTGTTGGATCTCGAACGCGGACTCGTCGGTCCGCGGCCGGAGCGTCTCGTAGGCCCCGCGGAGCCGTTCCCCGGTCCAGCCGAGAAAAACGCCCTCGCCCCGATACCAGGCTTCACCCGCGCCGGCTTCGACCAGCACGATCGCGCCCTCGCCCTGGTCGGTCGCGGCGGAGAGGCGCCACGCCGAGAGCGTCGCGCCGCTCTCCCGCGTTCGGATTGGCATGCGGTCGAGCGCCAGCCCGCGCGCGTTCGTCAGCCCGGGAACGGGTTCCGCGGACCGAGATCCGTCGTCCGAATCGGCTCCTGACAAGGTCAACCGCCCCGCGTATGCATCTCGAGATGGGGATCCTCGCGCAGCGTCCCCGCCGGAAGCAATGGCGAACGATCCTGGAGCGCGAGCCGCTGCTCGGCGCCGCGATCGGCTCGCACGTCCCAGCCCGTCTCGATTCGCGACCGCAGGTCCGCTTCGGATGCGCCCGCGCGGAGCGGTCGGCGAAGATCGATTCCGACGCTCGCGTAGAGGCAGAGGTACCACATCCCGTCGGCCGTCAGCCGACTCCGATCGCACGAGCCGCAGAACGGCGCGGTCATCGAGGAGATGATCCCGAAGACGAGGCCGTCCGCGAGCTGGAAGCGGACCGCCGGCGCGGAGCTCTCCTCGACGACGGGCTCGATCGCGCCGTAGTGCCGTCCGAGCCGCTCGAGGATCTCGCTGCCCGGAACGACGGCGTCTCTCGACCAGTGCGTCGCTCCGCCGACGTCCATGTACTCGATGAAGCGAACTTCGGCGCCGACGCGCCGTCCATATTCGACGAGGGGCACGAGCTCGTCCTCGTTGACTCCCCGGATCACGACGGCATCGATTTTCAGCGCGGAGAAACCGAGCTTCGATGCCGCCTCGATGCCGGACTTGACGCGCGCGAGCTCGTCGAACCGCGTCAGAGATTGGAAGCGGTCCGGCCGAAGCGTGTCGAGACTCACCGTAACGCGGTGCAGCCCGGCCTCTCGAAGCCCGTGAGCCTGCTCGGTCAGCAGTACTCCGTTCGTCGTTAAGGCGATATCGAGCAGGCTTGGTTTCGACGCGAGCAGACGAACGAGATTCGGGAGATTGCGCCGCACGAGCGGCTCGCCGCCGGTCAAGCGTACGCGATTGACCCCGAGGTCGACAAAGACGTCGACCAGAAGGCTGACTTCTTCGAAGTCGAGGATGTCTTGGCGCGGCAGCCACACGTATTCCTTCTCCGGCATGCAGTACTGGCAGCGCAGGTTGCACCGGTCCGTCACAGAGATCCGGAGATTTCGAAGGGGGCGCCGGAACGTGTCGAGGACGGCCACGACCGGATTCTAAGCGCTTCGCCCCATCAGGTTCCGCGGTTCCACCGCTCGAAAACCCGGTGGATCTGCTGTTCGGCGGCGCGGGCCGCTTCTTCCGGCGTGGCCTCGTCCTTCGCGACACGGGCAAACATCGTCGGAATCACGAAGGTGTTGAAGACTTCGTCGATGGCGGCGGTCGCGTAACCGGGAAAGCCCACGTTCGTGGCCCAGTCGAGCACCGACCCCAGGACCCGGTACTTGTCGGGTGGGTCGGCCTTCGGGTCGCTCGCGATCCGTTGCTGGAGGTCGGGGAGCGACGCCGGGAAGCAGGGGAAGTTGTAGGACTCCCCTTCCCGGAAGACGTCGGAAAAGTGATCGATGAGGTCGACCAGGAACTGCTTCGCGGCGTCCGGATTCTCGGCGAACTTCCAGATCACGTAGCAGTTCATGACGTGCTCGGCGGCGATGCGCCGGACCGGACCCTTCAAAGCGGCCGTCAGCCCGATCTTCTTCGACATGTCGGAGTGCTCGCGCTCGGCGGTCCGCGTCACCGAGATCGCGTTGCAGATGAAGGAGGCTCGCCCGGCGAGGATCATCCTGTTGTTCGACGAGGGATCCCAGGTGAAGACCTCCGGCGTCATCGTCTCTCTGTAGAGCGCGCGGACGTACTTCAAGGCCTCGATCGTCTCTTTCGAGTTGATCGCGACGTTGCCCGCTTCGTCCTGCTCGGCGCCGCCGAACGACCAGAGCACCGCCCGCAGAGCCATGCTCGAGTCGATCTCCTGCGACAGGCCGATGCCCACCGGATTTCCGAACTGCTCCTTGATCCTGCGGCCGCCTTTGCGCAGGTCGTCCCAGGTATCGGGTCCGTTCGGATAACCGACTCTCTCCCATAGATCGATCCGATAGTTGCCCGGGTCGGGCACGTACGAATCGGAGAACGCGAAAAACTTCCCGGTTTTCGGGTTGAACGTCGACCGCTGCGCGAGCGGAATCATCTTCCCGTGTTTCTTCTGGACCGCTTCGATCACGGGGCGGTGATCGATTACCTGCGTTTCGTACGCGGCCGGCGGCGACAGGAAGAGAAAGAGATCATGCCCCTTGCGCGCCGAGGCCTCGGCCGCCCCGCGGGCGGGGACCTCCGTCGAAGCCATGTGGTCCACCGTGACGTCCGTGGAGTTCTTCTCCCCCCACTCCTTCGTGTAGACGCCGTCGAACCAGAGATCGTACGCCGGGATGAAATGACTCCACTGAAGGATCTTCAGGGTCTTCCGGACGGGAGCAGGCTGTTTTTCCCGCGGCGCGCACGAGACGGCGGGAATCGTTCCCGCAGCGAGCGCGATGCCCGCACCCTTCACGAAGTCGCGCCGCGAGAACTTCCGCGATTTCTTCGCCGTCATTGTTCCTCATTCGGTGGGGGGTGCAGGTCACGACGTGTTCGGTGGCGGGTGCAGGTCCGTAGGACCTGTCCCCGCGACATGTTCGGTACCTGTCCCCGCGCGACTTGCTCGGACGCTCCGCTCGCGGTCCGCGCGCGAAGTCTATAATCGCCGTCGAGAAGAGCGGATGGCTCCGCGAGGGCGGAGCGGGAGGTTTCTTGGCGGCACTCGAACCTGGCGAAGCGTTTCCCGGCATCGAGCTCGAGACGGAGTCGGGTGCTCGCTTCGTCGCTCCGCAGGCGGAGACTCTCTACGGCTTCTTCAAGACAACGTGCCCGACCTCGGAGTACGCGTGGCCGCACTTCGATCGCATCCGTCGAATCGGTGAAAATGGCCTGCGCACGTTCGCGGTCTCGCAGGACGACCGCGGGCTGACCCGGGAATTCCACCAACGGCTGGGCGTTGACCTCGAAACGCTCTACGATCCCCCGCCGTGGAAGGCCTCGGCGGCGCTCGGACTCACCAACGTCCCGACGTTCTTCCTCGTGGGAGGCAACGGTCGCATCCGCGAGACGGTCGTCGGCTTCCAGCGGCCGCGCCTCGAGGGGATCGCGCGCCGCGCGGCAAAGCTGTCCGGACTGCCGGCGATTCGGCTCTTCCGGATCGGCGAGCAGATCCCGCTGATCGTTCCCGGGTGAGAGTCGCGGAATGCGGGCTGGTAGTCCGCCGGTGACCGCCGTGTCGAAGCCGGCGACCCTCCGGGAACTGAAAGCGAGCGGCTACCGCTCGCGCGGGGTCAAGGAGGAGCTCCGGGAAAACCTCCGCCGCGCGCTTTCCCGCGGCGAGAACCCGTTCGAGGGGGTACACGGTTATGACCGCACCGTCCTGCCCTCGCTCCACAACGCGATCCTGTCGAAGCACGACTTCCTGCTCCTGGGCCTGCGCGGGCAGGCGAAGACGCGCCTCCTGCGGCTGCTGGTCGGGCTTCTCGACCCCGAGATCCCGGCGATCGAGGGCAGCGACCTGAACGAAGATCCGCTGCGGCCGATCACGAAATACGGTCGGCGGATGCTCGCGGAGCGCGGCGACGACACGCCGATCGCTTGGATTCCGCGGGAAGAGCGCTACCGGGAGAAGCTCGCGACGCCGGATGTGACGATCGCGGACCTGATCGGCGACGTGGACCCGATCAAGGCGGCGACCCAGCGCCGTTCCTATTCCGACGAGGAGGTCATCCACTTCGGGATCATCCCGCGCACGAATCGAGGGATCTTCGCGATCAACGAGCTGCCGGACCTCCAGCCTCGCATCCAGGTCGGGCTCTTGAACATCCTCGAGGAGCGGGACCTGCAGATCCGCGGCTTTCCCATCCGCATCCCGCTCGACATCCTGCTGGTGTTTTCGGCGAACCCCGAGGACTACACGAACCGCGGCAACATCATCACTCCGCTGAAAGACCGGATCTCGTCGCAGATCCTGACGCACTACCCCGACGAGGTGAAAGTCGCGGCCCGGATCACCGCGCAGGAGGCATGGCTCGAGCGCCACGCGACGCCTGCGGTCGAGATCCCCGAGTTCTTCCGTGAGCTCGTCGAGGAGATCGCGTTCGCGGCGCGCGCCAGCGAGTTCGTCGACCAGTCCTCGGGGGTCTCGGCGCGGATGCCGATCTCGGCGGTCGAGATCCTGGCGTCCAACCTCGAGCGCCGCGGCCTCGTGCACGGCGAGCGTCAGGTCTTTCCCCGGCTTTGCGACCTGCCGGCGTGCCTTCCCGCCATCACCGGAAAAGTCGAGATGGTCTACGAGGGAGAACAGCAGGGAGCCGAAGTGATCGCGAAGAAGCTGATCGCGACCGCGGTCAAGAAGCTCTTCGACGCGCGCTTCCCGCCGCCCGATTCGGGAAGACCTTCGCAGCGGCGCCGCGCCGACGAAGACGACACGGACGAGCTCTCGATGCCGCGGCGCGCCCGCACGGCGCCGGCGCCCGAAAAGATCCACCCGCTCTACGAGCCGATCCTCGAATGGTTTTCGGCGGGCAACAAGGTCACCCTGTCCGATGACACGCCTTTTCCCGAGCACATCGCGGCGCTCGAGTCGGTGCCGGGGCTGAAGAAGGCGGTCGAGGAGCACTTCGCCCCCGCTTCGCCCGAAGAGCTCGCCGTCAGCATGGAGCTCGTTCTCGAGGGACTGACACAGCACCTGAAGATCGCCCGCGAAGACCTCGACTCGCGGGTGTCGTACGGAGAGATGCTGAAGTTCAACCTCGTCCGGAGCCGGACGACTTGACGTCGCTTCGCGCGCGAGCGCGCGCGGGTGAAACTCTTCTCGGCTGTTTCCTGACCTGGCCGACGACCGGCTTCGTGGAACTCGCCGCGATCGCCGGATTCGACTTCGTCGTCCTCGACGGCGAGCACGGCTTCTTCTCGATCGAGTCGGTCGCCTCGGCCGTTCTCGCTGCCGACGGCGCGGGGATCAGCGCGATCGTGCGGGCGCCCTCCGCGGTCTCCGAACAGGTGGGCCGGTACCTCGACGCGGGCGCGGCCGGGACGCTTCTTCCGCGAGTCGAAAGCGCCGCGATGGCGCGCGCCGCAATCGAGGCGCTGAAATTCTCGCCGGAAGGGAAGCGCGGCCTGGGCGGAGTTCGGGCGAATCGCTACGCCACGGTGCCTCTCGCGGATTTCGTGCGCAGGGCCAACGAGGACACGCTCGTCGCCGTGCAGATCGAGCGGGAAGGCGCGCTCGACGACCTCGCGCCGATCGCCGACCTTCCCGCTGTCGACGTCCTCTTCGTCGGCCCGAACGACCTCTCGCAGGCGCTCGGCACGCCCGGAGATACGTCTTCCGAGCGATTCCGGGCCGAGGTCGCCCGGGTCGCTTCGGAAGCGGCGCGCGCCCGCAAGACGGCAGGCATCATGGTCGCCCGCCGCGAAGACATCCCCGCCTTCGCCCGACTCGGCTACCGCTTCTTCACGACAAGCGACCGCGCGCTCTTCCTCGAGTCGGGCCGTTCGTGGAGGGCTGCGGTCGAAACCGTCAGAGAATAACGACACCACCGCATCGAGCTCGGACGCCGCGAATCGAACGAGCTCCAGCGAAAGACGTCGGCGGAACCGGGGGGCGCGACCCTCCTCCGCCCGAGCCCGCGAATCGGCCGCCATGGCTGAGCGAATCCTGTGGACCGCCTTTTGCAAGGGGCACCGGGCAGACTCTGCCCGTTGAGGAGCGAGAACCTTGTTCTCGTCAGTCAGCCCGCACAAATCCAAAACAAAAGGAGGAACCATGCCAGAGGACCACGTCCGAAGGAGACTTCCCTGTCTCGTCCTTCCCGTTGCACTGTTTCTCGCACCGGTGGTCAGTGTCGCGCAGTCGCCTCAGGCTGACGTTTCCGATTTGAGATTGCCCGACGGCACCGGAGCGACGAAGGCCACCCACAGTCTGCCCACCCCGGGCGAAATCGGAGTCTGGGTCAAATTGGTCGATCCCCCATTGGCGGTCGCGGTCGGCCCGGACGCCAAGAAGGTCGGGGCGAAGCTGAACGGCGCCCAGCAACGCAAGTATCTCCAGGACCTCAAACAGAAGCAGGACTCGTTGATGGGGCAAATCCGGAATCTGGGCGGTCGGGAAATAGCGCGCGTCAGCAAAGCCTACAACGCTCTCGCCGTTTCCATCGACGACTCCAAATTGGGCTCAGTGGCGGCTCTCCCGGGCGTGGCCAAGATCCGTCCGATCATCGACTACCAGCTCGACCTCGCCGCAGTTCGTTCCTACATCGGGGCGGTGGACGTCGAGAATGCGGGCTATGACGGCACCGGCGTAACCGTCGGCGTGCTCGACTCGGGAATCGACTACACGCACAAGGATTTCGGCGGACCCGGCACGCTCGCCGCCTATACGGCGGCGTACGGCACGTCGACTTCCGATCCGGCGAACAAGAGCCGGGATGGCCTCTTCCCCACGGCCAAGGTCGTCAATGGATACGACTTCGTGGGTGAGGCCTGGCCGAGCGGTCCCCTCTCGCCGGACGACGACCCGATCGGCTGCGGAGGGCCGACTATAAGCCCCTCCTGCGCCGGCGGTCACGGAACGCACACCTCCGACATCATCGCCGGCCACAGTACGGACGACACGCACAAGGGGATCGCGCCGGGCGCCAGCCTCATCGAGGCCAAGGTCTGCAGCTCGGTTGCGAACGCCTGCAGCGGCGTCGCCCTGTTGCAGGGTATGGACTTCGTGCTCGATCCCAACGGCGACGGAGACATCTCCGACGCGGTCGACGTGATCAACATGTCGCTCGGTTCTTCTTACGGCCAGAAGGAGGACGATCTCTCCGAAGCGAGCCAGAACGCATCCGCCCTGGGGGTCGTGGTCGTCGCGTCCGCAGGGAACTCTGCCGATCGACCTTACATCGTCGGTTCGCCATCGACCGCGCCTCGCGTCTTGAGCGTAGCAGCCACCTTCCATCCCGACGCGAAGCTCTATCTCATTACCACCCCCGCGACTTCCCCCAAGGGTGCAGTCTGGCAATCTTGGTCGGCATTGCCGACGCTGACTTCGGGCACGCTGGTGTACGACACGACCAACGCGAGTACCGCGCGAGGCTGTACGAATGCCGCCGGCGGCAATCCTTATGCTTCCGGCTCACACACGGGCCAAATCCTGCTGATGGATCGTGGCCTCTGCGCGGTCAGCCTGAAAGTCTCGAACGCTGCAGCCGCCGGGGCCATCGCCGCGATCGTTGCGAACAACGTCCCACAGGGGACTTGCGACCTTCCGCCCACTTTCTCCTTTGGCGGCGGGACACCAACGATCCCGGGCTACACGATCACGTTGGCGGACGGCAACAGTCTCAAGGCGTCTGCGCTCGGCACGACCGCCACCATCGACCCCAGCTCCACCGCGTCTCTGGCGGAGAGCATGGCGGCTTTTTCGTCGCGCGGTCCGAGCTACAGCTACAACTCGATCAAGCCGGACATCGGGGGACCCGGTACGGACGTTCTCTCGGCAGAAGTCGGCACAGGAACGGGCGAGACGCCGTTTTCCGGGACTTCCGCGTCGGCCCCGGTCCTCGCCGGAGCGGCGGCACTGCTGGTCGATCGATACCCGTCGCGAACGTCCTCGGAAATCAAGTCGCTTCTGATGAACACGGCAGAAACGAACACTAGCCAGAACCCGGTAGCCTGCCCCGGAGCCGTGCCGATCACGCGCATCGGCGGGGGCGTGGTCCGCGTGAAGCGGGCCTTCGACAGCAAGACCGCGGCGTGGGACGCCGACGACCTCACGGGCAGCCTGTCGTTCGGATACCAGGCGCTGGCGGGAACCACTTCGTTCCAGAAGGCGGTCGTGGTCCGCAATTACGGCAGCGGCAGCCGAACTTACTTGATCACGCCCAGCTTCCGCGACGCCAGTGATGCGGCGAGCGGGGCCATCGCTTTCACTGCGCCTTCGAGCGTCACGGTCGCCGGCAATGGAAGCAAGAGCTTCAATTTCAAGATCACGGTCGACGTCACGAAATTGCCCATCTGGACTTTGAATGGCGGCAGCCGGGGCGGTGACGGCTTCCGACTTCAGGATTTCGAGTTCGACGGCCTGGTCACGATCGCCGACTCCACGGACACCGTCCACCTCCCCTGGCAGATCCTGCCGCACCGGTCTGCCGCAGTCCTTCCTGCGAGCACGAGCGTCGCACTCTCCGGCGGCTCGGGCACCCTGTCGCTCTCGAATGCGACCGGCGCCGTTGATGGAAGGGTGGACGTCTTTTCTCTGCTCGGAACGAGTGCCCGTGTCCCTCCGCCCCTTCTGCCGGACCCGGGCGACAACTTCGCAATCGTCGACTTGAAGTCGGTCGGCGCGCGGCTGGTCAGTATCGGCGCTGGGCAATTCGGGATCCAATTCGCGGTCAACACGTTCGGCGTGCGGTCGCACCCGAACTACCCGGCCGAGTTCGACATCTACATCGACACGAACCGGGACGGGACGTTCGATTCCGTGATCTTCAACGCCGAAAATGGAGGCTTTGCGGCCAGCGGGCAGAACGTCGTTTTTGCGGGGCCTCTGCCATCCGGCCCCTTCACGGCGTTTTTCTTCACGGATGCGGATCTCGACTCCGGAAATGCGATCTTGACCGCGCCGCTCTCCGCCCTTGGTCTCACCCCGAGCACGAAGTTCGACGTTTCGGTATTTGGCTGCGACAACTACTTCACCGGCATTTGCACGGATGCCGTCACCGGCATGACCTATACGGCTGGAACGCCCCGCTACGTGGGTTCCGGAGTACCGTCGAGTGGCGTGCCGGCCGGCGGCAGCAGCACGCTGACGATTTCGGCCGTGCCGGGCGGTGACGTCGCGTCACCGTCGCAAAGCGGCCTGCTTCTCATGTACCGCGACGCGCGAACTCAGCGTCAGGCCGACGCCATCGCAGTGTCGCCGTAGAGCATCGCCGGAAGGACCTGCGCGGAAAAGAGGCCGGCCTGCTCAGGCCGGCCTCTCTGCGCACGGTTGAGACGCTCGGTTACAGCACGCCGCGGGCGCGAAGATCGCGGACGACTTCGACGGCGAGAGACAGCAGTGCGAGGGCGAGCAGCAGCTGGCCGAGAAACATGAAGCCGACGAGCCGTATAGGGCGTCTCTTTAACCAATGCCCTCGCCCCCTCGGCTACCGCTTCTTCACGACGAGCGATGGCACCTCTTCCTCGAGTCGGGGCAATTCGTATAGGGCTACGACCCGCCCCGCTGACGCAGGAGAGCCGCCACCACGAGCGGGACATCCTGGCCTCAGAAGCCCGGCAAACTAATTCATGGTCGCGCGCAGGTAGGCAACGAGCGCCGCGAGATCCGGGGCCTTGAGCTCGCTCGGTTGCATTCCCCCCTCGACCATCTTGGGGAGTGGTTTCCGTAGCAGACCCGTGAGCTGCGAATCCGTGAAGCGCTTGCCCAGGCCCGACAACTTCACCAGTCCGTTTCCGCCGCGCCCTCCGGCGCCGTGGCAAGCGGAGCACCCCTCGCTCTCGAAGAGCAGCGCTCCCTTGGATTGCTCAGGGCTCAAGGCCGGAGCGATCGATGCGCTCACCGGACCCGCCATGGGACCCTCTTCCTGGGGCTGGAACGGCGCCTTGCTGTATTCTTCCTCGCTCTTTTCCTGGGCCTGGAGCTTGCTGCGCACCGCCGAATCGCGACGGTCCTCGAGTCCCGACTGAAAGCCGAGAAAAACGACGGCCGCGAACACGAGAAAAAAGCCGGCGACAGAGACCGGGCGCTCTGAGGGACGTCGGCGCGGGGATCGGTCGAGGAAAGGAAGTCCGAAGAGAGCGCCGAAAAGCAGCAGCGGAATCACGACGATTCCGATGATGAGGCCGCCCTTGTGCCAGTACTTCAGCCACTGGAAGGCTGGCAGGTAGTACCACTCCGGTCGCGGAACGTAAGTCGAGTCGGCAGGGTTCGCCACAGGCCCGAGTCGAACCGGCCACAGCAGAGCGAGCGCGCCCAGGGCGATGATGAGCAGGATACCGAAAACGAAATCCTTGAATACCTGACCGGGGTAGAAAACCTCCGTCGCGAGCTCGCTCCCCTTCTCTTCCCGCACCGGGGGGCCCGCCGCGCCCGCCCTTCGAAAGAGAAAAACATGCATCGCGACGGCTCCGATGATGAGCGCCGGAATCGCGAAGACATGAAGCACGTAGAAGCGGCTGAGTGTCAGTGTTCCCATCTCGGGTCCGCCACGGAGCACGGTCTTCACAAAATTCCCGACGAGAGGTATCTCGGAGACGATGTTCGTTCCGACAGCCGTCGCGAAATACGCTCTGCGGTCCCACGGCAGGAGATATCCCGTGAAGCTCATGCCGAAGACGAGCAGGAAGAGAAAACAGCCGACCAGCCAGAGCAGCTCCCGGCGGTTCTTGTAGGCGCCGTAGAGAAATGTCTGAGCGAGATGGAGCAGGAGCAGAACGATCATGAGACTCGAACCGTAAGAGTGGAGACCTCTCAGGAAGCGTCCTCCCCAGACCTCCTTCTGGATGTAGGCGACGGTTGTGTGGGCATGGTCGACCGATGGGACATAGTAGAGAGCCAGGCAAATGCCCGTTACGATTTGATTGACGAAGACGAAAAGCAACCCGCTTCCGAAAACATAGGCCCACCGCGAACCGCCTGGAATCGGCTCGTCGAGCGCCTCGTGCATGAGCCCGCGCCACCCGACTCGCTGATCGAGCCAGCGTGCGAGGCCGCCCGGACGGCCGACATCGCTGCTCAACCGATCACCTCTTTGTACGAGACGAGATTGCGGAAAACCTCGTACCTGACCAGGAGCATTCCGTTCTCGACCTTCACCGGCAGGGTATCGAGGCTGCGCGGAGAAGGTCCGCCGATCAGCGCTCCGTTCCGGCCGAACTTCGCGTGATGACACGGGCAGTGGAAGATCCCCTCGTCTTCCCGCCACGGCACGCCGCATCCCAGGTGCGGGCACACGTCGGATACGACCGCGAGCTGATTGCGTCCGTCCCGGACGACCCAGACGGCGCGCTTCGAGGTCAGCGCCCTCCAGCCGTCGACACGCCGGACCTCGACTTCTTTTCGGAACGGCCCCTGCCCTGCGAACTCATCCGCTCGACCGACCGAATACCACGCCACCCCGCCCGTGGCTCGAAAGACCGGATACAGGAGATAGCGCAGGACCGGAACGGCCATAAGAATGCCCACGACGCCGCTGATCGAGCCGATCAGCACGGCGAAGAAGGAACGCCGCGTCGGCAAGAGTCTCGCCTCCGCCGAAGTCTTGCCGACCGGTGGCCCGCCCAGGGTGTCCGACAAGTCAGCCCCGAGAGATAGGACGGCCGAGAAGCTTCGTCAAACCTACTTCTTGTCGCCTGGATAGTCCTTCAGCCAGGCCGGATCGACTTCCTTTGCGCCGCGTTTCGCCTTCTCCGCGAGCAGCCACTTGCCGCGCTCATTGTGCGTCGCGGCCCCCTTCTTCGGAATCTTCTCGTTGTGACAGTACTGGCAGCTCGTCGCATCGTATCCGAGCTCTTTCGCCTTCTTCTGGATCGGCAACGTGGCGTTCGACACGGATGTCACGAGCATCCACCCGGCCCAGAAAAGCGCCATGGCTGCCATTCCGATCCGCGTTCCGCCTTTTCCCATTTCTTCTCCCCAACCCTTACCAGATCCAGATGAACCGAATCTGAAAAGCGCTGTCCTTCCTGTCTCCCCTGGTCCCCTGCTCCAACTTCGTGTAAGCATACTCAGCGATGGCTTGAAGACCGTTGCCCATCGCCTTGTTGGCCGCGACCGTGTAACGCGTTCGCTCGTTTGCGGACTTCCGATCGGATGGATCGAAAGAGTCGTACCGCCCGGCGAAGCCGAGCAGGTTCGCGGCGATGACGTCGGCCTCGCCGAAGTAACCTCTGACCTTGCTGCGCGGGCCGTAGCCGGCGGACGAAGTGAAGGTATCGTCCTTGCCCTCCAGGTACCCTCCTAACAGAAGCACCGGTCCCACCGGATAAGAGGCGTACAAGGCGTAGCGGTCGAAGTTGTTCTTGAAGAAGACTTCGTTGTTGGATCCCACCACGGGCAAGTCGAGCTTCCCGTTGTAATAGTAGAGGGTTACGCCTCCACCGCTGTCGGTCAGGATCTGCGTGAACAGCAGTTGGATGTCCTTGCTGTTATAGGAAGGGCGGCCTCTCACCTTCGAGTCGCTGCCCGAAAGACCTGTGGCGGGCACCACCGTACCCTCCTCATCGCTGAAGCTCAGGCCGTTGAAGAGCGTGGCGCGGATCGAGCTCCGATTGACCGTATAACCCAGTTCCAGGCCAGCCTGGTCGAAGCTCCCGCCAGTCGTTGGTGAGGTCCAGGGCGTAAAGAAAGTCGGCTGGTTGAAGTTGCCTCCTGTTGTCTGAAAAAGCGGCCGTCCAATCGTGATCGGCCGGTCCGAGGCGCCGTAGCCCTCGAAAGGATGGAAGATGCCCAGGCGCGCCGAAAAATGCCCGGGACCCGCCTTCCAGTTGCCGCGTCCGTAGGCGTTCTCCGCCTCGGGACTCTCGCCCGCCGCGAGCGAGATCTCGAATAGCGAGGAGAAGTTGCCGAGGAACGCCCCCGTCAGAGGGTAGAGCGTGATCTCGAAATGGGTCAGCTGGTTCGTCGTCGTGACAACGCCGGCGTTGTCGGTGCGCGAGAGATCGTAGCGAGTCTGCAGACGGAGGGAGTCGTAGTCGGAAACCATGAACTTGAACGTCTCCTTCTCATCCCTCTTGCCGATCTCCTCCGGCGTCCGGAATCCGGCCGCTCGGAACTGATAGCCCGCCTCCGTCAACCTGGGAATCACGGTGTGGCAGTATCCGCAAGCCACCTGGTATTTCCGACTAAACATCGGCATCCCGGGAGCCGCCGACACGACCGCGAACAGCAGGGCAGGCCCGAGGACGATCGCCCGCACCACTCTCATTGCTTCACTCCTTTTCTCCGGCTGCGGGCTTGCAGCCGGCCGTTGAAAAGACAAGTGTCCGAGACGCTCCGCGAACCTGCATCCAACCTCCGAGGAAAAACTGGCTATCAAATTCTCGCGGCTTGCGCGGCCGAATCAATGATGCGATTGAATCAGTCGATCGACTCGACGACTTCGACGTCCTCCCCGAGCAGATCGCAGCAGAACCGCGCGAGCTCGTCATTCGAGAACTCGTTCCACCCGCGACATGGCCCTGGCCCCAATGCGGCTGCATCGCAGGCGAGGGCAACCTTGCACCGACTTTGTTCCGTGAGCTGCCAGAGGTTGGCGAACTCCTCCATCTGCGCGCGAGTCAAGTGCGTGCTGCGACCGATGAAGTCCCGCCAGCGACGGTCGAACTCGGCGACGTTCCAGCGCCGGAATCCGAAGCAGAAGATGCCCTGCTCGGCGGCGACCCGGCAGAGCGAGCTCTCTTCGTCCGTCAGGGGGAGAAGGCTTTCGCGCAATCGGGCGATGGTCTTCGGACGAGTCCAGACCGTCGGACGAACGAGAGCTGCGGAGGCTGCACGGGAAATGACCAAATCGCTGTTCGTCACTTCTCCTCCTTTGCTCGTGGTTTCGGCGTCGGTGTCGGGACGGGAATCAAGCCACTCGCATATCCCACGGCAACGGCCTGAATACGGCTGTGGACCCGGAGCTTCGCGAGAATTCGCTGAGAGTGGTTTCGCACTGTCGCAGTCGAAATCGACAGGCGCTGTGCGATCGCGCCGGTGCCGAGGCCCTGCGCGAGGTGGAGCAGCACCTGACGCTCCCGATGTGTGAGCTGCTCCTCCTCGTCAGGCGGGCGCTCGCGGCGCTTCCGGCGCGGACCCGTTCGGCGGCCGGCCGGGCTTCCGGTCCCACCCCGATCCGATCGACCGCCGCCTGGATCCAGCGCGCACTCCCACGTCGAGCCGATCATCTTTCCTCCCTCGCTGGAGCGCAATGTAGAGCGGGCTTCTTCGGCGCGCCTGATGCAAATGACTCAGCACCGAAACGAATTTCCTGAGGGAGAATCGGTAAGTGGCTCCTGTAGCCGACGCACTCGACTTTGCCGCCGAGCTCCTCTGCGCGCGATGGAGACGCGCTGTGGATCTGCTATGGCGTGAGACGGTGCGGCGCCGGCAAGCACGCCTCGACGAGCTGGAGCGGCGGCGCTCGGCGCGGAGGATGAAAAGTCTGCAGAAGATCGTCCGGAGGGCGCTCGCCGACTATCACCGAATCGAACTCGAGCGGCAGGCGGTTGGAGCGCGGACTCGGAGATCGTAGCGATCGAAGGCGCGACGCGGCTGCGCTATCCGTTCGGATTCCCCGAGGCTAATCGGAAAGAGGCTTGAGGCTCCTCGTCTTCAACGCCGGAAGCTCTTCCCTCAAGTACAGTCTTTCGAGGTTGTGAGCAGTGGATCGTCATCGGTCTCTCCTCGCCGATCTCCCGAAGCCACTGATCGATAAAGCGAACCTCTCTGCAGACTGATGCAGTTGAATCAGGCGCGGATTCCCACGTTTCCCTAAACTGAGAACCCGGCCGAGGTTTCGGGAGATGTCGCTCGAAAGAGACGAAAGGAATGGCTCCATGAGAATGACGACGCACGATCTCCGCAGGAACGTCTTCTGGGTGGCGGTTGGACTGATCCTCTTCAATGCTCTTCCGGCAACCGCGGTTCCCGCTTTCTCCCGCAAATATCAGACCTCCTGCCAGACGTGTCACGTGATCTTCCCCAAGTTGAATCCATTCGGGGAGGCTTTCCGTTTGAACGGCTATCGGATGCCGGCGGAGACGGCCGAGCAGGTCAAGCAGCAGCCGGTCTCGCTCGGTGCCGAAGCCTACAAGCGTATGTGGCCGGGAATGGTCTACCCGAGCGATCTTCCCAGCAACGTTCCGTTCGCGTTAAACACGAAGATGGAAAACATCTACTCCTCGAGCCAGGACGACACCGGCCATCAGGTCGTTCACAACGACTTTCAGTTTCCGCAGGAAGTCAACCTCTTTTCCGCCGGTACTCTGGGGCAGACGTTCGGCTTCTTCGGCGAGCTGACCTGGGAGGAGCGCCCCGACGGCGGCAGCGACACGGAGATCGAGCACGCCCGGCTCGACGTGACCTCGGCTTTCGGCCCCGAGCACCTGGTGAACTTCCGGATCGGGAAGCTCGCGCCGAATCTCTACGATGGCTTCCAAGAGATGTGGCTGATGACCGACAACGGGATCGACACACTCTTCACGTTCAACCCGATCGGGTTCCGCGGAGGCACCGGCCTCGCGGAGGAGGGCGGAGGAGTGAGCCTTCCGGCGCGAGCCCGGTCGATCGAGATGTACGGGGTCGCGGCCCACCGGCTCTTCTACACGGTCGGCGTCGACAGCCCGATCGGGCCAGGTGGTCCAAACGGGACTTTTGGCGCCAACAGCCAGAAGGATCTTTATGCACGCATCGACTACAAGATCGGAGGCATGGGCCTGGACGGTGACACGGGAGGTGTGAAGCTTCCTCCCGAGAACTGGCGGGAGAAGTCGCTGCGCATCGGCATCCTTGGATACACGGGCAACGGAAAAGACGTCAATTTCGACATCACGGACGACGATGGCAATGCCTTCAAGATGCAGGACCGCCGCTACAACCGCTACGGCGTTTTCGGGTCCTGGTACTTCGGTGACTTAAACGTCTTCGGCGTCGCCCTGCACGGGACCGACAGGCTTCAGTTACTCGATGACCAGACGCTGGTGCAAATCAGCGAGACGACGCGCAGCTACGACGTCTGGTTCGCACAAGCGGACTATGTCATCCGGCCGCCTTTCCAGGCTTCCGTGCGCTACGAGAACCTGCGCGTGGCGGATGCGACGGTCCCGTCGATCCGCGCTCTGAACGCAAATTTCAGCCTGCTCATCCGCGCCAACATCAAAGCCATGCTCGAGTACCACCGCGATCTGCGCAACTCGCAGAACTACACGCTTGCGACCGTGCTGCGGTTCGCACTGTAAACGTGAAAGGAAACGAAACCATGAAAAGGTTCCTCTGCGGCGTCTTATTCGCTCTGGCGACCGTTCCCCTGCTTGCGGGAGGCATTCACGGCAGGGTCGCCTGCGCTGGCCAGAGCGACAACGGCGGAGCAGTCGTCTACGTGGCGAAAGTTCCCGGGAAGACATTCCCGCCGCCAAAGGACCACGCCACGATGGACCAGAGCAACAGAGTCTTTCTACCGCACGTGCTCCCGGTACTCGTGGGCACTACCGTCGATTTCACGAACGCCGATCCCTATCTCCACAATGTCTTCTCGCCGGAGGCTTGCGCCGACAAGTTCAATCTGGGCACGTATCCCAAGGGGGAAAAGAGGTCTCACACCTTCCGGAAGGAGTGCTTCGCCCCGGTCCTTTGCATCGTCCACCCGGAGATGGAGGCTTTCCTCGCGGTGCTGCCGACCCCGTACTTCGGTGTCACGAAGCCCGACGGCTCTTATGACGTTCGCGATGTTCCGGACGGCTCCTACACCGTCAAGGTCTGGCACCCGAAGCTCAAGGGGAGCGAGAAATCCGTCGCAGTGCACGGGGCAACGGAAGCCGACTTCCAGATCGCCCGTTGACGCCATGGACGGCGAGAAGGATCTCCGGGCTCGCGCGGAAGAACGGAGCTCGGGCGCCCGAGGATCGCACTGGCTGTTCCGTTACCGGAGGCTTCTGCAAGTCGCTGGCTGCGTCGGGGTTTGTCTGCCTTTGGCGGGCGTGCCCTTCCGAGCCGCCGCGGCCGTCGGCGCGCGCCCGAGCCGGGAGGAAGCTCCCAGCCACGTCATTGGAGGTCTTCGAATCACGCCCGTCGAGGGAGAGAGCTGGCTGAGACATCTCGGGATCCCGTTTGTGGGATCCAACATGGGCCGCGTAGGACTCTGGGCCTCTCCTCCCTTAAACGCCTCGGCCCAGCCATCTTCCGGGGTGGGGCCGGATGGCGAGTTCCTCCTCTCGGGCGCGGACCTGTATCGGCTGAACTGCCGGTCCTGCCACAAGGCGGATGGCGCGGGCGTCCCGCCAGAGATCAACTCGCTCATCGGCCCAGTTCAGGCAACGTCGCCCGTCATGATCCGTGCACAAATGAAGCAGCGCGGCATCGAGCTGGACGCGAAGACGGTGAACAAGCTCGCCTCCCAGGCGCAAACCGCACTCCGCGCACGGCTCGAGAATGGCGGTGTGAAGATGCCACCATTCCGACACCTGACGCGGGAAGAGGTGAAAGCTCTGCTGGCTTACGTCGAGGAGCTCGCCGGCATCCCAGGAGCCGAACGCAAGCAGATCTGGTTGTCTGAGCCTGCTGCTCGCGTGGGGGAGCTTCTGATCAAAGGAACCTGCCACATCTGTCACGAGGCGACCGGCCCCGGCCTCGCCATCTCCGTGGCGATGCCCGGAGCCATCCCGTCGCTGGCGAGCCTCCCGAGAGACAGAATTCGGTCTGAAGTGATTCGAAAGGTGCGCGAGGGGCTATCCAGGCCGATGCCGATGATGCCGAGCGACCGGGGCGAGATGCCGATCTTCAGCGAACTTGAACCCGCGGAGGTCGCCGCCGCGTACGCGTACTTGGTCGGCTACCCCCCCCGACCATGAGAACCCAGCCGGGGCCCCTCTCGGCTCGGTTGAAGACATCCGCCTTGACCAGGCGAGCGAGCCGAGGCTGGTTGGAAGTGCGGCGACCGCGTTTACCCAGGTTCAGGAGCCGGAGACCGTCGGCGCGCAGCCTTCATCGCAGCAGGGCATTGCCACTCCGCTACGCGGCTCGCGGCCGCATCTTCCAGGCGACGTAGGGACGGGCGAGAGCGCGCAGGGCCGAGCACTGGCAGTCGTAGAGCCGGGATGCGAAGCTCTTCTCGACGAGCTCGCCGCCCTCTTCTGGCTGGACGACGAGTGAAACGTCGATCGGGAGAACGCCAACGGGGAGGTGCGCGTCTCGGCATGCTTCGTAGAGATGCGCGAAAACTTCCTTCATTGCGTCCGGGTCGGGGGGCTGGACGTTCTCCATCTCGCTGCCGATCGTCGGGCGGAAGATGCACACGGTCGGGAACGCGCCGGCGGCGACGATCCGGTCGATTCCGCGCTTCGTCGCGTCGATCGGCTCGATCCCCGCGATGATCTCGCCCGACACTCGACCCCGGCCGAGCTTTCGCGCCGTGTACTCCATCGCCTCGAAGAACGCTTCCTGGCCGAGCGTATCGGCTTTGCCCGGACAGATTGCCTCAAAGAATCGAGGGTCCTCGAACTCGTAGCAGAAAGAGAAGTGGTCGGCTCCCGCGTCGATGAGATCGTCGTACTCGCCGAACTTGCGCGACGGCACCGGCATGCACTGCACACCGATGAAGCCGCCCACCCGCTCCCGGAGTGCCCGGACGAACGGCTCGCACTGGCGAAGACCGTGGATCGCCTCCAAGCGGTCGACGTCCTCGTAGTGATAGCCGGTGTTCAAGTGCGTGAACACCGATCCCGATTCCTCGCGCGCGGCGAGCGCGACCTCGACGACGTCCTCGACCTTCTTTCTCGCCAGCTCGACCGATCCCACGTTCTTTCCGGTCGTGCAGAACTTGCACGCTCGCGACGGACGAGACGCCCAGAAGAGGCACGACGTCGAAACGTAGATGCCCAGATAGTTCCCCTGCAGTACGCCGATCCTGCTCATCTCGACGCCCGAAGACGTCCGGCGTGAGTACCAGGCCGGCTCCGCGGGGAGATCAGCGGAGTAGCCTTCGCCGCTGCGCTCGTCGAGGATCCAGTAGCCGTCCGGCTGCTTGAAGAGACAGAAGGGGGAGGAGGCTGCGAAGCGCTCGGCGACCGGCACGTTGACCCAGTGCTTCCGGCGAGGTCCGCGAATCACGAGCTCGAGGCCGGACCCCAGGCCGGCCCGCGTGCGCGCAATTCGCCGCGCGTCGGCGCCGAGCTCGCAGGTCCTGTCGATCTTGATCCCGCGGCAGAAGAGCTCGATTTCCAGCTCGACCGAAGAAAACATGCATGCCTCCCGAACCGGAATGTAAGCGTCCCGGCTCGGGGTAACCTGATGCGCCTGCATCAGGACATCCAGAGACAAAAGGCGTCTGATCCGGGCATGGAAATGAAAGTCTGGTTTCCCGAGGGTCTCGCGGTCGAGGCGAGTTTCGACGGTTTCCTCTTGCGGACGGACCAGCCGGCCACGATCGGTGGAGGAGGAACGGCGCCGACGCCCTTCGATCTCTTCCTCGCATCGATTGGCACTTGCGCGGGCTATTACGCTCTCCGGTTCTGCCAGGCCCGGGGTTTGCCGACCGAGGACGTCGGTCTGAAGCTTTCCGCGGAGAAGGACCCGGTGCTGAAACGAGTGACTCACGTCTCGATCGAGATCGAGTTGCCGCCCGACTTCCCGGAGAAGTACCGGGAAGCAATCGTGCGCGCCACCGATCAGTGCAGCGTCAAGAAGCACCTGCTCCAGCCTCCTGAGATCGAAGTCGTGGCGGTCCGGCCCTCTCTCGGCCCTCCCCCGTTGGTGCTCTCTTCGACGAACGTCGTCTGACGCCGGACCAGACTTCCAGGCCGCGCGCCCGAGCGCGCGACCTTTGCGCCCGGTTTCGAGGGTTCCGCAGTTTTCCCCGAACGGCAAGCGGCTCGTCTGGGGCTCGACGTGCGCAAACCCGAGCGGGCACGAGACGAATCTGTTTCTCGCCCGGTGGGTCGACTGAACCCCGGCCTGTCAGCCGGCTGATACATTTGCATCATCTCCTTCGCTCCATTCCGGGGGAACCTTTCTCCGGAGGAGGCAGCAAGATGAAAGCCCTGATCGAACGAACCAGTCGCCTGCTGAATTTCCCATTGAGCCCCGCTCCCCGCGGGTTGCTCCTCGCGGCGGCGCTCCTCCTCGGAGCGACCTGCTTCCTGCCGCTCTGGAAGGTCGCGACGTTCGCTCCGGGAACGCTCAAGCACGGGACGTCCAACTACGAGCTCGTCGAGCCGGGGGCGCGCGTCGAGACGACCGATCCGTCGAACGAGGTCACGGGGCCGAGAGAGGTCCCCGCGGATTTCGTCGAGTTCAAGTGGGTCCCGTTCGCGCTCGGTATACTCGGTTTGCTCTTTCTGAGGGCGGCCGTGCTCGGAACGATGCGTACGCTCGTGGACGTCTTCGTCGTGTTCGCCTACTTCGCGGCCTTCTCGTTCAGGTCGTTCGGATCCCGGTTCTCGCAGTACGGGCGGTCTTACCCGGGGCCCGGAGCGTACGCGCTCGTCGGGATCGTCCTCGTTCTCGGCGGAGCGCTGTTTCTAGCGTGGCGACAGGGCCGCTCCGAGCTCGCCGGAGAAGCGGGCATAGCCGGCTAACGCAGAGGATCTCAATGATCGATACCGATGTTCCCGAAGGCGTCAAGGTCGAGCACCAGAAGCTGCGCAAGGAGCTCGATCGCGCCGTCGCCCTCGGTGGCGAGACCGCCGACGCCGCGCGAGCAGTCCTGAAAGTACTCTCTCCCCACATGATTCTCGAAGAGGAGTACGCGGCGCCCCCGCTGCGCCTGCTTCCGCACCTCGCGCGTGGCGAGTTCGTTCCCGAGATGTCACGCATCCTGACGCGGACGGAGTCCTTGAAAGCGGAGATGCCCCGAATGCTTGGCGAGCACAAGCTGATCGTCGAAGCCCTTCGGCGGCTCCTTCAAGCCGCCGTCCGCGAGCGGCACGACGGATACGCGAGCTTCGCGCAGAAACTGATCCTCCACGCGCAACAGGAGGAAGACTTCTACTACCCCGCTGCGATTCTCGTGGGCGAGTACGTCAAGCTGCGGCTGGGACGGGAGTGAGTCTCCCGGTTCTTTCCCGCCCCTCCGATTACGCGGCTCTTCGCGAACCTTCGAGCTCGCGTTGGATCATCCGCAGCGAGATGCGCCGGATCAGACGGACGAATGGGCTGACGACCCGCCAGTAGCGTCGGAAGCGCTTTCGCGATACCGGATCGGTTGCGGCGACACGGGTCTCGGTAACGACCCGGGTCACGCCGGGCGCTTCCGGGCTGGCCGCGATGCTCCAGGCAATTTTCGTGAAGCCCGGCTCGGCAAGTGTCGGGCCGCGTCTCACGTCTCCGAAAGCGAGAGGGCAGGTTTCGGATTGCGAACAGAAGCCGGACAACGCGGGAGCGCTCGAGATCGAGCGAACGAAAAGCGGCGTACGCGTCGCCCGCCTCGGCCCGGACCTGCGC
>DASWCZ010000058.1:0-111217 GCA_036395755.1 Thermoanaerobaculia bacterium
GACGCGAGGGTCAGGAGCGTGATGACCGACGCGGAACGGACCAGCCGCCCGCGCGCCTCCTCCGCCGGCAGCGGCACGTCCGTCACTTCGGGGAGTCGTTCATCAGCTCGCGACATTTTAAGAGTAGCAGTCAGCGGTCTTGGCCGCCCCGCGCCCGGACGTCATTTGTCTCCTCGGCGCGGGATATTCTTCGAAGCACTTGAAAGGAGAGAGGAACACATGGCCAGCGTCAACAAAGTCATCCTGATCGGCAACCTCGGGAAAGACCCGGAGCTTCGAACGACCCCGCAGGGGACTTCGCTCGCGAGGTTCTCGGTCGCGACCACGACCACCTGGAAGGATGCCTCCGGCGCGAAGCAGGAGCGCACCGAGTGGCACGACATCGTGGCCTGGGAGCGGCTCGCGCAGATTTGCGGCGAGTACCTGCACAAGGGCAAGATGGTCTACGTCGAAGGGAGCCTCCAGACTCGGAGCTGGGAGGACCAGAACGGGCAGAAGCGATACAAGACGGAGGTCAAAGCGAACAACGTCGTGATGTTGTCGCCGCCGCCGTCGCGGTCGGATTCCGCGCGCCCGGCTCCGGTTCGAGAAGAGAGCGAGGCAGCCGAGCCGGTCGCCGCCTACGACGACGACGTGCCCTTCTAAGCAAGTCGCGGGGACAGGTCCTGCGGACCTGCACCCGCGTCCTTATTCAACGTCGCGGGGACAGGTCCTGCGGACCTGCACCGCGTGCTATTTCGTTGCCCCGGCCTCCGCGATTCGCTCGCGAAGCGCGGCGACGTTCGCCGCGATCTCTTCGAGCGGACGATCGGGCGGCGGCGCCGCGCGCTCGAGAGAGCGGAGGCGTTGGACGAAAACGTCGTTCCGACGCGACGCCTCCGCGAGGCGCGGCGCGGGAACCTCCGCCTCGGCGCGGGCGACGCACTCCGGATACTCCTCGAGTCGGGAGCACACCAGCGCGAGGTCGCATCCGGCGCGAATCGCCGCCGCCGCTCGTTGGGGGAGAGCCCCGAACTCGGCGAGCGCGCCCATCTCGAGGTCGTCGGAAAACGCGACGCCTTCGAAGCCGACTCGGTCCCGCAGGAGCCGCGTCGCGGTGTCGGGAGAGAGTGAAGCCGGGAGACGGTCTCTCGCGCGGGCCGCGTGGGACACCATGATCGCGGCCGCGACGTCTTTCAAGGCTCGGAAAGGCGCGAGGTCGCGCTCCTCCTCTCGCTCGTCGTCGGGAAGGAAGGGCAGCGCCCGGTGCGTGTCACGGCCGGCGCGGCCCAGCCCCGGAAAATGCTTGAGGCAGCCGGCCACGCCGCGCGAATGGAGACCTTGGAGAAAATTCCGGGCGGCCGCGATGATCCGGTCCGGCTCCTCCG
This sequence comes from Thermoanaerobaculia bacterium, assembly GCA_036395755.1. Taxonomy (GTDB): domain Bacteria; phylum Acidobacteriota; class Thermoanaerobaculia; order UBA5066; family Gp7-AA6; genus Gp7-AA6. Next base: position 1,368 of record DASWCZ010000058.1, read on the forward strand.
CCGCCGTCCGCTCGCCCAGGACGCTCTCCCCCGCGCCGGGAAGCCTTCGGTCGACGACGGGGGCGAGATCGACTCGAACGCCCAACCGCGCGCACGCTTCCGCCGCGAGCTCGCCGGCGCGCCGGGCGAGACCCGCCTTCGCCGCGCCGTGAAAAGAGGGGAACGGGCCCGCGAGATCCCGCAGCCGGTCGACCGGTCCGCCTTCCTGGTCGATCGCGAGGAACGGCCGGGCCGGAAGCGTCCCGATCTCGAGGGCGAGGTCCGCGACCTGGCGTTCGCTTTCGATGTTCCGCTTGAACAGGACGACCGCGCGGGGCGGATGTCTTTCGAGGATCGCCCGCTCGCTCGGGTCGAGAGCCGGACCGGCGATCCCGACGCCGAAGAGCCGCGAGGTGGCCGTCACCCCTTGAGCCGTTCCTGGAGCGAGGCGAGGAGGGCGAGCGCGGCGATCGGCGTCAACCGGTCGAGGTCCGCCTCCCGGAGCTTCTCGAGGACGAGCTCTTCGGCTCCGGAAAAGAGGAGAAGCTGGCCTTCGCCGACGCTCTCTCCCGCGCGCCGGGCGATCACGGGAGCGCCCTGCACGTCCAGCTCCTGCTTTTCGAGGTTCGAGAGCACCTCGCGCGCGCGGACGGTGACGGAAGCGGGCAGACCGGCGAGCTCGGCAACCTGGATGCCGTAGCTGCGGTCCGCGGCGCCCGGCACGACCTTCTTCAGGAAGACGACTCTGCCTCCAATCTCCTTGACCGCCATCGTCGCGTTGGAGACCGCCGGCTTGACGAGCGCGATCTCGGTCAGCTCGTGGTAGTGCGTCGCGAAGAGCACGAAACCGCTCTTGCCGGGCGCGTCGTGCAGGTGCTCGACGAGCGCCCACGCGATCGAGAGGCCGTCGAACGTGGACGTGCCGCGTCCCACCTCGTCGAGAAGGATCAGGCTGCCGCCCGTCGCGTCCCGGACGATCGCCGCGGCCTCGAGCATCTCGACCATGAAGGTGGACTCGCCGCGCAGGAGATGGTCCGCTGCACCGACCCGCGTGAAGATCCGGTCGACCGGGGAGAGCTCGGCCTTCGCGGCGGGGACGAACGAGCCCATCTGGGCGAGCAAGACGATCGTGGCGACCTGGCGCAGATAGGTGGACTTACCTCCCATGTTCGGCCCGGTCAGGACGACGATCCGCCTCTCCGGCGATAGCTCGCAGTCGTTCGGAACGAACGGCTCGTCGCGGCGATGGTGCTCGACCAAGGGATGTCGCCCTTCGGAGATCGAGATCCTCGGGGCCCTGGAGAGCTTCGGCCGGACCCAACGGCCCGCCTGGGCGACCTCGGCCAGAGCCGCGGCGAGGTCGATCGCAGCGATTGCCGCGGCCACGCGCGCCATCCGGTCGGCGCCGCCAGCGAGATCGGTGAGCAGATCGGCGTAGAGGCGCGTCTCGATTTCGCCGATTCGCTCTTCGGCTCCGAGGATCTTTTCCTCAAGCTCCTTCAGCGCCGGGGTCACGAAGCGTTCGGCGTTCGCGAGCGACTGCCGGCGGATCCATTCCGCCGGAACGCGGTCGCGGTGCGCCGCGCCGACTTCGAGCGAGTAGCCGAACACCCGGTTGAATCGGATCTTCAACGTCGCGATCCCTGAGCGCCGCCGTTCCTCGGCTTCGATCGCGAGAAGCGCTCCCTGGGCTCCTCGGCGCAGCTCGCGAAACGAGTCGAGCTCGGCATCGGCGCCCGAGCGGATGGCGCCGCCGGCCGATACGAGCACGGGAGGATCGGGCGCGAGCGTCCGCTCGGCGCGGCCCGCGAGATCGGACACGTCCGGCATGCCGTCGATCACGCGGCGAAGACGGGCCGAGGCGAGCGGCTCCCCTGCGGCCCGAAGGCCCGGAATCCGCCGGAGTCCTGCGGCCCACCCCGCCACGTCACGGGGACCGGCCGTGCCGACCGCGATGCGGCCGAAGGAACGCTCGAGGTCCCCGACTCCGTCGAGCTCCGTCTGCATCGCGCCGCGAACGTCCGGATTCGCGACCAGCTCTTCCAAGACGTCCCACCGGTCCTCGAGCTCGACCGGGTCGAGAGAGGGCCGGCTAATCGCGTCCTTGAGCGCCCGGGAGCCCATCGGCGTCCGGGTCCGGTCGAGAAGAGCGCAGAGGCTCGAGCGCGGGTCTCCTTCGGAGGATTCGAAGAGCTCGAGGGTCGTGATCGCGGCCGCGTCGAGCCGCATGCGCTCGTCGAACTTGAGCGGCTCCGGCTCGAGCACGTGGGAGAGCCCGCGCGGCCGCATTTCCTCGGCGTAGGCGCGTGCCGCGGCGGCCGCGGCGCGCGGGGCGGTCTCGGGGGAGGAGGGGCTCCGCGCGCCGGCTCCCGCCCGCGTGCGCTCGAACCACTCCCGCGGCCGGCGGCTGACGGCGACGTCGCAGGGGAACGGCAGCTCGCAGCCCTCGGGGAGAAGCGCCTCCCGCGGCCGGAAGAGGGCGAATGCCTCCTTCAGCCGGCCGGGCGCGAGCCGGCCCGCATAGAACCGTCCGGTCGAGAGATCGAGAAACGCGAGGCCCCACTCCCCTTCGGCCGGAGAGATCGCCGCGAGGAAGCAGGCGGCGCCGGGGAGAAGCGCGTGGGGATCGAGAACGGTTCCCGGGGTGACGACGCGCGTGATGTCGCGCCGGACGAGGCCTTTCGCCGCGCGCGGATCCTCGACCTGGTCGCAGATCGCCACTTTGCGTCCCGCCGCCACGAGGCGGGCGATGTGCTGGTCCGCGCTCTGCCAGGGCACTCCGCACATCGGCGCCTCGATGTCGGAGTCGCGATGACGGGCGGTTAGCGCAATACCGAGCAACGGCGCGGCCTCGCGCGCGTCGTCGAAGAACATCTCGTAGAAGTCCCCCATCCGGTAGAACAGGATGGCGTCCGGTACCCGGCTCTTCATCTCGAAGTACTGCCGGAGCATCGGTGTGACGCGCGGAGGGGGCGAGCTCACCGGAGTGCTAGCATAACTGCGCCCCGATCCGAGGGTCCGTTCCGATGCAAGTCCTCGCGCTGGATACGGCAAGTCCCCTACCATCCGTGACGCTCTACGCCCGCGGAGAGGTATGGGAAGAGCGTCTGCCGGACGACCGCCGATCGTCGGAAGAACTTCTTCCCGCGATCTCGCGCTGTCTCGCGGCGGCTGAGATCGGACTCTCCGACTGTCACCGCATCGGGGTCTGCGCGGGGCCCGGATCTTTTACCGGCATCCGCATCGGACTCGCAACCGCCTGGGCCCTCGGGCGCGCCGCTCAGATTCCGGTCGAGACGGTCTCGACGCTGGAGGCGCTCGCGGAGACCGCCCGCGACCGCGCGCCGGGACCCGTGGCGGCGGCTCTCGACGCGGGCCGCGGCCAGATCGTGCTCGGCGTCTTTTCCCTGGAGGACGAGCGCGCTCGTCCGGAAGGCCCGCCCGCCCGGCTGTCGCTCGGGGAAGCGCGAGAACGCGCCGCCAACGTCGCCAGCGTTTCTCTTCCGTTCGACCTTCTCTTTTCCGGCGGGCATCCGACCGACTGCTCGCCTTCCCGCGCCCTCGCTCTCGCGGTCGCCCGTGCGCCGGGAGACGCGGTCTCGGCGCTCGAGGGGATCTACGCGAGGCCGAGCGCGGCCGAGGAGAAGCGTGGCGCTCCGTAAGCCGGAACCGGCGCTTTACGCGATCCGCCCGGCGCAAACCGGCGACTTGGACGAGATCGCCCGGATCGAACGCGAGTCGTTCCGAATCCCGTGGAAGCGCGAATTCTTCGAGAGCGAGCTGCGCGAGCCGTACCGGTTCACGCGAGTCATCGCCGGAGGGCCGGGCGTCGATCCACGCGTCGCCGGATACCTCTTCGCGGTATCGCTCTACGAGGAATTTCACATCAACAAGGTCGCGACCGATCCCAGGGTTCGGCACCGGGGATTGGGACGACAGCTCCTGGAGGACGCGATCGTCCGCGCGCGCTCGATCGAGGCGGAGAGCATCACGCTCGAAGTTCGTGTCTCCAACCTGCCCGCGCGCGAGCTCTATCGGTCCTATGGCTTTCACGAGTCTTTCCGGCGCAAGGCCTACTACCAGGACGGCGAGGACGCATTCGCGCTCGTCCTTCCGCTCGAGCCGGCTCGGAAATAGAGAATTCTGCGGGAACGGTCGGTTGAAACCCCGCCGTCCCGCCGATAGACTCGCGCCGTGACCGGGTCTCTCCCCTTCTTTCCTCAAAAAACGAACAAGGAGGTCTGATCGGATGCAACACGATCACATGGAGGCCGCGCCAGACCAGGACCCGGAGTACCGCCGCCTTCACGACGAGCATCGCAGCCACGAGGAGCGGCTGCAGATCCTCGCCGCGAAGTCGCGGCTCTCCGAGGACGAGGAGATCGAGGAAAAACGCCTGAAGAAAGAAAAGCTCCTGTTGAAGGACCGGATGGAAGAAATCGCCCGAACGTATCGCGAGGGGGTCGCCCACTGAGGATCCCCGTCGCCCGCGAAGGATGGGTCTTCATCCTTCCTCCAGCGGCGGCGGCCGCCGTCGCCGCGTGGACCGGCCACCCGATCGTCGCTCTGTTCTTCCTCGCCCTGGCGCTCTTTCTGCTCTCCTTCTTCCGGGATCCTGAGCGCGTCCCCGAAGGCGGCGAAGAGACCATCGTTTCCCCGGCTGACGGCACCGTGCTTTCCGTCGCGCCCGCTCCGGAATCACCGCCCGGCTCCTCGCGACGGCTCTCGATTTTCATGTCCGTCTTCAACTGCCACGTCAACCGGGCGCCGGTCTCCGGAGAGGTTGCCGGCTACGAATACACCCCCGGCCGGATGGCGGCCGCTTTTCTCGAGAAGGCCTCCACGGAAAACGAGCAGAACCGCATCACGCTCGCCTCGGAGCGGGGCGGCGTGACCTTCAAGCAGATCGCGGGCGCCCTCGCCCGCCGCATCGTCTTCTATCCCCGGGTCGGCGAGCGGCTCTGGCGCGGGCAGCGAATCGGGATGATCCGGCTCGGCTCCCGGGTCGATCTGTTTCTGCCGGATGACGCGGAGGTTCTCGTCGCGCGCGGAGACAAGGTGACGGCCGGACGGACCGCGATCGCGCGCTGGAAGGCCTGACATGAGTCGCGAAACGGACCACGACGGCGCGAGCCCGGAGGAGGCTCTTCTCTTCGCTCCGCCGGATGCTCCGGGCGCGAATCTCCAGACGACCGCACGGTCGCGGCTGTCGCGGGGAGTCTTCATCCTCCCGACGCTCTTCACCGTGGGGAACCTCTTCTGCGGCTACCTCTCGGTCTGGTGCTCGATCCGCGGCACGTTCGAGACGGCCGCGATCCTGATCATCGTCGCGGCAGTTCTCGACCTGCTCGACGGCCGCATCGCGCGGTTGACCAACTCCGCTTCCCGCTTCGGGGCGGAGTACGACTCTCTCGCGGACCTCGTCTCGTTCGGCGTCGCTCCGGCAGTCCTGGCGTACTCCTGGGGGCTCGCGGATTTCCATCGCCTCGGGTGGATGGCCTCGTTCCTGTTCGTCGTGTGCGGCTCGATGCGGCTCGCCCGGTTCAACATCCAGACGCGCGTGGTCGACAAGAAGTACTTCATCGGCCTTCCGATCCCGGCGGCGGCGGCGACGATCTCGGCGCTCGTGCTGGCGACGCCGGAACGCCTCGTGTCACAGGTCTGGATGACGGGCCTGCTCGTTTTGACTGTGATCCTGTCCTATCTGATGATCTCGACCCTGCGCTACCGCTCGTTCAAGGATCTCGACCTGCGGCGGCAGCGCCGGGCCTGGATCCTCCCGGTGATCGCGCTCGTTTTCGCGGTCGTCGCGTACCGGCCCGCCGCCACGCTTCTAGCGATCGCGCTCGTCTTCGCCGCCTCCGGTCCGATCGCCAAGGTCGTCTCCGTCGTCCGCGATCGGCGACGCACCGCCTGACTTAGCGGGTTCCCGGACCCGGGGTCCGGGGTCTCACGAGCGCGGGCAGGGCCCAATCCGTCGCCACCGGCTCGCCTCCGGCTGCCGGCGCGACGTGTGTCCGCGTCCGGCAGCACGGGGACGGGAGCGCCCCCCGCACCTGGAGGCGTGCCGGCGAGAATTGCTCGAGCGGGGCAACGAAGGTCTCGAACAGCCGCACGCGGCTCGCGCGACCCGGCGACACCCGACGGCCCGCCGCGTCGTACACCTCCCACCGGTCGAACGCTCCCGGTTCGACATCGGAGACGCGCGCGGGGGCGACGTCCACCTCGATCCAGTTCTCGACGCGGGAGACGAGCGAGGCGTTCACGCTCCCGTTCTCGGCCCCAACCCTCAGCAGGCGACCGCCTTCCGGCGATTCCCAGACCTGGAGGTCGGGAGCACCCCAGCGTCCGGCGAGCGCGTCGGGGAGGGCGGAAATCGGAAAGAGGCGCCCGGCTTCGGACCTGCCCTCGAAAACGACGAGCCGCCCGCGCGCGAACCGGCGCTCCTTGCGATCGGACTCGAAGCGGGCGCGCATGTCGGCAAGGGAGGGAAACGTGAACGTCACGGAGTCGCCGGCGGAGAGCGCGAGCCCGCCCGCCGCGACATCGCGGGTCGCGCGCAGGGAAAACTCCCATCCCTTCTCCTCTTTCCACGGGACTTCCTGCACGAGCTCCAGTCGGGAATCGTTCGTCAGGGCGTCGAGCGCGGCCTCGGGAACGCGGGGCCCCGACTCTCCCGACTTCCGGCGGACGACACCGCCACCTGCCGGCTCGTAACCGGCCCACCAGAGCTTGCCGAGCGCGTCGGTCGAGGCCGGGTCGGCGCCGTTGCCGCCGCCGAAGACGAAAGCGACGAAACCGTCGATCCGCGATGCGAGCGCCCGAACGGCCTCGCGCGACTTCTTCTCGTTCGGCGGCGGCCGCCGGAGCGACCACGTGAGGGCGACGCCCCTCGGCAGCCGCCCCCGCGTACCCGCGCGGGAGAGGCCGTGGGTCAGAAGGGAGCGCGCCTCCTTGAACGCTGCTGCGTGTGCCTCGGCGGTCGCGCCGGAGAAGGGAACGTCCATGTGTATTCCCCGCAGCGGACCGAAGGCGGCGCCGCGCGAGACCGCCGCTTCGATTTCTTTCGCGAGGAAAGCGCCGAACTTCTCCGCCCGGTCTTTCGTCGCGCCTTCGAGCGGATCGGCGGCCGCGCGGACGACCAGCACGACGGGGATTCGCGAAATCGGTCGAGCGGGCGTGGGAAGGTCGCTTCCGGTCCATCCTTCGGCGTTCGCGACGATTTGCCGCGCCGGGAGAAAAACCGCGGCGCAGTGAAACTTCGCCAGCGCTTCCTCGATGCCCGGTTCGTCCGGAGCGTTTCCGTCCGAGAACCAGGCGGCGTCCCCGCGGAGCGGCTCGAGGGGACGCGGCCCCCGCGCCCGGCGCGAGCAGCCCACCGCGGAGAGCGCGCAGAGCGCGACGAAGAGCAGTCCGCCGGGAAGCTGGCCGCGTTTCATGAGGACGCGACCGGCGCTTCGCGCGTCGCGGCTGCCTCCGGCAGCTCGAAGCGGACGCGGAAGCCGCCGCCTTTCCGGTTTTCCGCGGCGATCGTTCCTCCGTGCTCCTCGACGATCTTCTTGGCGATCGCGAGACCCAGGCCGGTCCCGCCGCTCTTCGCCGAGAAATAGGGATCGAAGAGGCGCGGCAGGATCCGAGCGGGAACGCCGGGTCCCGTGTCGTCGACGGTGACGACGATGCGGCCTTCCGCTCGCTCCACGGAAAGCCGGATCTCGCCTCCGCCGCTCGCGAGGGCGTCGACGGCGTTGCCGATCAGGTTGGAGATCACCCGGGCGAGCAGGCGCGGATCCGCCTCCGCGAGCAACTCGGGATCGGCGTCGACCGACCAGCGGACGCCCGGCGCGCCCGCGAATGCGGCGGCCGAGTCCCGGATCACCCGGGCGACGTCGGTCGGACCCATCTCCGGCCGCGGCAGGCGCGCATAGTCGGAGAACTCGGAGGCTGCGCGCTTCAACTCCTCCGTCTGCCGGAGCACGTTCGAGACGCATTCCTCGAGCACGCGTTCGAACTCCGGAGTCCTGCCACCGCTTCGCCTCCACACCTCGCGGAGGTGCTCGACCGACAGGCGGATCGGCGTCAACGGGTTCTTGATCTCGTGCGCGATGATGCGCGCCATCTCCGCCCAGGCTGCCAGCCGGTTCGAGCGGACGACCTCGGAGACGTCCTCGATGACGGCCATAAGGGCTCCCTCGCCTCCGACCGGGAGCGGTACGGTCACGATGCGCCAGCGTTCGCCGGCGCGCGGCTCGACCTCGGCGGTCACGGAAGTGTCGGTGAACCGCAAGAGAGTCTTCCGCACTTCGGCCATGCGCTCTCCGGGAAAGACGTCTTCGAGAGTCGCGCCCTCTGCGCTCCCGCCGCCGAGTGTTGCCGCGGCCGGGTTCGCGAGAAGGACCCCCCCGTCGGCGCGGTAGGCGACGACGCCGGCTGTCAGATGGGCGAGCAGCGTCGCGAGCCGCTCCTTTTCCCGCGAGAGCGCGTCGGTGTGCTCCTTCAGGCTACGCGACATCGAGAGGAACGCCCGAACGAGCTCCTTTAACTCTTCGTCGGGCGGCTCGGCGAGGCTCGGAGCGAAATTGCCCCGGGCGACCGCGCGGGTTCCCTCGACGAGATCGGCGACGGGGCGGGCGACTCGAAGCGCCAGCCGACCCGCCACGGCGGCGGAGATGAGAAATACGAGAAGGCTGAAGGCCGAGACGGCCGCCGTCAGCTGCGCTGCCTCCGCTTCCGCGATCCGCTGCTGGGGAAGAAGGAGGACCGAGAGGAGCCCGGGGCTGCGAACACCGGGGACACCCGGCAGCGCGGTGAGCGCCGTCGTCATCTCTTCGAAGCTTCCTCCGCCGACGATGCGGGATCCGATCTGTTGCCGCGCTCCAGAGAGCCCGATCGCCCGATAGATCACGGCCGGGACCCGGTCCGGAAGGAGCCCGGCGTCGTAGAGGTCGCGCCGAGAAGTCGCGACGAGCCGGCCATCGGGTGCGTAGACCGAAAGGTCGTAGCTGACCGCGTTGGCGAGCCAGCCGAGAAGTGCGTCGTCCAAGAGGCCGAGCCTTCCGCGCCCCGCCGTCGCGGAAGGCAGGTAGTCGTCGAGGACGCGGCGCGCCGTTTCGAGGCCCGTGCGCGCGTGATCGAGCGTATCCCGCACCGAGCGGGTCTCGATCGCCGACCGTAGAAAGAACGTGACCGCGAGCAGCGGAATCATGACCCCCACGACGAAGAGTCCGACCAGCCGTCCCCGAAACGTGCGCAGGCCGCGGGGAAGTATTTCCCGGCGCATCGCGCTCGGAGTCGCGGCGAATTTCCAGAGGACGAGCCCCCCGACGAGCAGGTAGAGAACGAGAATCCCGGGAACCAGCAGAGCCGCGGTGAGCGCGCGTCCGAGCAGGTCCGGCACCGGAATCGCGACGAGCTGAAAGCCTTCCGGCAGAGACCGGACCTCACCGAAGAGCTCACTGCCGCGGTACGGCAGCCGGATCCGCACTGCCGACTTTCCGTGCCGCAGCTTTTCGATCGCGTCCGGCGGCAGCGGCGGGCCCTCTTCGCGCGGCGATCCGTCCGGCGCGTACGAGGCGAGAAACGGCCGGACGCGCTCTTCGTTCTCGACGTCGGCGGCCGTTCCGAGAACGAGCCTCCGGTAGACCTCGATGCGCGGCGGAAGGGGATCCCACGTCGGCCAGTCCGCGACCTCGAGCTCGACGCGCCCCCAGGGAGCGCCGCCGTTGCCGAGAGCGACCGCGCGGTGAAGAATCGCGACCCGATGACGGTCGATCCGCGCCTCCGTCGGTCGCGTGTCCGAGGGGGACACCTCCGTCTCCGGGATGAGCGAGAACCGGCTGCGCGAGACGCCGGCCGGGTCGAAGACTTCGTAGGTCGTCAGAGGAGGTTGCCGGAGCTTCTCTTCCGCCTCGCGCCAGAGGCGGTAGGCGAGATCGGAGATGTCGGTCCGATCGATCGGCGCCGGCAGCTCGGTCGCGAGGTCGGTTCGCGAGAGACGCTCGACCGCGAGATGGGCCGCGAGGACGGCGCCGGCGGAGACGCGCGATGGGTCGGGCAACCGGATGGCGGCGGCGGTGCGATACGCGTCGCGCGCGCGGTCCTGTTCGTTCAACGGAGAGGCCGCCAGCACGACCAGCAGTGTCGATCCCACGAGAAGGCGCGTCGCTCCGAAAGTCTCCGTCGTTCGGGCCTCTCCGACGGCTCGGGACCAGAGCTCGAGCGCGACGGCCGCGGCCGCGAAGACGGCGACGCGATACCAGTCGGACGGGACGACCGCCGCCAGGCTCATGACGATTGCAGCCGCCGTGAAGGCGAGCGCGGCCGTGATCCACGTCCTGCCTCTCGACTCGGCTTCCCGCCGCGATGCGGTCAGTGACAGAGCCGAGAGCATCAACGCCGCCAGGCCTCCCACGCGAGGCAGAGAAAGAAGGGACTCGCCGAGCGGAGCTCCGAGCTCCGGCGTCTCGAGGCCGCTCGCCGCATAGAGGCCGACCGCGAGGAGAAGGTAACCGGCGAGAGGAGCCAGGCGATGGCGGTCGGAAATCGGACCACCCGCGAGGGCCGGCAGCGTAAAAGGCAGGACGACCCAACCGAGTGAGAGCGCCGCGACCGTGCCGGACGGCAGGGAGTCGATTCCGCCGAAGCGGGTCTCGACCGCGAGGAACGCGACCGCGAGCGAGACTCCGACGTGGAGCGGATCGTTCATCCGCCCCGCCAAGAGCGCACAGATCACGAGCACGAGACCGAAGGCGGCGTCGCGCGACCCGGGGTACTCGATCGGAGCGGCCGCTCGCCGGACCGCGACGAGCACGGCGCCGGAGCGATCGGTCAAGAGAGGGGATCCGCCTTGCGCGGCCGGACGCCAGGTGGCGGACGCGCCGAGAACACCGAGCGCGCGGGCGAAGTCCGGCGCGTCGACCGGAAACGAGCGCGAGGAGTAGACGAGTCCGGAGAACCCGCCCTCCCCCACCGGTTTTCGCTGCACGACGACGACCCGGGTCGCCGACCAGCGGACGGCGAGCCCGCCGGAGGAAAACTCCAGGCCTCCGAGCGGCGGTGCATCTCCCCACCACGCGTGAATGTTTCCGGACGGATCAGTCAGCGCGAGGCCGGAGCCGGGCGGTGCGTTCGCGAGAGCATGACCCGCCGCGGTAAAGAGCGCCAGGCGGTTGACGGCGATCCCCCCACCTTCCAGCGACCGCACCACGTCCCGCTGCGATTGGAAGTCGGCGGCCCGCCGGGCGAGCTCCTCGACGGCCTTCTCGAATGCGCTCTTGAGCGCGGCTGGAGGCTCGGAGCTCGCCGCCTGTCCGATCGGAAGCGACAGGCGGCCGCCCAGGAAGAGGAGGAGAGGCGAGACGACGAGCGCCGCCGCGAGCGGGGCGCGCAGGCGGCGGATCACCGGAGGAAAGGCAGCTCCACTCCGCGCTCCTTCGCCGTCGCGATCGCCTCGGGATATCCGGCGTCCGCGTGTCGCATCACACCGGTTCCGGGATCCGCCGTCAGCACGCGGCGGAGTCGCCGCTCGGCTCCAGCGGTCCCGTCGGCGACCACCACCATTCCCGCGTGGATCGAATAACCGATCCCGACTCCTCCGCCGTGGTGGACGGAGACCCAGGTCGCGCCGCAGGCGGTGTTGACCAGGGCGTTCAAGATCGGCCAGTCGGCGATCGCGTCCGATCCGTCGCGCATGCCCTCGGTCTCCCGGTTGGGCGACGCGACCGAACCGGCGTCCAAATGGTCGCGCCCGATCACGATGGGCGCCCGGACCTTTCCCCGGCGCACGAGATCGTTGAAGAGGAGACCGGCGCGGGCTCTCTCTCCGTACCCGAGCCAGCAGATCCGCGCGGGCAGGCCCTGGAAGAGGACGCGCTCCTCGGCCATCCGGAGCCACCGCGCGAGCGCAGCGTTCTGCGGGAAGAGCTCTAAGAGAGCGCGGTCGGTCGTACGGATGTCCTCCGGCTCCCCGGAGAGCGCCGCCCAGCGGAACGGGCCTTTGCCTTCGCAGAAGAGCGGCCGGATGTAGAGAGGGACGAAACCCTGGATCTCGAAGGCGTCCTCCACGCCCGCTTTCTTCGCCTGGCCGCGCAGGTTGTTGCCGTAATCGAACACGACGGCGCCGCGGCGCTTCATCTCGAGGATCGCGCGCACGTGCGCGGCCATCGTCTCGTAGGCGCGGCAGACGTAGAGATCGGGATCGCGCCGGCGCAGATCCGAGGGATCCTCACCCGGTCGCACGACGGGAACGTAGCCTTGGAGCTCGTCGTGCGCGGAGGTCTGGTCCGTCACGAGGTCCGGAACGATTCCGCGCGCAATCAGCCGTTCCAGGAGCTCGACCGCGTTCGCGCGCACGCCGATCGAGGTCGCGTCGCGCCGGTCCCGAGCGGCCAAGGCCATGTCGATCGCGGAGTCGAGAGAGTCTTCGCGGCGGTCGAGGTAGCGGGTCGCGAGCCGCCGCTCGATGCGCTCCCCCTCCACTTCGGCGACGAGGGCCGTCGCGCCGTTCATCGTCGCGGCGAGCGGCTGCGCGCCCCCCATTCCTCCGAGACCCGCGGTGACGAGCAGGCGCCCGGAGAGGTCGCCGCCGAACTCTCTCTCCCCGGCGGCGGCGAAGGTCTCGAACGTGCCCTGCAGGATTCCCTGCGTCCCGATGTAGATCCAGGAACCGGCCGTCATCTGACCGTACATGGTCAGGCCTGCAGCCTCCAGCCGCCGGAACTCGTCGCCGGTCGCCCACGCGGGAACGAGAAGAGCGTTCGCGATCAATACGCGCGGGGCGTCCTCATGCGTTTCGAAGACGCCCACGGCCTTGCCGGACTGTACGAGGAGGGTCTCGCGCGAGGAGAGACGCTTCAGGCTCGCGACGATCGCGTCGAAGCATTCCCAGTTGCGCGCCGCCTTCCCCGTGCCGCCGTAGACGATCAGGTCGCCGGGCTTCTCGGCCACCTCCGGGTCGAGATTGTTCTCGAGCATCCGGAGAGCGGCTTCCTGGGGCCATCCGGAGCATCGCAGCCCGGTTCCCCGCGCGGCGCGGACGACGCGGGGACCCGAAACGACGGCAGGCACGGAGGAATTATAGGCGCCGGTACTTATTCGAGGTCCGCGATCGCTCCGGACATCGCATCGCTCTCCAGGAAGGTCCTCGCGGCGGCGAGATCGGGAGCGAGCTCGCGGTCCGCGGTCCACGGCCGGACGACCCGCCGGAAGGAGCGCCGGATTCGCTCGATCGGAGCAGAAGGCGAAAGCGGGCGAAGGAACTCCATCGCCTGGAACGCGACGGTCAACTCGATCGAGAGCACGAGGGCCAGGTTCTCGACGAGGGCGGCGAGCTTGCGCGCCGCGATCGGCGACATCGAGACGTGATCTTCCTTCGCCGCGGAAGTCGGGATCGAGTCGACCGACGCGGGATGCGCAAGAGTCTTGCACTCCGAGACGAGCGCCGCCGCGGTCACCTGCGCCATCATGAGCCCGGAGTGAACGCCGCCTTCTTCGACGAGGAATGCCGGGAGGTCCGAGAGCGCGGGGTTGACGAGCTTCTCGATCCGGCGCTCAGAGATCGAGGCGAGGTCCGCGGCCGCGATCGCCGCGTAGTCGAGGACGAGGCCGACCGGCGCGCCGTGAAAGTTCCCGCCGGAAACGACGTCGCCGCTCTTCGCGAAGACGAGCGGGTTGTCGGTCGCGCTGTTCATCTCGCGCTCGAGGACTTCGCGTGCATGCGCAAACGCGTCGCGCGCGGCGCCGTGAACCTGGGGCATGCATCGCAGCGCGTAGTTGTCCTGGACCTTCCCGCAACCGCGATGCGACTCCCGGATCCCGCTCCCGGCGAGGAGCTCGCGCAGGTTGCGAGCGCTCGCGATGGCACCGGGGTGAGGGCGCGCGCCGATCACGCGCGGATCGAACGCAGCGTCGGATCCGCGGGCCGCGTCGAGCGAAGCCGCGCCTGCCAGGTCGGCGATCCGGGAGAGCCGGATCGCGCCGAAAAGCGCCAGCCCGCCGACGGCGACCGACATCTGGACGCCATTCACGAGCGCCAGGCCCTCCTTGGCCTGGAGCGCGACCGGTTGGATGCCGGCCTCTTTGAGCGCGCGGGCGGCGCGGAGGACGCGGCCCCGCCGGCGGACGAGGCCCTCTCCCGTCAGGCCGAGCGCGAGATGCGCGAGCGGAGCCAGGTCGCCGGAGGCGCCGACGGAACCCTTTTCGGGAACGAGCGGGAGAACGTCCGCCGCGAGCAGGTCGAGGAGCCGCTCCACGGTCGAGACGCGGATGCCCGACCGTCCCTGTGCGAGCGCGTTCGCCCGCAAAGCGATCATCGCCCGCACCGCTTCGTCGGAAAGAGGATTTCCAACCCCGGCGGCGTGGCTTCGGATGAGGTTCTGCTGGAGCTCGAGCAGCCGGTCGCGCGGGACGGTCACCTCGGCGAAACGTCCGAAGCCCGTCGTGATCCCGTAGACGCGATCACCCCGCTCGACCGCGCGCTCGATCGTCTTACGGGAAGCGGACATCGCGCGCCGCGCCGCGGGGGCGAGCGCGACGCGGACCCGCCGGTGGGCGACGTCCTCGAGGTCGGAGAGGGTCATGCCGCTCCCGGACAGGAGGAGGCGTTTCACGGCGTGAAGCTATCAGCTCTCACCTGATACCTTTCCCGCGTGAAAGTCGCGGCCGTCCTCGGGGGGCAGTGGGGCGACGAGGGAAAGGGGAAGGTCGTCGATCTGCTCGCCGACCGCTTCCAGGTCGTGGCGCGCTACCACGGCGGGCACAACGCGGGACACACCGTCAAGTTCGGCGACCGGCACTTCGCGCTCCACCTCCTTCCCGCGGGAATCGTCCGGGGAACGACGTCGGTGATCGGGCCCGGCGTGGTCGTGGACCCCGATGCGCTCCTGGCGGAGATCGATTCGGTTGCCGCCGCAGGCATCGCGGTCGAAGGTCGCCTCCTCCTCTCCGACCGCGCGCCGCTCATCCTCCCGTGGCATCGGCTATTGGACGCGGCGCGAGAGAACTCCGCGGGCGCCGCGAGAATCGGTACGACGTTGCGCGGAATCGGTCCTGCGTACGAGTCCGTAGCCTCCCGAAGGGCGATTCGCGTGGCCGATCTTGGCCGCCCCGATATCCTACGGGATCGGCTCGACGCCGCTCACGCGGAGCTCGGGAAACTGCTGGCGAGTCTCGGGATCGAAGACGTGCCGGCGCCGGCCGGCGTATTCGACTCCCTTCTTCGCGCCACGAAGAGACTGCGCCCTCACGTCACCGACACCGGGAGGTGGCTTCGCGATCATCTCGCGGGGGGCGGGACGCTTCTCGCGGAGGGAGCGCATGGCGCCATGCTCGATGTTTCGGCGGGGACATTCCCGTACGTGACCTCCTCCTGCTGTACGGCGGCGGGCGTCGCGGCGGGACTCCACATCGCCCCGCGAGCGCTCGAAGCGGCGATCGTCGTGTTGAAGGCTTACACGACGCGCGTCGGCGAAGGCCCCTTTCCGACGGAGCTCACCGACGCGACCGGCGAATTGCTTCGATCGCGCGGCAACGAGTTCGGGACGTCGACGGGACGGCCGCGCCGGACCGGGTGGTTCGATGCGGTCGTCGCGCGGACGGCCGTGCAGCTTTCCGGGGCTGATGCGGTCGCCATCACGAAACTCGACGTGTTGGACGACCTGGACGAGATTCCCGTGTGCGTTTCGTACACGCTCGACGGCCGCGAGATCTCCGACGTTCCGGCGCTCGTCGAAGACGTCGCGCGCGTCCGGCCTCGGCTGGAGCGGCTTCCCGGCTGGAAAACGAAGACGACCGCCGTCACGCGTTTCCCCGATCTCCCGGCCGCCGCGAAGCGCTACGTGCGGTTTCTCGAAGAGCGCTGCGGGGCACCAGCCTGCCTGATCTCGACGGGCCCGCGGCGGGAGGAGACGATCTGGCGCGAGGACCAGGAGTTCGTGAGAGAGCTCCCCGCTGTGCGCGGCGCGTAGGCTCTTTATACCGCGGCGTCCGATGATAGCCTCGGCGCAGAGACTTCTCTCAAAGGAGGACTCGATGAGAACAAGAAACGTCCTGGCGTTTGCGGCGTCACTCGTGCTGGCTGCGGCGGTTCTGGCGCAGGGATCCGGAGAGGCAAAGGCGAAGAAGGCTCCGAAGGCGGGGGCAAGCGAACCCGTCTTCGTGCCGGCCGGCGACTTGAAGTGGACTGATCTCGACCCCAAAGGTGCTCCGGGAGTCAAGATCGCGGATGTGTGGGGGAATCATACGAAGGGCGCCTACGGCGCGTTCATCAAGTTTCCGGCGGGATTCGCAGCTCCGCTCCACACGCACACCAACGCGATAAAGATCGTGACCGTGTCGGGCACGTTCATTCAGGGGCCGGAGGGAAAGCCCGAAGTCCGGCTGGGGCCCGGTTCTTACCTGAACCAGCCCGGCGATGGCTACCGACACACGACGAGCTGCGACGCGGCCTCGGAGTGCGTGTTCTTTGCCCAAAGCAACGGAAAGTTCGACCTCAAGCCGGTGCCGGCGGGGAAAGCGCCGGCGAAGAAGTAGGGAGTCCGGGGGACGTCTGGCGCGCCGCGAAGATTCAGGCGGCAGAGACGAAACAGAGTCTCGCGGCGGTCGTCGTCGCCGCCCTCCGCCCACACCGGGCGGGAGCGAAGAAAACCCGGGCTTTCATGGTTCACTTTGCAGGTGCGGCGAGTCAGCACGTGGCAGCGCGGGTCTTCCGGACATCGCGCGACAAGCTCGGCGATTTGGTGCCTCTTTGAGGGCCGTTAGCTCAGTTGGTAGAGCATTGGCCTTTTAAGCCAGTGGTCGTGGGTTCGAGTCCCACACGGCCCACCAGTCTTTTCAAGGATTTGGCCGAAGAGGTCAGCGCTCCGCCTCCCAAAGTTACCGCGAAGTTACCGAGATCGGGACCCATTAACCGGACATCGCGATCGCCCAAATGGAGAGCGCCAGCGTGACCGCACTGATGACCACGTTCACCGCTACCCGATAGCGAACAACCTGCGTCGATCCATAGGCTGATCTTTGAGCGGCCAAACCCGGGTTGACGGCGACAGCAAGATCGACGGACGCGCGGTCTCTGACCGCGGTTTTCATGCGTTGCAGCTGTCCACACCATCAGGATGCCTGATGCCAGGAGAGTCCACCAGACGAAACCACGCGCGGGCCAGAGACGGTACAGCGCGTACGCGGCGAGCGCGTAAATCAGATATCGAAATAGCCACCTCATTTGAGCCCTCCTACATGGTTACGCAGAATCGGCAGGACGTTTCGCTCGGATTCCGCGCCTCCCGGTAGGCCCGCGCCTTTCCCAGAGCCGAACACTTGCCCTCTTCCGAGGCGACGTCGTACCTCAAGAGAACCGAAACCGCGCTCCGGCGAGGCGGCCGCGCTGCTCTTGTGGCCGGGCTTGCTCCGACGACCCAAAGGGAAGTCGTCTTTCTCCACGCAGGCTGCGAGGAATTTACGGAGAATTTACCGACGGCCGCTGCTGAACCAACTAGCCTCGGCCTTTCACGACGCGTGCATCTTGACGACGGTCCCGATTCTGACGAAACCTAATCCACTACAACGAGAAGTGCGACTGCGACGTCAGTCAGCCGGTCACGCCATGAGCGGCCCCTCGGAGAAAGAGTAGGCCCTGACGACGCGTAAGCCGGCGAAGTCACTTTGTGATCCACATCAACCCGCTGCCGTCAACGGGCTGAGATTCGTTGGTCTGCAAAAGGAGGAGATATGAAGTCCACGCGTCATTTTTCCCTCATTGCCGCTGCGCTCGTTCTCTCTGTTTCCTTCGCTGATGGTCAGGGCCGGCTGGACCCGTCTGCGCGCCCCGGGGAAATTGCCAATTGGCCGGCGCCGCCTTACTGGAGCCCGCCGGCTCCGCCGGTTTTCGGGCAGGAGCGGGAAAGTGGCATAAAGAGGGACGCTGTCGAATCGCTTTCGACGTCTCCGTTCCCCTTCATCGGCATCAACCCCTGCCGGATCGCGGACACGCGCCAGGCATCATTTCCCGCGGGATACGGCCCCCCCGCGCTGACCGGCGGGGTGCCCCGGAACTTCACTCTGACAGGGCAGTGTGGCATTCCTGCGTCGGCAGCCGCGATCTCCTTGAACGTCACCGTAACCAACACGCAGGGACCCGGCTTCATCCTGATCTACCCGCAGGGCGGCGCGCAGCCCAATGTCTCGACCTTGAATTACGTTGCGGGGCAGACGATTGCCAACGCGGCGGTCGTACCTCTGGGAACAGGGGGCGGAGTCACCGTCATCGCCGGTGTTTCCGGCACGGACCTGATCCTCGACACCAACGGGTATTACGGCCCGGCCGGGGTTGGCATCCACAACACGTTTCTGGGTTTGAACGCGGGCAATTTCACGATGACCGGCGACGAAAACACCGGCCTCGGACACGGCGCGCTCGCGAGCAACACCACGGGCGACCACAACACCGCCACCGGAAACAACGCGCTCGGCACAAACGACATGGGCATTTTCAATACCGCCAGCGGAACCGGCGCGCTCGGTAGCAACACCACGGGCCAACGCAACACCGCCACCGGGACCGGCGCGCTCGGAACCAACGTCTCGGGTAACTTCAACACCGCCACCGGATCCACTGCACTCTTGTTCACCACGGGCTCCAGCAACATCGGGATCGGTTTTGGTGCAGGCAGTAGCCTTACGACGGGGAGCAACGACATTTGCATCGGGAACTCTGGCGTGGCGGGAGAGTCCGGCACGATCCGGATCGGCGATGTCCAGACGGTGACGTTCGTTGCCGGAATTACCGGGACCGGTGTCACGGGTGTCCCCGTCCTGGTAAATGGGTCAGGGCAACTCGGGGTTGCGTCGTCCTCGCGGTTGGTCAAGGAAGAGATCCGCGAGATCGCCGCGGAGAGCGACGGCCTGATGAAACTGCGTCCGGTGGCCTTCAGGTACAAGCCGCAGATCGATCCGACCGGGCTGACCCAGTACGGTCTGATTGCCGAAGAGGTGGCGAATGTCTATCCGGACCTGGTCGCCTACGATCGCGACGGCCGGCCCGAGACCGTGCGCTATCAACTGGTCAACGCGCTGCTGCTGAACGAGGTCCAGAAGCAGCACTGGACGGCGGACGCGCAGGAAGAAACGATCGAGCAGCAAAAGGGGACGATCGATCGCCAGCAGGCCGAGATCGAGGAACTCAAGGCGCGGCTCAGCAGGCTTGAGGCACGGCTGTTCGCGGATCCGCGTCCTTAGGGACCGGGAAGCAGTGATCCTGGGTTCGAGCCCCAGACGACCTGCCAGACTCGAGCCAGATCCTCGCGCCGTCAAAACCGCGGAAGCACCTTGTTCGGTTTCGGCGTGTGCGTCGGCTTGGGCGTGTGCTTCTTCAGCGGAGACTCCGTCGGAGTCGGCGTCGGCGCTTCCCCGGGCGTCTCGCTGACGATCGCAGTCGGGGTCACTGTGGGCGCATCCGTGGGCGTGTCCGTCGGCGTGTGAGTTGGCGTGTCAGTCGGAGTGTTGGTCGGCGTATCGGTCGGCGTGTCCGTCGGGGTACTCGTCGGAGTCTCGGTCGGCGTATCGGTCGGCGTGTCCGTCGGGGTACTCGTCGGAGTGTTGGTCGGCGTACTCGTCGGTGTGTCCGTGGGCGTTTGCGTCGCGGTCGAAGTCGGCGTCTCGGTGGCAGTCGGAGTCGGCGGGCGGACCTCCATCACTTTCGCAACGAATGCGTCCGTCCCTCCGTTGAAGGTCAGGTCCGGCCCGACCGTTGCCGGGAACGTCGTCTCGCTCGAGTTCGTGGATCCGGTGACGAACGCGTTGCCGAATCCGTCGACGGCGATACCGAACCCGATGTCCGAACCGGCTCCCCCGATGTAGCCGGCGTAGTCGAGCGCTGTCCCGCTCGCGTTGACCTTGGCGACGAACGCGTCGTCCGAGCCGTTGTGGGTCGCGTCCGGGCCGCCGATCACCGGGAACGTCGTCTCGTCGGATTGGGTCGTCCCCGTGACGTAAGCGTTGCCCAGGCTGTCCACCGCGATCGCGCGACCGGAATCGTTTCCGCTGCCTCCGATGAAGCCCGCGTATTCGAGCGCCGTGCCGTCGGACTTCACCTTCGCGACGAAGGCGTCGTCGAGGCCGTTCGGGGTCAGATACGGACCCAC
This sequence comes from Thermoanaerobaculia bacterium, assembly GCA_036395755.1. Taxonomy (GTDB): domain Bacteria; phylum Acidobacteriota; class Thermoanaerobaculia; order UBA5066; family Gp7-AA6; genus Gp7-AA6. The sequence continues at coordinate 21,476 of DASWCZ010000058.1, forward strand.
CGTGGCCGGGAAGGTCGAAGACGCCGTCGAGCCGGTGACATATGCGCTGCCCGATGCGTCGACCGCAACGCCGAAGCCGAGGTCGTTGGCCTCGCCTCCGATGTAGCCGGCATAGTCGAGCGCGGTTCCCCCCGCGTTGACCTTGGCGACGAAGGCGTCGAAGCCGCCGCCGTTGTAGGTCAGATCCGGACCGATCGCCACGGGGAAGCTCGTCTCGCTGGACTGGGTCTGCCCCACGACATAGGCGTTACCAGAGCCGTCCACGGCAATGCCGAGGCCGAAATCGTTGCTGGTCCCTCCGATGTAGCCAGCGTAAACGAGCGCCGTCCCCGCCGGGTTCACTTTGGCCACGAACGCGTCGGTCAAGCCGTTGAAGGTCAGGTCGGGGCCGAACGCTACGGGGAAGCTCGTCTGGCTGGACGTCGTGTTCCCCACGACGTAGGCGTTCCCCGCGCTGTCGACGGCGATCCCGCGGCCCGAATCGTTTCCGGTGCCGCCGATGTAACCGGCGTAGTCGAGCGCCGTCCCGGAGGCGTTGACCTTCGCCACGAAAGCGTCCACGAAACCGTTGAACGTCGTATCGGGCCCGACGGTCACGGGGAACGTGGACTCGTTCGACTGGGTCTGGCCCGTCACGTAGGCGTTGCCCTCGCCGTCGACCGCGATGGCGAAGCCGAAATCGAGGCTCGATCCGCCGATGTAGCCCGCGTAAACGAGCGAGCTTCCGTCGGCCGAGACCTTGGCCACGAACGCGTCCGAGCCGCCGTTGAAGGTGAGATCGGGCCCGGCCGTGACCGGGAAGCCGCTCGATTCGGACGAGTCCGCGCGTCCCGTGACGTACGCGGCGCCCGACGCGTCGACCGCGATGCCGAAGCCCTGATCCAGACCGGCGCTCCCTCCTCCGATGTAGCCGGCGTAAACCAGGATCGCGGGGTCGACCACCAAAGGCAGGTCCCGGTCGTAGGAGCCGAGCTCGAAGCCGTACTCGGACGGCTGACTGCCCGCTCCCGATCGCAGCCGGTAGGCGACGTCGATCCCGACTCGGCGGCCCTGGACCTCCTGGTAGGCCGAGGGCTTTTCGTCTTTCAGTTTCCCGGCGGGTGTTTCCACTTCGAGCTCGCCGACGTCGTTGACGGCAACGCCGGTGACACCCCGATAGGCCAGAGCGATCCGGCCGGTGTCGGCTCCGGACCGGATTCGGAAGCTGTACTTCAAGCGGTCGGGGGTTCCGGAATAGACGAGGTCGATCCCGGGCCAGAGCTCCGAATAGAGAATCGATCCATAGGTCGCGAGTCCGGTCTTCCACTCCTCCCGGGGTCCTTTGAAGTAGCTCACGACGGCACGGGTCTTTTCTTCTCCCGCGATCCGCGCGTTCCGATCGGCTCCGACGAAATCGAGCTTGACGATCCAGCGGCCGACGGACGCTTCCGGCACGGTCGCCTGGCGAAGAGACGCTCTCTCGAGGCGCGGAGCGTCGATCGAGCGATCCGGCTCCGGTAGCGCGATCGTGACTCCTTCCCGGCTGAAGTAGAGGGTCTTGTTCGTTCCCTGCACGGTGAACGCAACCCGGGAATCGAGCTGCCCGCGATTCTCGATGAAGTAGAGCGGCATCTTCACCATCGCTCGAAGCTGCCCGCGCGATTTCGATTCGCTCCGGGGGGAGTCCGCGACCCGCGGCGATTCCCGGAGCCACAGCAGAGCGCTGACCGCGCCGACGCCGATCGTCAGGATGGAGAGAGAGCGTCGACTAGCGGTCATCGATATACCTCCGGGCCGTGGGGCCCACCGAGTCGGGCGGGTTGTCGTTCCATCGGACAGTTTGGGCTTTGAAATCGATTATCGGCGAGACATCGTCGAAATGAAGTGACGGGTCGCACTCCATCGCGCGACGACAGCGAACCGATTCCGCTTGCGTTCGCTACGCAGAATGATGAGCAGAAAGAATCGTCCGGATCTCTCACTCGGGACTTCGAACTTCGCGCGACTCATCCTCCGAAGGAGCGCAACCTGGTCCCGGTGGAATCCGACGAGTCGGAAAGATTGGGAAGAGGACGATCAACGCCGGTGGCCTCTGCCGCTCAGGGCGCTGATCAAGAACTGAGCAGATAAAAAAGGTCAGGGCGGAGCTGCGGAAAGGGACAAAACCCGCCGCGGGTCACTGGTCACACAGTACTAACATTTTGAGTGGTAGCTACTTACCACACTCAGGAGCAGCTGAAAACCACGGCACTCGTCTTGCTACGTCCACCTCTGCAGTATTCGACCAAAGTCGTATTCGCCTATTAGTACGAGAAAGGACGGCAGAGGTGGGACACACCTGTAGTCGATCCAAGCGGGGAGAGCGCCCCGAGCGCGGATTCTCTCTCGCAGAGCTCCTGATCGTGATGGCGCTGATCGGGATCGTCACCGTCGTCGCGGTTCCCGTGGCCGGAAAGATCATCCGTCACTCTGCTGGTCTCGGCGCTTTCGCGAACCTGCGGCAAATCCTCGCCACCGCGCGGCTCCAGGCCATCAAGCGCGGCGCCAACGTCGTCGTTGAGATCAGCCTCACGCCGGCGCCGGTGAGACAGATCCGGCTGCACAGTTTTCAGGACCGGGCGAACGACACCACATCGCCCCTTCCGGCCAACGAGCTGGCGGCCGCCGGCAACTACCGGCAGGACTCGTTCGGGACCTTGCCGACGCCGACCGACGAGCCCACGCTCGCCGACATCACACTGGCGCCCGGCGTCCTTCTCTGGAAGCAGAGCGGAACGCAAAACGACCTCGGCGAGGCTGCCGCCTTCGACGGCTACGCGGGCAACGCAACGCTCACCGACCGCATCGTGTTCCTGCCGAGCGGAGGGATCGTCCCGCCGCAAAGCACGAGCTGTGGGCTGCCGACTTCATCCGGCGGCCGCGGCATCTATTTCGCCGATCCCCAGGGGAAGAACTTCTTCCGGGTGACGGTCGAGAGCAACCTGTCCGGAAAGATCCGGGTCGACAAATACGTGGTCGGCAGCGGCTACGTCTCGAGCGGCTGGATATGGCTCTAGAGAGATCCCGCCGAGTGGTCTGGCCCGGCCGAACGCGCCGTCCGGAGCGGCCGGATGCTCGGCCGTCCGGTCCGGGCGAGCGCGGCATGACGCTCGTCGAGGTGCCGCTCGCCCTGGCGATTCTCTCCTTCGGTCTGCTCGCGATCGCGCCGATGTTCACGGGTGCCGTTCGAACGAACGCTTCGTCCAATCAGCTCACGAATGCCAACACGCTCGCGCGCGAGAAGATGGAGGAGCTCATCGGTTTCCCCTCGACGGATCCCCGGCTCGCGATCGCCATAGCCGCGAACGCGGCGGGCCCCCCCGGCACGAGCACGACCGGTACAGGTTCGATCGTCGATACAACCGTAAACACCTTCTGCCAGAACGATCTCCCCCGCTGGTACAAGCCGGCGACGGGCGCCACTTCGACCGCTGCGACGTCGCCCGGCATCGGTTGGTTCCCTTTCCCGTACACGCGAACTTATACGGTCGAGCAGTTTCGCGAGGACCTGACCACACGCGTCCTGACGCCAGGAACGTACGGGGTCAAGCTTCTGACCGTCGTCGTCCGCCCGACGAGCGGCCCCTTTCCGGGGCTGCGTCAGACGACCCAGTCCGTCTACGTGAGGTTCCGCGATGCGAAACCCAACTAGGCCGCGCGCTCTCGGGAGCTGCCGGATCGATAGCGGCGGCGAAGCCGGGATGACATTGATCGAGGTGTTGGTGGCCATGGCCGTCCTCCTCTCGGTCTCGCTGGGGCTCTATGCACTCCTCGATTCCTCCAACCGGCTCGCGAAGCAGGAATCGAACGTCGCCGAGGCACAACAGTCCGTCCGAGTCGGCATCTTCGAGGTGTCGCGCCTGATCCGCGAGGCGCGGGTGGGCCAGCTCTACTACGGCAACGCGATCCTGCCGGTGACGAACAACAGCCCGGGAGGGACGGCTTTGACCGATATCGCCGGAGGCGCGCACTACATTCGAAAGGGGACCGACGTCATCGGCGTCCGCGGAATCCTGCTCGGAGACCGATTCGCGATGACGAGCGGCGACGTGACCTGCAGCGGAAGCTGCGGCGCCACCTCGCTCATGTCGGTCACGATCCGCTCGACCGCCCACAACGGAGTGGTCAACTATGCGTCCGGGACGGCGCCGTCACTCGCGACGCGGACGCGCCCGTTCTACTTCGTGGTCGCCGACGGCTCGACGCAATCGGTGACCGCCGGCGGGAAGCCCTATCTCGTCACGCTCTATTACGTTGGTCTCGTCGACACGAGCGGCGCCTGGTACGCGCAGACGGCGGACACCTTCACCTTCACCATGAACCCCCAGGACGCCGGGGCGAAGAGGTTCAACGCTCCCACCGGCGGCGCCCCGGCCTTAGAGCAGCCGTACGCGGGAGGGATCGCCGACGAAATTCTCTTCTTCGTGGACGAAGGGCCGAGCAACGCGAGCTCCTCGACCGTCGACGTGCATCCGACCCTCGCCGAGGCGGCCTACGACCCGTCGACCGGCAATTACGACATCCAGCCTCTCGTCGACGAGGTCGAGGACTTCCAGGTGGCGTACGGCGTCGACGGAATCAATGGAACGACGCCCGACCGGGGGATTTCCCCGGCTGTCGTGGACACGTCAGCCGTCAACCGGGACGAGTGGGTAGGGAACGTCGCGACCGAGGTCGCCACCTCTCTCGCAATCTCTTCGACCGACCCGAAGCGCGTCGACGCGTTCTTGGACACTTCGATCGCCAGCGGCCCACCCAACCCGGCGCTGGCGACCCCGGCTCTCCGTGCGGTCTGGCTCTCGCTCGTGGTCAAGTCCTCGGACCCCGACATCCGGTACGACGGCCCGGGCGCGAGAGGGATCCACGTCCTCGACTCGACGGCGGTCTCTTTCTCGAGCCCCTCCTCGACGGGCCGCCCCTACCGGCGACGGGTCCAGTCGTTCGCCGTGGCATTGAGGAACTATCAATGAAAAGCCGGAACCGCGTGCCCCGGCGGCGCGAGGAGGGATTCGCCCTCTTTCTCTCGATGCTGATCCTGCTCATGCTGACGGTCCTCGGAATCGCGCTCCTGTTCACGGCGACCACGGAGCAGAGCCTCTCGGGCAACGAGACGAAGGTCTCCAAAGTCTTCTACGCGGCCTGCTCCGGGGTGGACTATGCCAGCGCGAAGCTCTCCGCGAACGACAACTTCGTCGGCGGCCAGATGCCGGTCGGCGTTTCCAGCCACTATCCGGGGCTCTCCAACGACATTGCCGTCGCGGTCAGCCGGCCGATCAACGTCGGTTACACGATCCATCCCGGAGATCAGATCCAGCCGCACGGAAGCACCTACGGAACCGCGCAGATCGTCGAGAACTTCTACCTGTTGACGTCGAGCGCGCAGGGTTCAGCGATCCAGGCCGCCAAGATGGTCACCGCCGACGTCGGAATTTATCCGCAGCAACTGAGGATTCCGCAATGACACTCGGACGCCGCGTCGGCTTCTCGATCGCTCTCGCGTGGACGGCGCTCTTCTTCGCGCAGTCGGCTTGCGCAGACGACAAGGACCTCCTCAAGCGGACGACCGCGCCCCCCAACCTTCTGATCGTGTTCGGCAACTCGCAGACGACGGAGCAGCCCATCCTGGGCAGCGCGAGCGCGTGGGACGGGGAGGGCGACTCGCCGGCGAGCAAGATGGGGGCCGCCAAGCGGGTGATTCGCCAATTCGTGTTCGACAAACGAGGCTATTTCAACGTGGGGCTGACCTCGTTTTCGCACGACCCGAACGTGGGCTCGATCGGGATCACCGGAAAGCACTGGCTCTACGCGCCGCTCACGACCGACTTCCCATCGGAGACCTGGAAGGAGCCTGCGGGCACGATTGGGCGCTGGGGCAATAGCGGCGAGGGTCCCTGCACGAACTTGACCGTGCCGGTCTGCACCGACCGGTCCCCTTTCTACATCACGCTCGGCTCGTCGAGTGCCGTCGCCGTCGGGCCGTTCTTCGGGAACCTGGGTGGTGGAACCGCCTACCTGTACTTGAACGGAAGCGCGAGCACCGCGACGCAGCGGATCAAAGAGACGCTCGTGGCCGGGAGCTACGGCGACGCCTACACCGGAGCGAGCCTGGCGACGCTCTCGCTCGCCGGCACGCACTCGATGGAGGTCCACAAGGAGTATCAGGAGAAGGTCAGCAACATCTGGACGACGACGAACACCCCGAATGGAAACCCGGGCACGGTCACGATCTTCTACGCTCCTCCGTCCGCGTTGCCCGTCGACCTGTTCTTTCGGAGTGGTGCGGACGCCGGGAAGGAGATCGGGTTCCTGAGCGACGCGAGAGGCGACTTCACCGTCAGCGCGAACTGTTCCGGATGGGAGTTCCAGAGCAACAGCGCCCCGCTGCCGCTCGTGAAGATCCCCCGCGACTACCTCTGGGGAGCGACCTGCTCCCCGCCTCAGGACTCCTACGCTTGCGTGACGCGAGTCCTGCGGCCGCAGGGCGATCTCGTTCGATACAACCAGGCCACCGGAACGTTCACGACCGCGGATTACGACAACCCGGGTTACACGGGATCCGGAAGCAAGTACGCCGACGGTTGCGACCCCAACCTTCTCGGCGCCGTCGACGCCGGTCTCGACATCGTCCAGAACCAGGCCCTTCTGACGACGCAAAACGGATCCCAGGCGCCGATCAAGAATCTGCTTCAGAACATCTACGACTACTTCAATACCCCCGCGATGGACGGCTTCCAGAACGGGAAGCGGCAGGACGACCCGGACGGCGCCTGCCGGAAGTCCGCGGTCATCCTGGTCTACGACAACTTCAACGGCTGTCAGAACGACAGCTGCGGTTTTTTAACGACCAAGATCCTCAAGCCATTGAAGCAGATCGGAGTCCCCGTCTACGTCATCGGGTTCGGAGCGAGCGCCGTTGCGACGGCGTCGACCGGCGTCTGCATCGCCCAGAACACGGGAGCCGTCCTCCCCGACGGGTCGGTTGGCTATTTCCCGGTAACGGATTCGCAAGGGCTCTACCAGGCACTCTCGGACATCGCGTCCTTCGTCAACGAGAGCGCGAAGGACTTCGCCTCCTCGACCGTGTCTTCGGTTCAGGCGGGCGGCGACCAGATGGTCTATCTCGCGACCTTCAACGCGACCAGCAACCGTTCGATCTGGAACGGACGCGTCAACGGCTACAAGCTCGACGCGCAGGGCAATATCCAGATGGGCACGAAGACCATCAGCGATCCGATTGACCCGACCAAAAGCCTGACGCTGCCGGCCCCTTCGAACGACCCGACGTCACTGATCTGGAACGCGGGCCAGAATCTCGTTCAGACTCCGGGAACCGGAGCCACTGACTCCTCGGCGATCCTCCTCCCCGGCGCAGCGATGTCCACGGGCAGCTACCTGGACAACTCCAACGACTCCGTCTCGACGATTGTGACTCGCTTTTATTCGGGCCGCAAAATCGTGTTCTCGCTGCCTCAGACGTACGCATCTCCGGTCGCGACCCTGCCCCTCGCCGTCGCGGACGCGGTTCCAGAATCCCGATACGACCTGACGTACAGCGCGACGGCGACCTGGTGGCCCACGTTGAAGGCCCTGCTCGGGCCGCAAGTCGTGCCGCCGGCCGTGCGTTCGCCGGTTTTGACCGACGACGACGCCGGCAACGCGCTGCGCTTCATCTGGGGCGATCGCGACGCGGTCATGACGACGACGGAGGCGAACCAGAAATACCTGGGGCTGAAGCTCGGCGACATCTTCCATTCGAACCCTCTGATTGTCGGACAGCCTGGGGAATTCCCCTACTACCTGAGCAACCTGAACAACTACCAGGCGTTCTTCAAGACGTATCGCCACCGGCGTCGAGTGCTCTACGCGGGGGCGAACGACGGACTGCTGCACGCCTTCGAGATCGGCGTCTTCGACCGCGATCCGTCGGTCTGCTCGACTCTGTCGGACGGCAGCCTTCCCCCCTGTTACGACCTCGGCACCGGCGTCGAGCTCTTCGCCTTCGCGCCGCGGTCGATCATGCAGATCTACAAGCCCCTGAAAGACTCGGTTGGACCGCAGGTCAGGCAGACGGAATGGACGGTCGACGGAGCTCCGTCGGCGGCCGACGTCTTCATCGACGCCAACCATTCCGGCACTCCCGTCGCCGCCAACCGGGCGTGGCATTCGGTGCTCGTCGGCGGAATGCGCGAGGGATCGCCTTTCGAAGGCACCGACGGCGTCGCGCCGAAGAACTCCGCCGGAAGCTACTTCGCGCTCGATATCACCCAGCCGGATGAGCTCGTCGACGACGGGACCGGGGCGATGGGGCCTCCCACCGGCCCGGGCAACTTCAATGCGCCGAAGTGCCTGAACGCCTCGGGCGACCTCTCCTGCGGCAAGGACGCCGCCGACCCGGCGGTGCGCGCGACCCAACCGGCCCGCGCGTGGCCGACCGTTCTCTGGGAGATCGCGGACGGAGGCGATCAGGACGTTGCGCCGTGCCCGGGCGCCGGCTATCCCGACATGGGAGAGACCTGGTCGAAGCCGGCGATGGGCCGCGTCCGCGTGTGCACCGCGAACTGCGGCAACACGAGCGCGCCGCTTCCCGTGAGCATCGACCGATACGTGGCGATTTTCGGCGGAGGCTTCGACCGACAGAGGCTGAATCGCCGCGGCAACTGGATTTACATGATCGACGTCGAGACGGGGAAGGCGATCTATCGGGTCAACTCGAGTTGCGGCGTGAATACGGCTTCGGGCTGCACGGCGACCTACCTCGCCCCCGTCCCCTCCGAACCGGCGGCCTTGGACGTCAACGGCGACGGATTCCTCGACTACCTCTACGTGGGAGACGTGAAAGGCCAGCTCTGGAGGATCGATCTGACGGACCTCCGGATGCTCTCCGCGCCGCCGGGAGGGCGGTTCAACAATCAGCTCGACCTCGTCAACGGCTCGGGCAGGCCCTTCCTCCTTTTCCAGGCGCCGCAGCCGACCGCGCCCGCGACTTCGCCGATCTATCCGATCTACATCCGACCCACCGCCATATCGCTCGGTTTCAGCTCCAACGGAAAGCCGCTGATCGGAGTCGCCTTCGGGACCGGGGACCGCGACGACATCCTCGGCGTGCTGGACGGTATTTCCCTCGCCTCGAAGCAGCGCTTCTACTACGTCATCGACGACTCCAACACCGTGACCCGAACCGAGGCCGATCTGCTCAACATCCCCTCGTCCACGGCCGCTGCGGCGACGTCGGTTCCGACCAAAGGCTGGTTTCTTCAGTTCGCAGGCGGGGAACGGCTGATCACGGACTCGCTCGCGGTGCAGGGCATCCTCTTCTTCTCGACGTTCGATCCCACGGGGAACGGGACACCGGGCAACCCGTGCTCGAACGGCGTCCGCTGCTCGGGACCGATCGGGACCGCCCGGTTCTATCGCGTCCATTACTCGACGGGCGACGCGTTCCAGGGATCGGACCGCGGCGAGACCCAGGCGCACGCGATCTTCCTGACCAATCCGGTCTTCTACACATCGTCGCAGCAGCAGGCCCGCGTCATTTACACCTCGGACAACGAGGTCAAGATCACGGACGTCCCGGGCGGAACGAGGGCGAGCATCAAGGACTGGAAGGAAAACGACAGGCCCAAGTAGTCGGATCTACTTGAGCGCTTTCGCCACCTTCTTCAGATCCGCGACGAATTTCTCCGTCTCCGCGCGGCGCGTTTCCTCGTCGGGCGCCCGGAGGATCGAGGACGGATGGACGGTTGCGAGCACGCGCGGCGCGAGCGAGGAAGCCACGAACTCGCCGCGTTGCCGGCTCACCCGGAACGATCGTCCGATGAGCGCCTGAGCGGCCGTCGCGCCGAGGCAGACGAGCACCTCCGGGCGGACGAGCGCGAGCTCGGCGTCCAGCCACGGACGACACGCTCCGATCTCGACTGAGTTGGGTTTCTGGTGGATGCGGCGCTTGCCCCGCGGCTCCCACTTGAAGTGCTTGACCACGTTGGTCACGTACACGGTGCGGCGATCGATTCCCGCCTTTTCGAGCGAGGCGTCCAGGATCCTCCCGGCGGGGCCGACGAAGGGCTTCCCCTCGAGGTCCTCGCGGTCGCCGGGCTGCTCCCCGACGAACAGGACGCGGGCGCGCGAAGACCCGTCGCCGAAGACGGTCTGGGTCCCGCGCTTCCAGAGGTCGCACGCTCGGCAGCCGGCCGCAGCCTGGCGGAGCTTCGGAAGCGTCGGCTTGCGCGGCACGAGCGGCGACGCCGACTCGACGGAAGGAGATCGCACGGGCACGTCGGATTCTGAAAGCATTCCGCGGGCCAAGGCGTCTTGATAGCCTGTCGCCCCGGAGGAGGAAGACCGATGAACCTCGTCGTCGGAGCAACGGGTGTCCTCGGAGGAGAGATCTGCTCTCGCCTGGCGCAGGCGGGAAAGCCCGTGCGGGGTCTCATCCGCACGTCGTCGAGCCCCGAGCGGGTGAACGCGCTGCGAGAAGCGGATGTCGAGCTCGCCACTGGAGACTTGAGGGATCGCGCGTCGCTCGACGCCGCCTGCCGCGGCGTTCACACGGTGTACTCGACGGCGACGGCGATCCAGTCGCAACAGGAGGGGAACACGCTCGACCGCGTGGATCGCGAAGGTCAGGGGAACCTCGTCGACGCGGCGCGCGTGGCGGGCGTCGCGCGGTTCGTTTTCATCTCGTTCCGCGGGAGGCCCGACATCGACTACCCGCTGCAGGCGGCCAAGCGCGCGACCGCGGAGCGGCTGAAGAAGAGCGGTATTCCCTGGACGATCATCGAAGCTTCGATGTTCATGGAGGTCTGGCTCGGGCCGCACCTCGGCTTCGACGCGAAGAACGGACGTGCCCGGATCTTTGGAAAGGGCGACAAGAAGATCAGCTGGGTCTCGTACCGGGACGTCGCCGCTCTCGCGATCGCCGCCGGCGAGAGCCCTGCCGGCGAGAACCAGGTCCTGGAGATCGGGGGGCCCGAGGCGCTCACGCCTCTCGAGGTCATTCGCATTTTCGAGCAACGCGGAGGCAGGACTTTCGAGGTCGACTACGTGCCCGAAGAGGCTCTCGTCGACGCAAAGGCGAAAGCGAAGAACCCGGTTGAAGAGACCTTCGCCGGGCTGCAGCTCTTCTACGCGCGCGGCTTCGAAGTCGACACTCGACCGACCCTCACCCGGTTCCCGATGCGCCTGACTTCCGTTCGGGAGTATGCGGAACGGGTTCTCGCCGGGTAAGTTCGCCTGCGGGACGTAGAATCGTCCGGGAGGTCCTCGATGACCGTCACCAGCCTTCGCCATCTCGCGGTTCTCGCCTCGCTCACGATCCCCGCTCTCGCTTTCGCTCTCCCCCCGGAAACGAAGAAGATCGACGTCGTTGCCCACAAGTACGCGTTCGAGCCTTCGCGGATCGAGGTCAAAGTCGGCGAGCCGGTCGAGATCACGTTCCGGAGCACCGACACGAAGCACGGTTTCGTCTCCAAGGATCTCGGGCTCGAGAAGGTCGTCTTCTCGAAGGATCAGTCCGCGACCGTGAAATTCACACCGTCCAAGGCGGGGACCTTCAAGTTCAAATGCGCAAGGTTCTGCGGCATGGGGCACGGCAAGATGAAGGGCGAGATCGTCGTCACGCCCTAGCCCCGGGCGGTAACTTCCGCGGCTAGATCGTCGCCGTCTTCGGCTCGACGGTCGGAGCGATGTGGTCTTCCGGCAGCGTCCCCATGAGGCGGCGAATCGGCCGGGAAAAGAGAAGGAGCACGATTCCCGCCACGCCGGTCACCTTCGCGACAGCGGAGAAGAGTTCCGCCATGCTCATCCCCTGGAACCCTCCGGCCGCGAGCCCCGCGATCAGGTTGCCGAGCGCCGTGCCCATGAACCAGGTTCCCATCATCTGACCGACCAGCCGCTTCGGCGAGAGCTTCGTCACGCTCGACAGCCCGACCGGAGAGAGACAGAGTTCGCCGACCGTGTGCAGCAGGTAGGTGACGATGAGCCAGAGCATGCTCACCCTGGCGCCGCCGGCCGTAAAGCTCGCTCCCCACGCGAGCACGAGAAAGCCGATCGCGAGAAACGCGAGCCCGAAGCCCATCTTGGCGGGCGTCGAGGGCTGCCGCCGGCCGAGCCGAATCCAGAGTGCACCGAAGACCGGCGCGAGCAAGATGATGAAGATCGAGTTGACCGACTGGAGAAACGAGGCCGGCATCTCCCATCCGAGGATCACGCGCTGGGTCATGCGCTCGCCGAAGAGGTTCATCGAGGAGCCGGCCTGCTCGAAGCCCGCCCAGAACAGGACGGCGGCCATGAAGAACACGAAGATGACGAGGATCCGCTTCTTCTCCGCGACAGAGAGTTTCGAAAAGAACAGGATCGAGCCGAAGTAGACGAGCGCGAGACCGAGCATGAAGTAGCCGGTGCTCTTCGCGACTCCATAGAGGGAGAGGTGGAGAACTCCGGCGAGCTGGAGGAGAACCGCCAGAACGATCACGCCGAAGAGCACCGCGACGCCCAGGCCGAGCCGCCGGATTGCCGTCCGATCGCCCGCCGCCGTCACTTCCGCTTTGCGCCGGAGTCCGGCTTCGCCTAAGTATTTGCCGCCCAGTCGATATTGCACGAGACCGAGGACCATTCCGACGCCGGCGGCGCCAAAGCCCAGGTGCCAGTTGATCTTCTCGCCGAGGAATCCGCAGACGAGCGGGCCGATCATCGCTCCGACGTTGATTCCCGAGTAGAAAATCGAAAAGCCCGCGTCGCGCCGGTTGCCCCCCTCCGGGTATAGGTCCGCGACCATCGCGCTGACGTTCGGCTTCAGGAGTCCGGTTCCGATCACGATCAGGCACAGCCCGAGGTAGAAGGTGGGCACCAACCCGACCGCCATGCTGAAGTGCCCGGCCGCGATGAAGCAGCCTCCGATGAAGACGGCGCTCCGCTGGCCGAGGATCCGGTCGGCGACCCATCCTCCGGGCAGAGCCATCAGGTAGACGAACCCGACGTACAGACCGTAGATCGCGGCGCCCGTACGATCCGTCATGCCGAAGCCGCCGTTCTGGATCGTGGCGACCAGGAAGAGGAGCAGGATTCCCCGCATCCCGTAGTAGCTGAAGCGCTCCCACATCTCGGTGAAGAAGAGTGTGGAGAGCCCCCGCGGGTGCCCGAACCACTGCTTTTGGGCGGCTGTCGGCTGGGTCATCTTCCCCCCTCGCGATCAGGCTACCAGAGCAGGATCGCCTCTCGGTCTCAAACGCTCGGCGGGCCGTCCGAAATGCCGAAGATCTCTCGCAGGGCCTCGCCGACCGCGCGCGCCGTCCGCCGGAGATCGGCGTCGGTGTGAGCCGTGGAGAGAAACCATGCCTCGAACTGCGCCGGGGGAAGAAAGATGCCGCGCGCGAGGAGAGCGTGAAAGAAAGTCGCATAGCGGGCAGTGTCCGACCGGCGGGCTGCGGCAAAGTCGGTGACGGGTCCGCGGGCGAAAAAGAGCGTCGAGAGGGAACCGGTCCGTTGATACGTCACCGCGCCCTCCGCACCGCTCTCGCGGATCGCCTCGCGGATCGCAGCCTCGAGGAGCGCGCCCTTACGCTCCAGCTCTTCGTACGGCGGACGCCGCCCGATCTCGCGGAGCATCGCGATTCCCGCTGCCATCGCCAGAGGATTTCCGGACAGCGTCCCCGCCTGGTAGACGCTCCCGGAGGGCGCCACTTTTTCCATCAGCTCGCGGCGCCCGCCGTAGGCGCCGACCGGCAGGCCGCCGCCGAGGATCTTTCCTAAGATCGTCAGGTCGGGAATCACGCGGTACAGCTCCTGCGCGCCCCCCGGCGAGAGCCGGAACCCGGTGATGACCTCGTCGAAGACCAGGAGCGCTCCGGAGCGGGTCGCGAGCTCGCGGGCCGCTTCGAGATAGCCGGCGCGCGGCGGCACGACTCCCATGTTCGCCGCGACCGGTTCCAGCACGAAGGCGGCGACCTCGCCCGGAAAGCGCCGGAAGGCATCTTCGAGCGCGGCCGCGTCGTTGTACGAGACGATCGTCGTCAGCCCGGCGAGCGCCTCGGGAACGCCGGGACTCCCAGCGATCGCGAGCGTCGCGACGCCCGAACCGGCCGACACGAGGAACGAGTCCGCGTGTCCGTGATAGCCGCCGTCGGTCTTGATGATCCGCGGGCGTCCGGTGGCCGCGCGGGCCAGGCGGATCGCGCTCATCGCGGCTTCGGTTCCCGAATTGACGAATCGAATCATGTCGACCGACGGGACGAGACGGGTGACGCGCTCCGCGAGCCGGACCTCGCGATCGGTCGGCGCTCCGAAGGACGTGCCGCCGCGCGCCGCTTTCGAGACCTCCCGCACCACGAACGCGGGCGCGTGGCCGAAGAGCAGCGGCCCGTAGGACATCACGTAGTCGAGTCGCGAAACGCCGTCCGCGTCTCGCAGCCGCGCGCCGCGTCCCGTCGAGACGAAGAAGGGCTCGCCGCCGACCGACGCAAAGGATCGGACCGGCGACGAGACCCCTCCCGGCATGAGCGCCTTCGCGCGGCGGAAGAGGGCCGCGGATCGCGGTTGACCCTCCCGTCGCTTCAACCGGGGAGCGAGCCTTCCGCGATCCAGCCGGCCGCGTCGCGCGCGTGGTAGGTCAGCACGAAGTCCGCCCCCGCCCGGAGGATGCCGGTCAGGATCTCGGCGACGATCCGCTTTTCGTCGACCCAGCCGTTCCTCGCCGCGGCCTTGACCATCGCGTACTCGCCCGACACGTTGTACGCGGCGATCGGCGCGTCGAAGCGCTCCCTCGCCTCGCGGATCACGTCGAGATAGGCGAGCGCCGGCTTGACTAAGACCGCGTCCGCTCCTTCCTCAAGGTCGAACGCGATCTCCCGCATCGCCTCGCGGCGGTTGGCCGGGTCCATCTGGTAGCCGCGCCGGTCTCCGAACTTCGGAGCCGAGCTGACGGCTTCGCGAAACGGTCCGTAGAAAGCGGACGCGGACTTCGCCGAGTACGCGAGGATCGCCACCTCCGGAAACCCCTCCGCGTCGAGCGCCCGGCGGATGGCGGCGACGCGGCCGTCCATCATGTCCGAGGGCGCGACGACGTCCGAGCCGGCACGAGCCTGCGACACCGCCGTCTGGGCGAGCAGCGGCAGCGTCGCATCGTTGTCCACCTCTCCGTCGCGCACGACGCCGCAGTGACCGTGCGAGGTGTACTCGTCCAGGCACACGTCGGTCATCACGGTCAGGTCCGGCACCGAGTCCTTGAGCCGCCGGACGGTCTCCTGAACCGCGGCCGATTCGGCCCAGGCCTCGCTGCCGACGTCGTCCTTGCGTTCCGGAATCCCGAAGAGGATCACCGCGGGCACTCCGATCTCCCGGAGCTCGCGCGCCTCGGCGACGGCCTGATCGGGCGAGAAGCGGAAGACGCCCGGGAGCGACGAGATCTCCTCGCGCGGACCGGCGCCGTGCCGCACGAAGAGCGGCGCCACGAAGCGGTCGGCGGAGAGCCGGGTCTCCCGCACGAGCGACCGCATCGCTTTCGTGCGGCGGAAGCGCCGGAGGCGGACCGTCGGAAATCCCGTCACGCCGGCAGAATCTACGCTCGCTGGGCGCGCGCGGCAAGGTCTCTCGCGACCGCCGCGACCGCCTCGAACGTCGGAGGCTCGGCAATCTCGACTCGAGAGACGCGCCACGAGGCGAGCGCGTCCGCGGTCGCGTCGCCGAGCACGATTCCGGGAGTTTCGCGCAATCGGACCTGCGCCTCCGGCGAGGCGCCGTCGAAAAGCCACCGCGCCGCGGCGGGCGACGTCGCGAAAAACGCGGCGAGATCCGCCGCAACGATAATTCGATCGAGCGAACCGTCATAGGCTCCGGCGATCTTGCGGTAGAGCGTGAGAGGCACGACCTCCGCGCCGCGAGCCTCGAGCTCCCGCGGCAGCTCGTCCGAGGCATCGTCGCCCCTCGGCAGGAGCGCGCGCCGGCCCGCCAGGTTCACCGGGATCCGTTCGAGCAGCGACCGAGCGGATCCGCCCGCCTCCTCGACTTCGACCGGAATCTCCGAGCGGAGCCGCTCGGCGGTCGCTGGCCCCACGGCGAGCACTCGGCCGGAGAGGCGCGAGAGGAGATCCGGCCGCGCCAGAAGACGATCGGCGGTTGCGCGGCTCGTCACAATGACCATGTCGAACCGGCCGACGACGAGCTCGGGGTCCGGGTGCAGCGTCTCGATCGTGTGGGTGACCCGCTCGACGACTTCGAGCTCCGGTACGAGCCCCGCAGGGAACGGCCGCTCGCCGGAACGCACGACGAGCAAGCGCGGCTTCACGTCGCCGCCCGGACGATCGCGATCAGTTCCGCCGCTCCGCGCGCAAGAAGGCGCTCGCCGACTTCCCGGCCGAGGTCCTCGGGGCACTCGGCCGGCCCGACCGCTTCTTCCCGGAGAGTCCGTGATCCGTCGGGCGAGAAAACGGCCGCCTGCAGTTGGAGGTTCGTCGTTTCGGTTCGCGCGAGGCCGGCGACCGGCGCCCGGCAGCCCGCCTCGAGAACGTCCAAGACCGCCCTTTCGGCGAGCACCTCGCGATGCGATGGCGGATGATCGATGCCGGCGACGAGCTCGCGCAGGTCTCGGTCCTCGTTCCGGGCCACGACGGCGAGCGCCCCCTGCCCGATCGCGGGCAGCATCCACGACGGAGGCAGGACCTCGCTCACGTCGTCGAGCCTCTCGAGCCGGGCGAGCCCCGCCCGCGCCAGGACGATCGCGTCCCAGCGTCCCTCGCGGAGGCGGCGGATACGCGTGTCGACGTTCCCCCGCGCTGGGACGACCTCGAGATCGGGCCGAGCCGAGAGGATCTGGGCGCGCCGCCGGGGGCTGGACGTGCCGACCCGCGACCCCGCGGGGAGAGCGAGGAGATTGCCGCCGTCGCGCGAGACGACGACGTCGCTCGGGTCTTCGCGCGGCGGCACGGCCGCGAGCGCGAGACCTTCGGGCAGCCGGGATGGCAAGTCCTTCGCGCTGTGGACCCCGAGGTCGATCCGGCGGTCCCGCAGAGCCTCGTCGATCTCGCGCGTGAAGAGGTCCTTGCCGGTCCGGACGCCGTCCCCCCGGGAAAGCCGGTCGCCCGTCGTCGTGAAGGTAACGATCTCGACGTCGAAACGGGGAGAGAGCGCTCTCGCGACGATCTCGAGCTGGGCGAGAGAGAGGGGGCTCCCCCGCCCGCCCAGGCGGACCTTCAATCCCCGTCCAGGTCGAACAGATGCCGCACCGCTTCGAGCCTTTCCAGCTTGCGGGCCGCATCCGTCTCGTTCTTCAGGCGACGCATCGGCTCGTGGAGCAGCTTTGCGACGATCGAGTCGGCCAGGGGACGGAGCCGCTCGCGCTCGGCCGGGGCGAGCCGCTCGAGCTCCCGATCGCGGATCTCCTCGAAGCGATGCTTCAAGTCCGTCACCGTCGGGACGATCGAGAGGTTGCCGAACCAGGCGAGAAACCGGCCGAGCTCCTCTTCGAGGATCTCCTCGACACGCGGTACTTCGCGGACGCGCCGGCGCCGGTTCTCCGCCGCGACGTCCTCGAGGCCGTCCAGATCGTAGGCGAACACGTTGTAGATGCCCCGGACTTCCGGCTCGATGTCCGGAGGCATCGCCAGGTCGAGGAAGAACATCGGCCGCCCCTTGCGCTGGCGCATCGCGGCTTCGACGTCGGCGCGGAGCACGACCGGCTGCGGGCTCGCAGTGGTTCCGACGACGACGTCCACCGACGGAAGCTCTCGCTTGACCGACTCCCAGGCGACGGGGAGGGCGCCGACACGGGCCGCGAGGTGCTCGGCGTGCTCCAAAGTTCGGCTCGCGATCTTGAGATGGCGCACTCCCGCTTCGAGGACGTGCCGGGCGAAGAGGGTCCCGGTCTCCCCCGCCCCCAGGACGAGCACGGTCCGCTCGGAGAGCTCGCCGAAGACCTTGTTCGCGAGCTCGACGCCGATCGACGCGATCGACAGAGGATGCACGCCGATCTCCGTCTCGGTCCGGACGCGCTTGCCGGCGCGCACCGCGCTTTCGAAGAGGCGATGGAGCACGGCACGGCTCGAACCGGTCTCTCTCGCGATCGAGAGCGCCTGCCGGACCTGCCCGAGGACCTCGCTCTCGCCGAGCGCCATCGAGTCGAGACCCGCCGCGACCCGGAAGAGGTGCCGGGCCGCATCCGCTCCCGACCGCCGGAAGGCCGCCCTCTCGAGGACGCCCGGCTCGAGGCCCCTCCAGTCGGAAATGAACCGAGTGAGCTCTTCGCCGACCCCGTTCCCTTCCGCGACTCCGTAGATCTCGCTCCGGTGGCAGGTCGAGACGATCACGCTCTCCGAGACGAGGCCTTTTCCGAGGAGCCGCCGGAGTCCCTCCCGGACTTCTTCGGACGTGAAGGCGACCCGATCGCGGACGGGTCCGCTCGCCCCGCGGAAGTTCCAGCCGAGGACAAGAAGCCGGGCTTCGTGGCTGCCGCTCATCGGAAAACGTGCGCCTGGGAAAGGTAGAGGTTCACGAATGTGTACGAAAAGAGGACCAGCAGGAAGCCGAAGATCGAGAGGAGGGCGACGCGCGGCCCTTCCCATCCGCGCCGGTCCATCCACAACATCACGCCGTACACGAACAGGGTCAAGAGAGCCCAGACGAGCTTCGCGTCCGTGAAGCCGCTCCAGACGCGTCGCGCCCAGGCCACCCCCAGCGCCACGGAGATCGCGAGCACGACGATCCCGATCGTTACGCTCGTCCGGTTCATCCGGCCGATCACCTCGAGCGCCGGGAGGCGGGAGAAGAGCACGCCCGTCCGGCCGCGGCGGATCTGCCGGTTCTGGATCAGGTAGAGGAGCGAGAGCACGAACGACAGCGCAAACGCCGCGTCGGCGAGGATCGCGAGCGTGACGTGAAACGCGAAGAGACTCCCCCGGGTCGCTGGACCGGGCGGAGCATGCGACGGCAGGACGATCCCCAGCACGGAAAAGGCGAGCACGAAGGGGATCAGAAACGGCCCGATGGCGCGCTCACGGTGGCGCAGCACCAGAGCCAGGTACGCGAGCCCGAGCATCCACGCGAAGAGAGCGACCGACCCTCCGAGCGTCCGATACGGCACCGAGCCGAGCGAGCGCCCGACGAGCTCGAGATCCCCGAACTGCGCGACGAGTCCGGCCGCGACGAGCGCCGGCGCCGCTCCGAGACCCTTCGATCGGAAAAGCGATCGGATCGCCAGCGCCTCCGCGGCGGCGTAGAGGACCACGGCGACCCAACCGAGAGCGTGCATCCCGACAGGATTATGGACTGCCGCGGCGGCGGAACGGCGGTCCGGCTCCCGCGGTTACCGGCTCGCGGGTGCTTTCGTCGGTTCCGGCGTGGCGGGAGCGGGCGCGGCCGGGGTCTCCTTGTTCGCTTCGACGAGAACCGTGATCTGGACGTCGTCGCCGAGCATCGCGCCGCCCGAATCGAGCGAGCGGTTCCAGGTGATTCCGAAGTCCTTCCGGTTGATCGGGAAAGTCACCTCGAAGCCGGCCTTCTCCATCTTCCCGAGGTTCAGGAAACCCGTGTGCCGCACCGGAATGACCATGGTCTTGGTCACGCCGTGCATGGTCAGGTCGCCGGTGACCAGGTAGAGGTCCTTTCCGCTGGGCGTCACCTTCGCGCTCTTGAACGTGATGGTCGGGTATTTTTCGACCTCGAAGAAGTTCGCGGACTTCAAGTCGGCGTCGCGTTTCTCGTTGCCGGTATCGATCGAGGCCGCCTGGATCCTCACCTCTACCTGGGATTTGGCCGGGTTCTGCCGATCGATCACGATCCGGCCGTCGTAGTCCCGGAACCGCCCTTCGACCTTGGTCAGGAAGTGACGGATCTGAAAGCCCACCTGACTGTGCGCCTTGTCGAAAACGAACGTCTCGGTCGCCGCGGCCGCGATCCCGACGATCGAGAGGCCGGCGGCGATCGCAAGGGCGGCTTTCTTTCTCGGAAACCTCATCTCTGCACTCCTTTTCTTTTTCTACGAGCACCCATAGACTGCAAACTGTCGGATGTTTTTTCCCTCAGCATGAGCGACAGCAGGCCTTCTCCCTTCGGCGCGCGCGACACTTTCTCCATCGGTCCGGGCCGGACGGGAGACTTCTATTCTCTCCCGCGCCTCGAAAAAGCCGGGGTCGGGCGGGTCTCCCGGCTGCCCGTCAGCCTGCGGATCGTCCTGGAGTCGCTCCTGCGAAACGTGGATGGACGCCGCGTCCGGGAAAACGACGTCGCCGAGCTCGCCAACTGGCGAGCGAACGCCGAGCGAACGGCCGAAATTCCGTTCGTGGTCGCGAGGATCATCCTGCAGGACTTCACCGGCGTCCCGCTCCTCGTGGATCTCGCGGCGATGCGGTCGGCGGTCGAGCGGCTGGGAAAGGATCCTGCCGTCATCGAGCCGCTCGTCCCCGTTGCCCTCGTCGTCGATCATTCCATCCAGGTGGATTACTGGTCCACCCCGGACGCGCTGCGCCTCAACATGGAAGTCGAGTTCAAGAGGAACCGCGCCCGTTACGAGTTTCTGAAGTGGGGCACGAGCGCGTTCCATGGATTCGAGGTCGTGCCTCCGGGCGTCGGCATCGTGCACCAGGTCAACATGGAGCGGCTCGCCGTGGGCGTCGTCGAAAGGGACGGCCTCTTCTTTCCGGACACGCTCGTCGGGACCGACTCCCACACGACGATGATCAACAGCATGGGGATCGTCGGCTGGGGCGTCGGCGGAATCGAAGCGGAAGCCGGCATGCTCGGCCAGCCGGTCTACATGCTGACGCCCGATGTCGTGGGCGTCCACATGACCGGGCGTCTCGTAAACGGCGCGACGGCGACGGATCTGGCTCTGCACGTGACCGAGATGCTCCGGAAGGCGCGCGTCGTCGGCAAGTTCGTCGAGTTCCACGGCGAGGGCGCCGCGTCGCTCCCGGTGACGGATCGCGCCCCTATTGCCAACATGTCGCCGGAGTACGGCGCCACGATCGGCTTCTTTCCGGTCGACGAGGAGACCTGCCGCTACCTGCTCGCGACCGGTCGCTCGGAGGAGCACGTCGCGGCATTCCGCAGCTACTACCAGGCACAGGGACTCTTCGGGATGCCCCGGGGTGGGGAGTGCGACTACTCCCAGTTGCTCGAGCTCGACCTCAAGACCGTCGGCCCGAGCGTCTCCGGACCCCGGCGGCCGCAAGACCGGATCGCGCTCTCCGACGTCGGCCGCGTCTTCCGCGAGCTGCTGGTGAAGTCGCCCTCGGAGGGAGGCTACGGGAAAACGCCGGACGGCGTTTCGCGCCGGTTCCCCACGCGGATCGGGACCGACGCATTGACGCCGGAGAAACCACTCGTTGGAGGGGGCAAGCAGGAGCTGGAGCCTTTCGTTGCCGGGAAGAAAGACACGAACCCGCTGACCGAAATCGAGATGGTCAACAACCGCCCGAGCCCGACGCGGGTCGGCGACATACCCGAGGAGGTCCTCCCGCCCGCGACCGTGGCGCTCGGACATGGAGACGTGCTGATCGCCGCGATCACGTCCTGCACGAACACGTCGAACCCGGCGCTCATGATCGGCGCCGCGTTGCTCGCGAAGAAGGCGGTCGAGCGCGGTCTCTCCGTGCCCCCGTACGTCAAGGCCTCGTTTGCTCCCGGCTCCCGGGTCGTGACCGACTACCTCGGCCGCGCCGGCCTCCAGCCGTACCTCGACCGCTTGGGCTTCCATCTGGTCGGCTACGGCTGCACCACGTGCATCGGCAACTCCGGTCCGCTCGACCCCCGGGTCGAGGAAGTCGTGACGGGCCAGGACCTGATCGCGGCTTCCGTCCTTTCGGGCAACCGCAACTTCGAAGCGCGGATTCAACAGAGCATCAAGGCGAACTTCCTGATGAGCCCACCGCTCGTCGTCGCGTTCGCCCTCGCCGGACGGATCGATCGCGACCTCACCTCGGAGCCGATCGGACGCGACGACTCGGGCCGGGAAATCTTCCTGCGTGACCTGTGGCCCTCCTCTGAAGAAATCACGTCGGCCGCGCGGACCGCCGTGGGCCCCGACTCCTACCGGCGCCTCTACGGCCGGGCGGCCGAGGAGAATCCGCTGTGGAACGACATCCCGGCATTGACCGGAAAAGTCTACGCGTGGGACGACTCGTCGACGTACATCCAGGAGCCCCCGTTCTTTCACAAGTTGTCGATGACGCCCGGCGAGGTCTGCGACATCAAGGGGGCGCGGGCGCTCGCGATCTTCGGAGACTCGGTGACGACGGACCACATCAGCCCGGCCGGGGCGATCAAGAAAGACAGTCCCGCCGGGCTCTACCTGCAGGAGCGCGGGGTGGCGCCGGAGGACTTCAACAGCTACGGATCGCGGCGGGGCAACGATCGCGTCATGACGCGCGGGACCTTCGCGAACGTGCGGATCCGCAACCTACTGGTGCCGGGCGAGGAAGGCGGCATCACCATCTACCAGCCGCACGGCGAGAAGATGTCGATCTACGACGCGGCGATCAAGTACCAGTCCGCGGGCGTTCCGCTCGTCGTCTTCGGCGGGCAGGAATACGGCTCGGGAAGCTCGCGCGACTGGGCAGCCAAGGGAACGCGCCTTCTGGGAGTGCGCGCGGTCATCGCGCAGAGCTTCGAGCGCATTCACCGCTCGAACCTGGTCGGGATGGGCGTGCTTCCCTGCCAGCTCTCCGAAGGCGTCAGCGCTCGCACTCTCGGTCTCGACGGCAGCGAGCTGTTCGACCTGACGGGGATCGAGGCCGGGCTTCGTCCGCGTGGCGAGTTGACGCTCACCATCCGGCGGGCGAACGGTACGGTGGACGAGGTCTGGTTGCGCGCGAGGATCGACACGCCGATCGAGGTCGACTATTACCGACACGGCGGGATCCTGCCGTACGTCTTGAGGCAGCTGGTCGCCTGATCCGACCGGCGCGGTCCAAGCGTCGGCTCGTTATCATTGGACCGGTGACCATGAGTTCTCCGTCCGCCCGGCGGTTTCTCGACGCCTGCTTCGGGCGTTCCGTCGACCGCGCACCGGCGTGGATGATGCGGCAGGCCGGGCGATACCTTCCGGAATATCGGAAGGTCCGCCGCCAGGTCTCCTTCATCGACCTCTGCCGCGACCCGGACCTCGCCGCCGAAGTGTCCCTGCAGCCCTTCCGGCGCTTCGCCCCGGACGGGGTCATTTTCTTTTCCGACATCCTGGTCCCGGTCCAGGCGATGGGCGTGCGGGTCGAGTTCGCCAAGAACGGTCCGAAGCTTCCGCACCCGATCCGGACCGGAGACGACGTCTTGAGGCTGCGCCGCTTCGATCCCGCCGCGGATCTCCGCTTCACCGGCGACATCCTGAAGCGGTTGAGGGGTGAGGTCGGGGACCGCGCCGCGGTCATCGGCTTTGCCGGCGCTCCATGGACGCTCGCCTGTTACCTGATCGAAGGGACGAGCTCGAAATCCTTCGCTCCGATCAAGCAGATGATGGGCTGGGGACAGCGGACGCTCGAAGGCCTCCTAAACCTGCTCGCCGACGTGGTCGGGGACGTGCTGTCCTTCCAGATCGTTTCGGGGGCGCAGGCGGTCCAGGTCTTCGACACCTGGGCCGGCGAGCTCTCCCTGGAGGACTATCGTCGGTGGGCGCTCCCCGCCGTGACCCGGGCGATCGCCGGAATCCGGCGGACGGGACAGCCGGTCATCCTGTACGTCAACGGTTGCTCGCACCTGCTCGAAGCGATGAACGAATCGGGAGCCGACGTCCTCTCGGTGGACTGGAGGCTCTCCCTGGCCGAGGCCCGGCAGCGTCTCCCCGAACGCGCCTTGCAGGGAAATCTCGACCCCGGCGCGCTCCTCGGAGGCACCCGGGAGGTCCATCGGCGGGTCCGAGCGATGCTGGCCGAGACGGGCGGGATCGCGCACGTCGTCAACCTCGGACACGGAGTTCTGCCGCAGACTCCGATCGAATCGGCGGAGGCGTTCTTCGACGCGGTCCGGCAGGCGGTCGTCGCGCAGCCGGCCGAGACGCCCGCATGATGAGAGAGCCCGTCGCGGTGACCGACGTCTCGATCGATCTGCTCCGCCGGTACAACGTCCCCGGGCCGCGCTACACGTCGTACCCGACCGCGCCGGTGTGGACGGAGGACTTCGCCCCCAGCGACTACGAGGAAATCCTCGCGAAGTCGAGGACGGCGGACTCCCCCGCACCGCTTTCGCTCTATCTCCACATCCCGTTCTGCGAAACCCTCTGTTACTTCTGCGCCTGCACCGTTGTCATCACCGGAAACCATTCCGTGGAGGAGTCTTATCTCGCGCTCCTCGAAACGGAGATCGACTGGATCGCGGCGCGCGCCGGCGGAGAGCGGGAGGTCGTCCAGCTCCACTGGGGAGGCGGCACGCCGACCTATCTCTCTCCCAACCGGATCTACCGTCTCGCGGCGAAGCTGCGCGCGTCCTTTCGCTTCGCGTCGAACGCCGAGGTCGGCGTGGAAGTGGACCCGCGCGTCACGACGGAGGCGCACCTCGAGGCGCTCCGGAACGCGGGGTTCAACCGGCTTTCGATGGGGGTGCAGGACTTCGACCCGGAAGTGCAGAAGGCGATCCATCGGATCCAGCCGTTCGGGGAGACGCGTGCTCTCGTCGAGGCCGCCCGCGCCATGGGTTTCGACAGTATCAACATGGATCTGATCTACGGGCTGCCCCTGCAGACCGCGGACTCCTTCCGGTCGACGATCGAGAGCATCCTGGCGATCGGGCCGGACCGCCTGGCCGTGTACTCGTACGCCAACGTGCCGTGGCTGAAGAAGCACCAGAAGCTCCTGGAACCCCATCTGCCGGGCGAACGAGAAAAGTTCGAGATCTTCCGCGCCGCGCTCGGCCGGTTCACGCAAGCGGGCTACGAGTACATCGGCATGGACCACTTCGCGCGGCCGGACGACGAGCTGGCGCGGGCGCGCCGCAATCGCACGCTCCACCGCAACTTCCAGGGCTACACGACCAAGGCGGGAACGGATCTCGTCGGGATGGGGGTCTCCGCGATCGGGGCGATCGGGGATGCGTTCGTCCAGAACCGCCGAGAGCTGCCGGACTATCGGAAGGCGATCGAGAGAGACGGCGCCGCGACCTTTCGCGGCTTCCGGCTGTCCTTCGACGATCGGGTCCGGAGGGCGGTCATCGGGAACCTGCTCTGTCACGGCGTCGTCGTCGTTCCCGAGATCGAGCGGACTTTCGGGGTCGACTTTTCGACGTACTTCGCAGATCCCCTGGCGAGGCTCGCATCCTGCGCGGAAGACGGCCTGGTCGAGATTTCCCCCGCAGAAATCCGCGCGACCCCGCTGGGCCGCATCTTCCTTCGTAATCTCGCGATGCCTTTCGATGCGTACCTTCCGAATCAATCGACGAAACCTCTGTTTTCAAAGACACTCTGACGCGCGGCCACGCGAGAACCCGTTCCGTGAAGCTTCCGTGCGGCCGCGTGGCCGCGAGGAGAGATGGTCAGTTACCGCGGCTTCGCACCGAAGCGCAATGACCGACCGTGCCATCCTGTTTCTACAACTGGGAGGTCCTGAAAATCTCCGGGAAGTCCCCTCCTTTCTCTACCGCCTCTTCTCCGATCCCGACGTCATCCGGGTGAAACCGGCGATCCTGCGCAGGACGATCGCGGCTTCGATCGCGCTCGCGCGCCAGCGCACGTCCCGCTCGCTCTACGCTTCCATCGGCGGCGGGTCCCCCATCCGCCGGTGGACCGAGGCACAGGCCGCCGGCGTCGAGAAGATCCTTCGCGAATCGGGGCACGACGCCTTCGTCCGGGCGGCGATGAATTGCTCGGCACCTCTCGTCGAGGACGTGGTGGCCGAGCTTGCCGGCCGCGGGATCCGCCGGTTTCTCGCGTTCCCGCTCTACCCGCAGTATTCGTTGACGACGACGAAGGGAGCCCTCGAGCGTTCCCGCGCGGCCGTCGCGAAGTCGGCACGCGGAGCGGATTTCCTCGAGCTCGGCTCCTGGCCGGTTCACCCCGGTTTCGTTGCCGCCCACGCCGAGTCGATCTGCGAGGAAATCGCGCGGTTTCCGGATCCGCGCCCCGAGGGAATCCACCTGCTCTACTCCGCGCACTCGATCCCGAAGAAGCTCGTCACGCGGGAGGGGGATCCTTACCCGCGCGAGGTCGAGGCGTCCGTCGCGGCGATCAACGCGGCGCTCGGCGGTCGGTCGCCGTCCTCGCTCGCGTACCAGTCGAAGCTCGGCCCGATCGAGTGGCTCGGCCCTCCCACCCTGGACGAGATCGGCCGGCTGGGAAGGGCCGGTGTCGGTCAGGTGCTCGTCATTCCCATCGCGTTCGTCAGCGACCACGTCGAGACGCTCTACGAGGTGGACCAGCTCTTCGCGGAAGCGGCGCGGAAAACGGGAATCCCGCACTTCCGGCGGACGCCAGGGTTGAACGATCGCCCGACTTTCCTTCGCGCGCTCGCCGACCTCGCGCTTTCGAGCAAGCCCTTCTGGGGATGACGACCGTGGTCGTCGGCGCGGGCCTCGCCGGGCTCGTGCGGGCCCGGGCCCTCGCCGCGCGAGGCGAGGACGTGATGATCTTCGAGTCGTCCGACCGGGCCGGGGGGGTCGTCCGATCCGAGAAAGTCGACGGCTACCTCCTGGAGCTGGGGCCGAACACGGTCCGATCGACGCCGGAGCTCTGGGGCCTCGTCCACGAGCTCGGCCTCGAATCCGAAGCGCTCCTCGCCGACCCCCGCATGCCGCGGTACATCGACTTCGGCGGCCGCCTGCATTCCCTCCCCACCTCGCCGGGAGCATTTCTGCGCTCGGATCTGCTCTCGACGCGCGGCAAGCTCCGAGTCCTCGCCGAGCCGTTCACGCGGCCGGGAGACCCAAGGGGTGAGACCGTGCGCGAGTTCTTCACGAGACGGCTCGGAAAAGAGGTCGCCGATCGACTCGTCGATCCGTTCGTGTCGGGAATCTGGGCCGGGAGCTCCGACCGGCTCTCCGTGGAAGGAGCGTTCCCGGCGCTCGCGAAATGGGAAGCGGAGCGCGGAAGCCTGACTCGCGGAGCGCTCGCCGCCCGGCGCGACGCTTCCCGGGAGCAGGCGGCGAGAAAGCGCGGCCTTCTCTCCTTCCGCGCGGGCCTCGAAATGCTTCCGCGGCGACTCGCAGAGGACCTCGGGTCAAGGGCACGCTTCGGGATGGCCGTCGACTCGGTCGACCGGGCCGCGCGCGGCTGGACGCTTTTGATTGCCGGACAGAAGGTGGAGGTCGAGCGGATGTGCATCGCGACTCCGGCCGGCGAGGCAGCGCGGCTCGTCGAGGGTGTCGCGCCGGACGCGGCTGCCGCTCTCTCGGGGATCCCGCACGCGCCCCTGGTCGTTGTCCACCTGTCCGCGCCCGCTAAGGAGCGGCCCCCCGGTTTCGGACATCTCGTCGTCCCGCAGTCAGGCCGCCGCATCCTCGGGGCGATCTGGTCCTCGAGTCTCTTCGCCGGCCGCGCTCCCCCGAACCGGGCTCTCTACACGACCTTTCTCGGCGGCGCGCGGGATCCCGGCGCTCTCGAGCTCGCGGACTCGGACGTCATCGAGATCGCGTCCCGTGACCTCTGCGCCGCTCTGGAAACTCCGCAGGTCTTCGAGCCCGTCCGAGTTACGCGATATCCCCGTGCGATCCCGCAATACGACCTCGACCATCGCGGTCGCATGGAGGCCCTTTCGCGCGCCGAGAAGTCCCTGCCCGGGCTCTCTTTCGTCGGGAGCTACCGGGGCGGGATCTCGGTCGGCGACGTCGTTCGGACGGCCCTCGCCGTCTGACGAGGCGTCCTCTCGGGAGGACGATTCGGTCTGGGACGCCTCCGGTAAAGCACTGAGAACGTTGGACGACCTTCTGGTCCGTTGCTTGCGTGTCAGTGGCACCGGAGGGTTTAACGATGATGAAGACTTTGAAGACGCGACATACCGGCGTCGTGGCGATCGGAATCGCCCTCGCCGGCTTCTTTGCGGTATCCGCAGCGGCGAGCGCCCAGTATCCGAACGAATACCGGAACCGGGGCCGCCTCGAGAGCCGGTCCTACGAACGGATGCGTCAGTACGCCCATCAGCTCGACGGGCTCGCCCAGCACGCCCGCGAGCAGGCGCACGCCCAGCAAGGCGGCTATCGCGGCTTCCGGCGGGACACCAAGTTCTTAAGATCGATCGATCACTTCGCGGACCGCACGGACCGGTTCCACGAGCGGATGGATACGTACCAGACGCAGCCCTGGGCCGTCGACGATGAGATCAACCATCTGTTGAGCGACGCGCGCAACGTCCAGTATCGGCTGCGCCGGGCCCGGTTCGTCGACGAGCACACGGTCGAAGACTGGAACAACGTCGTCGATCTGCTGAACCGGATGTCCGCCGAATACCGGGCGGGCATCGGATATGGCGGCGGGCGCTGGCGCAACCGCAGAAATGAGCCTCCGAGCAGTGTGCCCCCGCCGGGCACCTATCGGGAGCCGAATCCGAACGAGCCGCCCCCGCCGGACTATCGCGAGGGTCAGGGAAACTATCGCCGGGGCCAGGGTGATCTCCGGCAGCTCGCGGTCGAGCTCGACGAGCGGGCGGCCCGGGCGAGCCAGCTCGCCGGCGGGTACTCCGGATACTCCCCGAACGTTGCCCACTTCAGCGAACAGGCTCGAAGCTTCCGAGGTCTGGTCGAGCAGAACCGGATCAACGGCCCGGAGCTTCGGTCGCAGGTCAACCACCTGCTCGAAGATGCACAGAGCGCGCAACAGGAGCTCACCCGACGGCCCGGGACCGTTTCGCGCGAGGTCGCGGACGAGTGGAACGCGATCGTTCAGATCCTGACGCGGATGCGCGACTCGGTCTGACTCCAATCGGAAGCGATTCGACGCGGGGGCTTGCGCCCCCGCCTTTTTTTTGACGCTAGAATCCGCCGCCAGCGAGTGGACGAAACAGATGGCGATCGGCATCCGGGCAGAGGGCTTGCGGAAGGTATACACGTCGCCGCCCCCTGCCGCGGCGGCTGGGAAGGGCGCCGGATTCTCCTTCCTCGCGCGCGGAAAGGGGCCGAAGCACAAATACGAGGTCGTCGCTCTGGACGACCTTTCGCTCGAAGTTGCGCCCGGCGAGATCTTCGGCCTGCTCGGCCCCAACGGCGCGGGCAAGTCGACGACCGTGGGAGTCCTGACCACCCGGATCCGTCCGACAGCCGGAAGGGCGTGGATCGGATCTCACGACGTCTGGAAAGAGCGGGTTCCCGTCAAGCGCCTAATCGGCGTCGTGCCCCAGCGGCAGAACCTCGATCTCGCGCTGACCGCGCGCGAGATCCTGACCTTCCACGGCGCCTATTTCGGCGTCCCTCCTGCGGAGCGCGAGCGACGTGCGCGGGAGCTGCTCGAGCGCTTCCAGCTCACCGACCGGGCCGATCGCCTCGTCCTCGCCTTCTCCGGCGGGATGCTCCAGAGGCTGTCCATCGCGCGCGCCCTCATGCACGATCCCAAAGTGCTCTTTTTGGACGAGCCGAGCGCGGGCCTCGATCCCCAGACGCGGCTCCTCCTCTGGGACCTGATCCGGAGCGACAACCAGCGCGGCACGACGATTCTCCTGACCACCCACAACATGGAGGAGGCCGACGCGCTCTGCTCGCGCGTCTCGATCGTGGACCACGGCCGGATGATCGCGCTGGGGAAGCCGGCGGAGCTCAAGCGCTCGATCCCCGGCGGCTACGTGGTCCGGCTCCATCTCGCGTCCGCGCCGCCTCCGTTGCTGGCGAGCTTTGAGCGACTGCCGGGCGTGACCGGGGTCCGGACTTCCGGCGACGGCGCCGTCGATCTCTACGCGGACCGCGGAGGCGCGCTCCTTCCCGAAATCGCACGGCTCTCGACCGAGGCGGCAGTCGAGATTCGCGACGTGAAGATTTCCGAACCCTCGCTCGAGAACCTCTTCCTCCACCACACCGGCCGGAGCCTACGGGATTGAACCTGAAGACGTTCCTCGCGATGCTCCACCGAGATGCTCACGTCGCGCGGCGCAACTTCGTGACGCTTCTCCTCCAGACGCTGTTTCAGCCGATGCTCCTCGTCTTCGTCTTCGGAAAGGTCATGACGTCGAGTGGCCTGATCCGGCCGGAGTACAAGGGCATGCTGCTCCCCGGAATCATCGCGCTCGCCATGCTTCTGTCCGGCGTCTGGTCGGTCGCGATGCCGCTCGTTTCCGAGTTCCAGTTCACGAAGGAGATCGAAGATCGGCTGCTTTCACCCATGGAGATCGAATGGGTCGCCGTCGAGAAGGTCGTCGCCGGAATGCTCCAGGCGATCGCCGCCGGCCTGATCGTCATCCCGACCGCCTGGCTCGTCATGGGTTCGGGAGTCGGCCTGTCGTTTTCCCGCCCGCTCGAGTTCCTTGCGCTCGCGCTCCTCGTCTCGTGTCTCGCGGCCGCTGTCGGGCTCACGCTCGGCACCAGCGTGGGCCAGACACAGATCGGGTTGATGTTCTCTCTCGTGATCGCGCCGATGATCTTCTTTGGCTGCGCGTACTACCCGTGGAGCGCGCTTCGGGTCTTCCCGGTGCTCCAGAAGGTGGTGTTGATCAACCCGATCGTGTATGCCAGCGAAGGGTTCCGGTCCGCGCTTGTGCCGCGCTTTCCGCACTTGCCGAAGGCGGCGATCTACGGCGGGCTCATCCTCTTCGACGCGCTGTTCGTTTCGTTCGGCATGAGACAGTTCCGCCGAAAGGCGGTCGGATAGCCGGCCCGAAGGCTCAGTACCCGGTTTTCTTCGCCTTCGCCTTCCCTTTGCTCATCTCACCCACGTGCACCCAGTAGGCGGTGAGCTTGCCGTTCTTCATCTTCGTCTTGTAGTGGACGGTCTCCCCTTCCGCCATCGGCTTGCCCAGTAGTTTGGTCGACTTCGTCCAGTAGATCTCGGATTCCTTGCCGTCCTTGTCCTTGACCATCATCATGTTCTGGTCGCTGTGCACCATCGTGATCGTCGCCTCGTGCGTCTTGCCCATCGCGAGCGCCGAACCCGAAAGGACCAGAATGAGAATCACCGAAAGCGCTGCAACCTTTCGCATCGAAGGATCTCCTTTCGATGATCGAGGAAGCAGGATCTCTGCCACGGCCGCTCGGCGCCGCCTTCGCCCGTTCACGGGCCGTTCATGAAGCGACTCTTTGCGGCTCAATCCGAGAACTTATTTCTGCTCCGCCGCCTTGCAGCAGCACTTCTCGACGGTCTTCTTGGCCAGCGTGCAGTAGAGCTTGCCGTCCTTCTGCTGGACGCAGCAACACTGATCGACGGTCTTGCCGGTCAGCGTGCAGACCCACTTTGCCGTGTCACGGTCGGCGACGACCGCGCGGCCGGAGACCAGACCACCGATCGTCGCGACGATCGCCAGTGCGGGGACGGCGAACAGAACTTTCTTCTTCATGGCTTCTCCTTTGCTCCATTCGTCATTTCACCATTCGATCGAGGATTTCGAGCAGCTGCTCGGAGACGTCTTTGGCGTGTCCCGCGCGAATGCCTTCGACCGCGCACTTCTCCACGTAGCTTCGGACGATGAGCTTGCCCGCCGCGCGAAGCGCCTCCTGGGCCGCGGCGATCTGTTGCAGGATCTCGGCGCACGGCCGGTTGGCCTCGAGCATGCGCTCGATACCGTCCACCTGCCCGCGCGCCCGGTTCAAACGACGGCGGACGTCGGCTTTTCTCTCGTCGGTCACGAAAGGCGGCCCGACGACCGGCAGAAATCGCTGCGCGCCCTGTTTCGGAGTCATGGCCGGACCAAACTATACTCCCCTGGAGTATATTCCTCGGCATCATCTTCCCACGGCTGTTACAACCGGGCGCGTCTCAGCCGGAGAGCGTTTCCCACCACGGACACCGAGCTGAAGCTCATTGCGGCGGCCGCGACGATCGGAGACAGCAGGATTCCGAAGAACGGATAGAGAACGCCGGCGGCGATCGGGACACCCAGCGCGTTGTAAACGAAAGCGAAGAACAGATTCTGCCGGATGTTCCGCATCGTGGAATCCGAGAGCCGCCGCGCTCTCACGATGCCCGTCAAGTCGCCTTTGACCAGAGTGACGTCGGCGCTCTCCATCGCGACGTCCGTGCCGGTCCCCATGGCGATCCCGACGTTTGCCTGCGCCAGGGCCGGAGCGTCGTTGATGCCATCCCCTGCCATCGCGACGACCCGACCCTCGCTCTGGAGCCGCTTGACCACCTCGACCTTCTCCTCCGGCCGGACCTCCGCGATCACGTCGTCGAGCCCGAGCGTGCGCGCGACCATCTGAGCGGTCGTCGGGTTGTCGCCGGTAACCATGACCAGACGGAGCCCTTCTTCGCGAAGGTCTCGAACTGCTTCGGCGGTGGACGCCTTGATCGGATCCGCGATCGCGAGAAGTCCCGCGGGTCGTCCGTCGACGGCCGCGAGAAGAACGGTCGCGCCGCCGGCCCGCAGACTTTCGGCACTCTTCGTCAGCTCCTCCGCCTTCACGCCCTGCTCCTCGATGAGTCGAGCGTTGCCGAGCGCCACGGCATGGCCCTCGACCGATCCGACGACGCCCGAGCCGGTCCGTGATTCGAAGGACTCGGCCCGCGCGGGCTTTATCTCCCGGTCCTGTGCTCCCCGAACGACCGCGGCCGCCAGCGGGTGCTCGCTCGCCTGCTCCAGGCCGGAAGCCAGCCGGAGGAGCTCGGCCTCCTGGAAGGGAGACACGGCTCGCACGGCCTGGAGCGCCGGCCGACCCTCGGTCAGTGTGCCGGTCTTGTCGAAAACGAGCGTGTTCACTTCGCGCAGGATCTCGATCGCCTCCGCGTTCTTGAAGAGAACCCCGGCGGTCGCGCCCCGGCCCGCTGCGACCATGATCGACATCGGAGTGGCCAGCCCGAGAGCGCACGGGCAGGCGATGATGAGAACGGCAACCGCGTTGACGATCGCGTACGCCATGCGCGGCTGAGGGCCCCAGATCGCCCAGATCACGAACGTCAGGACGGCGACCAGCACGACCGCCGGCACGAAGATCGCCGCCACCTTATCCGCGAGCCTCTGGATCGGCGCGCGACTCCGTTGCGCGTCCGCGACGAGCCGGACGATCTGAGCGAGAAGGGTTTCCGCGCCGACCCTCTCGGCGCGCATCACCAGAGCTCCGGTCCCGTTGACCGTCGCGCCGATCAGCCGGTCTCCCCGGTTTTTCTCGACCGGAATCGGCTCACCCGTGACCATGGATTCGTCGACGGAGCTTCGGCCCTCGAGAACGACCCCGTCGACCGGCACCTTTTCGCCCGGCCGGACCCGGAGAGTCTCGCCGGCGCGGACCTCCGCGAGCGACGCGTCCTCTTCGTTTCCATCGGGCCGGATCCGGCGAGCCGTCTTCGGTGCGAGGCCGAGCAACGCTCGAATCGCCGCCCCGGTCCGGCTCCTCGCGCGGAGCTCGAGGACCTGTCCGAGAAGCACGAGCGTCACGATCACCGCGGCGGCTTCGAAGTAAACGCCGACCGATCCCGTGCGATCGCGGAACGAAGGGGGAAAGAGCCCGGGAGCGATCGAGGCCGCGACGCTGTAGACGTACGCCACTCCCACGCCGAGTCCGATCAAGGTGAACATGTTGGGCGATCGATTCCTGAGCGACTGCCAGGCGCGGACGAAGAACGGCAGGCCTCCCCAGAGCACGACCGGCGTCGCCAGAACGAGCTCGACGAAGTTCCGGGCGCCGTGCGGAATCAAGTGTCCGATCGGATCTCCCGGGAGCAAGTGGCCCATCCCGATGACGACCAGCGGGACGGCGAGGAAGGCGCTGACCCGGAAACGTCGGGTCATGTCCGTGAGCTCCGGATTCTCTTTCTCTTCGAGAGTCACGGTCCGCGGCTCGAGCGCCATTCCGCAGATCGGGCAGTTCCCCGGGCCGTCGCGAACGATCTGCGGATGCATGGGGCAGGTCCACTCCGTTTTCGTCGCGGGAGTCGGAATGCCAGCGGGTTCCAGGGCCATTCCGCATTTCGGACAGCTTCCCGGATCGGCTTGGCGCACTTCCGGATGCATTGGACAGGTATATCCGACCCGGGCATGCGCCGGCGCCGCGGAGGCAGTCGATTCTTCCGGCGTCAAATGATTGTCCTCACTTCCGCGAAGGCAGGCCCATCGTCATTCCCGAGTGTTCCATTCCTCCATGGGGCTTGCCCCAACGAACGCGGAGGAATACGTGATACGAAACGGGCGAGCTTCCATAAACACGCTCGAGACCCGAAGGGAAACTATAGGCGGTCAGGTCGGCGCCGGCGCCCACATGAAGAGCCGGCGCCAGCAGGAAGTCGCGGAGGTAGCCGACCGTCAGAGCCCCGATCCGCGCGACGTCCGGTACATCGATCGCCGGCGCCACCTCGGCGCCCTTGAACTCCAGAAGCCTCCGGTCCTTCTCGACCCACTCCGCGCGCCCGTAGATCTGATCCGAGCCTGTGAGCTGGTACGCCGCCTCGAGGAGAACCGAGTCGGAGACGCCGTGAACCTCGTTGTCCCGGCCCCAGAGCAGCGTCGCGGCGAAGGGGCGGTCTCCCTCCGCCCCGTAGTGGAGCGAAGCAGTCGTCCGGTGCAGGTCTCCCGGCGCGGCGGCTTCCGGTTCGTGAAGGAACGCGTGCGAAACCTGCGCGGACCAGCCCGCGGGGAAAGAAAGCTTCACCCGTCCAGCGGCCGAATCGATCCTTCCGCCTTCGATGTCCCAGCGATGCTCGTCCGGCTCCGCGCCGTGGAATACCGATCCTTCGACGGAGACGGCTTTCCAGCCCGCGCCGAGCGTGGCCACGTTGAAGGCGATGTGTGTCGAATCCTGCCAGTGATGCCCGAGGGGGGCCGTGGGGTTCTCTCCGGAGGAGGCCCGGTGCATGAACGCGGTCGGGCCGATCGCCGGTTCCCCGACCGGCGCAAGCTGAACCCACCACGCCGAGTCGGCGCCCAACGGCGCGCGGTACGTCGCCGAGAGGTTCATGAAGAAGTCGTGCGGGTGCTGGCGGTCGACGAGGGGACCCCCGCGGTAGCTTTCGCCGGTCTGGAAGAGCTCGGGCGAGCCGCGCTTTTCGAAAGTTGCCGGCTCGAGGGAGTTCATCATCATGAGGGACAGACGGCCCGGTCCCAGGTCGTGGGCGAGGTGGAGCATGTTCCAGTTACTAGACTCCAGGGCGTCGTCCCCGGATCGGCCGCCCTGGTGGTTGTAGGAGAGTCTCGCGACGCCGAGCACCATGAAGTGCCAGCCGGGCATCGCCATGCCGGCCATCGGGTCGCGCGGCGTCATCCCGGTCATGAGCGTCATGTCGGACTGGAAAAGGTTTCGGTCGACTGGCTTCTGTTCCATTTCCATATTCATTTCCATCTGGCCGTGCTCATGCTGCGGAGAAGGCGTGCTTCCGTGGCCAGCGTGCGGCGTCTGCGCGGGTGCGGGCACCGCGGTCGGTGACACGGTCGCGCCGTGCTGGTGCGAAGAGGGTTGGGGCGCCGGTGTCGGAGTCACTGCCGGCGCCGGCGGGGCATGATGCTCGTGCTGCGCGAACGCCGCGGTGGAAACCATGCCGCCCAAGAGAAGCGCGGCGAAAAGAACCTTCATCGCGGTCACTTGTGCCGCCGAGTAGTGGCTGCCGAAGGAAGACGGATCTCGGTGGCGCTTCCGTCCGCCGCGAGGTGCACGACGACGCGCGACCCGGCCATCAGATCCGCCGCCGTCGTCTTCGCGTTTCCTCGAAAGTATCTCGTCGATTTCGTCAACGGGACCGACACAGACTTTCCGTCCTTCGTCTGGACGTCGAGATGGTCGGGATGAACCGTGAGGATGGTTCCCATGACGTGCCCGTGCCCGTGGGCGATTGCAGCGGCGGACGCGGCGAGCAGGATCGCCATGCAGGAATACGTGATTGCTTTGCGCATGTCTTTCTCCGTCATTGTTTGTGCGTGTGTTGTTTCGGGGCAGGAGCCTTCTCCTCGTTCCCTTCCAGAAATTGCTCCGCTTCTTCCCGCTCCTTCATCTCGCCCGGGCTGACCGGGTTCATGCGAGACATCGCTTCCAGGCCTTGCGGAGTGAGCTCTCGGAGATGGCGGATGAAGTGCACGAGCTGCCACGAGGCGCGGTCGTCTTCCCGAGTGTCGCTTCCCCAGGCCGGCATCCCGGTGAACCGGACGCCGTTCTTTATGATGAAGAAGAGCTCTCCATCCGACAGGCGCTGGGTATCCGAGCCGGTCATGTCCGGCGGCTTCGGATAGAGGTTCCCGCCGATTTCCGTCTGTCCCCTTCCATCGTTTCCGTGACACGAGGCGCAGTGGTCCGCGAAGTGCTCCATCGCGTCTCGAAGAACCTCAGGATTCGACGGTTCCGGGTTCGTCGAGCGCCGCGCTTTCCAAGGAATCGCCACGTGACGCAGGCGTCGCGCCACGAATGCCTCCACACGGCCGGGTGGCCGGCGGGTATCGATCCCGCGATCGATCACATCGATCACGGGCGCCACTGCGATGACGATGAGGGTCGTCATAGCAATCAGAGCAATGCGGCCGAGAAGTGCCATTCGTCACCTCGAACCGAAGACCTACCATCGGGTGCGGAGAATCCGCATCCGTCGAGAGCGGAAGGGTTCGAGGAAACTAGAGTCGGAGAATCGGGGAACTTCGAGAGCGCGGAGGCGAAGAGGCCGGCTCCGGAGCCCGCGCCCCATCACCGGACGCTGGAGAAGGAAGAATCAACGTAGCGGGAGTGATCGCCGGCGCCGGACCCGGCAGAACCCCTGGAAGCGCTGTCGCCTTTGCGAGAACGGCGTGGCCGCTGCAGTCGTGACGATCACCGCCGGGCTTCGGGGAAGCGGGTTCCGCTCCCCGGTCTGCGCTGTGGCCGGCGCAATGATTCGCAGCCGGCGGCTGTCCGGCCGCCGGGACCGAGGTCGAGAGGCAACG
This sequence comes from Thermoanaerobaculia bacterium, assembly GCA_036395755.1. Lineage (GTDB taxonomy): Bacteria > Acidobacteriota > Thermoanaerobaculia > UBA5066 > Gp7-AA6 > Gp7-AA6. The sequence goes on from DASWCZ010000058.1 coordinate 58,354, forward strand.
GAGCTCACACGAAGCGAGCAGGGTCGGCAGGGCCGCCATCAGGAGAGCCAGTGACAAAACTAGGAAGAACTTCACAGACATTTCCCCGCTCAGCCCTGCAGGAATCGGTCCACGCGATCGGTAATGGCCGGAGGCACCGGGAAAATTTCCGCTCGAATACGTCGCTCGGAAGTCTCAATCCTTGTGCAGAGGCGTCCCTGGAGGATGGGTGTGCGGCGGCTTTTCCGTTTCCGCCGCCGGGGGCGCCTCTTCGTGATGTTCTTCGCGCTCTTCGGTCGCGCCTTTCAACTGGGTTTTTTCTTCGTCCGTGATCCCCGGGAGGTGCCGTAGAAAGGCGACGATCTGCCAGATCTCGTTTTCTTTGTGCGTCGGACCGAAGGCCGGCATGCCGCTCATGCGGATGCCTTCGCTCACGATCCAGAAGAGCTCGCCGTCACTGCGAGCCTGACTGCGCGAGAGCGTCAAGTCGGGAGCCGCGGGATTCAGGCCCTGTCCGATCTCGCCCGGATCCACTCCGGGCGCACCGTGGCAGACGACGCAGTTCTCCCGGAAGTGCGCCAGCCCGCCCCGGAAGGTGTCCGGGGTCGCCGGGAGCGGATTCCTCCGGTTCGGCGCGTGCTTCGCGACGGACTTGTTGAGCGCGAAGGTCGCGAGCTCCTTTTCCGTCTTGCCGGGTGCGAGCGTGGCAGCGGTGTTGAACGAGCCCGTCCAAACGTAGACGCCTGCCCCGACCGCCACGAGAAGGATTCCGAAGATCACTCCGAAAAGAAATCTCATCTCGTCTCCTCCTTGTCCGTGAACTCTACGCGTGATCCGGGGTGACCCGGCACTCGGGCTCGGGGCCGCTCTCCACCTGGATCGTCGCGTGGCTGACCCCGGCCTTCTCTCTCAGAAGGTCCTGCACGTCGCGCAGTACCTGTCCGCGCGCGGATTCCGCGGACGCCCGGATGTGAATGCTCGCCGAATGCGACCCGGACGAGAGCGTCCAGAAGTGGAGATCGTGCGCTTCTTCCACCCCGGGAAGGGCCAGGATCTGGCAGCGCAGGGAATCGACGTCGATCTCCCCCGGCGCCCCTTCGAGCAGGATGTGCGCGGACTGCCGGAGGAGCGCGACCGCCCGCGGAACGACCAGGACGGCGATCACGCCCGACACGACGAGGTCGAGCCAGGTCCAGCCCGTCTCCGCAATGGCGATTCCGGCGGCGACGACCGCGACGGACGCGGCCGCATCCATCAGCACCTCGAGATAGGCCGCGCGCGCGTTCAGGCTCCCCCGCCGCTCGGGCGCCAGGATCTTCAGAGAGACCAGGTTGGCGAGGAGACCGACGACGGCGACCGGAATCATCACGGAGAGCCGGATCTGCCCCGGGTTCCGGAAACGCCGGAACGTTTCGTAGATCAGCCAGCCGCAGACGAGGAGGAGAAGCTGCGCGTTGATGAACGCCGCCAGGACCTCGGCGCGGGCGAGGCCGAACGTGTGCCGGACGGTGGGCGCCCGCCCCGCGAGCATCGTTGCCGCGTAGGCGAGGGTCAGGGCGGCGACGTCGGCGAGCATGTGGTTCGCATCGGCGACGAGGGCGAGACTGCGCGACACGAGCCCTCCCACGACCTCCAGGACGAGGACCACGACGGTGACCGCGAGCGCGGCGCGAAGCCGCGCCTTGCGCGATCCGGAAGAACGAATCGTCGCGGCCGGCAGCCCGGCGGCGTCCGCTATCCGGGCCACCCGACGATCTTGTCCACGGTCGCGACGGCGATCGGGTGATAGGTGGCGCGCGCCTTGCGGTAGATGGCGAGGGCGCGCGTCTGTCCCTCCGGCGTCTTCACCAGCGCTTCGTAGAGAGGCTTCAGGAACTTGCGGCGACCCATCGAAACCAGAAACCGCTCGAGCCGCGGATACGCCGGCTCGTAGCCGTTGCCGATCGAAATCAGGAGCCACTGGTTGGTGATCTCGGAGTTTCCCGAGTCCGTCAAATGAAATGCCTGGTCCAGCTCCGCCATCTTCTCGCGGGGAAGCGTTGCCGGAAGCGCCCGAAGGAAGTGCAGCCATTCCTGGGTGCTCCAGCCGCCCGCGGGGAGGCCGGAGGCGGGCGCCTTCCCGGCCAGCCAGCGGACGGCCTCGGCTTCGACGCGTTCGAAGGCTTCGGACTTCGGCCGCGGAGCGCTCGCCGGGATGCCCGGCTTCTCGACCCACTCCTCGACCGGCACGCGCGCCGCGAGCTCTCGATTGGCATCGAGGAGATTCGCGTGGAGATAGCGCAGGAAATCTTCCGTGGTGATGCTCTGGAAAGCGAAGTGGTCGAAGTATCCGCGAAGGAACCGGTCGAACGTCTCCCGCCCGAACATCTGCTCCAGGTGGCGAAGAAAGAGCGCTCCCTTCTCGTACGGGACGTCCGTGAATCCGTCGTCCGGGTCCCGTCCGCGAAGGTCGACGTGGAGGATCTGGTCCTTCTCCGGGAGCGTCGCGATCTCCTTCGCCAGGTCTTGCAGGCCGAGGACCGCCTCCATCTCCGCCCGACGTCGTCCGAAGACCCGCTCGACGATTCGGCGCTCGATATAGACCGTGAAGCCCTCGTTCAGCCAGAAGTCGCGCCACGTCGCGTTGGTCACCAGGTTGCCCGCCCAGGAGTGCGCGAGCTCGTGCGCCACGAGCGCGACGAGACTCCTGTCTCCCGCCAGCACGGTGGGGGTCGCGAACGTCAGCCTCGGGTTTTCCATGCCTCCGAACGGAAAGCTGGGCGGCAGAACGAGCACGTCGTACCGGTCCCAGCGATAGGGCCCGAAGAGCTCCTCGGCGGCGCGGATCATCGACTCGAGATCTGCGAACTCGCGGGCGGCTTTCCCGACGACCGGCGGCTCCGCCCAAACTCCGGTTCGCCCAGAAATCGGGGCGAAAGAAAGGTCGCCGACCGCGAGCGCGATCAAATAGGAAGAGATCGGCTGCGGCATCTCGAACTCGTAGTCCCCGTCGCGCGCCGCCTTCGGGTCGTTGTTCGCGCTCATGACGGCCATCAGGTTTTTCGGCGTCCGGACCCGCGCGCGATAGGTGATGCGGACCTGCGGAGAATCCTGCAGCGGAATCCAGCTTCGCGCGTGAATCGCCTCGGATTGGGTGAAGAGAAACGGATGTGTCTTCCCCGCCGTCTGCGGTGGATCGAGCCACTGGAGCCCCGAGGCCTGCGGCCGGGTCGCGTAGGAGATGCGGACGCGGGTCGCGTCGGCGGGCAGCGTGATCGAGAGAGCGGAGCCGAGGATCTTGTCGGCGGGCGCCAGAGAAAAAGGCGCGTTCGCCCAGCTCAAGCCGTCCCGCGACGACTCGGCCTTCTGGACGTCGAGGTCGCGGGTGTCGAGAACGAGACGCGTCGCGCGACCGCCCGGCGGGCGTTCCACAGTCAGGATCGCCCCGCCGCGGAGGATCCGGCGATCGAAGAGGACGTCCCAGTCGAGTTCGGCGTGCCGGACCCGGATCTCGTCCGGGTTCGAATAGGAATGGTCGTCGTGGGCCCCCGAACCGGGGATGACGGCCGTGGCCGTGGGCATGGTCGCGGCGGCCGGGCTTCCTGAACCACCGCTCTCCCGGCAGCCTGCCGTCGCGAGACACATCATCGCTGCAACGGCGAGCTTTCGTTGGCGCAGGAGCGTCGTCCTTCCAGGATTTCGATCCCCCGGGGCGATTATAGGTGCCTCCCCTCCGACTTCTCCGCGAAGCCGATCCCACGCCGCCTGATGAATTCACACCATTTTCCTGCAGCCAGGTCTGGCACAATGAGACGTCGGCGGGCGAGCGCCGGAATGCCCTGTGCCCGGCCGCCGTTTCGAATCGAGAATGCGACCGATTTACAGAGCAGCAATCGTCGTCGCAATGGCGATGGCCTTCACCGGGGCGCCGGCGGGAGCTCTCTGCGCTTCCTGCTGTCCGCAGCCGGAAGCGGGCCAGGCCGTGGGCGCCTCCATGCCTTGCTGCGACGACGGCTGTGCGCCGGCGCTCGTCAGCGCGCGGCCGACGAAGCCCGCCGTCGTTGTAGCGCGCGCGACTCTCGATCCGCCGACCTCGATGCCCGCGAATCTTCCCGGCGACCCCCGTGACTTCCGCTGCGACGGCTTCGCCGACGTCTTCGTATCCCCTTCTCCGCCGGCCCCATCCATCCCTCTTTCTTCGGTCCTCCGGCTCTAACGCGCTCCGTTCTGCTTACCGATCCGGCTGCCTTCTTGCAGCCGCTGGAAGCGATGGAGTGTGCCTATGAAACGAGTTCGCTCTCTCAAAGTCACCGCGCTCGCGCTCGCCGCGATCGCCTTCTCGATCTCTGCCGCGCTTGCGCGGGGCGATGAGCCGCCCGACTGGCAGATTCGACTCAAGGCCGCCATCGAGCGAGCTGTCCGCCAGAACCCGGACGTGGCGTCTATGGAGGCGCGCATCGAGGCCGCGAGGCAGCGCGCCCTGGCAGCGGACGCGCTGCCGGATCCGGAGATCGAGGTCGGAATCAAAGATCTTCCCGTCACGAATCCTTCGCTCTCTCGGGACGATTTCACGACGGAGATGGTGACGGCGCGGCAGAATTTTCCCGGCCTCGGCAAGCGCGCGACGCGGAAAGCTTCGGCGCAGGCCGTCGCCGAAGGCGCCGTGTCGATGCACGCCGTCCATGTGGTCGCCGTCGCTGCCGACGTCGCCGACGCCTTTTTCGGCCTGGCGGAGCTCGACCGCCGTCTGCAGATCCTGGAGCAGTCGCGCGAGCGACTGAAGCGAGCAGCGGCCTCCGCCGTCGAACGCTACAGAGTGGGAAAGGGATCGCAGGCGGACGTCCTGCGGGCGAACCTGGAGACCACGGCCCTGGAGGACCGAGTGCTTTCGCTGAAAGCCGAACGACGGGCGACGGCGGCGCGCTTCAACGCGCTCCAGAATCTTCCCGCGCACACTCCAGTCGCGCCGATCGGTCCGGTCGAGCCAGCAACGTTCGGGCGGAGCACTGCGGAGATCGCCCGGGAAGCCGAAGAAGCGAGCCCCGCCGTCGCCGCAGCCCGTGCCAACCTGAGGCACGCCGAGGAGGAGGCCAGGCTCGCAAGGCTCGAGCGACGACCGGACTGGACGGCGATGACCTACTACGGCCGCCGCGAGAAGTTCGAGGACCTGGCGGGTGCCTCGGTCTCTTTCAATCTCCCGTTCACGCATCCGCGGCGGCTGGAAGCGCGAAAGGCCGAGATGGAGGCGGAGGTTTCATCGGCGCGGGCAGACCTGGAGTCCGTCCGCAACCAGCTCCGACGTGACGTCGAGGAGGCGGTGGCCGATCTCGAGCGAAACGTCGAACAGGAGAAGCTCTACCGCGACTCGATTCTGCCGCAGGCCGAAATCAACTTCCGAGCCGCGCAGGAGGCATATGCGGTCGGCCAGATCGACTTTCTGACATTCGAGAGAGCGGCGCTCGACCTCGATATGTACGAGAGCGAGATCGCCGCCCGCACTTCAGGCATCGGTCGCGGGATCGCGGCTCTTCAAAAGGCGTCCGGGCTGCCTTTGATCGAGGGGACGCCGAAGCCGGAGGGAACACATGTGGAGAAGTAAGGCTCTGGTCCTCTTCGCTGCGGTGCTCCTCGTGGCGGGAACACCGCTCGCGTGCAGGAAAAAGAGCACAACGAAAGCGGCGGAGCGAGAAGAGCAGGCCGCGGGGAAGAAAGTCCTCTACTGGTACGACCCGATGAAGCCGGAAGTCCACTTCGACCATCCCGGCAAATCGCCGTTCATGGACATGCAGCTCGAGCCGAAGTATGCCGAGGAAGCCTCGGCTCCCCCCGCTTCGGGACAGAAGAAAGTCCTCTACTGGTACGACCCGATGAAGCCGGAGGTCCACTTCGATCACCCGGGCAAGTCACCCTTCATGGACATGGAGCTGGTGCCCAAGTACGCCGAGGCGGGACCGGTCGCGGGAGCCGGCGGGGCTCCGCCCGGGTTCTCGGTCGTGCGCATCCCGCTCGAGCGCCGGCAAGAGATCGGTGTAACCACCGCGAAAGTGGAGCGCCGGACGGTCGGCGGTGCGGTCGAGACCAACGGCGTCGTCGCCGAGGACGAGGCGCGCGTCCATGCCGTCAACGCGAAGTTCTCCGGCTATATCGAGCGGCTCTACGTCGACCGCACAGGCCAATCGGTGCGCCGGGGCCAGCCGCTCCTGACGGTCTATAGCCCCGATCTCGTCGCGACCGAGCGGGAGTTGTTGCTCGCCCTGGAGAACGCCCGACGCCTCGCTTCGGGAAGTCCGCAGGTCGCCTCGGACGCGGCAGCGCTTCTCTCCGCGACGCGGCAGCGCCTTCGCCTCTGGGACATCCCCGGTTCCGAGATCGAACGAATCGAGAAGAGCGGCGAAGTCTCAAGGACTCTGACGCTCTCCTCTCCGGTCTCCGGCGTGGTCTTGAAGAAGGATGCCCTCCCCGGCCTGGCGATCACGGCGGGGATGCCGCTGTACACGATCGCGGACCTCTCGACCGTCTGGGTCCTGGCCGACGTGTATCAGTCCGAGATGGCCATGGTGGCCCCGGGCGCCGGCGCGGAGATCGCCGCCTCCTTCCTTCCGGGCGAGGCGTTCCGCGGACGAGTGGACTTCGTCTATCCGACTCTCTCGGAGGACACTCGGACGGTCAAGGTGCGGGTCGTCATTCCGAACCCCAAGGGTCTCCTGAAGCCCGGCATGTTCGTTCGGGTGTCGCTTTCCGGCAGAGAAAGCGAAGCACTGGCCGTCCCGCGCTCGGCCCTCATCCAGACCGGCGAGCGTCAGATCGCCTTCGTCGAGCAATCGGCCGGCGTCTACGCGCCGCGCGAGGTGAAAACGGGGACTCAGGGGAAAGACTTCGTGGAGGTCCTCGCGGGTCTTTCGGAAGGAGAGACGGTCGTCACGTCGGCCAATTTCCTGATCGACTCGGAGTCGCGGATCGGCGCGATCGGCGCAGCGCCGGCGGGCGCGGCGGGGCAACCGGCGCAGTCGCTCGGCCAGCCCACGCCGGGAGGACCGCCGCGATGATCGAGAAGCTCATCGCCCTCTGCGTTCGCAACAAGTTCCTGACCGTCGTCTGTGTGGCCGGCCTCTTCGGAGCCGGCCTTTGGGCGCTTCGCCGGATCCCGCTCGACGCTCTGCCGGATCTCTCGGACGTGCAGGTGATCGTCTACACGAACTGGGAGGGGCAGAACCCGAACCTGATCGAGGATCAGGTCACCTATCCGATTGTGTCGGCTCTCATCTCCGCCCCGAAGGTCAAGACCGTCCGCGGCTACTCCTTCTTCGGCTTCTCTTACGTCTACGTCATCTTCCAGGACGGAACGGACCTCTACTGGGCGCGCAGCCGCGTTCTTGAGTACCTGAACGGGCTGCGGGGCCAGCTTCCCGAAGGAGTCAATCCGAACCTCGGTCCCGACGCGACCGGCGTGGGCTGGGGCTTCGAGTACGTTCTCGTGGACAAGACCGGGCAGAACTCTCTGGCGGACCTTCGCACCTTCCAGGATTGGGACCTCTCCTACTGGCTCCGAGCGGTGCCGGGCGTCGCCGAGGTCTCCTCGGTCGGCGGATTCCAGAAGCAATATCAGGTCGAGGTCGATCCGACCCGGCTCGCGTCGTACGGTATCGGACTCCACGAAGTCCTGACCGCGGTGCAGGAGTCGAACGGCGACGTCGGTGGGCGCGTGGTCGAGTGGACCGGCCGCGAATACATGGTGCGCGGACGCGGCTACATCCAGAACCTGGACGACCTGCGACGCGTCCCGATCCGCTCTCGTGCCTCGACAGGAACACCTGTCTATCTCTCCGACGTCGCGATGATCCACTTCGGGCCCGAGATGCGCCGCGGTGTCGTCGACTGGAACGGGAAAGGGGAAGCGGTCGGAGGGGTTGTCGTTGTTCGCGCCGGCGAAAACGTCCTCTCCGTCGTCGAGGCTGCCAAGAAGAAGATCGCGGAGCTCTCCGCTTCTTTTCCTCCGGGCGTGCAGCTCGAGATCGCTTACGACCGCTCCGAGCTGATCCACCGGGCGATCGATACCTTGAAGCGCACGCTGATCGAGGAAATGATCGTCGTGGCTCTCGTCATCCTGGTCTTCCTCTACCACTTCCGCTCGGCCCTGGTGCCGATTACGGTGCTGCCGGTCGCGATCGTCATCTCGTTCCTGCCGATGGCTCTCCTGCGCGTCTCCTCCAACATCATGTCGCTCGGTGGGTTCGCTCTGGCGATCGGCGTTCTGGTCGACGCCTCGATCGTCATGGTCGAGAACGCGCACCGGCACCTGGCCGCGGTCGATCCCGCCCGGGGCCGCGCCGGGCGCGAGTCGGCGATCCTGACCGCCTCACAGCAGGTCGGACGCGCGATCTTCTTCTCGCTGGTGATCATCGTCGTCTCGTTCCTGCCGGTCTTTCTCCTGACCGGTGAGGAGGGGCGACTCTTCCATCCGCTCGCCTTCACTAAGACGTTCGCGATCGCGGCGGCGTCGATTCTCTCGATCACGCTCGTGCCGATTCTTATGGGAGCCTGGATGCGCGGGAGGGTCCGCCCCGAAGAGGAGAACCCGGTCGCGATGTTCTTCCGCCGCCTCTACGCGCCGGTCTTGAACCGCGCTCTGCGCTTTCCGAAGACGACACTTCTCCTCAATTTCCTGCTGATCCCAGCGGTCATTCCTCTCGCGATGTCCCTCGGCTCCGAGTTCATGCCGCAGCTTCGGGAAGGCTCGCTCATGTACATGCCGACGGGCCTTCCGATGATGTCGGTCGAACAGGCGCGGGACGTTCTAGTCAAGACCGACGGAACGATCATGACGTTTCCCGAGGTGCAGTCCGTCCTCGGCAAGTCGGGCAAGTTCGAAAGCTCGACCGATCCGGCGCCCGTTGAGATGTTCGAGACGACGATCGTCCTCAAGCCGCGCGAAAGCTGGCCCAAGGCTTTTCACCGACGCTGGTACTCGGGGTGGCCCGACTGGACCAAACCGATTTTCCGGCCGATCTGGCCCGAGATGCGCGTCTCCACGCAGGACGAGCTGATGGCGACGATGAACGAGAAGCTCCAGGTTCCCGGCATGCCCGTCGCCTGGACGCAGCCGATCCGAAACCGTCTGGACATGCTCGCGACCGGGGTTCGGACGAAAGTCGGCGTCAAGGTCTACGGCTCGGACTATCCCACGATCGAAAAAGTGAGTCTCGACATCGAGAATGCCCTGAAGGACCTGCCGGGCGCCCGCAGTGTCTACGCCGAGCGGACGACCGGAGGTACGTACCTCGATTTCGTGGTGGACCGGGACGCGGCGGCTCGATACGGCCTCTCGGTCATGCAGGTTCAGAACACGCTCGAGGCGGCGACCGGAGGAAAAATGGCGGCGACGACGGTCGAGGGGCGCCGCCGCTTCACGGTCCTCGTTCGTTACCCGCGCGATTACCGCAGCGACATCGAGCAGCTACGGCGCATCCTGGTGATGGCGCCTTCCGGCGCGCAGGTTCCCGTCGGGCAGCTCGCCCAGATCCGCATCACGACCGGCCCCCCGATGTACCGGGACGAGAACGGTAGGCTGTCGGGAATCGTGTACGTCGACACGGACACGTCCGATCTGGTCGGCTTCGTCCGCGCGGCCCAGGAGCGCGTGGCTTCCCGCGTGAAGCCCCCTTCCGGCATCACGCTCGACTGGACCGGTCAATACGAGTTCCAGGTCCACGCGCGCAAGACGCTGCAGTTGGTCCTCCCGATCGTTTTCGCCGCGATCTTCTTTCTCTTGACGACGACCTTCCGCTCCGCTTCCGAAGCCACGATCGTCATGCTCTCGGTGATCTACGCCATGACGGGGGGCGTCATTCTCCAGTGGCTCCTCGGCTACAACTTCTCCGTCGCCGTCTGGATCGGCTACATCGCCCTTTACGGCGTGGCCGTCGAGACCGGCGTCATCATGGTGATCTACCTCCACGAGGCGCTCGACCGGAGGCTCGCTCGCGGAGAGCCGACCCGCGACGATATCCTCGAGGCGACGCGCGAGGGCTCCGTCCTGCGGCTGCGGCCGAAATTGATGACGGTTGCCGCGGCAACGCTCTCGCTGGTTCCCATCTTCTGGTCCACAGGGACCGGCTCCGAGGTCATGAGGCCCATCGCGACGCCGATCGTGGGCGGAATGGTCACCTCCACCATCCACGTACTGCTCGTCACACCGGTGATCTTCTTCTTGATGAAAGAACGGGCTCGCAAGAAGGGGAAGCTGCGTGCCTCGGGGATGTCGCTCGAGGCCCGGCCCCGGGAGACGGAGCCCGAGAGGGAGAGCTCCGTTGTTCGAGAGGCCGAAGTTCCCGACGAAGTCGGAGGGGCGATCCCATGAACGAGATGAGAGCGTCCGCGCGCTGTCGGCAAGGCGCGGATAAAGAAAGGAGTACCTGTGCCTGACGGAAATCGGACGAACCCGCCGATCCTCATCCTGGCTGGCGTCGGTGTCCTGGCTCTGATCCTTCTGCTCGTCGGGTCTCTGACTCATGGCTCGATGATGGGAGGAATGATGGGCGGCGGGATGATGGGAGGCGGCTGGCTTCTCGGGCTTCTCGTCCTCGTCGTTGTCGTCGCGCTGGTGGTTCTGCTCGCGCGACGCGCGTAGCCGGGCTCGCGGCCACACTCCGGATCGGCCTCGCCGTCGCGAGCCGGCCGTGCACCGGGACCGCAGAAGTTCACGGAAAGGACGATTGAGCGCCGTGCTATTTTTGTCGCGGGCCCCATCGTCTAGTGGTTAGGACACGGCTCTTTCAAGGCCGCGGCACGGGTTCGAGTCCCGTTGGGGCCACCAGCTCAGACGTCAGGACTTAGTAGGAAATCCGCGAAGGGAGCCCCGTCTTGAAGGAACTCCTCGACTCCGGCGCCGTCCGCCTGGTCGAGGAATGTACGATCTAGAGACCGGCGCCGTCACGTTCTCCGAGAACTAGCCGGAGAACTGCATCACTTGCCCGAGCCGGGAAATCAAATCGGGCGCAGAATCTCCCGCACCGATCCGATCAGGTCGGGAATCCGGAACGGCTTCGCGACGAACCGGTCGGCGCCCGATTCGAAGACCTTCCGGCGCCGCTCCCGCGTCACGTCGCCGGTCAACGCGATGATCCTCACCCGGCCGAGCTCGGGCTCCTGCCGGATGCGGCGGATGACCTCGACGCCGTCCATGCCCGGCATCATCATGTCGAGGAGAAGCACGTTCGGCCGGTGTTCCCGGATGGCCTTCAACCCCTCCTCGCCGCCGCGGGCGGTAAAGACTTCATAGCCCTCTTCCTCGAGAAGAACGGTCAACGCCTCGCGCGAGGTCGCGTCGTCGTCGATCACGAGTATGGTGGCAGGCCCCGGTTGGAACTCCTGCGCCGCCGCGCCGGTGCGTCCAGAGCTCGGGGGCGGCTCACCGAGCACCCGTTCGGCGGGAATGGTCGCGATGAACACGGAGCCCGCTCCGACGCGGCTCTCGACCTGGAGAGACCCGCCGAAGGCCTGCATGATGCGGCGTGAGATCGCGAGGCCGAGGCCACTCCCCTTGCTGCGATCCCGCTCGTCGTTTTGGACCTGAAAGAACTCGCTGAAGACCGACGTCAAGTGCTCCGGCGGGATGCCCCGTCCCGTGTCGCGCACGCGCAGGTGCAGGTCGCCACCGGGAGTCCGCGAAATCTCGATCTTCACGAGGCCGCTCTCCGTGAATTTCACGGCGTTACTGACGAGATTCGTCAAGACGCGTCCGAACTCCGTCCGGTCCGCCCGCACTCCCGGCGGCGGTATGTCCCACCGGGTCCGGAGCCGCAGTCCTTTTTGCCGGGCCGCGGCGGCGCAGGTCGCGAAACACTCCTCGACGAGGTCGGAAAGCGCGAACTCCTCGTCACGCAGTCTCTTCTGGCCGGAATCGAAGCTGCCGATCTCGAGGAGGTCCGAGAGCAGGTCCGCGAAAGACGACGACGCGGCCTCCAGCCGGCGGCATCGCTCGACCAAGCGAGCGCCGTCACCGATCCCCTGCTCCGCTTCCTTGCGGATCAGGGAAGAAAGCAGAGTGATCGCGTTCGCGGGAGTCCGCAGGTCGTGGCTCACCGCCGACAGAAAACGGCTCTTCTGCGTGCTCGCCTCCTGCGCGCCGGCGAACAGGAGCGCGTTGTCGACCGCGAGCGCGGCCCTTCGAGCGAGCTCCTCCGCGAGAGCGAGATCGGTGTCGCCGTAGCTGCGGCCGGGGACCGAGAGGACGAAGCTCATCGCGCCGAGCGTCCGATCCCGAGCCTTCAACGGCACGCACATGGAGCTGAAAACGTTCTCCTCGAGAAGACGCAGGTGCTCCGCGTCCCACGCCGACTGCTCGAGCATCGACTCGGTCACCTGTCGGACCAGCTCCGATTCTCCGGCTCGGAGGACGTGGTGCACTCCGATCGGAGAGAGAGGATTCGGCGGATATCTCGACAACAGCGGCTCCTTCTCCGGGTCGACGTGCGACACCGCGACCCTCCGGACGGCACCGTGCGCATCGAGAAGATCGATGACGCAAGCATCTCCGAGCTGGGGGACCGCGAGCCGGGCCAGATTCGGAAGGGTGACCTCGTAGTCGAGTGAGGAGCCCAGGATCGCGCTCGCGTCCGCGAGGAAACGATGCTCTTCATCGACGCGTCTTCGCTCCGTCACGTCATGGGCGAGGATCAGACGAAGTCGCCGTCCTCCCGTGACGACGTCGCGACCGCTGACCTCGACCCAGAGATAGCTCCCGTCCTTGCGCCGATGCTTTCGCACTCCGGCGTTCCACGGCTCGATCCCGGCCGACCGATCCCAACGGAACTCGGTAATGGATTCGACATCCTCGGGCGCCAGGATGTCCCGGATCGTCAGCTGGAGAAACTCCTCGCGCGAGTAGCCATACTGTCGGACGGCGGCATCGTTGACGGCCACGAACTGCAGAGTCTCCGGATCGCGCAGCCACATCGGAAACGGGTTGATCTCGAAGAGCGCGCGGTAGTTCTCTTCTCTCTCGCGAAGACCCTCCTCCGCGATCTTGCGCTCGATGAACTGGCCGATCCGGCGGCCGAGGTCCGCGAGCGCGTCCATCAGCTCCGGGTCGGGGGGACGGCTCTCGTTCCGGAAGAACTCGATCACACCGAGGATCCCGCCGCGGCTCTCAATCGGAAAGCCGCACGCCGCGTGGAGGCCGTCGTGAAGGGCGTACGGCGCCCTCGGGAAGTTGGAATCGGCGACCACGTCGGGGATCCATGCCGGCTTGCCGCTCGCCCACACCCGGCCCGGCATTCCAACGCCTGACGGAAAGAGAGTTTCTCGTGTGACGCGTTCGAACGAGGCGACGTTCAGAGAAGACGAGTGCCAGACGTCGACGCAGCGCAGCCGGTTCGTCGGGTGATCGATCGTCCAGATCGATCCGACCTGCCAGCCCAGATTCTCGCAGATTGCCTCGAGGAGCCGGGGCGCCGCATCCGGAAGCGCCTCCGCTTCCGCGAGAACACGCGTGACCGCGAAGTACAACTCCTGGCGGACCTCGGCCTTCCGGGGCCCCGTGACGTTCCGGGTGACGTTCCGGAGGGCCGGGGGCGAAGCCTCGACAGGCGAAAGAGTTCGGGAAGGCGTCGCGCGCCGCCCTTTCGTTCCTCCCCTCCCGCGCGGGACCTTGCGTGCGCTCATTTCGAAAAAACAACGCGACGGTTGGGGCGCGGGTCGCAGGCGGTGGAGGAAAAATCGCGCAAAGGTATCTACAACTCGAAAGCCCGCCGATGCGGTGCAATTTCCGGGCCGTCCGGCGCCCTCACTCGGACCGCAGAGCCCGGGTCATCAGGCGCTCGACGCCCTCTGCGGCCGACATGCCTTCGTAGAGTACAGAGACGACGACTTCGGAGATCGGCGCCTCGACGCCGGCGCGCGCCGCGATCGTCGGAACCGCGAGACAGGTCCGGGCGCCTTCCGCGACCTCGGGCATCCGGACGAGGACGTCGGCGAGCGGACGGCCCCGGCCGATCTCTTCGCCGAGATGGCGGTTGCGAGACTGCCTGCCCGTCGCCGTCAACATCAGATCGCCCATCCCCGCGAGCCCGTGAACGGTCCGCATCTCTCCCCCAAACGCCCGCACGATACGGGCGATCTCCGTCAGGCCGCGCGTCACGAGCGCGGCGAGAGTGTTGTGGCCGTAACCGAGCCCGGAGACGATCCCGGCGGCGATCGCGACGACGTTCTTGAGAGCCCCCGCGAGCTCGACGCCGACGACGTCCGATGAGCTGTAGAGGCGCAGCTGTGCGTTCGAGAACCTCTGCTGGAGGTCCCGGGCAAAGCTCTCACCTCGGTCGGCGATTACGGCGGCCGACGGATCGCCGCGCGCGACGCCTTCCGCAAACGTCGGCCCCGAGAGCGCCGCGACGGACGAAGACGGATAGCGCTCCAGGACGATCTCGGTCATTCGCTTGAGAGTTTCGGGCTCGATCCCCTTCGCCGTCGAGACAAACCGCCGCGCGCGGGCGTCGGGCCCGGGAGACGCGTTGAGGACGTCCCTCATGGCCGCGCAGGGCACCGAGAGAAGCAGAGTCTCGGAATATTCGAAGGCTTCGGCGAGGTCGGAGGTCGTTCGAACCTTTTCGGGGATCGAGATGCCGTCGAGCCGCCGCGGATGGCGATGCTCCCCCGCGATCGTCGCGGCGACCTCGGCGTCTCGGCTCCAGAGGAGGACTCCGTGGCCGCTCCTCGCCAGGTGAATCGCGAGCGCTGTCCCCCAGGAGCCCGCGCCGAGAATCGAGACGTTCATGGGCCGCCCAACCGGTGCTCTTCCCCTCGAGCGAGCCTCTTCAGATTCGCGAGGTGCTTCACGAGAACGAGGAGAGCGGTCGCGCCCGCCGCGGTGACGACGGCGCGCGGAGCGTGAAAGAGGAGGCCCGCTACGGGAGGCAGGAGCGCCATCGAGACGACGGAGCCGAGCGAGACGTAACGCGTCGCCGCGACGACCACGATGAAGATGCCGAGGGAGGCGAGCAGGGCGAGAGGGGAGAGGACCAAGAACGCCCCGACGGCGGTGGCAACGCCTTTCCCGCCACGGAAACCGTAGAACACGGGAAAGACGTGGCCGAGGATGGCCGCGAACCCCGCGGCCGCCGCCCAGCGAGGATCGGCGGTGACGAGGCGCATGAGGAGCACGGCGGCGGCTCCCTTCGCGACGTCCAGGAGGGCAACGAGGAGAGCGAGCTTCTTCCCGTGGGCGCGCAACACGTTCGTGGCTCCGGCGTTGCCCGAGCCTTCCGCCCGGATGTCGGTCCCGGTCGTTGCGCGCACGAGGAGGACAGCGAACGAGATCGATCCCAGCACGTAGCCGACGACGACGAGCACCGCCGGCGGGACGTTCACGCCCTCACTCCCCGCGGGCCTCCCTGGAACGTCCATTCGCGGATCGGCGTGTGCACGGCCCCCTCCGGCGTCAGCAGGCTCTGGAAGAGGACGCACGAGCGCGCAAGCCACGCCGGAAACGGCCAGGACTCGACTTCGCGGCGGCACTCCTCCACCGCCTCCGGCGGCCAGGGCTCCCGGACCCGCGCGAAGGTGACGTGCGCGTGAAAGACGCGGTCCTCTCCGGGCAAACCGAGGCGCGTGGCTGTCTCCTGCGCGCGCCTTGCGAGCCGTGTGACCGATTCCAGGCCGGGAGACGGTGAGAACCCGACCCCGAGCACGCGCGGGCGTCCGCGCTCCGGAAAGATCGCCGCCGGACCGGCCTGGATCTCGCCCGTCACGGTCTCGAGCGCGGCCGCGCCGATCTCCTCGGCGAAACGCCCGGCGGTGCCTTCGTCGATCTCTCCCAGGAACTTCAACGTCAGGTGCCACGAGTCGGGCTTCGTCCAGGAGGCGCGCGGGAAGCGGTCGCGCAGGCGGGCGACGAGCCCCCGGGCGCTCTCGACCCACATCGCGTGGGAAGGTACCGCGAGGAAGGTCCTCACGCCGCCTCGATCAGAAAACGGCGGATCATTTCGAGGGAGAACATCGCGGACGTCCGGCGAACCATCGCGCGGTCGCCGCCGAAGAAGCGCTTGCTCGCCTTTTCGCGCCCCTCGCGGTCGACTACGGCGAAGAAGACGGTTCCAACGGGCTTTTCGGCAGTCCCGCCGTCCGGCCCGGCGATCCCGGTGATCGCGGCGGCGAAGTCGGACCCGAACCGCTCGCGGGCTCCGCGCGCCATCTCGCGGGCCGTTTCCTCGGAGACCGCGCCGTGCCGCTTCAGGGTCTCTTCCTGGACGCCGAGAAGGGTCTCCTTCGACCGGTCCGCGTACGGAACGACCGTCCCGAGGAAATACGCGCTCGAGCCGGGAACGTCCGTGAGCAGTGACGAGACCAGGCCTCCGGTGCAGGATTCCGCGAGCGAGAGCGTGCGGCCCTTCTCCTTCAGCACCCGCCCCAGGCTCTCGGCGAGCGCTTCCCCGCCGGTGCCATGGATCCGGAAGCCCAACACAGATCGAAAGTCGTCCTCCATCTCCGCCACGCGCGCTTCCGCCGCCCCCGGATCGCCCCGCGCACAGAGATGCAGCTCGACCTCTCCGGGAGAGGCGAGGATCGTGACCGGATCGTCCTTCCACTTTGCGTAGAGAGGCGCGACGAGCTCTTCGACCCTCGACTCGCCCATTCCCGCGATCCGCAGGACGCGGCGTTTCGTGACCGCAGTACCGCCGCCGCGCCGAAGCTCGGGGAGGACCTTCTGCTCGAAGATCTCGCGCATCTCCGAGGGAACTCCGGGCAGGACGACGATCTGCACGCCCTTTCTCTCGAGCCAGAGGCCGGGCGCGGTCCCCCGCGCGTTTTCGAGCACGCGCGCGCCTTCCGGGAAATCCGCCTGCTTCTCGTTGACGGAAGGCATGCGGAGACCGCGGCGCCCTTCCCACCGCTCCCGCATCGCCGCGATGAAGCGCTCGTCGCGATGGACCGGGACGCCCATCCAGCGCGCGATCGCGGCCACAGTCATGTCGTCCGCCGTCGGACCCAGGCCCCCGGTCGTAAAGATCCAGCCGGCGGTGGCGGCGGAACAGGAGAGCTCCCGGGCGATCTCCTCCGGCTCGTCGCCGACCACCGATTTGCGCACGACCGCGATGCCCACCTCTTCGAGCCTCTCGGTCAGCCAGGACGAGTTCGTGTCGCGGCGCAGCGGTCCGAGCATCTCGCTTCCGATTGCGACGATCGCCGCGCGCGTTCCGGCACTCATCGTTTTGAACTGTGGGGGGTGCAGGCCCGCAGGGCCTGTCCCCCCGACATTTCCGGGCCGGCCGGCTCCCCCTGCTCCTCCGAGAGCTTCGCCCACTCCTCGACCAGCCGCTCGAGCTCTTGTTTGCGCTGGGCCTTCTCCTCCGACAGTCGGTGCGACTCGACGGGACCGAGCTCGAGGCCCTCTTCCCAGAGCCGCGTTTCGATCGCCTCGATCTCCCTCTCCTGTGACGCGACCTTCTGCTCGAGCGCCGCGATCCGTCGTTTTCGCCGCGCGGCTTCCTTGTCTCTTTCCGCCGGTACGGGTCGGGTGCGACTCTCCGGCTTCGCGAGACCGAGGACTGGGGACCGGGGACCGGGGACTGTCGTCACCTCTGCCTCGGGACGCCTTCTTCGCTCGGCGCGCTCATCCGCCGTATCCGTGTAGTTCCCGTCAAGCAGCCGTGCCCGTCCCCCGCGCAGATCGAGAACGCGTGTCGCGAGCCGGTCGATGAAGGCCCGGTCGTGCGAGACAAAAACGATCGATCCCGGAAAGTCCTCGAGCGACTCTTCGAGCTCCTCGCGGGAGTCGAGATCGAGGTGGTTGGTCGGCTCGTCCAAGAGAAGGAGGTTGTGCCGCTGTCTCATGACGACCGCGAGAGTGAGCCTCCCCTTCTCCCCGCCGGAGAGGCCGGAGATCAGCGCGAAGACCTCGTCCTCCCGGAATGCGAAGCGCGCGAGGTAGGACCGCATGGCCTCCTCGGTCTCGTCGGGATGCTCGTCCCAGACCGCGTCGATCACGCGTCGTCGCGGATCGAGGTCCGAGAGCTCCTGGTCGTAGTAGCCGATCGAGACGTCGTGCCCCGGCTCGAACACCCCGGCGAGCGGCGCGAGGCGGCCGGCCAGAGTCTTCAGGAGCGTGGTCTTCCCGCTTCCATTTTCGCCCAGAAGAGCCAGCCTCTCGCCGCGAAGGAGCTCGAAGTTGACCCCGCGCACGATCGGAGTCCCGGGGACGTAACCGGCGTCGAGATTCTTCGCGCGGAGAAACGTGCGGCCTCCGATCCGTGCGGCGTCGAAGCGAAATCCGACCGACGTGGCGTCTTCGACCGGCCGCTCCAGCCGGTCCACCCGGGCGAGCCGGGTGCGCCGACCCTTCGCCTGGCGGGAGTTCACTCCGGCGATGTTGCGGCGGATGTACTCCTGCTCCTTCTCGATGAATTCCTGCTGCTTCTCGAAGGCCCGCGTGGCCGAAAGGACCCGCTCCGCTTTCTGTCGGCGGTAGGAGCTGTAACCGCCGGAGTACGCGCTCAACCGCCCGTTCTCGAGGTCGATGATTTCGTCGGCGACGCGATCAAGGAACCGCCGGTCGTGCGTGACGACGAGGTAGGCGCGACGCGAGCGTGCCAGGTACTCCTCGAGGAACTCGACGGCCTGGAAGTCGAGGTGATTGGTCGGCTCGTCGAGGAGCAGGGCGTCGGGAGAGGACAGGATCGCGCGCGCGAGCATCGCCCGGTTCTTCTGCCCGCCGGAGAGCTCTCCGAGCGGCCGCGTGAAGTCCCCCTTCTCGAATCCGAGGCCGGAGAGCGCCTTGTCGACTTCGGCCACCATGTCGTAGCCGCCCTCGTTCTCGAACTTGTGTGAGAGGGCGTCGTATCGGTCGTGGAGAGCCGCGCTGTCCTGCCCGTCCGCCATGGCGTGCTCGAGCCGCCGCATCTCCGCCTCCACCGAGTGGAGATGGTGAAACGCCCCGGCCACGTAGTCGTGGAGCGTTTCGGAGAGGTCCGCCTCGAGAGCCTGCTCGACGGTCGAGATCCGGACGGCGTTTGCGCGAATGACCTCTCCCGCGTCCGGCTCCTCGCGTCCCAGTGCGAGACGCAGAAGGGTCGTCTTGCCTGCGCCGTTCCGGCCCACGAGCCCGACCTTCTCACCCGGGTTGTGCTGCCAGGTGACGTCCCGAAGGATTTCTTTCGGGCCGTAGGACTTGCGGACGGAGTCGAAGCGATAGAGCACGAAGAGATTGTAGCGGCTCCTCCCTGTCACTCCGAGCCGCCCGTCCTTCTGTCCTTCCGAAGCGCGAAGCCCACCAGCCTGTCATTCCGAGGCGCGGAGCGCCGAGGAATCTCTCCCTCGACGAGGAAGAGATCCCTCGCTTCGCTCGGGATGACAGGCCGCTCTAGAGTTTCTCGATCGCGAGCGGCGGCGGGTCGTGCTTGGTGTCGCCGATGTGGAAGAGCCCCGCGAGCTCGCGCTCCATGTTCGGGCGCGGCGGCTCGCGCTCGCCTAGGCACAGCCACGCGAGCGTCTCACCGGGCTGGACGCGGTCGCCCACGTTCTTCTCCACGAGGAACCCCGCCGCAGGATCGATCTCGTCCTCGCGGCGGCGACGGCCGCATCCGATGTCGATCGAGAGAAACCCCATCTTCTCGGTCGAGATCGAGCGCACGTATCCACCGCGCATCGAGAGCGCCGGGATGCGCTGCCGGGCCTGCGGCAGAAGCGAAGGGTCTTGGACGACGCGCGGGTCGCCCCCCTGGAACTCGATCAGCTCCTCGAACTTCCGCGCGGCCGCGCCGGAGTCGAACGCCTTTTCGAGGCGCTTGCGAGCCTCTTCCTCCGAGAGCGCCGGCTCGGCGAACCGGAGCATGTCGGCCCCGAGAAGGAGGCAGATCTCCCGCACGCGGTCGGGGCCTTCGTTGCGCAGGACCCGGATCGACTCCTCCGCTTCGAGCGCGTTCCCGACGGCGCGGCCGAGCGGCCGGCTCATGTCGGTGATCCAGCCGGTCGCCTGCCGCCCGGCGGCGCGCGACGTGTCGACGAGCGCCCGGCCGAGCTCGCGCGAATCGTCGACGGTCTTCAGGAACGCGCCGTCGCCGGTCTTGACGTCGAAGACGATGCCGGTCGTACCCGAGGCGAGCTTCTTCGAGAGAATCGACGCGACGATCAGCGAGATCGACTCGACGGTCCCGGTGACGTCGCGCAGCGCGTAGAGGATCCGGTCCGCCGGCGCGATCGCGTCCGTCTGCGCGAAGAGGGCTGCGCCGACCGTGGTCAGGGCCTCCCGCACCCGCGCCTTGTCGAGGTCCGTCCGGAAACCGGGGATTGCCGCGAGCTTGTCGAGAGTGCCGCCGGTATGGCCGAGGCCGCGACCCGACATCATCCCGACCCGCGCGCCCGCGGCGGCGACGAGCGGCGCGAGAGCGAGCGTGACCTTGTCGCCGACACCGCCGGTCGAGTGCTTGTCCACGACCGGAGCGAGGTCGGAGAGGTCCCACTTCTCACCCGAGTCGCGCATCGCCTCGGTCAGCGCGGCGGTCTCCGCGGTCGAGAGCCCGAGGATCACGGCCGCCATCAGAAATGCCGAGGCCTGGTACTCCGGGACTTCTCCCGAGACGACGCCCGAAACGAGGTAGGCGATCTCCTCCCTCGGAAGCTCCTGCCCGGCCCGTTTCGCGCGGAGGATCTCGTAGACGGACCTCATCGCCTCATCGCTTCGCTTTCACCGCGACGGCCAGGCTCGCATGGACCTTCTTCCGCCACCGGATCGCCGCGTCGAGGACCGCTTTCTCGTCGAGGGTCACGCAGCGGCGATTCGCGAGCAGGCGCTTCCCATCCACCCAGACGTCCGTGACGTCGGACGTCTTCGACGAGTAGACGAGCGTCGAATAGACGTCCTCGAAAGGCTCCTCGTGCGCGGTTCGCGTGTCGACGGCCACGATGTCGGCCTGCTTGCCGGGCTCGAGCGAGCCGGTCTTCGCGCCCAGGCCGAGCGCACGCGCCCCTTCCCGGGTCGCGGCGGCGAGAAGCTCGCGCGCGGGCAGGACCGTGGGATCCTCCGTCTTCACCTTCGCGAGCTTTCCCGCGAAGTCCATCGCCTCGAACATCGAGAGGTCGTTGTTCGAGCCGGCGGGGCCGTCGGTGCCGAGGCCCCAGAGGAGCCCCTCCTTCTCCCACGCCGCGACGTCCGCGATGCCGGAGGAGAGCTTCATGTTCGATTCGGGGTTGTGTGAGAGCGAGAGTCCGTACTGTCCGATAAGGCTCCGATCGGACGGGTCCATCCAGACGCCGTGCGCGAGCACGATCGGAAGACGTGAACCGCCGGGAGGCGGATCGAAGAAGCCGATCGACGCCAGGTACGCGACCGGTGTCTTGCGCCACTTGTCGTGGGCGTCCGAGAGCTCCCGCCGTGTTTCCGCGACGTGGATCAGGATCGGCAGCCTCTCGCTCTGCGCGAAGTCCCGGGCGCCCGTCAGAGTCTCTTTCGAACAGGTGTAGGGAGAGTGGGGCGCGACGGCCGGGACGATGCGGGGATGGCCCTTCCACTTCTTCACGAAAACTTTCATGAACGCCAGCGTTTCTGCCAGGTCCTTGTGGTCCGGCACGGGGAAGTCGATGAACGTCTCGCCCAGGACCGCTCGCAGTCCGGCCTTGTCGACGGCGCGGGCGGCGTCCAACTCGAAGTAGTACATGTCGGCGAAGGTCGTGGTGCCGCCTTCGATCATCTCGAGCGCGGCGAGCAGCGTGCCGTCGTAGACGAATCCGGGCGACACGTTCTTCCCCTCGGCCGGGAAGATGTGCTCGGTCAGCCACCGGTCGAGCGGCAGGTCGTCGGCGAGGCCGCGCAGCAAAGTCATCGCCGCATGGGTGTGGGTGTTGACGAGGCCGGGAATCACGAGCTTGCCGGTCGCGTCGTAGCGGGACCGCGCCGTGTAGCGGGCGCTCACGTCCGCGGCCGGTCCGACGGCGAGAATTCTCCCGTCCTTCACGGCGACCGCGCCCGGCGAGAATACGGAAAACTTGCCATCCACGGTGACGACGGTCCCGCCGGAGATGACGAGGTCCGCGGTTTCCCCCCGTGCCGCGGCGACGGCGCACACGGCAAGCGCGGTCAGGAGCGCAATGCGTCTCAAAATTCGAACGGCTCCGGCAGGAGGTCCGACATCCGGTAGAGCTTGCGCTTTCCGCCGACGGTCGCGGAGACGACCGGGACGTCGCCCGCGAATTCCCAGAGGATCTGCCGGCACGCGCCGCAGGGAGGGGTCGGCTCGTCCGCGCCCGTCACGACGGCGACCGCCCGAAACCGGCGAACCCCCTCCGAGAGCGCTTTCCAGATCGCGACCCGCTCGGCGCACACGGTCAGTCCATAGGTCGAGTTCTCGACGTTGCATCCGCCATAGATCGTCCCATCCTCCGCCTCGATCGCCGCCCCGACGGAGAACCCGCTCCGCTTCGATACGGCATTCCTGCGGCTCGCCGTCGCGGCCTCGATCAAAAGCTGTTCGCGGTCGGGCTCGATCACGCGCGTCCGGAACGTGCGATGTCCGGCACGAGCGCCGTCAGCAGGCGGACGAACCGCTCTCCGACCCGCTTCGTCGTCGCGAGGACCTCGGCGTGGTCGAGCGGCTGGGGCAGCATCCCCGCGGCCATGTTCGTGATCGTCGAGATCCCGAGCACCCGAATGCCGGCGTGGCGCAGGACGAGGGCTTCGGGCACCGTCGACATCCCCACCGCGTCCGCGCCGATGACGCGGTACGCCCGGATCTCGGCGGGCGTCTCGTAGGAAGGCCCGGCGGTGCCCAGATACACGCCTTCGCGCAGCGGAACTCCGAGCTTCCGCGCCTTCTCCCTCGCGAGCTTCCGCAGGGCCGCGTCATAAACGGCGCTCATGTCGGGGAACCGCGGGCCGAGGGAATCCTCGTTCGGGCCGAGCAGAGGGTTCGTCCCAAAGGCGTTGATGTGATCGGCGATCAGCATCAAGTCGCCCGGCTTGAACGTGCGCCGAATCCCTCCCGCGGCGTTGGTCAAGACGACCGCCGAAACGCCCAGGCGCGCGAGAACGCGCACCGGGAAGACGACCTCGGACATCGGCCGTCCTTCGTAGAAATGGACCCGCCCGGAGAGGACCGCCACGGAAGTGCGCTCGACGTCGCCCAAGACGAGCTCGCCGGCGTGCCCGACGACTCCGGAAGGGACCGGGAAATGGGGGATCTCCTGGTAAGGGATCGCGACCCGATTCTTGAGCTTTCCCGCGAAAGACCCGAGCCCGGAGCCCAGGACGAGGCCAACGCGCGGCGCGCCGTCGCGCTTCCCGCGGATCCAGTCGGCGGAGGCGTCGAGCCGGCCGAGGAGACCGGCCTCACTCATCCCGCGAGCAGACCGGCGATCGTGGCCGTCATGAACGAGGCGAGCGATCCGCCGAGCAATGCTCGGAACCCGAGCCGCGCGATGTCGCCCTTCCGGGTCGGGGCCAGCCCGCCGATTCCCCCGATCTGGATTCCGATCGAGGAGAAGTTCGCAAATCCGCACAGTGCGAACGACGCGATCAGGCGCGCCTTCTCCGACATTCCCGCCTGGACGGTGCTCATCTTCGCGTAGGCGAAGAACTCGTTGATGACGGTCTTGTTGCCGATCAGGTCCGCGACGGTTCCCGCGTCGGGGATCGGCACGCCCATGACCACCGCGAGCGGCCAGAGGACCCACGCGAAGACCTGCTGGAGCTGAAACCCGGGATAACCGAAGAGCCCTCCGACCCAGCCGAGAAAGCCGTTCAGGAGCGCGATGAGCGCGATGAACGCGATCAGCATCGCGACGATGTTGATGACGAGCGTCATTCCCTGCGACGCGCCGGAGGCGGCCGCGTCGATCAGGTTGGTGTGCGTTTTCTCGACCTTGAGCGTCACCTTGCCCATGGTCACGGGAACCTCGGTCTCGGGCATCAGGATCTTGGCCATCATGATGGCGCCGGGCGCCGCCATGACGGACGCGGTGATCAGGTACTTCGCCGGGATCCCCATGGCGACGTAGGCGAGAAGGACGGCGCCCGATACGTGCGCCATGCCGCCCGTCATCATCGTGAGGATTTCGGAGCGCGTCATCGTCGGAATGTAGGGCGCGATCAGGATCGGCGCCTCGGTCTGTCCGATGAAGACGTTCGCGGCGACCGCGAGGGATTCGGCGCCGGAGACCCGCATGAGGCGCTGCATCACCCAGGCCATCCCCTGCACGATCTTCTGCATGACGCCCAGGTAGTACATGATCGTGAAGAACGATGCGATGAAGATGATGATCGGGAGCACCTTGAAGGCGAAGATGTAGCCGCCGATCGGCAGGCCGGTCGCCAGGCCGACCTTTTCCATCCGGCCGGTCAGCCAGCCGAAGACGAACGATCCGCCCTGGTCGGCGTAGGAAATCGCTCCTGTGATCGCCATCGAGAAACGTTCGAGCGCGTTCTTGCCCGCTTCCCAGTAGAGGACGAGAAACGCGAAGAGAACCTGCAGCGAGAAGCCCCAGAGCACCGTGTACCAGCGAATCGCCCGGCGGTCCGCGGAGAAGAGGTAGGCGATCGCGAAGATCACGAGGATTCCCGCGAGGCCGATCCAGCGCATTCGATCCTCCTCTCTCCAGTCCTAGAAGCGCGCGCTCCGCGCGTCGAACTCCCGGCCCCGCCAGGTGAGGCGCCTTCGAATGAACCTGTGAAACAGAGACCGGCCGATCAGGCCGGCCCAAACTGCGGTCATTATAGGGTGCGACAGCGCGGGCCAGAGAGGATCCCCGAGAGCAGCCGCGAGAGCGCCCCGAACGAGAACGCTCGAGGCGAAGATCGCGGCTGCGAGCACGACGTCGCCCGGAGGAATCGCAACGCCGACCGCCGCGAGGGCGAGAACCGCGGCGGGCGCGATCGAGACGGCGAGCAGCAGGATGGTCAGGACGAAGAGGAGCGCTCCCCCGAACCCGCTGTAGACCCAGGCGACGTTCTTCGTGAATCCGTTCCATACCCCGAGGAAGCCCCGATACATTCGGACGGCGACGCGATCCCCGGCGCGGAAGGCCGCGACCCGGAAGCCGGCGCGCTTGACCGTGACCGCCAGCCGAACGTCGTCCACCACCGAGTCGGCGAGAGCCGCGTGTCCTCCGATGGAGTCGTAAACTCGCCGACGAACGAGGTTTCCCGCGCCCGCTCCCATGGCGATCGGACAACGGCGCACTCGCGCGAGGAAGCCGAGCCCGAGAAAGACCGCGACGCCGAGGTACGGCATGAGAACGCTTTCCCAGAAGCCGCGCGTTTTGAGCCGCGGGAAAAAAGCGAGAAGGTCGAGCGCCCGCTCGTCCATCAGGGCCACCGCCTCGCGGAGTGTCCGCGGGTCGTACCGGACGTCGGCGTCGGCGAAGAGGAGGAGCTCGCCGTCCGCGGCGCGCGCCCCCGAGAGGAGTGTGTGGGGCTTGCCGAGCCATCCCTCCGGCGGTTCCCGACCGGCGACGACCGTCACCCGCGAATCCTCGCCGGAGAGCGTCTCTAGGATCTTCGCCGTTCCATCCGTCGAGCGATCGTCGACGACGACGACCTGGAGATCCGGATAATCCTGCGCGAGGTGCGATCGGACGGTTCGCTCGATCTCGGCCGCCTCGTCGCGCGCCGGGATCACGACCGACACTCGCGGCAGGAGGCACGGAGAGAGGCCCCGGGCCGCCCGCGAGAGCCTCGGAAACGCGCGCAGATTCGCGGGCAGGGCGACCGAGGCGAGGACGGTCGCGACGACACCGGCGACGAGGAGGGCGTGGATCACGGCCTCTCTCTTGTCATCCAGGGCCCCTCGCCCCGCCTGTCATTCCGAGCGAAGCGAGGAATCTCTGGCTCGAAAGGGAAGGATTCCTCGTCGCTTCGCTCCTCGGAATGACAGAGAGAAGGGTTCAGGCGAGGATCTCGCCGAGCGCGCTCTCGCCGCGCGGCGCCGGCACGCCGAGCCATTCCCCCGCCGTCGCGGAGAGGTCCGCAAAACCGCGACGCAGGCCGAGGTCGACGTCCCCCTTGACCGCCGGGCCGGCGGCGAGGAGCGGAACGTGCTCGCGCGTGTGATCCGTCGAGACGTCCGTCGTCTCGCAGCCGTGGTCCGCGGTCAGCAACAGCAGGTCTTCCGGCCCCAGGGCGGAGATGACTTCCGGCAGGAGGGCGTCCAAGCGCGCGAGATTCTTCGCGAAGCCCGCGGGGTCGTTGCGGTGGCCATACTTGCTGTCGAAGTCGACGAGGTTGGTAAAGACGACGTCCGCCTCGCCGGAGGAGAGCGATTCGATCGAGATGCGGACCCCTTCCGCGTCCGAGCCGGTGTGCATCGACGACGTGATTCCGCGGCCCGAGAAGATGTCGACGATCTTGCCGACGCCGAAGGTCGTCTTTCCGGAGGCGACGACCCGATCGAGCCAGGTCTCCCCCGTCGGCAGGACCGCGAAATCCCGCCGGTTCGCAGTTCGGGTGAACGCTCCCGGTTCTCCGATGAACGGCCGCGCGATGACTCGCCCCACCGCGTGCTCCCCGGTCAGGAGGCCGCGCGCGAAACGGGAGACTTCCCACAGCCGCTCCGGCGGCCAGACCGCCTCGTGCGCGGCGATCTGGAAGACCGAGTCGCCCGAGGTGTAGAGAATCGGGCGGCCCGTCGAGAGATGCTGAACGCCAAGCTCCTCGAGGATCACCGTGCCGGAGGCGGCCTTGTTGCCGAGGACTTTCTTTCCGACGTATTCCTCGAGTGGCAGGACGATCTCGGGCGGAAAGCCGTCCGGATACAGCGGAAACGCCTGTTCGACGACGAGACCCATCATTTCCCAGTGACCCGTCGTCGTGTCCTTGCCGGCGGAGAGCTCGTACGCCTTGCCGCGCGCGCCGCTTCCGCGTCCGTCGCGCGGCGGCTCGAGAAGAGCGAGGAGCCCGAGCGCCTGGAGGTTGGGAAGCGGGGTCGGACAACGGTCGAGGACGTGGCCGAGCGTATCGGCGTCGGCATCGCCGTACTCGGCAGCGTCGGGCGCGGCGCCGACACCCAGTCCGTCACAGACGAGGATCAAGACCCGGCGGCGGGTCACCTCAACCCTGGATCTTCTCTCGAGCGTCGTTGCGATAGGGCGAGTTGGGATAGTCGTTGACGAGCCGCTGATAGGTCGCGCGGGCGTCGGCGGAGGAGCCCGCCTTCTCGTACGTCTCGGCGAGAGCGAAGAGAAGCGCGTCCTTGGGGGCAACCGACTGGGGAGACTCGATCGCCCTCTTCAACCGGTCGATGGCTTCGGTCGTCTTGCCTTCCGACGCGAGCAGCCGCGCCGCGTCGATTTCCGCGGCCGCCGCCACTTCGGCCCGGGCCTCGCGCGCCTCCTTCGAGAGGGACTCCACGGCCTGGGCGGGCTTCTCGCCGCGCGCCGCGAGAATGACCTGCGCGGCGCGTCCCGCGTCCGTTCCGCCTTTCGCTGCCGCCTCGCGAAGGTGTTTCGTGGCCTCGCGCTCGCGGTCGGCCGCGGTGGAAAACTTCCGGGCGGCAGCAGCCGCCCCGGGGTCCGTCGAGAGCGGAGCTTCCAGGATCTCGAGCGCCGCCGAGAGGTCCTTTCCCGCCTGGTGCTCTCGCCATCCTCGAAATAGGACGAAGCCGGCGGCGAGGACGAGCACGGCTGCCGCCGCCCCGACCGCTTCGACGGCGCCTCGTCGGTGATGGGAGACGTAGTCGACCGTCCGGCCGAAGGTCTCGGCGAGCTCGTTTCGCTTGAGCTCCTTGCGTTTGATGCGGGCCATGCTCCTCCGAAGCGGGCGATTATCACGGGACGGCGAGAGCGCGTCAAACTGGAGAAGGCCTCCGGACACGCCGGGCTCGCCCGCAAACCGGGAGCGACGCCGGTTTCGGAGAAGCCTGGCCCGTCAGACGCCGGTCACGGAAACCGTGGCCGCGGCATGCCTCACAGAGCCCCGGCCGGTGAGATAGGACGAGACGACCTCCGCCGGCAGGACGAAGGCGAACCAGAGCACGCCGACCAAGAGACCGAGTTGCGCGGCTCCGACCGGCGCATGCGAACCGAAGATGGCGACGGCTGATCCGAGTGTCACGTTGACCGCTCCCGTCGCGAGCGCGATCCGGAAACCGAGCAGCCGGGGCCGCGTCACCCGGAGCGGCAGAGGAGAAATCACGTGCCGGCCGGCGAGCCAGGTAAAGGCGACTAAGGCCGCGGCCATCAGGCAGGCTCCCATCGACATGCGCACCCGGGCGGGCGCGACGAGGTCGAACGAGAGAGTTTCTCCGATGAGCGGCTCCATCCAGGGAAGGAAGTTGGTCGCCGTCATGAGAACGAGGATCACCCATCCGGTGCGCTGAGGCGTGTACGGGGGGTTGTGCATCAGTCCACCCATTTCCAGGGAGGCGGAACGAAGTTCCTCTCGCCTGCGTTACCGCCCTGTTCGGTGGGAAGCCACTTGAGCAGGGACGCTTTTCCGATCCGGCTGTAGTCGTCGACGCTGATCCGAAAGAGATTCCGGTCGGCGCCGTCGTCGCTCCGGTCGGCGACGAAGATTCCCCGGCAGCCCGCCGTCGCGCAATTCACAGATCCCGGCGGTACGTCCGCTCCGTACGACACGGGGCGGAGAGGCGGCTGACTGTTGGCCGCCTGGGGCGGAACGAGGCTTCCGTCCGACCGGAAGACGATCCGGTCGACGAGCGACGGGTCCCCGAGATAATCGTCGAACGCGACGCTGTCGGGACCGTTGACCGTCCCGCTGATCGAACGGAAAACGAGATCCACGGGAAGCGGGAAGGATTCGAGCACGGGCTCGGTCGAATCCCGGACGAAATTCGCCGAGGCATCGGCCCAGGACGTCACCTCCCGCGCGGGCAGATCGAGCCGCAGGACCACGGTCGAGTCGTGACGCAGGGCCTGCATCCGCGCGGCGAGCACGAGCGTGTAGATCTCCCGGACGGAGGCCTTCAACTTTTCGCGGCGGAGGATCGTGCGGAGATAAGCCCCCGCGAACAAGCAGACGCTCGCGAGGACCGCCATCGCCACCAGGAGCTCGATGGCCGTGAAGCCCCGCTCGACCAAGGATCGAGCGCGCCGCGAGTTCATTGATTCCGGTCCGTGATGAGCGAATCACGTACCCGCGGCGGCGATTCGTCGGATCCTGATGTGAACGCGCGACTTATCGGGATCGGGGGCGAAGGCAAGGGAACTGAAACCGTCAGGAAATGTCATGCTCCCGGTGCCTACGGTCAAAAAACGCTCGCTCGACGCCGAGGCTATACTCGAGTCGGAATGAGCGACGAGATCCAGATCCGCGGGGAGCCTTCCGCAACCGGCGAGCGTTGCAAGTTCATCGTGGACAGGCCATTGGTCCCGAACGAATCGGCTTTCTTTTCCGACTCCGCTTCCGCGGCGGCCGTCTCTCCACTGGCGGGGGATCTCCTCGCTCTGCCGGGCGTCGCGTCGGTGCTCGTCGCGGACAACACGGTCACACTCGAGTCCGACGATGCGATCGACTGGCCGGCGCTTGGCGTCGGCCACGTGATCCGGAAGCACATGAAGACCGGTCGGCCGATCGTCGCGAAGAGCTACTTCGACGACCTGCCGGCGGAATCCGATCTCAAATGGGCCATCGACGATCTGCTCGCTCGGGAGATCAACCCGGCGGTCGCGACGCACGGCGGATGGGTCGAGCTGATCGACGTCAAGAAAAACAACGTCTACATTCGGCTGGGGGGCGGATGCCAGGGGTGCGGAGCCGCCGACGTCACGCTGAAGCAGGGGATCGAGAAAGCGATTCGCGGCCTCGCCCCGTCGGTCGGCGAGATTCTCGACACGACCGACCACGCCGCCGGAAGGAATCCCTACTACTCCCCGGCGAAGTAAGTCCGAAGTCCCAGGGACCAAGGTCCAATTCAGCTCGGGCGATCGAGCGCGATGACATTCGCGCCAGCTTCCATGCTCATCATCCCGGTCGGTCAGGAGCACGACGAAGTGCGCCGGCGTCCGTGGCGTGAGAGAGCTCAGTCCCCGATCTGGAACGTCAGCGCCGCATAAGCCTCGCGCAGCGCCGCTTCCGCGCGCTCGACGGTCGCCGCCCGGCTGAAGATGAATCCGAGGTAGCGGGACCCCTCGGGCAGCGGAACGAGAAGCTGCCCCGCGTGCGCGGAAACGACTACCTCTTCGACGTCGGGCACCGTGCGCGCTTCTTCGAGGCCCCAGACCTTCTCCAGCCGCCCGCTGCGCCGGATCGGAATCATCATCACGCCTGCCGGTCGCGAATCCCGCGGCGGGCGACCGCCTTCACTTCGAAGAGCATGGCGGAGGATGAGCTCTTCGAGCGAAATGCCGGCTCCGAAAGAGAGCGTCCGCGAGCACAGACCTCCGATCGATCGCGCCGCGACCTCGATGACGGACGGACCACTGGAATTGACGCGCAGCTCGGCGTGGATCGGGCCATGGGCAAGTCCGAGCGCCCGACACGCCCGCTCCGTCGTAGAGCGGATGGCGGCGAGGGTGGCCGCCGGCAGCCGCGAGGGGGTCACGTAGATCGTTTCCTCGAAAAAAGGGCCCTCGAGAGGATCCGGTTTGTCGAAGATGGCGAGGACTTCGAGATTCCCCTCCCGGAGAAGTCCTTCGACGGCGACCTCGGCGCCGGGGACGTATTCCTCGACAAGGATCTCGTTCGCCGCCGCGCCTCCCTTCGCGAAGACATCCGGTTGGCGCAGGATCGTCTCGATCCGGCGCCACGCTCCGCGAAAGGCGTCCGGGTCGTCGGCGCGGATGACGCCGCGGCTTGCCGCGAGAAACGTCGGCTTGAGGACGCACGGATAGGACACGCCTCGCGCCGCTTCGTCCGGGCCGGCCTCTAACCGGAAGACGCGAGAGCGGGGATTCGGGACGCCGGCCGCGTCGAGCCGGCGGTGAAGCATCGCCTTGTCCCGCGCGGCGGCGGCGGCTTCCGGCGGATTGGCGGGCAGGCCGAGGGCCTCGCTGATCGTGGCCGCGGCGACCACGGTGTCGTCGTCGGCTCCGATGACGGCGTCGATCGGATGCGTCCGCGCGAACTCCGCGACACGGCGCGCGCACGCCCGGGGGTCGCCGAAGTCGAGCGTCAGGAGACCGGCCGGCTGCAGGCCCTCGAGCGCGTTCGGCTCCTCCGACGCGACCGTGACGTCGACGCCGAGCCGCCGCGCCGCTTCGAGGAAGTCCGGGGCGCGATAGGTCGTCGTCGGAAGGAGAAGAAGCACTCGCGTCACGGCGCGATCCTAGTTCGTTGCTCTCCGCGCCGGAGAACTGCGCCTGTCACACAGTTGTCGCCGGGATCCGGCGCGCGCGGCACGAGACGACATTTTGAAGAAGGAGGTCGCCATGAGCGCTCGCCGAACGCAAACGAAATCCCCCGCGCTTCCCGCGCCCCTACTCGCCGCACTCCTGTTCTTCCCCGGTGTTCCTTCCCCAGTCCCCGCCGAGGTGGCCTGCCTTCAATTGCCCCTGAGCGGCGGCGAGAAGGCTTCCAACCTCGGTGACGCTCCCAGGAGATCCGGCCTCCGCTGCATCTACGACCTACTCGCCTGTCTCCAGCACCGCATCGTCTGAATCGCCCTACCCAACCTCATTCCTTGAAAGGAGGAATCATGAATCTCTTCCGGCTCTCACCCCGTTTCCTGGCTCCGGGTCTTGCCCTTGCCTCCGGCCTCGCCGTCGCCGCTCCCCTCCACGCCAACAACTGCATCCAAAGTTACGCCGAGTGCCTCGTCCGCGCCGCGGACCTCGAAACCTGGTGGCAGCGGTCCGCCGCCGGGATCGATTGCTACTTGGACGGCGTCGCCTGCGTGCGGAGGGCCTACGTCTAGGGGCACCGCCGGGGCGCTCGCGCTCTTCGGTCTCTCCATGTCCGCCGCTTCGCTTCCGCTGCTCGCCGACGGGCCTCTCCGGCCCGTCGGCGACTACGGCGGGCGATCGATCACGGCGACGGAGATCCGGATTCTCGACGTTTCGGTCCCGGCGATCCTTCGGATCGACCGTACGAGCCAGCGGTCGTCCGTGATGTCGCTCTCGGGCGCCCACGTTCCACTGGACCCGTATGGCTTCGCAGAGCCGGGGGACGGCACCTTCTGGGTCCTCGGCGGGAGAGGGCGGTTCGTCTTCCGGTTTTCCGAGAAGACCGGAGAGCTCGTCTCGACAAGAAGCCTTTCCGATCCGGGCCAGGGAATCGCGACGCTCTGGGATCGGGTCGGAATCGCCGCCGTGCGCATTCAACTGGGTGAGCGGCTGCTTCTTCGACTGGAGAACGGTGCGTTCGTCCCCTTCTCATCTTTCCTCTCGCGGCCGGCGCCGGACATCACCGCCCGGCTCATCCGAAACCTGCTGCGCCTGGGATCGGGGACCTCGAAGGAGATCCCGCTCTGGTACACGGCCGGACCCGCCGACGTTTTCCTGCTCGGACGGGGTGGACGGACCCGCTCGATCCCCGTCCCGACGTTCGCCACGCCGCCGCCGCGGTCCGCTGCGCGGGACTCGGAGCCGGGCGCCGCGTTTACCTACCCGGTCCGGGACGCATTCCTCCGCGACGATGGCCTGTGGATCCTAAGCAACCAGGAAGGGAGTCGCTCTCCGCTCGAAAGCGGCGCGTCGCGGGCGCGCCATGCCGTCCTCCTTCGTACCGGTCGGCCGAATCGGGTCGTGCTGCTCGACCGGGAAGCACGCGCCCTCCTCGACACCGACCCGCACGGTCTCGTTGTGCTCTTCGCGGACGGGGTCGTCTCGCGGGTCACCCTTCCATGAGGCGGCTCTCGCCGATCCTCTTCTTCGCGGCGGTCTCCCCTCCGGCCGCGCCCCTCGTCGCGGTTCACGCGATCCTCGCCGGCGGCGCCGCGGTGCTCGAGATGGTGGACCGCGGATCCTCGGACTGGATCCTGGCGTCGATCGGCCTTCTCCAGCTCTTCGCGTGCTCGACCGGATTCGTCCGGCACGCGACGCGAGGCCTTTACGATCCGATCCTCCTCGCCACGCCGCAACGCCGCCTCGCGGCTTTCGCGCACTTCTTCGTCGCGAGCGGCCCGGGCGTCGGCGCCTGGATCGTTGCGGGCGCCGCTCAGGCGATCGCGGCCCGCACGCCGGCGGTGCCCGCCTTCCGGCCGGCGGGGTGGGTCGGCCTCCTTCTCGTCTCGTCGATCCCGTGGGCGGCGAGCATTCGAGGCCCCCGCTTCGTGGCCGGCGCGCTCTGGCTGACGCTCACCGCCTCGCTCGCCATTTCCGGAAAGCTCCTCATCCCGCTCGCACTCCTTCACTCTCAACCCGCGTGGGCGGGACAACACCCCCTCCGGGCGCTCGCGCTCGGCCTCGCGTTTCCGATCGTTCTTCCGTCGCTCGAATGGCCGCCCGCCGTCGTGACCGGCTTTGCCTGCGTGGCGATCGCCGCGCTCGCCGCGGGCATCGAAACGGTGGCACGAGCGGAATTTCCGCTCGCCGAGGTGGGCGGTTGAAAGCCGTCCTCGAGGCGCGCGGGATCGGAAAGAGCTACGGCTCGCGGGAAGTCCTCCGGGACGCGGACTTCGCGCTCGCTGCCGGAGAGTTCGTCGGCTTGATCGGCCCGAACGGCACGGGCAAGACGACGCTCCTCCGCATCCTGCTCGGATTCGTTCAACCGTCGCGCGGACGGGTCGTCTCGTTTGCGCCTCCCGATACGGTCGAGCACTTCGCCGGCGCGCACACGCTTCCGCCGCACGTTCCCGTGCGGACCTGGGCGCGGCTCGTCTCTCGAGGGGAAGCCTCGTGCGACGACCGGCGCCCGATCCGGTCCCTCTCGCGCGGATCCCGTCAACTCCTGGGTCTCTCGACCGTGCTCGCGAGGAGTCCCCTCGCCGCAGTCCTGCTGGACGAGCCGTGGGAAGGCCTCGATCCCGACGGCTCCCGGTGGCTGTCGGAGACCCTGCTCCGGCGCAAAGGCGAAGGGTGTGCGTTCCTCGTCTCCTCCCACCGGCTCCACGATCTCGCGGGCCTCTGCGAGCGCTACGCGTTCCTGACCGACGGAAGAATCGTGATCCGGGGAGCGGGCGAGGTCGCGCCCGGTCGGGTCAGCGGAGAGGACCTGCTTCGGGCGTTCGATCGGATCCGGGTCCCGTCGTGACCCGGTGGGCGGCCGCTACTGCGACGTCCGGCCGAAGTATCCGTGCAGCTCGCGAAGCGCGTTGCGATCGATCCGCCTTCCGTGGATCGACTCTCTCAACAGGGCGAGCGCGGCCATCCCTTCGGGCACCATCTGGATCTCGTCGATGGCGGGGAGAGCCATGACGATTTCCCGGCGCGCCGCCTCATCCTCCTGGAGATCGAGCAGCAGGTCCGCCACCACGAGCTGGAGCGCCGCGACGTCGCCCCGCATCCCGATCTCGGTGAATTCCCTCTGCGCGGAGCGGTACGCCTCGATGGCCGACGAAGGTTGTCCTTTGACCCGTAGCAGGTCGCCGATGCCCCAGTGAACCTTCGCGACTCCGACGCGGTTCTCGAGGCGCCTCCAGACGAGAAGGGCGTGACGCGACGCGTCGAGAGCCTCCTCGGCCTCGCCCAACCCCGCGTGCAGCTGCACGAGGTTGGTGAGCGCCGTCCCGAGGAGCTGGTCGTTTCCCATCGCGCGCGCTCCGGCGCGAATTCGCCGGAACGTTTCGATCGCGCGGGTGGGCTGGTTCGCTTCCATCAAGACGATTCCTTCGAGGAACCGGCACTTGAGCGCTTCGTCCCGCATCTCGAGCTTCTCGAAGCTCTCGATCAGCAGGGGCACGAGCTCGAGCACTTCGTCAAACTCTCGTTCCTCGACCCGCAGGGCGAGCCGCTGATACGAAAGACGGGACCAGTCGGCCGCCGAGTTCAGGGTGTGTCGAAACCACGCCTCCGCCCGGTCAAACCAGCGGCGCGCCTCTTCGCGACGCGACAGGAGGCGACACGCGGTCCCGCCGATGAGAGCCGTCTCGCCGAGAAAAAACTCCCGCTCGTCGAGGACTCCGACCGAGCGGCGCGGCTGCTCGAGGAAACGGTAGAAAAACTCGGCGTTCCGGAGGACCTCGTCGGGAGAGGATTCGAGCTGACTCTTCAGAAGCCCGCAGACGCCGAGGAGCGTTTCCGGCTCCTCCAGACGCAGCTCGGAGGACCTCAAGGCGCGGACCTCGATCGGTGTCGCGAGCGCCCGGCGGGCAGCGTCCATCCCTTCCTCCGAAGAGATCGGCTTCACCGGAAAACGCAAGACGCGGCCGGCCATTCTACGAGCTCTCCTGCAGACGCTCGGCCAGCTCCGACGCGACGTCTCCCGGCTCCCGGGAGAGCGCGCGCGCGAGAGCTTCGTCGGTCGGTCCGTTCTCGTGTTTCCAGATCTGGAAGGAGCGGGCGTACTGACACGCCGCAACGAGAAGGGAAAGCGTCAGCGAGCGCGCGGAGGTCTGCGACAGCCCGGTGCGGCGAACAAAACGATGGAACCACATCGAAAGATTCTGCTCCGCCTCCCGGGCCTCCTGCTCGCTCAGACGGTAGTGACCTTCGAGGGCCGAGTGGATGACCGGCAAGGCCCGCTCCCACAGGTCGTCCACTTGATCGTTTCGGATCTGCCTATTCATTGTCGCGAGAGGAAGGACCAGACTAGCCCATCCGAGGCTTCCGGGGGAAGTCTTCCCGTGACTCCCGGCGGTCGCCGCCGCTAGGTGGGGATCATCCCTTTCACCTTGATCGTGAATGGCTGCTTGCGGCGAGCGGGAACGGAATGAGATGTCGTCGAGGTCGCCGGGGTTTCCGACGGCTCCGACCTGCGTTCGGGAACCCGAACCGGTTGAGTCGTGGCCATTTGGTTCTCCTTTCGCGATCGGGAAAAATGGAATCTCTCTTTATTCCATCACAACTCGTGCAACGGGGTATCGACTAAAGTCTGAGTGGATCGCCAGAAGAGCGAACCCTTCCATCGGGAAGGCCGTCTGACTTCACGTGGTTAGAATCACTTTTAAACTCGAACCGAGAGGAGTCTCCATGTCCGCATCTCGAATTCTTGCCGCGGTTTGCGCGGTGATCTTAGTCGGCGCCGTGACGGGCAGCAGCGAGCCGAAACCGGCTTCGAGGCCGGCGCCGAAACGCGCCGGGCAACGCGATGTTCTTCCCTTCCACGCCGTCGAGAAAACCCTTCCAAACGGGCTCAAGATCATCGTCGTCCCGACAGGGTTCCCGAACATCGTCTCGCTGCAGATCCCGGTGCAGACCGGGTCGCGAAACGAGGTCGAACCGGGCAAGTCCGGCTTCGCTCACTTCTTCGAGCACATGATGTTTCGCGGGACGAAGGCGTATCCGTCCGACAAGTACAACGAAATCATCACGCAGGCCGGCGCGCGCCAGAACGCCTACACGACCAACGATTACACGAACTACCACACGACGTTCGCGAAGGACGATCTGGAGACCGTGCTCAAGATCGAGGCCGACCGCTTCAAGAACCTCGACTACTCCCAGGAGGGATTCAAGACCGAGGCCCGCGCGGTGCTCGGCGAGTACAACAAGAACAGCGCGAATCCGCTCGTCAAGATCGAAGAGGTCCAGCACGACAAAGCCTTCACCACGCATACCTACAAGCACACGACGATGGGGTTCATCAAAGACATCGAGGACATGCCCAACCAGTTCGAGTACTCCAGGACGTTCTTCGAGCGCTGGTACCGCCCCGAGAACACGACGGTGATCGTGGCCGGCGACGTCGAGCCGCAACGCGTGATCTCGCTCGTCGAGAAATACTGGGGCGACTGGAAGTCCGGCAACTACCGGGTGGACATTCCGAAGGAGCCGGAGCCCGCGGCCGCCGTCTACGCTCACGTCCCCTGGCCGAGCGCGACACTCCCCTGGGTGACGATTGCCTTTCACGGGCCGGCCTTCTCCGACAGCGCGAAGGACTTCGCGGCGATGGACCTGCTCCTGGATCTCTACTTCGGGGAGACCTCCGACACGTACAAGCGCCTGGTTGAGCAGGAACAGAAGGTGGACGGCCTGTTCAGCGACAACCCCGGCAACGTCGATCCGTCGCTCACCACCGTCTACGCCAGAGTGAAGAAGATGGACGATGCGCTCTTCGTCCGCGACGAGATCCTGAAAACCTTCGCGCAAGCGCGCTCGCGGCCGGTCGCTGCGAAGCGTCTCGCCGACGCAAAGTCGAACGCCCGCTACGGTCTGGTGCGCTCGCTCGACAACACCGAGACGATCGCGGCCACCCTGGCCCGATACGTGAGGTATCAGCGCTCCTTCGGCACCCTGAACAACCTCTTCCGGGTCTACGAGACCTTGACGCCGGAGGACCTCGTCGCGACGGCGCGTCGCTATTTCACGGACAACCGGCTCGTCGAAACGACCCTGTCGAAGGATCCCGTGCCGGCTCCGGTGGCGACTCTGCCGTCCCTAGCGACGTTCACGCCGAGGAGCCCTTGGGCGGAGAAGGCGGAAGTCCCGATCGTCCTCCAGAAAACCGCGCTGCCGCAGATCAACTTCAAGCTCCTCTTCACTCTCGGATCGGCGCACGACCCCGCCGGCAAGGAGGGGCTCGCGGCCCTGACCGCCGCTATGGTCGCCGAAGCCGGTTCGAAGGACATGCGGATCGACGAGATCAGCAAGGCCCTGTACCCGATGGCGGGAAGCTTCGGCGCGCAGGTCGACAAGGAGATGACGACCTTCACGGGATCGATCCATCGCGACAACTGGAAGCCCTTTCTCGACATCGTGCTTCCGCAACTGCTCGATCCGGGGTTCCGCGAAGACGACTTTCAGAGGCTGAAGGAAAACCATTTGAACGCGTTGAAGGAAGACCTGCGTTCGAACAACGAGGAGGAGCTCGCGAAGGAGCGTCTGCAGACGAACCTGTTCGCGGGAACGCCGTACGCCCACCCGGTCCTCGGGACGGTCGCGGGCATTGCCGCGATCTCACTCGACGACGTCCGGCACTTCCTCGCGTCGGGGTACTCGCGCGCGAACCTGACGCTCGGCGGCGCCGGCGAGGTTCCGGACGAGATGCTCGTGCGTCTCAAGGAAGAAATCTCGAAGCTTCCGGCGGGCATCGCATCGCCGGCGCCCCGCATCACCGCCCGCAAGCCGTCGGGGATCGAGGTGGAGATCATCGAGAAGGAGACCCGCGCGACGGCGATCTCCTTCGGCCATCCGACCGAGGTGACGCGCTCGCACCCCGACTTCGCCGCGCTCTCGGTGGCTCGCGCGTGGCTCGGCGAGCATCGCTCGTCGGTCTCGCACCTGTACAAGCGCATCCGCGAGGTTCGCGGCATGAACTACGGCGACTACGCGTACATCGAGGCCTTTCCCCGCGGGATGTTCCAGTTCTTCCCGGATCCCAACATCGCGCGCCATTCCCAGATCTTTGAGGTCTGGATCCGGCCGGTCGTCCCCGTGAACGCGCAGATGGCGCTTCGCATCGCGATCGAGGAGCTCGACAGGCTGATCCGGGAGGGGATGCCGAAGGAGGACTTCGAACGCACGCGCGATTACCTCATGAAGAACGTCTACGTCATGACCTCGACGCAGAACCAGCAGCTCGGCTATGCGCTCGATTCCCGCTGGTACGGGATCGGAGAGTTCACCGGATACATGCGCGACCGCCTCGGCAAGCTGACGCTCGATGACGTCAACCGGGCCATCCGAAAGCATCTCTCCGCAAAGGACCTCTCGATCGTGATCGTCGCGAAGGATGCAAAGGGGTTAAGAGACAAGCTCGTCTCCGACGCGTTCTCGCCGATCCAGTACGACGCCGAGAAGCCGGCCGACCTGCTTGCCGAAGACAAGGTGATCGGCGCCCGAAAGCTCGGCATTCCCGGAGAGAGAGTGAAGGTCACGCCCGTGGACGACGTCTTCGCAAAATGACGGGGCGGCCGATGCCGGCCGCTTCGTCATCCCCCGTAGTTCCAGGGCGTCCCCGCGAGGAGGAGTGGCGTGAAGTCGGCCCGGCGGACGCCAGCCCCGACGACCTCGCAGACGAAGACCTCGTGGTCCCCGTGCGTCACCTTCTCGACGACCCGCGTCTCGAGCCACGCCGGCAAGTCGGGCAACAGCGGCGCACCGGTCGCCGGCCCGGGCTCGTAAGAAAGTCCGTGCAGCCGGCCGCTCTCGAGCTCGGGGGGTTTGAAGAATCGCTCGGCGATCTCCTTCTGATCGGCCGCGAGGAAGTTCACGGCGACCGCGCAGCTCTTCTCGACGGCGGCATGCACCAGGCTGTTAGTCTGAATGCCGATCATCACGAGCGGCGGATGAAAAGAGCATTGAGACAGCCAGGTGAGAGTCGAGGCAGCCGGCACGCCCCTCTCGATCGCGGTCATGACGTACATGCCGTAGGGAATCCGGCGCAGAACCGTTCGTTTCGCGTCTTCGTCCATCCGTTGACCTCCTCGCCTTGAGTGAACCACACGTCGTCGTGGTGGGAGCGGGCTTCGGCGGCCTGAACGCCGTTCAGGGGCTCGCGAGGTCGTCGGTACGCATTACGGTCGTCGACCGCCGGAACCACCATCTCTTTCAGCCTCTCCTCTACCAGGTCGCAACGGCGGCGCTCTCCCCCGCCGACATCGCCTACCCGATTCGAGCGATTCTCCGGAGGCAGAAGAACGCAGCCGTGCTGCTGGCCGACGCGGTCTCGGTCGATCGATCCGCACGTGAGCTCGTGCTTTCCGACGGCCGGGTCGGTTTCGACTACCTGGTGCTGGCGACCGGCGTGCGGCACGCCTACTTCGGGCACGACTCCTGGGAGACGAATGCCCCGGGCCTGAAGAGCCTCGAAGACGCGCTCGAGATCCGGCGCCGGATCCTGCTCGCGTTCGAACGCGCCGAGCGGGAGACGAACGCCGAGCACCGCCGCGCGCTACTGACTTTCGTGATTGTCGGCGGAGGGCCCACGGGCATCGAGCTCGCCGGCGCCATCGCGGAGATCTCCCGTCGCGTCCTCGTCAGCGACTTTCGCTCGATCGATCCGCGGGAGGCGAGCATCCAGGTCCTCGAGGCGGGACCCCGGATCCTCCCGAGCTTCCCGCCGGACCTGGCCCGGAAAGCGCAACGGGCGCTCGAGCGGCTCGGGGTCCAGGTTCGGACGGGATGCCCCGTTCGCGAAGTCGAAGCGGGCTCGGTCGAGGCGGCCGACGGCCGGATTGCGGCGGCGACGATTCTCTGGGCCGCCGGGGTTCGCGGATCGCCTCTCCCATGGTCCCTGGACGTACCGCTGGACAGCGCGGGCCGCGTTCTCGTCCTGCCGGACCTCTCCATTCCGGGGGATGGCCGCATTTTCGCGATCGGCGACGTCGCCACGGTCATCTCGCAGACGGGAAAGCCGCTTCCGGGCGTCGCGCCGGTGGCGATCCAGCAGGGAAGACACGTCGCTCGGAACGTGGCTCGGGACCTCGCGGGCCGGCCCCGTCGGCCTTTCCGGTACCGCGACAAGGGCAACCTCGCTGTCATCGGGCGGGCGCAGGCGATCGCCGATCTCGGCCGGCTCCGGATGTCGGGGTTCGTCGCGTGGCTCGCGTGGTGCTTCATCCACATCCTTTTCCTGATCGGGTTTCGCAACCGCGCGCTCGTGCTCTTCGAGTGGGCGTGGGCGTATTTCACGGATCAGCGGGGCGCGCGGCTCATCACGGGAGCGATCGACCGGCCGATCCCCTGACCCGGGGCTGTCCTCGTGATGGGACGCCCGCCGCTGTGCATCGAAATTGCTCTTCTCCCTGGAGTTCGCCCGGGCGGTCCGGGCGGCGGACCTTGGGGGAAAGGGAAATGCGCCGACTCTCGACGGCTCTCGGCCTCTTTCTGTTCCTCTTCGCATCCTTGGTCGCCGTCGCACAAACGGTCACTGTCGGAAACCTTCCAGCGAGCCCGAACTTCGGCTTCAACCAGACGCCGGTGACGCTCATCGACCTCTCGAATCCGGCCAACGCCTCCGGAAACCTCACGAATGCCTCTTTCACGTGGTCGGTGACCCCTTGTCCGGCGGCCGCGAAGATCAAGTTCTTCCGGCCGAGCCCCAACGGGACGTTCGTCTTTTCAGCCGAGAGAGGTCCGTACGACACCAACTCACTGACGTCCTTCGTGTTCCTTTCGCCTCCCGTGGCCGTGCAGGCCGGGGACCTCATCGGAATCACCCGGCTCACGTCCTGTGGAAGTCCGGTGGGCCAGACCCCCGGCGCGACGCAGGGGTTGATCGGGTTCGCCGGGGACGTGACGTCCACCGTGACAGCGTCGCAGGGATCCTTCTTTCCCAACGCCACTCTGTCCGTCCAGGCCACCGGGACCGTGACGCAGCCTCCGCCGTCGGTCGAACCGGCCGCGATCGTGCCGGCCGTGGGCTCGACGCCGGGCGCGCTCGGCCAGGCGTTTTTCCGCACCTCGGTCCAGCTCTTCAACCCTGGTGCGACCCGCATGACCGGTCGCCTGGTCTACCACCCGGCGGGAGCATCCGCCTCCGCGAACGATCCCTTCCTCTCTTACGTTCTGGAGGCCGGAGAGACCCGGTCGATCGCCGACCTCCTTCCGGCGATGGGACTGACCGGCCTCGGCAGCCTGGACATCGTCTCGGATGCGGGCACGGCGACTCCGCTCCTCCTCGTCCGCGTCTTCAACGACGCCGGCGCGGGCGGGACGACCGGGTTCGTGGAAGAAGCCATCCCTCCGGCCCAGGCCCTCGTCGCCGGCGAGCGCGGGTTCCTGATCGGTCCGCCGGACACGGCGCTGTACCGGTTCAACGTCGGCGTTCGGACGCTCGGGTCCGGAGCGACGATCTCGATCACGGTCCGAAACGACGCGGGAGCCGTGACCCGAACGCTCACCCGGACCTACCCGGCGAACTACTTCGAGCAGCGCGACTCGGCGAGCTTTTTGAACGGTGTCGCGATCGGCGCGAACGAGTCGATTACCGTGCAGGTCCTTTCGGGCAGCGCGATCGTCTACGGCGCGACGGTGGACAACCACACGAACGACCCGAGCCTGCAGCTGGCCAGGCGAGCTCCTTGATCGCGCCGCCGGCGTGAAAGAATCCCCCGCTCGGCCTCCCGACGGCCTCGAACGCCGCCCGGGCCAGGAGGGAATCCATGCTCCATATTCGCCGCCTCCTCGCGTCTCGCCTCCTGCGCCTGGCGCCGCTCGCACTGCTGCTCCCGATCGGTTTGGCGTGCGCCGGGAGCGCGACGAGCAACGTCGCAACGGCTCCGGCCGCCTCCGCGGCCGTTTCGCAGCCCGCAAAGGCCTACTCGTATCCCCCGGCTTCGAAGGGCGACGTCGTCGACGACTACCATGGCACCCGCGTCGCCGACCCCTACCGGTGGCTCGAGAAGGCCGATGACCCCGCCACGACCGCCTGGGTCGCGGCGGAGAACTCGGTCACCCGGAGCGTCCTCGACCGGCCGGAGCGCGAGGCGATCAAGGCCCGACTGACCGAGCTCTTCGACTATCCAAAGATCAGCATTCCGGAGCACAAAGGGAATCGTTACTTCTTCTTCAAGAACACGGGCCTGCAGAACCAGTCCGTCTATTACGTCCAGGACGGTCTGTCCGGGCAGCCGCGGGTCGCAATCGACCCCAACACGATGTCGCCCGACGGTACCGTTGCGCTCACCAACACTTCGCCGAGCAAGGACGGCCGGCTGCTCGGCTACGCCATCTCGAAGAGCGGCAGCGACCGCCAGGAGATCTCCGTTCGCGACGTCGCGACCGGCAAGGATCTTCCGGACAAGCTAATCTGGGTGAAGTTCTCCGGCATCGCCTGGACGCCCGACGCGAAAGGCTTCTTCTACACCCGCTACCCGCAACCCGGCACGGTGCCGGCCGGCGACGAGCACTACTTCCCCAAGCTTTACTACCACCGTCTGGGCGAACCGCAGGAGAAAGACGCGATGCTCTTCGAGAAGCCGACCGAGAAGGAGGTCGGCATCGGAGGGTTCGTGTCGTACGACGGGGGCTGGCTCGTCATCCTTCCGGGCAAGGGCGCGAGCGACAAGACCGAGGTCTGGGCGCTCGACCTGACGAAGCCGGGCAGCCGGCCGATCCCGGTCTTCACCGGCTTCGAGAACGCGTACTCGGTGGCGGAAGTCGTCGACGGCCGGCTGTACGCGCGCACGGACCGGGACGCGCCGCTCGGCCGGGTCATCGCGGTGGATCTGAACCGCCTCTCCGCGACGAACAAGGACGCCTCTTTCGTCGAGCTCGTACCGCAGGGGAAGGACACGCTCCAGAGCGCGTACGTCATCGACAAGAAGCTCGTCCTCCGCCACCTGCGCAACGCGAGCACGGCCCTCGACGTTCACGCCCTGTCCGGGAAGATGGAGAAGGAGATCGCGCTGCCCGGCATCGGATCGGTGGGAGGAATCTCGGGGGACGCGGATCAGAAGGAAATGTTCCTCTCCTACAGCTCCTTCACGGAGCCTCCCACGAACTTCCGCTACGACTTCGAGAAGGCTGACCTCGTCCTGTTTCAGAAGACGGACGTGAAGGTCGACCCGACCCAGTACGAGACCGAGCAGGTCTGGTATCCCTCGAAGGACGGGACCCGGATTTCCATGTTCCTCATTCACAAAAAGGGTCTTTCGCGCGACGGCAACCGGCCCCTCTACCTCTATGCCTACGGCGGATTCAACATCAGTCAGACTCCCGGTTTCTCGGCGACGCGTTACGTCTTTCTCGAGAAGGGCGGCATCGTGGCGATGCCCAACCTGAGAGGGGGCGGGGAATACGGCGAAGAGTGGCACAAGGCCGGGATGCGCGAGAAGAAGCAGAACGTCTTCGACGATTTCATCGCGGCGGCGGAGTGGCTGATCTCGAACAACTACACGAGGCGGGAGCGTCTCGCGATCGCGGGAGGCTCGAACGGGGGACTGCTCGTGTCCGCCGTGGAGATGCAGCGTCCGGACCTCTTCGGCGCGGTCGTCTGCCAGGTTCCCGTGGCGGACATGCTGCGATACCAGCGGTTCACCCTCGGCCGCTACTGGATCACGGAATACGGAAGCTCCGAGGTCGCCGCGGACTTCCCGTTCCTGTACCGGTACTCGCCGTACCAC
Organism: Thermoanaerobaculia bacterium; assembly: GCA_036395755.1. Lineage (GTDB taxonomy): Bacteria > Acidobacteriota > Thermoanaerobaculia > UBA5066 > Gp7-AA6 > Gp7-AA6. Next base: position 102,288 of record DASWCZ010000058.1, read on the forward strand.
AACGTGCACGAGGGATCCGCCTACCCGGCGACGTTGATCACGACCGCCGACACCGACGACCGCGTCGACCCGGGCCACTCGAAGAAGCTCGCAGCCCGGATGCAGGCCGCTCAGGGGAGCGACCAGCCGATCCTGATCCGGATCGAGACGAAGGCGGGGCATGGAGCGGGAAAGCCGACGACCAAGATCCTGGACGAGCAGGCTGACATCTGGACGTTCGTCTTCTGGAAGCTCGGAATGATCTAATTCCGGACACGGGATACGTTGCGATGCCGCTGACGCGCCGCGCACTTCTCTCCCGCGCCGCCACGGGCGCGGCCGCGCTCGCGTTGCCGGTCTTCCGCCTCGACGCGATCGAGCGCGCCCGGGAAGCGGGCAGGGCGGTCGCGGGCACGACGCCGGATTCCGTCGCCACGGACGAGGCGTACTGGTCGCACATCCAGCGTGCCTTCGACGTCGACTCGACGATCCTCAATCTGAACAACGGAGGTTGCAGCCCCGCGCCCTCCCACGTGCTCGAGGCGATGATCCGCGATCTCAGATTCTCCAATGAGATGCCGGTGCACCACATGTGGAACATCCTGGAACCGCGCATCGAGTCGGTGCGCCGGGAGCTCGCGCGGGAATTCGGCTGCGATCCGGAGGAGATGGCGATCACCCGCAATGCCTCCGAATCGCTCGAGACGCTGATTTTCGGCCTCGAGCTGCAACCCGGCGACGAGGTCGTCGTCACGAACCAGAACTACCCCCGAATGCTCACGAGCTGGGACCAGAGGGTCCGCCGCGACCGAATCGTCGTCAAGCCGATCTCGTTCCCGGTGCCGCCGCCGTCCGCGGCCGACGTGGTCCGCCGCTTCCGTGAGGCCATCACCCCGCGCACGCGCGTCGTCGAGATCACGCACATCACGAACCTGACCGGCCAGATCCTTCCCGTCCGCGACGTCGTTCGCATGGCGCGCGAACGTGGGATCGAGGTCTTCGTCGACGGAGCGCATGCTTTCGCCCACTTCCCATTCCGTCGCGACGACCTCGAGTGCGACTACTACGGCACGAGCCTGCACAAGTGGCTGCTCGCGCCGATCGGGACCGGCTTCCTCTATGTCCGCAAAGAGAAGCAGAAGAAGATCTGGCCGCTTATGGCGGCGCCCGCAAAGATGGATCAGGACGTCCGCAAGTACGAGGAGATCGGGACGCACCCCGCCGCGAACCACAATGCGATTGCGGCGGCGCTCGCCTTCCACCGGGAAATCGGCGCCGAGCGCAAGGCGGCGCGCCTCCGCTGGCTGCGCGATCGCTGGGCCAGACGGCTCCTCGCCGCCGATCCCCGCGTGAAAGTCCTGACGCCTCTGAACGCCACCGAGTCCTGCGGCATCGCTCTTCTTCACGTCGAGGGGGTCGACACCGAGAAGCTCCAGGCACACCTCTGGGAGAAACACCGGATCATGACGACGCCGATCGTTCACCCCGAGTTCAACGGTCTTCGCGTGACGCCGAACGTTTACACCCGGCCGGATGAAGTGGACGTTTTCGCGGAGAAGGTCGAGGAGGTCCTCCGGAAGGGCCTGGCCTAGCGTCGCGGGACCACATTCCACGGATTTGTCCGGAACTCGCCGCCGCCCGCGGTGTCTTAACGAGCGGGACCTCCGGGAAGCACGGAAGCCCCTCCCGCGGGCCGTGCCGGCCTCGCCGGAAGACCGAGACGTCCCCGAGGCCGAGGGCGAGCGACCGAAGACCGAATCCTCGCAAGCCGGCGGATCCACGCTGGAGTCCCCGAAGCCCGAGGACCGGAGAGATCGCGCGGCGGTTGCGGTCACGCCCGATACTGCACGCGCGGGCGGCGCGGAAGAGACGGCGGTCGCGGCGCCGCCCGCCGCGCCGCCCGCCGCGCCGCTCAAGCTGACCTTTCGAGCAATTGACGGATACGGATCATCGCCGGCCCTGCTCTCGGGCGAGCCGCGAGACCTTCCGGTCGACGAACGTGGCCGGGAGTACATCCTCCTGCTGGACTCTCAAGGCATCGTGCGTCGAGTGACCCCGCAGCCGAACGGTCGCGGGACGTCGGTCCGGCAGGGAGACGCTTCCACCGCGCTCGCCCGGCTGCGCTTTGCCCCAGGCAGCCGGCCGAGGCGTCTCCTCATCCGTTTCGAGTAGTAGCGAGCCCCCGGGTCGCCAGGACCGCTGACCCGCGGACTTCACCGCGCTTGACCTTCGCCAGCGCTTCGTTGGCCGCCGGAAGCGGGAATTCCTCGATCTCGGCCTCGACCGGAATTCGAACGGCGAGCTCCAGAAACTCTAGTGCGTCGCGGCGCGTGAAGTTCGTCACGCTGCGCACGACCCGCTCCCCGGAAAGCCGCTCGTAACCGAAGGACGGGATCGGGCTCATGTGGATCGCATTGACGGCGAGCGTTCCGCCGCGCTCGAGGCGCGCGAGCGCGAGCGGGACGATTTCTCCGGCGGGTGCGAAGATCGCGGCCGCGTCCAGGAGAATTCCAGGGTCGTCTCCGGCGCCGCCCGCCCAGACGGCGCCCATCTCGAGTGCGAGCTCGCGGTGGCGCGTCTCGCGAGTGAAGGCGAAGACGTCGCAACCCTCGTGCCGCGCGACCTGAAGAACCAGATGCGCCGAAGCGCCGAAGCCGAAGAGTCCGAGCTTTCCGCCGGCGCGGGCGCCGGAAAGTCGCAGCGTTCGGTATCCGATGACGCCAGCGCAAAGGAGCGGTGCTGCCCGCTTCGGGTCGAGGTCGGGCGGCAGACAGTAGACCGCGCTCTCCGGCGCGGTCATCCGTTCGGCGTAACCGCCGTCCCGGTCGCAGCCGGTGAAGCGGGCAAGGCGGCAGAGGTTCTCCCGGCCCGACCGGCAGAAGACGCACTGCCCGCAGGTCTCGGAGAGCCATCCCACCCCGACGAGGTCGCCCGGCCGGATCCCCGCGACTTCAGATCCACACTCCCGCACTCTTCCCGCGACCTGGTGGCCCGGGACGATCGGAAGACGCGCCGCAACCTCTCCTTCGACGATGTGTAGGTCCGTGCGGCAGACCCCGCAGGCGTGGACGTCGAGAAGGACCTCGTCCGCACCCGGCCGCGGCTCCGGAAGGTCGATCGGCTCGAGCGGTGTCTGCTCGACCGGGGCGATTCTCGGGAGGCGCATCGCTTTCATTCAGAATCGGCGCGTCGCGGGAAATATAATCGCGCCCGGTCGCACGGGAGATTCCGCTGAAACGAATCGACGCACTGCTCGCCGACTACGGCTCCCACCACCGCACCCGGGGCAATCTCGTCTGTCATTTTTTCGGCATCACGCTGATCGTTTTCGGCGCCCTCGCCATGCTCGCGCAAATCCGCGTCGGACCAGTGAGCGTCGCCGAGATCGCCATCGCAGCCGTGGTGCTCTACGACGCGACGCTGGATCTCTCTCTGGCCGCCGGGCTGCTCGTCGCATTCGCATTCCTCGACGTCGCTGCGCGTGCCGCCGGCTGGCGGTTTGGGCTGGCGGCATTCGCGCTCGGATGGACCTTTCAGGCGATCGGCCATGCCGTTTTCGAAAAGAATCGGCCGGCGTTCCTGAAGAATCTCGTGCATCTCTTGGTCGGCCCGCTCTTCCTCGTCAACGAGCTCTTGAAGGTCCGGCGCGTCGCCTCGATTCCCCGCTGAGACCTCCGTCTTGCGCGGGCGCCGCCTATACTGCCGCGCGTGACCGATCCGGGAATCGAGGAGTTTCCCCGCGTGCTGAAGGATCTCGGGTGGTCGGATCTCCCAGGGGGCGAAGCCGAGCGCGTGGCCGAGATCACCCGCGAGTTCGTCGAGGCGAGTCTCGCATTCCGGGACGTCGAGCCCGCCGTAACGATCTTCGGCTCGGCCCGGCTCGGTCCGGGCGATCCCGCCTACGGGCTCGCGCGCGAGACGGCGAGGCACCTCGCGCTGGAAGGATTCAACGTCGTCACGGGCGGCGGGCCCGGGATCATGGAAGCCGCCAACCGCGGCTGCCGCGAAGGGGGCGGGATCTCGATCGGGCTGAACATCCGCCTGCCGCGCGAGCAGAAGGCGAATGCCTACCTCGACCGGGAGTTCGTCTTCACCTACTTCTTCATCCGCAAGTACATGTTCGTCAAGCTCTCCTCCGCGTTCTTCGCCTTCCTGGGGGGCTACGGAACGCTCGACGAGCTCTTCGAGACGTTGACGCTGATGCAGACGCGAAAGATCGAGAGCTATCCGATCATCCTCGGGGATCGCGACGCCGAGGACGCGATCGAGCCGCTGCTCGGAAAGTTGATCGAGCACGGGACGATCAACGAGTTCGACCGGAATCTTCTTCGCCGGAGCACGAGCCCGCAGGATGCGGTCCGGATCGTCGTCGAGCATCACCGCCGACTGTCACAGGTGACGAACAAGCCCGAGAAGAAGCCAGCGCGAGGCTAGCAGCCGCGGGACGACGGCTCGAGCCGCCCGGATTTCTCGAATCCGTCGCTATGGCGTCTGCGATTGCGCGCCTTTGACGAAGATCAGGTCCTGGGACTGGTTGTCGAGGACCGCGGCGTAGGCGTAGTTCTTACTGACTCCGTCCCCCCGGACCACGCAGTAGAAGCTCGGAACGTCGGCCGTGATCCCGACGAAGCTGGCAATGTTGTTGATCTGGAGCGGAGTCCTCGCCGGCACCAGTTGCGCGGTCTGACCGATCTGTATCCCCTGCGGATTGAAAAGGGTGAAGGTCACGGTCTGGGCAACGTCGTTGCCGTTGTAGACCCCCACGTTGGTACGGAAGCCGGTCGAGAGGTTGGCAGAAAAGGACAGCGAGGTCAGAACCGCCTCGGCATATGCCTCACCCGTTGATAACCCCGGGACGTACATGCCCACCGTCGGCGCCGGTCGGCTCGGCGTGTAGAGCCGGCTGTCCACCAGCACGTTGCCCGAAAACTCCACCGCCCCGCCCGTCTCCGCCGCTCCGAACAGCGTTCCCACGATGTCCTCGAACACCCGTAGCTGTCGCGGAGGCACCGTGAAGGTCTGCGTCGCATTTCCGCAGGCGCCCGTAAAGCAACGGTACCGAGCCGTCACCGACGCCGGCTGCGTCGCGGAAGGATTGAAAACACTCACGTCCGAATGAAAGAACGTCGGTGGCGCTCCATGCAGCGACGCCGCCGCCGGTAAAGTCACCAGACCCGACGACGGCGACTGCGCGCACAGGACCTCGAGAAAGTAGGCGCCGGTGATGCCGGTGCTGTAGCTGTTTGCATAGATCGTGTAGGTGCCGGACGCAGCTATGGTGTAGGAGATTCGCGAGTTCGAACCTCCTCCCGGATAGTCGTCGTTCTCGTCGAGCTCGAGGCCGCTCGGGTCGAAAAGAAACAGGAAGGTGTCGAAAGTCGTCGACGTCATCGTGATCTGCACCGTCTGCCCCACCGTGGCCTGAAACGTCCAGGCGTCGTAGAAGCTCTGGTCCGAAGGAAGCCGGCAGTCGTCCATCGTCAGCTCGCCATTCACCGTCGTATTGCAGCCGGTCGCGAGCGTCGTGCACGCGAAGGATTGGAACGGTCGGACCCCGGCGGGCGGAAGCTTCCGGAATCCGCTGACTTTCGGGAGGGCGGCTCGCAACGCCTTCGAAACCGTTGCGGCCGATCCGAGAGCAGCCCCGAGGACAAGGACAATGCCGAGGGCGAGGGTTCGGAAGGACTTCAGGGATCTGTTCACGCGACCTCCAGCTCGTGGCGCTTTTTGCAAGTCGGGCACCAGCGAATGATCAACACCGGCCGGGCGGAGCCACATTCCCTCCTCCGAGCTCACGGGCACGCCGCAAACGCGTTGGTGTCCTGGATCGGCGCGAAAGCGGTGTTCTGCGGGTTCGTGTAGGTCCGTACCGCTCCCGTTTGCGTGTCCGTCACCGTCAGGACCACATGGACGTTCGTCAATCCGCCGGCGAACACCCAGTAGCGGGGAGCGGCGGCGAACGTGCACGCATTGACGACCTTGATGATCACCTCGATGTTGTTCGCGCTGAAAAACCAGAAGAGACCGGTGTCGCTCGTCTGAGGCACCGCCATCCCGGGGCCCGACTGGCCGGCCGGCGTCGAGTAGTTTGCCTGCACTCGGAAGCGGCCGTTGTTCAAGCAGAGCGTCGTCGCATTCGGCGTGCATGGGCCGGGAATCGGGGTGAAGGTCGGCACAGGCGCCACGACCGTCGGCGTGGGCGTCGGAGTCGTCGCCGTCCCCGCGGTGCACTGGATCGTCAGCGTGTACGCGCCCGTCTGGTTGGCGAGGAAGCTCGTCGCGCCGATCGTCCAGGTGCCCGAGGTCGGCAACGTGAACGTGATCCGGGAATCGGTCGTGTCCCCGAAGTCATCGTTGCTCGCCACGACCGCCGGCGTCGAGTTGAGCAGATACAGATAGGTGTCGAAGGCGGTCGACGTCATGTCGATCGTGACGGTCTGCCCGGCCGTACCCTGAAACTGGACGAGGTCCAGGTAGCTGCCGTCGTCCAGCCGGCAGTCGTCCGTGGTGATGTCGCCGCTCGCGCTCGACGAGGGGCACGCCAGGGTCCCGAACTCGTTGCACGCGGACAGCGCGAGAGTCCGGAGCGATCCCCGGCGCGTGAGGACCTGGCGGTTACTCGAAAGCTTGCCGGGCGACCGGGAAGAGTTCTCCGAAGACAGGACGAATGCGCCCGCCATCAGGACCACGGCCGACAGAAGCGCCGCGTGGACGCTCCCCATCTCTCCCCGCCGAACGATCAGAGAAGGTCTCCCGGCCTCACGGGCAGGTCGCGAACGCGTCGGTGTCCTGGATCGGCGCGAAGGCGGTGTTCTGAGGGTTCGTGTAGTTCCGCGCCGTGCCGTTCGACGTATCGGTGACGGTCAGGGCCACCTGGACGTTCGTCAATCCGCCGGCGAACACCCAGTAGCGTGGAGCGGCGGCGAACGTGCACGCGTTGACGACCTTGATGATCACCTCGATGTTGTTCGCGGTGAAGAACCAGAAGAGACCGGTGTCGCTCGTCTGGGGTACCGCCATCCCGGGGCCCGACTGGCCTGCCGGTGTCGTGTACGTGGCCTGAACTCGGAAGCGGCCGTTGTTCAGACACAACGTCGTCGCGTCCGCCGTGCACGAACCGGGAGGGGGCGCCGCGCTGCATTGCAGAGCCAGCGTGTACGCGCCGAACTGGTTACCTGAATTGCTGTTCGCGACGACGAACCAGGTTCCGGTCTGGTTCAGCGGAAAGACGATTCGGGAGGTCGTGCCGCCGCCTCCATCATGATCCGTCGCGGCAGTGTTGGAGCCCGAGGGATCGATCAGGAAGAGATACGTATCGAAAGCGGACGAGGACATCGTGATCGTGACCTGCTGGCCCGAGGTCCCATCGAAGGAGTAGACGTCGTAGTAGCTGTTGTCGCTCATGATGAAGCAGTCCGTGTTCGCGAGCTGACCCGAGGTCGTCGAGCCACACGCGACGCCCTGGATGGTCGGCGTCCCGTTGACGCAGTCCTGAGGTTGGGCTGTGCTGGAGGCGCGAACGCCGCCCTTGCGCACGACGAGCGACCGGAGAAATGCCTCTTTCGCGACGCCGACGACCGGCATCAGGGAAACGTTGCTCGCGGTTTTCGGGGCGGGGCGCGGCGTCTGCCCGGCCGCGGGATTGGCCCCGAACGCTCCACCGCAGAGCAGGAGTCCGATCAAGAGTTTCGTCTTCATACAGTCTCCATCGCGAAAAAGGAGTGACGACAGGTTTCTCCTGAGATTCGACTGTCCGCACAGAATCGAGGCAGCTCCCGATGTCCGCGCGGAATTCTACCCCGGTTTGCCCGAGCGGGGGCGGTTGGGCAGAGGGTCTGCTAACTTCGCGGGATGCCGAGGTCGCGTCGCGTCCGCCCGATCACGGTCGTCTCGATCGCGGGATCCGATTCGGGTGGGGGCGCCGGAATCCAGGCGGACATCGCGACCTTCGCGGCGCACGCCGTCTACGGCGCGACTGTCGTCGTCGCGGGCACCGCGCAGAACACCCTCGACGTCGCCGCGATCGAGCCGTTCTCCGCCCGGTTCGTCTCCCGACAGATCGACGCGGTCTTCTCCGATCTCGCTCCCGCCGCGGTGAAGATCGGCATGCTGTGGGACGCACGGACCGTCCGGGCGGTTGCGGCCGGCCTGCGCCGTCATCGGGCGAAGAACGTCGTCCTCGACCCGGTGCTCGCCTCGACGAGCGGTGCTCCCCTTCTCTCCGCCGGCGGGGTTCGCGCTCTTCGCCGGGACCTCCTCCCCGTGAGCGACCTCGTGACACCGAACTGGAACGAGGCGGCGGCGATCTCGGGCATTCCGATCCGAACGGAGCACGACGTCCGCCGGGCGGCGCGGAAGATCGGGGACCTCGGCGCCCGCGCCGTCCTGGTCACGGGCGGCGACGCGCCGGGCGACCGCGTCCGCGACGTGCTCTGGAACGGAGAGGCGTTCCGGACCTTTGCCCACCGCCGTATCGCGACGACCACGACGCACGGATCGGGCTGCACCCTCTCTTCCGCGATCGCGGCGAACCTCGCGCGCGGCGAGCCGCTCGAGGCCGCCGTTTCCCGGGCGATCCGCTACGTGGCGCGAACGATCGCCCGCAGGGTCTTTCCGGGGAGTGGAGCGGGAGTTCCGAACCGTCTTCCCGGAGATCTCACTCCCAGAAGTCGAACCGGTAACCGGGCGGCGAGTACGCGGTCTCCGCGATCGCGCTCCGCTCGCCGTCGCGGCCGGCCGCGTGGTCGCGGTCGCGGTTCTTCTCCATCTCCTTGAGCTCCCCGACCACTCGGTATTTCGCGGACTGCACGAACGCGCGCGCCAGACGGACCTCGTCGGCCGCTTTCTCCGGTCCTCGACGGAGCGCGGAGGAGCTCGCCCGCGACAGAACGGCAATCGAGGCGTACAGGTCCACCGCGACGTTTGCCAGCCTCTCCTGCTGGTACTGCCTC